>JBEBXK010000008.1:0-127334 GCA_040391605.1 Vulgatibacter incomptus
CGTAACTCCTGGCCGTCCGTTCAGCGATCGACTTGGACCGGAATCAGTGATCGGCATGCACCGGAATCAGTGATCGGCTTCAACCGGAATCGGTGATCGGAATGGGCCGGAACCCGCACCACCGCTGATCACGCAGTTCAGGTGTTCCCCACGTGCGTGGGGATGAACCGGGCGCGTCGCCACCTCTAGGTCAAAAAGTGGCGTGTTCCCCACGTGCGTGGGGATGAACCGGTGTTCCTGCGGCATCGCAGCATCCAGACGACGTGTTCCCCACGTGCGTGGGGATGAACCGGAGAATTGTGATCGGGTCGGGCGGTGGCGGCTGTGTTCCCCACGTGCGTGGGGATGAACCGCGCGTCTGGTCCTGGATGTACGCCACCGAGATGTGTTCCCCACGTGCGTGGGGATGAACGGGAAGTCCTCCCACGTCGACTCCATGTCCTCGAGTGTTCCCCACGTGCGTGGGGATGAACCCAGACGATCGCAGACACGGAGACGATCCGTGCAGTGTTCCCCACGTGCGTGGGGATGAACCGACGGTGCCGCAGCGTGCGCGCAGCTCTTTGAGGTGTTCCCCACGTGCGTGGGGATGAACCGGAAGCGGGCGGCGACTGATGCCGCCGCCCGCGGTGTTCCCCACGTGCGTGGGGATGATCCGCCGAGTCAACCATGGCCGCCCTCGAACATCTCGTGTTCCCCACGTGCGTGGGGATGAACCGGCCTGTCGATCCCGAGCTACGTCACCCTTCGCGTGTTCCCCACGTGCGTGGGGATGAACCGATCCGAGGCGTCCTCGACGCCGGCGGCGTCCCGTGTTCCCCACGTGCGTGGGGATGAACCGGAGCTCCGGGAGCTGTCGGAGCAGGAGGCGACGTGTTCCCCACGTGCGTGGGGATGAACCGACGGATGGCACCCGCAACCTGGCCCTCGCCGAGTGTTCCCCACGTGCGTGGGGATGAACCGGAGGAGCCCTTCGACCTCATCATGCAGGAGGTGTGTTCCCCACGTGCGTGGGGATGAACCGACGAAGCTCGAGGTCATCAAGCTCGAGCGCGAGTGTTCCCCACGTGCGTGGGGATGAACCGCTCTACCCGAACCGCTGGGAGAAGCTCTCCATGTGTTCCCCACGTGCGTGGGGATGAACCGCGCACATCGAACTGCATCCGCTCCAGGAAATCGTGTTCCCCACGTGCGTGCGGATGAACCGATTGCGCCGGCGGCGGCGCTAGACACGGCGCAGTATTCCCCACGCCGTGCCTCGCGATGGCGGGAGGGCGCCTTGGAGGTCCCGGGTTCCTGCAGATCCGGTGGGATCGGGCTTGGGCGTCGCGTCGGGGCTCGGGCTTGGCGATGTACTCCTGCGGGATCTCGCCGGTGAGGGTGTCGGGGAAGGCGAGGATCGACTTCACCTCGGGATCCTTCAGCTCGACTTGGTGAGAGGGCGCCGCCAATCCCCACCTGCATCGATCGCTGCCTGCCTGACCCACACTCGCAGCGCGGAGTGGCTCAAGTCCAGATCTCTGGCCACGACGGCCAGGAGTCTGCCCGAGGTCGGGGCCAGACGAACCGCATCAGCCCTGAACTCGGGGGTGAACTTGCTGTTCGGCCTGCTCTGCATGGGGACATCCCCGCTTGAGTGGGGTGTCCACGAAACCGGGGGAAGGCCAGGATGAACCGGCGTCTCGCTCGGAGGCGAGTTCGATCTCGTGGTGTTCCTCACGTGCGTAGGGCTGAACCGAGACGATCAAGGCGCGCTCCGTTTGAGCAGCCGCGCTGACCTCGCTGCAGAAGCATGCGGCGCCATGTGTTGCCGCGCAAAACGACGCCGTGCCATCGCGCAGCCTGCGATCAGCTCAGGTCACGGCATCGCCTTGCAGCAGAGCGGCGTCCCGCAGCTCTCGCTCACTGAGTCCGTACACGTTGCCGACGTCATGCAGCCCGGGAAGTTCGGGCCTCGCATGTAGTAGGGCCTGCCGCCAGCGACGTGGATGTAGATGTTGGCGGCACTTCCGCATCCACATGTAGCGGCGCCACCGGAACAGGAGCATCCGACGTCCTGGAGGTAGGTGAGCGTGTCTGGCAGACATGCCATCGCCGCAGGGCAGATGTCCCAGCCTGCCCCCAGCGCCTGGCAAGCGGAGACCGCCAGCGAGTTGTTCGCGACGGAGCCCGTGCTCGGGATGTAGACGCAGGAGCCGTTGATGACCTCCCCTGGACAGCCGCAATCTGCGTCGTCGAACTCCGAGCACGAGGCCGGGCAGCAGCCGTCTGGGACCATCGAGCAGGCCGGAGAGTTGCCACCGGCGCAGATGCCTCCCATGCAGACTGTCGCGTCGGTGCACGCGAGCCCGTCGTCACAGGAGAGTCCCTCGTTGGCGGGCACCGGGATGCAACTCCCGTCGTTCGGATCGCACATGCCCGCCGCACAGGTGGAGTTCAGCGAGGAGCAGTCCTTCGGCGTACCCCCGACGCAGGCGCCGTCGGTGCAGGTGCCGCCGAGCGTGCAGAGGTCGACGTCGCCGCAGGAAACGCCGTTGGTGACGGGCTGATCCTGGCAGCTCCCGTCGACGGGATCGCACGAGCCGACCGTGCAGGCCGAGTTCGAGGCGCAGTACTTGGGGACGCCGCGACAGGCGCCGCTTCGGCAGACGTCGCCGACGGTGCAGAGGTCTCCGTCGTCGCAAGAATCGCCGGAATTGGCGGGACGCTCCATGCAAATGCCGGACACACAGGCCCCCTCCGTGCAGGCACCGTCGAGATGCGAGCAATCCATTGGAGCACCCTGCGCGCAGACGCCCTCCTGGCAGGTGCTGCCGATGGTGCAGAGGTCGCCGCCGTCGCAAGCCGCGTCCTCGTTTGCCGGCGTCGCCACGCAGGTCCCGACTCCGTCGCGGACCTCACATGCGCCGACCGAGCACTCAGAGTCCAGGCTCGAGCAGTCCATGGGCTCGCCCGTGCAGATCCCGGCTTGGCAGGTGGTGCCGACCGTGCATGGATCGCCGCCGTCGCACGAGCGGCCCTCCGACGCGGGCGCCGCCACGCAGGTCCCGTCCTGCGGATCGCACGAACCAGCGATGCATGCAGAGTCCAGGTGCGAGCAGTCGATGGGCCCGCCGCCGACACAGCTCCCGCTCACACAGGCATCATCCGAGGTGCACAGATCGCCGTCGTCACAGCTCTTGCCGTCCGGGGCTGGCGAGCCGACGCAGGTCCCATCGCTGGGATCGCAGACGCCGATCATGCATCCGCTGCCTGCCTCCGAGCAGTCCAACCGATCACCTGCGGTGCAGGCGCCTTCCCTACAGGAGTCGCCGACGGTGCAAAGATCGCCGTCGTCGCAGGCAGCGCCATCCTCCTGCGGCACCATCACGCACTCTCCGGCGGTGCCAGGGAGGCTGCCATCGTTGCACACGGACTTCATGCAGGCCGGCGCCTCGAGGGCAGCGCAGTCGACGCTACACTCGATCGGATCCGGATCCGGATCCGGCTCGGGGATGATGACGGGCGGCTCCTCGGTCGGCTCGTCGGCTCCACAGCCGAGGAGCGTACCGAAGGCGAGGAATGAGACCGCTACGAGGGATAGGAAGGCTCTCGGGGTGTGCATGGATCGAGACGGTATATGGATTGCTACTTTGGTATCAAGAGGCTTCGCTGAATTGCGACCAAGCCGAATCCAAACTCTCATAATTCGTCAAACTATAAGAGCTTGTCGTCTCGATCCCAATGAGCAGTGGCGGCCGCTATAGCGCGCCACCCGGGCAGTCGACGCCTACCTCCGCTGCCCCGCCGTTTGCGTTTCCACGAACCGTGCCCCGTCCATGCTGCAGGTCTCCACGGATTGTGTCTCCCAGTCCCTGGAGGGGCGCGTTCAACGAAACGCGCCTCGCGATGGCGGGAGGGCGCTTTGGAGGTCCCGGGTTCCGGCAGATCAAGTGGGATCGGGCTTGGGCGTCGCGTCGGTGCTCGGGGGAAGCTCGGGCTTGACGATGTACGCCTGCGGGATCTCGCCGGTGAGGGTGTCGAGGAAGGCGAGGATCGACTTCACCTCGGGATCCTTCAGCTCGACTCCGACCTGGTGGCCGGCCATGAGACGGACGGCTTCGTCGAGGGTGGCGACGGAGCCGTCGTGGAAGTAGGGGGCGGTCTTCGCGATGTTCCGCAAGGTCGGCACGCTGAAGACGAGCTTGTCGGTCTCGGCCTGGGTGACCTCGTGGCGGCCAAGATCCTTCTGGGAGGGCCACGGCTTGATGAGGCCGAGCTTCTGGAACATGGTGCCGCCGACGTAGGTGCCGTTGTGGCAGGTCATGCAGCCGCTGGCGACGAATTGGTTGAAGCCGGCCTTCTGCTCGTCGGTGATGGCGTCTTCGTCGCCGCCGATGAAGCGATCCCAGGGAGATGGGGTGACGAGGCCGCGCTCGAAGGCGCCGATGGCCCGGCCCACGTTGATAAAGCTGATGGGCTCCTTCTCCTCCGGGAAGGCCTTGGTGAAGGCCTCCACATACGCGGGGATCGAGCGCACCGTCGCGAGCACACGCGCCTCGTCGGGCATGGCCATCTCCACCGGGTTCATCATCGGCCCGAGGGCCTGTTCTTCGACGTCGGCGGCCCTGCCGTCCCAGAACTGCACGTGGCGGCCGGCGGCGTTGTAGACGGTGGGCGAGTTTCGGGCGCCGAGCTGGCCGAGATGCCCGGGCGAGAGCGCCTTGCCGTCGACGCCATAGGCGGCGAGGTCGTGGCAGGAGTTACAGGAGATGTCGTGGTTCTTGGAGAGGCGCTCGTCGTAGTAGAGCATCCGCCCGAGGTCGACCCGCGCCTCGGGCGCAGGGCCGTCCTGGCGCTCGATCACATCGGGCAGCGCGCCGAAGGCGGCGAGGAGTGACTTGTCGATGGGAGCCTTGGCCGCCTCGGTGGCGGCGGGCGGGGCTTCGGCTGTCTTTGGCTCGCTCTTGCAGCCGGCGACGAAGGCCAGGGATGCGGCGAACCCTATGAGTTTGCGGTTCATGAGGCGTATATAACGGACAGCTGACAATCAGGCATCATGGATTGGCCGCCCATCGACAGCCCATGATCGGCGGCCGCCCGCATCGTCCTGTGAAGGAATCGCCTCATAAGCAGCGGGAGCGGCGGGCGAGGAGAGCGGGCGGCGCACATGCCGCCGGGAGGAGACCGATTGAGAATCTGGATCGACGCCGACGCCTGCCCGGGGCCTGTTCGGGAGATCGTGCTACGCGCCTCCGCCCGCGTGCAGGTGCCGGTGGTCTTCGTGGCCAACAAGCCGCTTCACCTGCCCCCATCGCCGCTGGTCTCGACGGTGCAGGTAGGCCAGGGTTTGGACGTGGCGGATATGCACATCGCCGCCAAGGCCCGGGCCGGCGATCTCGCCGTGACCCAAGACATCCCGTTGGCTGCAGCGCTGGTGGCCAAGGGCGTCGTCACCCTCGATCCGAGGGGCGAGACCTTCACCGAGGAGAGCGTCGGCGAGCGCCTCTCGGTGCGTGACTTCATGCACGAGCTCCGCGAGTCCGGCGTCGTCACCGGCGGCCCGAAGGGCTTCGCCGCCCAGGACCGCCAGCGCTTCGCCGCGAGCTTCGATCGCGAACTCAGCCGCCTCGTCCGCGCGGGAGGCTGAAGCAAAAGGTGGCGCCTTGGCCGGCCTCGGTCTCCACCCAGAGCTGCCCTGCGTGGGCTTCGACGATGGCCTTCGCGATGACGAGACCGAGGCCGAGGCCGCCCTGGTCGTTGCGCGTCCGGGTCCAATAGGGCTCGAAGATGTGTACGACCTCATCCGCAGGGATCCCCGGTCCGCTGTCGGCGATCGCGAAGAGAACGCGGGATCCAGCGAGGTTCGCGCGGACTGTGATCGTCTGGCCGGGGTCGGAGTACTTGAGGGCGTTGCCGATCAGGTTGGCGAAGACCTGGAGCATGCGCTCCCGATCGACCTCGATCATGGCGTCCCCTGTCGAGTCCTCGCGGCGGAGGCGGATCGACTTCTCGGCGGCGAGCGGCTCCTGGAGCTGGGTGGCTTCGCGGATCAGGGAGTCGACCCGGACCGGTGCCGGGACCGTCTGGAGGCCACCCGACTCGATGCTGGCGACGTCGACGAGGTCGACGATCAGGCGGTCCATCCGGGACACTGAGCGGGCGATGGTCTGCGCGTGACGAAGTACGCGGGGCGCGTCGAGCTCTCGGCTGCGACGGAGGATCAGCTCGGCGCTCATCCGGATGGCGCCGAGGGGGTTGCGCAGGTCGTGAGAGACGACCGCGAGGACCCGTTTGCGAAGACGAACCTCCCGCTCGGCACCCTTGCGCGCGACCTGCTCCCGCTCGAGGAGTCGCGCGGTCTCCTCCTTGAGCACTTGCTGCGAGATTGCGGCGGTAGCCCGGGCGGCCATGGCGTCCAGGAGGCGCACGTCCGATCGTCGGAACTCGTAGGCGGTGAGAGAGCCCATATGCGCGACGCCGATTACCTCGCCGTCGGCGATCAGCGGGACGCCATAGAGCGCTCGGGCCCGATGCGCGCGCAGGTGGGGGCTGCGCAGGAGCGAGCCCTCGGATGGTGACCGGAGCAGGGAAGGTTTCATGGTGGCTGCGATGGTGCCGGCGAAGCCCTCGCCGATCTTCACGGTGAAGCCGACCTCCGCCTCTCGGCCGAGGCCCTCGGCGACCCGTACTCGCAGTCGATCCCCCTCTCGCAGGAGGAGGGAGACGGTGTCGACGGCAGTCAGCGCCTCGAGGACCGGACGCATCAGCTTGCGAAGGAGCTGGTCCAGATCCCGGCTCTCGAGGCTGGCCACCGAGATTCGATCGAGCGCCTGCGCCACGCGCTCCTGGGCGTCGACGAAGTAGGCGATCGCCAACTCGATCGCCTTGTCGATGGTGCGGTGGAAGACGCGGACCTCGTCGATGGAGGTCGGGGCACCGATCCGGAGCTTCGCCATCCGCAGGATCACGTCCCGCAAGATCGCGAACTCGGAGGTCACCTGCGAGAGGCTGTAACCGTGCTCCAGCCGATCGAGCGCGTGCTCTTCGATGAGGTGGTGGGTGTGGGCCTCGTCCGCGATGGCGCCTCCGCGCATCGTCTTGGCCAGCGCGTCGAGGAAGTCGGGCAGGGAGTTGAGGAGCACGGGCTCTTCCAGCCCCTTGGCGGTCGGGAGCCGCCGTGCCTCTTCGCCCCAAGCGGCCATGATCTCGTCGTGGTGCACGGCCAGGAATCGGCCGAGGCCTCGCTCGAGGCGATCGCTCGCTTCCTCCCCTCCCTCCACCTCATGATCGCCAGCGTTCATCGCTACCCTTCAATGTGTAGACGATGGTGGCAGGTGTGCGCCGACCGCGCTCCATGGCGCGGCGGCGGCTTGTCGTCCCGTCAACGATCCGCCGAGGATCGAGATCCCGGCTGGTCTTGGTCACCGCCTGGGGGGAGTCCCTCAGCCACGGCGGCGGAGCTGGCCCTTCTCGTCGGCTCGAAGCAGCCTGCCGGAATGGGAGTCGAACTCGAGGTGAAGCTTGCCCTGAGAGCGGCGGTCGCGTGCCGTGAACTTCACCTTCCACAATGAGTCCCGCTTGGCGAGGTTGGCGCCGTCGAGCCAGCAATCGAGGCCTCGGTCGTAGCAATACGACTGCCCGAGGGCGACGGCCTCGTTCCGGCTCATGGGGCCACGAGGAGGCGGCGGCGGCAGCGGCGCCCGCCTGGGCGGCGGTACTGGAAAGTAGATCGTGGTCTCCATCGGGGGACGCATGCTGAGTCCCATGGCGCATCCCGTGGAGAGGAGGGAACCAAGGAGGAGCATCGGAACCAGGATCAAGTTTCTCATGCCCAAGCAGACGGGCGGCCATGCGAGTCTGTTCAAAGTTTTTCCCGACCGTCCCACCTGGCGGCGACGGACGGAGTGATGAGGTCGCGATTCGCGCGCTTCGAGGAGGACGAAGCGGCGGCGGGGCCGGGGGCGAATACGGAGGTGGAGGAGAGGCCGGCGGTGGGCTACAAGGGCGCTCCATGTCGTCAGAGAGCTTGGTCGTCTCCCCTACCGCCGATCCCCGCCGCGTCCGCCTGCCGGATGGCAGCGTCGCCGCGCCGCCGGACGGCTGGGCTCTGCTGCCTCCAGGGGATCCGGGGCTGACCCGTCGGGTGAAGGCGGCGGGGCCGAGCTGGACCGTGATCGAGATGCGGGGGCGCAAGAAGTTCTCGAAGGGCGTGTGGGCGCCGGCAGGCCATATTGAGGAGGCGCGGGGCACGCTGACTGTGGAGCGCGCGGATCCCGCGTACGCGCGGCGGCGGGAGCAGGACGTCGCCCGGCGGGCGAAGGCGCAGGAGGCCTACGCCCACGACTTCGCGGCGACGGTCTTTCGATTCCTGCGCTTCTCCAAGACGTTCCACGCCAAGGCGATCGAGTTGGCGGCTGCGGTGGCGGCCCACGCGACGCCGGTGGGATCGGGGACGGTGGCGCGGACGGAGCGGATCCCGATCGAGCAGCGCGCCGAGGCGGCGGTGATCGCGTGGATGCGGCATCAGACGACCGCGTACGATCATATGAAGATCGCCCGGGTGAAGGGTGCCCGCCGCGGGGTGCGACGGGAGCTGGCGGAGGTGTCGAGGGCGCTGCTGGATCTGCATCGGAGCGACGTCCCTCACGAGCACCGAGCCTGCCCGCTCTGCTCGGCCCTGACGACGGGAGGCTGAATCGTGGCGACGTCCGACCGGCCCTCGGCGAGGCTCTCTCAGCCCGCGGGCAAGTGGGTGCTGGTCACGACGGTGCTCGGCTCGAGCATGGCGCTCCTGGACTCGACGGTGGTGAACGTGGCGCTGCCGTCGCTGGGGAGGAGCTTCGGCGCGGGGATCGCCGGCCTGCAGTGGACGGTCGACGCTTATATGCTCACCCTCGCGTCCTTCCTGCTCCTGGGGGGATCGTTGGGGGATCGCTACGGCAGGCGCCGGATCTTCGTGATCGGGGTGTGGTGGTTCACGCTGGCGTCCCTGCTCTGCGCTGCGGCGCCTTCACTACATGTATTGGTGGCTGCGCGGGGGCTGCAGGGGGTGGGAGGTGCCCTGCTCATGCCGGGGGCGCTCTCGCTGATCCAATCTTCGATCCACCGCGACGATCGAGGGAGGGCGATCGGCGCGTGGTCGGGGCTGAGCGGGGTCGCCGCCGCCGTCGGCCCCCTCTTGGGCGGCTGGCTGGTGGGCTCGGTGGGCTGGCGCTTCATCTTCCTGCTGAACCTTCCGCTCGGGGCGGCGGTGCTGGTGGCGGCGCGGCACGTGCCCGAGAGCCGCGACCCCTCCCAGCGAGGGAGGCGAGATCTGCTCGGCGCGGCCCTCGCGGTGGTCGGCCTCGGGGCGATCAGCTACGCGCTGATCTCGGCGGGGGGCGCAGGGGAGACGGCAGCGGGAGCGGTGACGGGGCTCGTCGGCGTCTCGCTGCTGGTGGCCTTCGTCTTCGTGGAGCGGCGCAGCGCGGAGCCCATGCTCCCGCTGGACCTCTTCCGATCGCGGGAGTTCTGCGTCGCCAATCTGATCACCTTCTGTGCCTACGCGGCCCTGGGCGGCACCTTCTTCTTCCTGGTGATCTACCTCCAGGTGGTGGCGGGTTATCCGCCGATCCTCGCCGGTCTCTCGCTGCTGCCCATCTCGATCGTGATGCTGCTCCTCTCGTCCTGGATCGGTGGCCTCGCCGCTCGGGCGGGGCCGCGGCGCCTCCTCGCCGGAGGCTGCTTCGTCGCCGCCGTCGGCATGGTGCTCCTGGGTCGGCTCGGCGCCGCACCCACCCTGCTGCGGGACGTCTTGCCGCCCATGATCGTCGTGGCGGTCGGCATCTCCTTCGTCGCGATCCCGGTCACCGTCGCGGTGCTGGCCGCCGCCGATCCCGTCCGAGCCGGCGCGGCCAGCGGCGTGAACAACGCGGTGGCACGGGCTGCAGGCCTCCTCGCCGTCGCCGCGCTCCCCCTCCTCACCGGCCTCACGGGCCATGACTATGCCGGCGCCCTCGCCACGAGCTTTCCTCGGGCCATGTGGATCTGCGCGGGGCTCCTGGTAGTCTCCGCCCTCCTCGCATGGACCCTGATCCGGGACTCCGAGCTCCGCATCGATCGGCCGGCCACATGAGGAGACGCGGTGGAGGCCATGAGCCCCCATCGGACCTCGAGCCGCGATAGGGGGAAAGCCAACGCCAACAGACGCAACGAAGGAGCGTGTTCGATGAAGCTGCCAGACCTGATCCTGAACGACGGTCGCGCCATCCCTCGCCTGGGATTCGGCACGTGGAAGATCTCCAACGACGACGCAGCGGCGACGGTTCGGATCGCGATCGAGACGGGTTACCGCTCGATCGATACCGCGGCGATGTACGGAAATGAGGAAGGAGTCGGGGAGGGGATCGCGTCCAGCGGCGTGCCGCGGGACGAGATCTTCGTGACCACGAAGCTATGGAACGACGACCAGGGCTACGATCAGGCGCTGCGGGCCTGCGACGCGAGCCTGAAGAGGCTCGGGCTGGAGTCGGTCGACCTCTACCTGATCCATTGGCCCAGCCCGGCAGCGAACCGCTACGTCGAGACGTGGAAGGCGTTGGTGCGCCTGCGGCAGGAGGGTCGGGCCCGCTCGATCGGAGTCTCGAACTTCCATCGGCCACACCTGGAGCGGATCATCGGCGAGACGGGCGTGGTGCCGGCGGTCGATCAGATCGAGCTGCACCCCTTTCTGCAGCAGCGAGAGCTGCGGTCGTTCCTGGGGGAGCAGGGCATCGCCACGGAGTCCTGGAGCCCCCTCGCGAGGGCGCGTCACCTCGACGATGAGGTGATCACCGACCTGGCGAAGGAGCATGGGAAGACGCCGGCGCAGGTGGTGATCCGCTGGCACCTCGATTCCGGCCTGCTCGTGATCCCGAAATCGAGCCATGAGGCTCGCATCCGCGAGAACTTCGATGTCTTCGATTTCCAGCTCGACGCCGACGAGCTGTCTCGCATCGCCGGGCTGGATCAGGGCCTGCGCACCGGACTCGATCCCGACAGCTTCGGTTGAGGGAGGCTGGCGCTCCCAGCAGGCTGAGTCGAGATGCCGCAGCTCGGAAGCCAGGTCCCCGGGGAACGTCGCCACGGCCGGCGTCACATTCCAACTCGGCATGGATCTGGCTTGCGGCCGCCACCGGGGCCCGGTGGCCGCAGCCCCGGGGAGGCTCGTCGGAGCAGGGACTCCGTTTGGCATCCGTCACCTACAGGCGCCCGAAGCTATTGCCCGAGGAAATAACCTTCGCCAGCGATGACGGAGACGTAGCCGCCGCGGGTGCAGCCCTCCGGCCGGAAGGTCGACCATTGGCTGAGGTTCCAGCCTTTGATGCCCCCCACCCATCCGGACCACATCAGGTTGGGGCCGTCGTCGCCGAGCCTTACCTCGATCTGGAGCGCGACTGCGTCACAACTGCTGGCCGGGAGGGCACATTGGGGGAGGTAGTGCATGCTCGGACCCCGGTCGGGGGTCGGCGGGTCGATCTGCGCCGGTGGGATGTCGCCTCTCCCCACGTGCAGCGCCATGACGATGTCACCGCGGTTGGCCACGTCGACCGCCTGGAGCGTGAGCCAGTCCCTGCTGCGGCTGATGGTGTATTCCTCGCCGGCATATTCGTTCCAGAGGGCATCGAACTTCCGTGGCCAGCGAACCACGAGATCGGTGTCCAGGGAGGCGAGGGAGAAGGTGGCCGTTTGTCCGGCGACCTCCCGAAAGATGCCCACCTCGCTGAAGCCGATTGGGAGCTCGACGTTGGTTCCGACCTGGGTGGCCAGATCGAAGGCGTCGGTCGCGGTGACGCGGTCGAGAAACTGGTCGACGCATGCGTCGACGGAGCTCATGTCGTGCCCAAACGACCAGGGCTCCCGGGTATCATCGGAGGCTCCCGATCCGCCGGAGCCGACGCCTCCTGCGCCGCCGGTGCCTCCCGTGCCTCCTATGCCACCGCCTGGCTGATCGCAGTCCGCGCCTTCGCAGGGCCTCTCCTTCGGCTCCTCCGAGCTGCCGCAACCAATTCCCAACACTCCGACCCAAGCGACGACTGCGATCGATACGGCTCTCATCCGACATCTCCAATCTACCGGGGAGGGATCGGGATCGTCGCACGACTTTCGTGGGCTCGCCACCAGGGAAACTGAAAAGACTCTTGGGCGGAGTGAGCTGTCTCCACTGCGGTTGCGGGTCGATCGTGGGGCATCTATGAGGAGATGAGACCTGCGCGACGTCCAGGGAGGCCCTGGGGACGGCCCGCGCGCTCCGGAGCGATCATGACCAACCAGTCCACGTCCGTCCCACACCTTCCGGTGGGGCCAGCGCCAGGCGTCGGCGCGTTCTCGCATCCGATCTGGCTGGCAGGGTTCCGGCCCTTCTTCACGCTGGCCTTCGTGGCGGGCGCGCTCTTGCCGCTGGTCTGGGCGGCGGCCTTCTCCGGGGCCTTGCCCTGGAGGTCGACCGGGCCCTCGTCGATCGCGTGGCACGCCCACGAGATGTTCTTCGGCTTCGGCTGGGCGGTGCTCGGCGGCTTCCTCCTCACCGCCAGCAAGAATTGGGTGAAGATCCGCGGAATCCACGGCGGCGCCCTGGCGGTGGCGGTGCTCCTCTGGCTCCTGGAGCGAGGCGCGATCTTCATCGAGAGCCCGCTGTTCAGCCGCGCGCTCCTCAACGTCTTCCCCGTCTACGTGGTGGGCTACCTGGTTTGGACTCTGGTCCGCTACCGCAGGCAGGACGCCTTCGCAGACAACTGGTTCTTCGTGGTGGCGCTGCCGCTCTTTCTGGTGGCCAAGAACCTGCTGGTGACGCCGTCGATGTGGCTCTACGGCACCACGATGACGCTGGGCCTCTTCCGGGTCGCGTTCGCCGTGATGTTCGAGCGGACCATGCCGCAGTTCATGAAGAACGCCATGGGGACGCCCCTGCCGAAGCGGCGCTGGCTCGACATGCCGATCAAACTCCTCGTGATGGCGGCGGTCTTCGAGGCGCTCCTGCCGGTGAACGCGGCGGTGGTTGTCCTCGGCCTGGCGGCGCTCCTCCTCTTCGCCCGCCTGCTCACTTGGAAGCCGTGGGTGGGGATGAAGCGCTTCGAGATCGCCGTGATGTACGTGGGCTATCTGGGGCTGGTGGCGCACTTCGCGCTCTCGTCGCTGCGCTACGCCGGCCTCTACGCGGGGTTGGGATCGCTCTCCACCCACGTCTTCACCTTCCTCTGTATGGGCATGGTGATTCCGCCCATGCTGATCCGGATCAGCCAGGGCCACAACGGGCGCAAGCTGCGCTTCACCCGCGCCGATCGGATCGCGATGGCGGCGATGGGCGTCGCGGCCTTCTTCCGCCTCGTGGCCACCCAGCTCTGGCCGGCGTTGCTGATGGAGTGGATCTACCTGGCAGCCATCGGCTGGTCGCTCTGCTTCGTACTGATCGGCCTCCGGGTGGTGCCCTTCCTCTGGCAGCCGCGGATCGACGGCAAGGTCCACTAACGCCGTCGGAGCTGGGTGTAGAAGGAACGGCGCAGCTCGACATCGTGGAGGAAGCGCCCGCGGAGGGCGGAGCTCTCGATGACGGTGTTCTGCTTCTCCACCCCCCGCATCCGCATGCACATATGTCGTCCTTGGATGACGATGGCCAAGGCCCCGGGCTGTACGGCGGTCTCGAGGGCGTTGGCGAGCTGCTCGGTGAGCCGCTCCTGGAGCTGGAGCCTGGTGGCGAAGTGGCCGAGGAGCTGGCTGAGGAAGGGCAGGGGCAGGGGGCGCTCGCCCTGGACCCAGCCGACGTGACAGCTCCCGAAGAAGGGGAGCAGGTGGTGCTCGCAGAGGCTGACGAACTCCAGGTCGTAGACGATCTGCATCTGGGCCGAGGCCCCTGCCGACGTCGACGAGGGGGACAGGGGCGAGGCCGAGGCCACCGGCGTTGACGCCGCCGCAGGCGAGAGCGAAGGGGCCGGCTGGACGCGGCGCGCCGCCGCACCGAAGGGCCGTAAGACGCCGGCTGCGGCCTCCGGCGTATGAACCAACCCCTCCCTGGCGGGATCCTCGCCGAGCTCCACGAGGAGCGCCCGGATCAGCGCGGGGATCCGGCCGGTGGCGGCGCGCTCAGCCACGCGGGGGGCCGATCAGCGAGAGGAACTCGCTGCGGGTGGCGGCCGAGGTGCGGAAGCTCCCCAGCATCGACGAGGTGATCACCTCGGAGTTCTGCTTCTCCACCCCGCGCATCATCACGCAGAGGTGGCGGGCCTCGATGATCACGCCGGCGCCGATGGCGCCGATGGAGTCGAAGACGGCGCGGGCGATCTGGTCGGTGAGGCGCTGCTGGATCTGCAGCCTCCTCGCGTACATATCGGTGAGCCTGGCGAGCTTGCTGATCCCGAAGACCTTCTGATCGGCGAGGTAGCCGATGTGGCATCGCCCGTAGAAGGGCAGGAGGTGATCCTCGCAGAGGCTGTAGAGCTCAATGTCTCTGGCGATGATCATGTTGTCGGCTTCTTGCTTGAAGATCGCCCGATTGATCAGCGTCTCGACGTCGGCCTGGTAGCCGGAGGTGAGGTAGTCGAAGGAGGCCGCCACCCTCGCGGGGGTCTTCAGCAGACCCTCGCGGTCTGGATCCTCGCCCAGCTCCAGCAGGAGCTCTCGGACTATCGACTCGACCTTCTTCTTATCCATGCGACTCTCCTCCTTCGGAAGCTAAGGGACGAGCCGCGGGCAGTCAGGCTGCGGCGACGTGACAAGGTCAGGGCTGCGACAGCAGCTCCCGCAGCGTGGAGGTGAAGGAGCGCAGTGGGAGCATCTCGCCCGGCTCGAAGCGTCGAGCGAGCTCTTCAGCGTGCAGGCCCAGCCCTGGAATCAGCAGGTCGGGGGCGATCTCGGCGAGGGGGATCGCGACGAAGGCGCGGTGGACTACGTCCCGATGAGGGAGATCGAGAGCGCCACCGCGTAGCACGAGCTCGTCGTAGAGGAGGAGATCGAGATCGAGCTCCCGCGGCGCCATGCGATCGGCGCTCCTCACCCGTCCGGCCGCCGCCTCCAGGGGGAGGAGGAGGTCTTCCTTGATCTCGACGGGAGCGAGCACGGTATCGATGGCCACGACCCCGTTTACGAAGTCCGGCTGGTGCGGATCGCCTCCCAACGCGCGGGTGCGGTAGAAGGTGGAGATGGCGGCCAGCGTCGAGCGCCGGGCCAGATGCGCCAGGGCCAGACGGATGTTCGCCTCGGGATCGAGGTTGCTCCCCACGCCCACGAATGCCCGAACCGCCACCTTCGCCTCAGCCTCGCTGCCGGACGAGCTCGACCGCCACCGAGCGGGCGAAGCGAAGCGCTCCGGGCTTGGCCACCCTGACCCGGACCTCGTGGATCCGCGGCTCCTGCAGGCAGGCCGCAGCCACCGCTTCGGCCAGGGCCTCGAGGAGGTGGAAGCGCGACTCCTCCACCAGGGCGAGGACCCTCTTCTTCACGACCTTGTAGTCCACCGAGTCTTCGAGACGATCGCTGCGGCCGGCGAGGCCGAGCTCCGTGGCGAGCTCGAGCTGCAGGACCACGTCCTGGCGCTCCCGCCGCTCCTCCGGATTCACGCCGACGATGCAGCGCGCGGCGAGATCTTCGATCAGGATGCGATCCATCGCTCTCCTCGGCAGCAAGCGGGTGGAGACCAGCGGGACTCCTCGATGGAGATAGGTCCTGCCGCCTCCGAAGGGGAGCGTCGCGCTCCCTGAGGGGCGGCGTGGTGGCGGCGGCCCTCGACCCGGTGGGGGAGGGCGCTCGAGGCGGGAGGGGTGATCCCCCTCGGTGGGTCGGCCGGAGCCCATGCCCGCTCGCGCGGACCTATTCTCCAGGTACTCGATCTCGATGGACGAGAGGCGCAAGAGGAGTCGACGCATGGATCCGCTGGCGAAGATGATGGATTTCACCGAAGAGAAGCTGGGGCATAGCCCCCATCCCCCCCTGGTGGGCGTGCCGATCGGCGCGTGGTTGGTCACCAGCATCGCGGACCTTTTCTCGTTCGGGAGGAGAAGGAGCGGCCTCGAGGAGACCGCGCGTTTCAGCCAGGTGGTGGGTCTGGTAGGGGCGGCGGGGGCGGCGCTCACCGGACTGCGGGACTACAGCTACATCGAGCGCGATTCGCCCAGCCATCCGATCGCCACGCGCCACGGCCTCTACAACCTGGTGGTCTTCTCGCTCCACGCGACGAGCTTCGCCTTCCGGCTCGGAGGAGCCCGTGGCAGCGGGGCGGCCATCGCGAAGTCGCTGGGCTTCGCCGGCACCGGGTTGATGCTCTACACCGGCTGGCTGGGCGGGAAGCTGGTGGAGGAGTACGGCGAGGCGGTGAAGCCGGTGATCGCCGCACAGCACGCTGCCCGGGAGCAGCAGCGGACGCCGGACATCGAGATCTCCACCCACTGATCGCGCTGCACCCTTCCGAGCTCGAGAGGATCGCCTCCCGCGAGGTAGAGGCGGTTCTCTCGACCGGGTGGCTCGCGTAGGGGGCCTTGGCGTTCCATCGCGTCCCGGCTGCCCCTCCTGAAACAAGAAAACAGATACGTTCCGTAACGTCATCATCCTGGATGGTGACGCGGATCACGTCAATCTGATTGCCGGGAGGGGAACCGTCTGCTAACGAACAACAGGATCTTCGGTTCGATGAAAAAGGAGAACGAGTCTTGCGACCATGGGCGATCTACTCGGTTCTCTTCAGCGTAGCGCTGGGCGCGGCGATCGGCCTGGCGGGGTACGCTTTCGTCTACGCGAAGGGCTACACCTATCTGCAGGACGACTCGTCGGCTTGTGCGAATTGTCACGTGATGCAGTCACATCTCGACGGATGGATCAACGGAAGCCATCGATCCGTCGCGGGCTGCAACGACTGTCATACGCCGCCCGGGACGCTGTCGAAGTACTACGTGAAGGCGGAGAACGGCTTCTGGCACTCGTTGAAGTTCACCACGGGTGATTTCCACGAGCCGATCCGGATCCGGAAAAAGAATCATGAAGTCACCGAGCTGGCGTGCCGGGGCTGTCATCAGTCCATCGTGGATGCGATCGACGCACCCCACGCGGGCGCGGATGGGCTCTCGTGTGTCCGTTGTCACGACTCGGTCGGGCACCTGCGGTAGGCCGGCAGATGCGGGGCAGCCGCATCGAGGAGAAGGAAATGAAGAGCGAGATCCCCGGGCGTAGGTTCGGAAGAGGCACGATGATCGCGGCGGTCGTCGTCGCGGCGGCGGCGGCTGCCGGGACGAGCGCGCTGCTGGTCAACATCTTCGAGAGGAAGGCAGAGTCCCGCAATCCGTTCTATCGGGTCGTCGAGATCGACGAGCGCACGGACGATCCTGCGATCTGGGGCAAGAACTTCCCGCTCCAATACGACAGCTACCTCCGCACCACCGACATGGTGCGGACGCGCTTCGGCGGGAGCGAGGCCATGCCCCGGACCCCCACCGAGGCGGATCCCCGCTCGATCGTGGCCCGCTCCAAGGTCGAGACCGACACGCGGCTCAAGACCATGTGGAATGGCTACGCCTTCGCCGTGGACTACCGGCAGAAGCGTGGGCACGCCTACATGCTGGACGATCAGGTTCACACCAGGCGGGTGACCGAGTTCGAGCAGCCGGGGACGTGCCTGCACTGCCACGCCTCGATCGTGAACCCCTACACGGACGCAGGCGACGGCGACTTCATGGCCGGCTTCGCCAAGATCAACCAGATGTCCTACAAGGACGCCCGCGAACTGGTGGAGCATCCGATCTCCTGTAACGACTGCCACGATCCGGAGACGATGCAGCTCCGGGTGACCCGCCCCGGCTTCATGGAGGGGATCCGCGCCCTGAAGGCGTCGGAGGGGATCCCAGACTACGACGCGAACACCATGGCCTCGCGGCAGGAGATGCGGAGCTACGTCTGCGGACAGTGTCACGTAGAGTATTACTTCCGACCGGAGGACAAGCGCATCGTCTATCCCTGGGCCAAGGGGCTCAAGATCGAGAACATCCTCGACTACTACGAGGAGATCGGCTTCACCGACTTCGTTCACGCGGACACCGGCGCCAAGGTCCTCAAGGCCCAGCATCCGGAGTTCGAGCTCTGGAGCCAGGGGATCCACGCCCGCTCCGGCGTCTCGTGCACCGACTGCCACATGCCCTACGAGCGGGTCGGCGCCATGAAGGTCACCAACCACCACGTCCGCAGCCCGATGCTCAACGTCAACAGCTCCTGCCAGACCTGCCATAAGTGGTCGGAGGCGGAGCTGACGGCGCGGGTGGAGACCATCCAGGAGCGGACCGTCGAGCTGCGCGGCGCGGCGCTGGACGCGCTGGTCGATCTGGTCAGCGATCTCAAGGCGGCTCGCGAGGCGGGTCGTCCCGACGAGGAGCTCGAGACGCCTCGGGCGCTGCAGCGGCGGGCGCAGATGATGATCGACTTCATCGAGTCGGAGAACTCGTCGGGCTTCCACGCCCCACAGGAGGCCGCTCGCATCCTCGCCCAGGCGATCGACTCCATCCGCAAGGCCCAGCGCTCGCTCTACGGCGTCGGCACCGGCCCGGTGGTAGGCACGGCCGAGTAGCCCAATGCTACGGGCCCCCTGCCTCGCTTGGACATCGTCGGGGCGAGCGTGGACAGCCTTCCCCATGGCGCGCGAGTGGAGAGAGTCGCGCCCCACTCGCGCGGGGGCGACTCATCCAGGGGCTCGGTATGCAACGGCTCAGGAGGCGAGGGCGGGGAGCTCGAGCGAGATCGCCGCCGCGTGAATGGTCGCTGCGACGCGGATCGCGTCGTGCACCTGCTCCTCGCCCAGGCCGCCGTCGATGACGACCTTCTCGTGGGATTGGACGCAGAGCTCACAGCCGTGGATCGCGCTGACCGCGAGGCAGTAGAGCTCGAAGTCGGCCTTGTTGGTGGCGGGGCGGGCGAGGCGGTTCATCCGCAGCCTGGCGGGGCGCTCGGAGTAGCCCGGCTTCCCCACCATGTGTCGGAAGCGGTAGAAGACGTTGTTCATCGCCATCAGGGAGGCCGCCGCGAGGGCGTCGTCGACGACCTCGGCGGAGACCTCGCGCTTCGCGTCCTCCAGCACGGCTTCCAGGAGGGTCGCGTTCCTGGAGGAGGCGGCGCTGGCCAGGGCCACGCCCCAGCGCTGGTCGGCGCTGAGGGAGCCGCCGTCACCGAGGACCGACTCGAGGTTGAGGCGGATGTCCCTGGCGACGTCCGGGAGCGCGTCCCGGATCTTGTCGATGGCGCGGCTCATGCCGCGTCCAGCGTGGGCTCGCCCTTGCTCCAGTTGCACGGGCAGAGCTCGTCGGTCTGCAGCGCGTCCAGGATGCGGATCACCTCGTCGACGCTGCGGCCGACGTTGAGGTCGTTGACGCTGACGTGACGGATCACGTTGTCCGGGTCGACGATGAAGGTCGCCCGAAGCGCGACGCCGTCCTGCTTGTGGAGGATGCCCAGGGCGGTGGAGAGCTCGCGCTTGGTGTCGGCGAGCATCGGGAAGGGGAGGTCCTTCAGATCCGGATGGCTGTTGCGCCACGCCAGATGCGAGTAGTGGGTGTCCGTGCTCGCGCCCAGGACCTGGGTGTCGCGATCGGCGAAGTCGCGGTTGCGCCTGCCAAACTCGGCGATCTCGGTAGGGCAGACGAAGGTGAAGTCCATGGGCCAGAGGAAGAGGACCTTCCACTTGCCCTGGTAGTCGTCATGGCGAATGGCGTCGAACTCCTTGCCCTTCTCCAGGCTGACGACGGACTGCAGATCGAACTCGGGGAGCTTGTCTCCAACGGTCAACATCCGGCTTTCTCCTTGGGTGGCGGAGGCATATGCCTCGGTACGCCCTCCAAGATGCGATCCACGAGCTGATTGGTCCAAGACATAGATTCTATTGCTTTGATAGTTATAGACTATGACATGGACTTGACCCCTCTCCCCATGACCCTGCGGCAGCTCCAATACGCGGTGGCCGTCGCCGACGCGCGCAGCTTTCGGCGAGCCGCCGAGCTCTGCCACGTCTCCCAACCTTCGCTGAGCGCCCAGGTCGCCGAGCTGGAGTCTTCCCTCGGGGTCCGCCTCTTCGAGCGGGATCGCTCGGGGGTGCTCCTCACCCAGGCGGGACACGTGTTGGTCGAGCGGATGCGCCGCCTGCTGGTCGAGGGCCGGGATATCGGCGCGATCGCCAGGCGCTTCGTCGATCCCCTGGCGGGCGTGCTGCGCTTCGGCGCGATCCCCACCATCGCCCCCTACCTCCTCCCGGAGATCGTGCCTCCGCTTCGAAAGGCCTTCCCGGCGCTGACCCTCCTCTGGACCGAGGCGAAGACCGAAGACGTGGTGGCGAGCCTGGGCCTCGGCGAGCTGGACGCCGCCATCGTCGCGTTGGAGGCGGAGCTGGGAGATCTCGACCACGAGCATCTGGGCTTCGATCCTTTCGTGGTCGCTGCGCCCAAGGGGCATCGCCTGGCCAAGGACCGCGGCCCCGTCGCGGTGGAAGAGCTCGCGGGCGAGCGCCTGCTCCTCCTGGACGACGGCCATTGCTTTCGCGATCAGGCGGTCTCCTTCTGCGCCTCCCACCGCTTGGACGAGCAGGACTTTCGCGCCACCAGCCTCCCCACCCTGGTGCAGATGGTCGGCGCGGGGATCGGCATCACGATCCTGCCGCGGATCGCCGTCGCAGCCGAGGCTCGCCGCTCGCGGCTGGCGGTCCGCGACTTCGACGCTCCCGCCCCGGGCCGCACGATCGTCCTCGCCTGGCGCAAGCGGTCGCCCTTCGCCGAGGCGTTGCGGCTGGTGGCGGCGCCGATGCGCGCTGCGCTGGAAGGTGCGGCGTAAAGGAAGACGATGGCACGGCGATGATTGCGTGTGCGCTCCGGTTTGACAGACATCGCACCTGCGGGCAGGCTGATCCGCTTGGGGCCTCGATGGAGGGAGCGATGGGTCTTCGGTTGGCTTTCGTCGTCGGTCTAGGGCTGCTGCTGGCTTGCTCGAAGCGGGAGAGCGCCACCCCCCTGCGGATCGTCTCTTTCACCAGCAGCGCCGAGACCGTGATCCGAGGCGACCGGCTGACCGTCTATTGGGAGACCGAGGGCGCTGAGAGGATCCGGATCAGCCGGCTGGGTGAGCCGCCGGTCTTCCTCGAGGGAGAGGACGCCGCTCAGGGGCAGCTCGTCGTGCGCGCGGAGTCCCGCGGCAGCGTCGCGCTGATGGCCATGCGGGCGGGGCACGCCAACGCGTCCGCGTCCATCTGGATCGAGGTGGTGGAGCCCGCGCCCTTCATCGAGCAGTTCCTGGCGGTACCGGCGGCCATCGGCAAGGGCTCGAAGGCCCGGCTGAGCTGGATCCCGCGGTACGCCGAACGCTTCGAGGTGCGGGACGAGGCGGGGGCCGTCGTGAGCCTGCCCGGGGATCAGCGCGAGCTCGAGGTCATGCCGGATGAGACGACCACCTACACCCTCACGGCCTTCGGCGCCGGCGAGCCCGACACCGCGGTCGCGACGGTGGCCGTGACTCCACCACCCACGATAATGCTGACGAGCACATCCACGAAGATCCAGGCCACCGGGTCGGTCACTCTGAGCTGGCAGGTCACGGACGCCAGCAGGATCCGCCTCGAGAGCGACTTCGAGACGCTCCTGGACAGCCGGGAGGTCGCGCCTGACTCACTTAAAGTATCGCCACATCGCACGACGATCTACACGCTGACGGCCTCGGGGATCTCGGGTGAGGCGAGCGCCTCCGTGAAGGTGGAGGTGACGCCTCGGATCGAGACCTTCGAGGTGGTGACGGAGGGGCCGGTGCGGGTGGGGAACGAGGTCGAGCTCCGCTGGCTCGTTTACGGCGCACATCGGCTCACGCTCCTGGACGCGGCAGGGGAAGAGCTGGCGGATCTCGGCTTTGAGCCAGGCGGCTCGGTGTTGGTGGAGGCGGCGCCGGAGGGGATCTTCGAGCTCGTCGCAGACAACGGCCACCACGAGGCGCGACGAAGGCTGACGGTGGAGATCACCGAGGCGCCCAGGATCCTCTCGCTCTGGGCCGAGCGGCCGATCCTGGTCGGAGCGCCGGGCCAGGAG
This sequence comes from Vulgatibacter incomptus, assembly GCA_040391605.1. Lineage (GTDB taxonomy): Bacteria > Myxococcota > Myxococcia > Myxococcales > Vulgatibacteraceae > Vulgatibacter > Vulgatibacter incomptus_A. Next base: position 22,023 of record JBEBXK010000008.1, read on the forward strand.
GTGACGGCCAGGCTCCATTGGATCGTCGATGGGGGAGAGCTCTTCTTCCTCGACGCGTTCCCGGGCGGCGAGATCGCCCTGGGCCCGCTGCCTCGAGTCGACGTGCCGATCACCGAGACCACCCGCTTCCGGCTCACGGCGCAGAATGTCCACGGCGAGCACGACGCGGAGCTGGTCGTGCAGCTCGTCCATCCGCCATGACTGCCCGCCGCGTTGGCTCGCCGTACGCGCGCGAGGCCATGGGGAGGCCCGCGGCAACGGACGCGATCAATCCCTCAGGTAGTGACAGCTATATCCACCCGGATGCTTGCTCAGGTAGTCCTGGTGGTCCTCGTCCGCAGGCGTGAAGGGACCGGCTTCGACGATCTCGGTCACGATGGGACCGCTCCACTTGCCGCTGGCCTCGACCCGCGCCTTCACCCGCTCGGCGGTCTCGCGCTGGGCCTCGGAGGTGGCGAAGATCGCCGAGCGATATTGGCTGCCCACGTCATTCCCTTGGCGGTTACGGGTGGTGGGATCGTGCATGCGGAAGAACCACTTCTCGAGCAGCTCCTCGTAGGAGATCCGCGCGGGATCGAAGACGACCTTCACGGCCTCCGTATGTCCGGTCCGGCCGGTGACGACCTGATCATAGGTCGGGTTCGGGGTGGTGCCTCCCGTGAAGCCCGCCTCGGTATCCAGCACCCCCGGGATCTTCTTGAGAAGATCCTCCATGCCCCAGAAGCAGCCGCCGGCCAGGAGCGCCACCTCGAGCGTCGGGCTGCAGCCTGCAGCCTCTTCGCCCGGTGCGCAGGACGCGGCCGGGACATCGCCCGACGGGGCATCCCGCCCTCCGCCCGACTCGTCGAAGCGCGTACGGTAGGCGCCGTAGCCCTCGGCCTCCAGCCGATCGATCGGTACGAAGCGGAGCGAGGCGGAGTTCATGCAATAGCGCTGGCGGGAGGGCAGCGGACCGTCGTCGAAGAGGTGGCCGAGGTGGGATCGGCCGGCGTGGGAGAGGACCTCCGTGCGGATCATCCCGGCGCTGCGATCCTCGTCGGTGACCACCCGCCCCTCTTCGATGGGACGGGTGAAGCTCGGCCAACCGGTTCCCGAGTCGAATTTGTCCAGGGAGCTGAAGAGGGGCTCGCCGGTTACGACGTCCACGTAGATCCCCCGCTCGTGGTTGTCCCAATAGGCGTTGCGGAAGGGAGGCTCGGTGCCTGCCCGTTGCGTCACCTCGTACCGCAGCGGCGAGAGCGTCCGCCGGAGCTCTTCATCGGAGGGCTTCTCGTAGGTCTTCTTCGTCGTCATCGTCGACTTCCTCGTGCCGGGGGCTGCGATCCCAACGATTCTAGCGACGCAGACGGAGCCGCGCATTCCTTCGCGAGGGACGCGCTGGCGCAGGCCACGAGGCCCGCCGACTCCTCCCGCTCCAGGGGCGCACCTCGTTCCGCAGGAGGGCAGGGCCTCATGAGCCGATTTGCGAAGGGAGAGATCGCGCGCGCCTCATTCCGCGGGTGGGCAGGGCTCCTCCAGTCTGCCGGGCCGCCCGCCGTGGGCGCTTCCTCGTTCGAAGTCGCGAACCTTCGGACTGGAACCGCTGGCCCGGCCCCTCGCTCTCAGCTCGGCCGCTGCCGGCGATTGACCCGTCGGCCGCGGCCTGGAGTCGAGATCAGCCGATCCGGCACCGCTCTCGCCGCCCACCTCGCCGCCCACACCGCCTCACCTGGAATCGGCTTCGCGGGAGCGCTCCTGGTTGACACCTGAACCAAGAAAATGCAGCCTGCGCGGGTTGAACTCACAAATGACCTCGCAGTGCAGGAGCACCTCCATGCGTTTCACGTTGGTCTCACGGATCTTCATCCTCGGCTTGTCGATGGCGCTCGCCGCCACGGGCTGCTCCGATTCGGAAGAAGTGTTCCGCATCGTCTCCTTCGACGCCACCCCGAACCCGGTGACGCAGGGCGACGCGGTCACCCTCTCGTGGGTCACCAAGGGTGCCGTCGCCGTGCAGCTGACGGACGAGAATGGGACCAGGCTCGACGTCGCCGAGCGCGGCGTGAAGGCGGGGAGCATCCAGGTCCGCCCGAACCAGCCCGTGACCTACACGCTGGAGGCCGTGAACGGAGCTGGCAAGAAGGCATCGAAGAAGGTCGAGCTGAAGATGGCCAATCCCGAACAGGGGATCGACTCCTTCACCGCCCGTCCTGCTGCCATCGACCTGGGTAGCAGCTCGACCCTCAGCTGGATCAGCCTCTTCGCCGATAAGGTGGAGCTGAAGAACGAGGTGACCGGCGAGGTGGTCGAGGTCAAGAACGGCCTCGAGAGCTTCAAGGTCAGCCCCACCGAGACCACCACCTACACGCTGACCGCCTATGGCGAGGGCGAGCCTCGCTCCGCCCAGACCACCGTCACCCTCCTGGGCCCCCCGGAGATCGCGATCACGAGCTCCGCGAGCTCCGTGCTCCCCGGCGGCGGCGCCACGCTCACGCTCTTCTTCAGCCCTGAGACCAAGAACGTGCAGCTCTTCAGGGGGGAGATCGATATCACTCCGGACTGGCCGGCCTTGATCTCGCCCCTGACGGCCACCGTGAGCGCGACCGCCCCCACCGAGTTCACCATGGTCGCCGTGAGCGGGTCCGGTGAGAGCCGGGACTCGGTCACCCTCGGCGTCACGCCGGTGGTGGACTCCTTCGTGGTCCTCACCCCCGAGTCGATGCGGATCGGCAATCCGATCGAGGTGAGCTGGACGGTGCGAGGCGCCGAGTCCGTGCAGATCTTCTCCGACGGCGTCCTTCGCCACACCGCTCCCGCGAACGCGCGGGTCCAGGGAACCGCCGTGGTGGCGTTGGGCGTCGATGGCACGATCGAGCTGATCGCCTCCACCTCCACCGATCAGGTGACGCGCTCGGTCTCGGTTGAGATCACGGAGGAGCCTCGGATCCTCAGCTTCTCCGCGACGCCCGATAAGGTGGCGACCGACCTCGGGACCCCGCTGCCCGTCACCCTCTCCTGGCTGGCCGACGGCTTCGACAGCCTGGAGCTCATCCAGGTCCCGGGAGGAAGGGTCGCCATCCCCGCTATGTCCGAGGGCTCGATGACCGTGCAGGTCGACCAGCCGACCACCTTCCGACTGAACGCGGTGAACGAGCTCGGCAAGCATAGCCGCGACATCCGGGTCTCGTTGGACGCCCCGCCCACCATCGAATCCTTCACAGCGCATCCCTCGCTGGTCGGGGTCGGCGAGGCGGTCACCCTCTCCTGGAGGGCGCTGAACAGCCAGCGGATCGAGCTCTTCCGCGACGGCAACAGGATCTTGATCCCGGAGAACCGGCTCACGGGTTCGTTCACCGAATCGCTCGCCTTCGGGGCGACGTATGAGCTGCGGGCGTTTGGCGCGGCGTACGAGGTGCCCGACGTCCGCGAGGTCGAGGTCGCCATCGGCGCTCCCCAGATCCTGAGCTTCCAATTCGACCAAACCGCCACGCACCCTGGCGCGACCCTGGGGCTGAGCTGGGAGGCCGTCGGTGGCGTCGAGCTCCAGCTGATGGATGGCGTCGGCGAAGTGCTCTTCTCCACCAACACTACCCAGACGATCATGGGCGGCACGCATTCCGTCAGCGCTCCCGTCGACGCCCCGATCGCCAGCTATTCGCTGCGGGTCACCAACGGCGTGGGACAGCGCGACGAGCGGACGGTCTCGATCCCCGTCATTGACGGCCCGGTGATTCACGGCTTCACGGTGGACCGGAGCCTGGTGACCATCGGCGACGAGATCACCCTCTCGTGGTCGATCCTCGACGGCGTCGCCGGCACCCCAGCTCGGCTCACCCTCCTCGACTCTTTCGGCCATGTCCACGAGATCACCGGAAGCGTCGGCTCGATCACGATTCCGATGGAGCAGATCGGCGCCCGGACCTTCTACCTCAGCGCCGATTCCGAGGGCACCGTGGGCTCGATCGCCTCTGTCACGGTGGACATCGTCGACGTGCCGCGGATCACCGTCTCCGCCACGGGCGATTATGACGATCCGCCCAACCCGCCCAGCGTGCATTGGGTGACCACGGGCGCGACGAAGATCACCGTCGCCGAGGCCTTCGAGGATCTGCTCTACCCGATCTACACCGGCACCACCCCGTCCGAGGTCGCCAGCGGCTGGCACGGCGTGGCGCCTACCGAGCTGCCCAGCATGACCTATCGCGTGACGGCGGAGAACGCCGCCGGCGCCACCGCCTTCGGCGAGGTCACGATTCGTGTCGATCCTGCCGCGGCGTTTGAGCTCGTGCTGGATCCCCCCGAGGTCCTCGAGGGCGACTCGACCGAGATCCGCTGGGAGGCGCATCGCGGCGACGCAGCCCTCAGCTTCGGCGACACCGGCCCGGCCATCCAGGTGCTCGCGCCCTTCATCGACGCGAGCCTCCTGGTCGCTGCAGAGGAGGTCGTGCTCGACGGCAGCGGCGCCCGCCTCTGGGGTGAAGTCGACTTCCCCGCCGGCTTCGCCTTCCCCTTCGACGGCACGAACTACGCCTCGGTCCGGGTGATGACCAACGGCTTCCTCAGCTTCGGTTCCACCGACGAAGACGCCTCCGCCCACGCGGCTGCGAAGCCGGTGGGCCTCCCCGCACCGAGCCAGGACTTCGTCCACCTCGCGCCCTTCTGGGCCGAGATCGACGGCGAGTCGGGCAGCCTCTGGTCGGGCGTCGCCGTGGAGGGTGGAGAAGAGGTGGTGGTGATCCAGTGGAAGGAGTTCCTGCTCGCCTCGGCGGCGGCCTCCACCCTGGACTTCGAGGTGGTGCTCCGCACGGACGGCACCTTCGATTACCGCTACTCCACGATGATCTTCCCGGTCAACGCCTCCCGTTCGATCGGCTTCCAGAGCCTCGACGGCAGCGAGGGCGCCGCCCTCCCGGAGCCGGAGAGCGGCATCGAGGGCAGCAGGTTCGCGTACGCCGCATATCCGCTCCCCCGGACCGGTTCCTGGACCTTCACGCCGGCCCACGATGCGACGGTCCGCCTCGACGTCGTCAACGGTCATAGCTCCGACTCGTTGGAGGCCGAGCTTCGGGTCTACCCGGCGGTGCAGATCATCTCCGCCGAGGCGCGCTCTGCAGAGCCGGCACCCGGGGAGCCCTTCTCCATCCGCTGGGAGACCAAGCACGCCCTGGCCGTGCGGGTGGAGGATGGCTTCGGCGTCACTCGCTGCGTCGCCCTGCCGAGCGAGGTCAAGGTGGGAGCCTGCGCCCTCACCGAGCATAGCATTGGCAATATGGACTACATCGTGATCGCCGAAGGTGGCACCGCTGGGAACGAGGCGCAGGAGCTGGTCGAGGTGGCGGTCTTCCCTCCCTTCTCGATCGACTCGTTCACCGCGAGCGCCGAGGAGATCGTCAGCGGCGAGAGCGTGACGATCGCCTGGACGACGACCAACGCCGACTCCATGACGCTCACCGAGAATGGCGTGGACGTGGATCTCACGGATCTGAACCTGGCGGATGACGAGCTGGAGTTCTCGCCGGTGGTCGACTCGACGTACGTCCTCTCGGTGACTTCGTTGGACGGTCGCACCAGAGACGCCACCCTCGAGGTCCTCGTGATGGAGTCGACGGGGCCCGTCGATCCGCCGGAGGAGATCGACGGCGGGGGTGAGGATCTCCCGCCCGGGTCGGATGATGCTGAGCCGGGGGATGGGGGCGACATCTAAGCGCCCTGCCGGCGGGGTCGCGTTCGCCGCGATCCCGCCAGGTTGAAGAGTATGAGAGCGGCCCCTACGGCCGCTCTCGCTCGTTAAGGCGCCCTACAAGGCCCATGCGGTGCTCCCTTCCGTGTGCTGGCGCCTCTCCCCTCGGCGCTCCCAGACTTGGGCGTCGGTTCACGCGCGCACACGGCGCAGCGAGGAGGGGAAGGGATGTCGAAGATCTGGGGATTGATTCTGGGGCTGGGACTGCTCGTGCCGTTCGTGGCCCACGCGGACGTCTCGGTGAGCGTCGACGCGAACGCTGCGGTCCGAATGAGGAACGTGGATGAACATCCGGTGAAGTTTGGCCTGGCGGGCCGGCTCGGCTACCGAATCGGCGGCGACGGCGTAGTCAACGTCACCCCCGAGGCGATGTTCGCCTGGGAGCGCTTCGGCGACAACGACAACACCATCCGCGTCATGGGCGGTCTGCGGATCGCGGGGGGCAAGATCATCCAGCCCAGCGTCTTCGCTCATGCTGGCTGGGGTCGTCACAACTTCCACGACGACCACGATCACGCCTTCGCCTTGGATGGCGGTATGGCCCTGGACTTCGTGGCCATCCCCGCCCTGAAGATCGGCGCGCAGGCGGCGTACAACTTGATCAACTTCAAGCCGGACGCCTTCGACTACGTCACCTTCGGCGGCCACCTCACCCTCGACTTCTAGGAGTTGTCCGGCGATCGAGGCTTCGACGTATGATTCGCGGATGCGAATCACTATGGCCCTGGTCGCCTGTCTCCTTCTGTCGTCGTGTACGTCTTCGCCGGGCGTGAGCGGCGACGGCGAGCCGGATCGCTGCGAGGAGATCCGCTGTGCTGCGGGCGAGCGCTGCGATCCGCTGGATGGGAGTTGCAAGCGCGAGGAGCCGCCAGCCTGCGGCGGCGTCCAATGTGCCGACGGAGAGATCTGCGATCGGCTGGCGGAGCGATGTCGGGAGCCACTGGCCGATCGCTGCGTGAGCGGCGACGCGTGGAAGCCCGGGACGCCGGCCTTCCGCGAGGTCACCGCTGCGTGGAAGCTCGAGGCGCTGGGGGTGGAGGGGGTGAGGCTCTCGGTCGCCGACGTCGACGGCGACGGCTTCCCCGATCTCTTCGTCCGACGGGGTGGCACCTCCGCCGACGACTTCGCCCCTGGAGGGCAGCGATCCAATTGGCTCCTCCGCAACGTCCGGGGCGCGGCCTTCGAGGACATCACGGAGGCGTCGGGGCTGCTGCAGCCGAGGCGGCGTCAGGAGGCGCGGGTCGGGCGGCCTGCCGAGGTCACCGTCTGGGCCGACGTGAACAACGACGGCTTCATCGACGCCTTCACCGGCTCCTCCGATCTGGACCTCGCAACGCGGCAGCTCGAGAGCTCGGAGGTGATGCTCAACGACGGAAAGGGGCGCTTCGTGTTGGGGCCGGAGGAGTCGGCGCCCCGGCGGGAGGGCGAGGCGGTCTCCGTTGCCGGAGCCGCCTTCATCGACATCAACCGAGATGGCATCGTCGATCTCTTCGTGGCCAGCGGCGCGGTGAATGGCAGGCCGGCGCAGGATCGCCTCTACCGCGGCTATGGCGACGGCGATTTCGGCGACGTCACCGAGGAGGCCGGCCTCCTCACCGTCTCGGCCACCCAGGCCGACGATCTCAACCTCGCCCTGGCCCATAGCAACGCCTGGGGGGCCCTGGCCTGTGACCTGAACGGGGACGGCGCTCCGGAGCTGCTGGTCCCCTCCTATGGGCGGGCGCCCAACCACCTCTGGCAGGCGACGGGAGCCGCCGATTTCCGCTTCGTGAACCGCTCGATCGACTCGGGCTACGCCTTCGATGCGCGGGACGATTGGAGCGGGAACGAGTCGGCTCGCTGCTGGTGCAAGCTGCATCCTGGTGACGAGGGCTGCGAGGGCGTGCCGGCGCCGGAGCACATCCGCTGTGTCGAAGATGGCGACGCCTTCCGCTGGAACCACGCCAGCGACCGCGAGCCCTACCGCCTGGGGGGCAACTCAGGGACCACGGTCTGCGCCGACGTGAACAACGACGGCTTCCTGGATCTGCTCACCACCGAGATCGTTCATTGGGACGTGGGCGCCTCCAGCGATCCCAGCGAGCTCCTCTTCAACGACGGCGCGGAGGATGTGAGGTTCCGGCGTCCGGGCGGCGAGGCGACCGGGCTGAAGCGGACGCACGATCGCCTCGATTGGAACGACGGCGACATGACCGCGGCGGTCTTCGACTTCGATAACGACGGCAGGCCCGACATCTACATCGGCTCCAGCGATTATCCGGGCACGCGGGGCCACCTCTACCACCAGGGCGAGGATGGGGTCTTCGTCGAGGTCCCGATCGAGTGGGGGATCGACCATAGGTCGAGCCACGGGATCGCGGTCGCCGACTTCGATCGGGACGGCGACCTCGACGTGGTCGTAGGTCACTCTCGCACCCGCTGCGGTGACCATTGCTACGAGAAGGGGACGCCGCGCTTCTTCGAGAACCTGGCGGGGACTGCCGCCAATTGGATCCAACTCGATCTGGTGGGTGGGCCCAAGACGAACCGCGCCGCCATCGGGGCGCGCATCACCGTGCGTGCGTCAGGCGTGACACAGACCCAGGAGGTGGGCGGAGGCCACGGCCACTACGGGATCCAGCACGATCGCGTGGCCCACTTCGGCCTCGGCGCCGCCTGTGAGGCCGAGGTGACCATCCGCTGGCCGGATCGCGAACTCAGCGAGCAGCACTTCACCGTCCAGGCCGGCTACCGCTACCGGATCGTGCAGGGAGAGATGCCGATGGCGGAAGGCTGACCAGACGCCTGGGGGTCCGCGAAGAGGCAGAGAGTCCGACGGCGCCTCGTCCGGCGAAAGAGGAAGAGGCGGACGAGGCGGTGGGAGGAGCTTCAGCGCCGATCGATCGAGGTGTAGCCGCGAGGGGGCTCGCCCACGTAGATCTGGCTCGGCCGGAAGATCCGGTTGTTCTCGAGCTGCTCCATCCAATGGGCCAGCCAGCCGGAGACCCTGGCGATGGCGAAGACGGGCGTGAAGAGGTCGGTGGGGATCGCCAGCTTCTGGTAGACGAGACCGGAGTAGAAGTCGACGTTGGGGTAGATGCCCTTGGGCCCGACCCGCTCCTCCATCACCTCCTCGAGCTTCACGGCGATGTCGTAGAGCGGCGTGGAGCCGTAGCGCGCGAAGAGCTGCTCCGCCAGGCGCTGGAGGATCTTCGCCCGGGGATCCTTCACCTTGTACTCACGGTGCCCGAAGCCGGGGATCTTCCGCTTGGCGGCCTGGGCCTTGTCGAGCCAGGGCACCACGTTCGCCACGCTGCCGATCTCGGTGAGCATCTCGAGGACGTCCTCGTTGGCGCCGCCGTGGAGCGGGCCAGAGAGGGTCCCGACAGCCGACGCCACCACGGCGTAGGAGTCCGCCAGTGACGAGGCGGTGACCCGCGCCGAGAAGGTGGACGCGTTCATCGAATGCTCCGCGTGGAGCACCAGGCAGGTGTCGAGGATCTGCGCGTGGGTGGGATCCGGCTCCTGCTCGTTGAGCATGTAGAGGAAGTTCGCCGCGTGGGTGAGCTTGTCGTTGGGGAGCACGTCGCGATCGCCGCGGCGCATTCGGTGGAAGGCGGCGACGATGGTGGGCAGCTTGGCGATCAGCCGCACACAGGCGCCGTGTCGCTGCTCCGCGTCCATCACGTTGATGTGCGGGTAGAACATCCCGAGGGCGCCCACCGCTGCGGCCAGCGCGTCCATCGGATGCCCGGTCTCGGGCAGGGTCTTCATCAGATCGATCAGCTTGTACTTGAGCCGCCGGTGGTGGACGAGCTCATGCGAGAAAGAGTCGAGCTGCCCCTTGGTGGGGAGGTTCCCGTAGAGGAGCATGTAGCTGGTCTCCTCGAAGGTGCTCTTCTCGGCCAGCTCCTCGATGGGATAGCCGCGGTAGAAGAGGATGCCCTTCTGCCCGTCGATGTCACAGACTCTCGACTCGGCGGCAGGGACCCCCGCGAGGCCGGGGATATAAGGGATCTGGGGCTCGGTGTCGGTCGCCATGGGGATCCTTTCGGCTGTGCCGGAGAAGTGGGCTTTGCGCTTGCCTTGGGCCGCCTTGTACCATCCCGCGCCGATCCGCGGCACGCACAAACCGCTCATTCGATAAAGACCTGCGCGCCTTCGCGCCGCTGATTAGAGTGGCCGCCCGTGAACGCTCCCTCCCCAGTGGTCCGCCTCGAAGGGCTCTCCAAGCGCTACGGCCCCCTGATGGCCCTCGACTCTCTGACCCTCGACATCCAGGCCGGTGAGATCTTCGCCCTCCTAGGCCCCAACGGCGCGGGAAAGACCACCCTGATCGGCTGCGTCTCCGGCCTGACCCTCCCCTCTTCGGGCTCTGCCCGCGTGATGGGCCATGACGTGCAGACCGACTACCGCCAGACCCGGCGGGTGGTGGGGCTGGTGCCCCAGGAGCTGAACTACGATCCCTTCTTCACGGTGGAGGAGACCCTGCGCTTCCAGGCGGGATACTTCGGGGTCAAGCTCACGGAGGAGAGGCTGCGGGAGATCCTGGACGCCCTCGATCTCACCCGCAAGCGCAAGGCCGGGACCCGGGAGCTCTCCGGGGGGATGAAGCGGCGGCTCCTGATCGGCAAGGCGCTGGTGCACGATCCCAAGGTCCTCTTCCTGGACGAGCCCACCGCCGGGGTGGACGTGGAGCTGCGTCGTGACCTCTGGGCGTATGTGAGGCGGCTGCGGGAGGGCGGCACCACCATCGTCCTCACCACCCACTACCTGGAGGAGGCGCAGGAGCTGGCGGATCGGGTGGGGATCATCTCCCATGGCAAGCTGCGGCTGGTGGAGGAGAAGGACGCGCTGATGGCCCGCCTCGGTCGCAAGACCCTGAGGCTGGTCCTGGGCGCGCCCATCGCGCGGCTGCCCGAGGCGCTGGCATCGGCCGGGGCCAGCTTGCTCGAAGGCGGGAGGATCGTGGAGCTCACCCAGCCCGCCGGCGCCGAGCTGGGGCCGATCGTGGCCCGGTCGCTGGAGGCGGGCCTCGTGCTCCGCGACCTCGAGACGCGGAGAACAGACCTGGAGGCGATCTACGTGGAGCTCCTCACCCAGGACGCAGGGAGGGCCTCTTGAGCGGACTCGGTTCGAAGGCGGAGCAGGGCATGAAGCCGGCGCCCGCGACATCGGAGTGGAGGCGGGAGCTTCGGGGACCCTGGACCCTCTTCGAGAAGGAGGTGCGGCGCTTCCTCCGGGTGCCGGGACAGACCATCGTCTCGCCCGTGATCACCACCGTCCTCTACCTGGTGGTCTTCGGCTCCGCCCTGGGTGGCAACCTGCGAGAGATCCAAGGCGTGCCCTACCTCTCCTTCATCGTCCCGGGCCTGGTGATGCTGGGGGTGATCTCGAACTCCTTTCTGAACACCTCCTCCTCGATGTTCATCATGAAGCTGCAGGAGACGGTGGTGGATCTCCTGATCTCCCCCATGCGCTATGGCGAGATCGTCGCGGCCATGGTGGGCGCGGCGTCGGTGCGGGCGCTGACCGTAGGCCTCCTCACCTGGGCCGTGGCCATCGTCGCCCAGGGCGAGCTGCTCCTGGTACATGTCGGCTACGCCATCGCCTTCCCGGTCCTCACCAGCGTCGGCCTCGCCGCCGTCGGCCTCTTCGTCGGGATCTGGGCGGAGAAGTTCGAGCACGTCAACCTGGTGCCCACCTTCGTGATCACCCCGCTGACCTTCCTCGGCGGCGTCTTCTACGACGTAAGCCAGCTCCCCAAGGTTTTCGCCACGCTCTCCTTCTTCAACCCGATCCTCTACCTCGTCGAAGGCATGCGCTACGCGCTCCTGGGCACCTCCACCGTAGACCCCCGGCTCTCGCTACTCTTCCTCCTCGTCTTCGACGCGCTGGCTCTCTGGCTCTGCCACTTCGTCCTCCGCCGAGGCTGGAAGCTCCGCTCCTGACGCAGATTTGGAGAATCTGAGCTGAGTGAGGGCGCCCGACTTGAGTCGGCCAACAGGTCGAGCGGCGGGGATCGCCCTCGCTCTTCGCGAAGATGGCTCTTTGCGTGCGCCGGCTACTCTGCGAGACCGCAGGCGCGGTCGCCGGCGGCGGTGCCGATGGCGTGGCAGTCGCAGTCGTCCACGAAGCTCTCGCAACGGGCCTGGGCCTTCTTGCCGGCGCCTCGCTTGGACTCCTGCTGGGCCGCGCGGCGCTTGCAGGCGTCGACCTGGGTGCGGGTCGGCTCGCAGGCGCAGATCTTCGCGGCGAGCTCCTCGCATTGGGACGAGCAGGCCAGGGCGCCGAAGGAGGTGCCGAGGAGGAGGGCGGCGAGGAGGAGGGGCTTCGGAGTCATGGGCTTGGACTCCTATCCGATCAGCGAAGCCATGTCAGCCGGGAGTCTCGCCTCCACCCGGAGCTTTCGCCCGTTCGTCGGGTGGACGAAGCCGACGGCGGCCGCGTGGAGGGCGTGGCGATCGAGGATCAGCTCCTGCCTGGCGGCCTCGTCGAGGACGCCGTCGGCGAAGTCGGCGAAGTAGCGATCGCAGGGGCCGTAGATCTTGTCGCCGACGATGGGATGGCCTACCGCGGCGAGGTGGGCGCGGATCTGATGTTGCCTCCCGGTGCGGGGGAAACAGCGCACCAACGCCAGCTCCGGCCCCCGCCAGGTGGACTCGCGGGAGAAGCGGCGCTCGACGCGGACCTCGGTGAGGGAGTCCTTGCCCTCCGGGCCGCGGACCACCCCCATCTTCACCCGCAGCGGATGATCGAGGAGGCCCAGGGGCAGGTCGATCCGCAGCTCGTCGGAGGCGGGCCAGCCGTGGACCAGGGCCTGATACTCCTTGTGTACCTGGCCGGGGCGCTCGAAGAGCATCTTCAGGCTGCGGGTGATCTCGGGACGCTTGCCGCAGACCACCAGCCCGCTGGTCTCCCGATCGAGGCGATGGGCGATGTCCCACTTTTCACCAGGGGCCTGGCGCTCGCGCAGCACGCTGGTCAGGGTCTGGACGTAGTAGCGGGCGCTGGGGTGGACGGTGAGGCCGGCGGGCTTATCGACCACCAGCAGATCGTCGTCCTCGTAGGCAACCCCATAGTCCCTCTCGCAGACGGGCTCGGGGTCGCGCTTGCGGCGGAGGCGGAACTCCATCCCCGCCCAAACAGGGGTGGAGGGCTTGAGCACGCCGGGGCCGTCGTGGAGGAGCGCTTCGCGGATCAGCCGCTGGATCCTGGTACGGGAGAGGCGGCGGATCTTCTCCGCCAGGTAGAGGTCGAGGCGCCGGCCCGCGTAGTTCGGCTCCACCCGGAAGGGCACCTCGTAGAGCTCGGGCTCGTCGGAGCGATCGTCCGGCGCCTCGTCGGGGTCCGTAGCGCTGACGGCGGCGCGCGCGATGGCGTTGGTTCGTCCCATGATCACTCGTGGCGGATCGAGGCAGAGGAGGCCCCCGAACACCTCAGGCGCTCCTTATACCAGGGCCGCGATTGGGGCGGGCATCCGCCCAGAGCATGGGAAGAAACCGCCACCGCACGAGGCGGAGGCGGTTTCCTCACACGCGCTGCGCGCGTTGGGCTCTTTCTGGTGCTTGCTCGCCTCCGGCTCCCCGAGTTCGTGAATACTTCACGAACTCTCAGGGCAGCGATTATAACGGCGGCCATGGAGATCATCCCGTCCGCGTCCTGGCTCGCCGAGCTCACCCGCTTCTCGCCCTCGCCGGGCATCGAGGATCCCGCCTCCTGGGATGACGTGGTGCCCTTCCTGGCCCGGCATGGCCTCGCTTCGATCGCGGCGTACAACCTCCAATACCGGATGCCGGACGCAGACGCGCCGGAGAGCGCCAAGGATATGCTCCTGGGCTATATGCAGGGGATCGCCAACGACAGCGTCTTCAAGATGATGAACCTGAAGAGCGTGATGACGTCGCTGGCGAACGCCCACGTGGCGCTGCTGGACAGCGCGTCGTTCGGCGAGGCGCTCTATCCCCACATCGCCTTCCGGCCGGTGCCGGAGCTGCGACTGCTGGTGCCGCCGGAGGACATCGATCGCCTCGAGGAGGGGATGAGGGCCGAGCAATTCGTGGAGATGGAGCCGGACGAGCCCGATCCGGACGATCCCTCGAAGGTCCTCTTCAACGATCGTTTCTTCGCGAAGCTCTACGGACACATCCTCCCCAACCGCAAGGAGGAGCCGGGCCTGCTGGAGCGCGCGGTGCCGGCGCGGGCCTTCGGCCCCGGTGTGTGCCGGCTCGACGCGGAGGACGCGCTGCTGGTCCACGCGCTCTCGATGGCGCGGCGCGGCTTCGTCGTTCCCCTGATCTACTTCGTCGATCTCCGCGAGATGGTGCGGGGCGCCTCGCCCCTGGGGGCCGTGGCCCACGGCCCCGGGACGCCTCTCGATCGGAGCGCGTTGCTGTCGCGGGCCAAGGCCTTCGGCGCGGAGAAGGCGCTGTGGGGGGCCCTGGAGCTCGTGGCGTACTTTCATCCGGACGTGGGGGATGAGGCGCGGAGCTTTCAGCCCGAGCTGGGCCTGCCCACCCGCACGCTCCTGGAGAACGCGGTGGTCGCACCCGCGAAGGACCTCTCCCGCGAGCGCCAGGTCCGCGGGCTCGGCAAGCTCGTCCAACTCCTGCTGTCCTGAGCTTTCCAGAGATCTCTCGTGGGTCAGTTGGCGGAAGGGATCGCTCCCACCCGCTTTCGGGGGGCCGCCGCGCGCCGCCTCCGCGATAGTGAAAGGCTCTGACTCGTAGCGTTCCTGGTGACCTTCCCGGGGGGACGTCAATGGCGGGAGGCGTCGCCGTCGTCGGGCGGTCGCCGCTTGCTGTCTCCGGGAAAGTGAAAGCCTCTGGAGCGCAGGGTGCTGATGACGTCTCGGGAGCGGATCACGCCGGTGGCGTTTCCGGTGTCGTCGATGACGGGGAGCTCGCCCTCGCGCAGGACCTGATCGAAGGAGTCTCCGAGCTCCTCCGAGCCGACGAGGGGCTGGACCCGCAGCATGTGATCCCGGACGGTCTCACGCATGCGCTCCTCGGGCTGGATGGCGAGGATGTCGAGCTTGCGGACCACGCCGATGGTCGTGGCCTCGTCTTCGACCACCGCCGACTCTGCGCCGGCGTCGCGGATCGCGACCCGCGCCTCCTCCAGGGTGGCGTGGGCCTGGACCTGGGGCACGGTGTTCTGCACCTCGTTCACGTGGGTGTGGCCCAGCGCGTGCTGGAGATCGGAGTAGAGCTTCTCCTGGGTCGCGCCGGACCAGACGAAGAAGGCGATCAGGATCATCCAGATGCCGCCGCCGAAGAGGCCGAAGACGGCGAAGGCCACCGCCATGGCCTTGCCCACCATCGCCGCCACACCGGTGGCGCGATGCTTGCCCATCCTGCCCGCGAGGGCGGCCCGCAGCACGCGCCCACCGTCCATGGGAAAGGCCGGGAGCAGGTTGAATACACCCAGCACCAGGTTCAGATAGGCCATCAGGAAGAGGTAGAAGGCGATGTTCGGCGCCGCGCCGGCGAGCCGGTAGCCGAAGCCGAGGAGGACGCCCAGGACGATCGAGGTCAGCGGTCCAGCCGCGGCCATCACCAGCTCGTGCCTGGGCTCGTGGGGCATCTTCGAGATCTGGGAGACGCCGCCCAGGGCCATCAGCACGATCGACTCGACCTTGCCGCCGTAGCGCATGGCCACCACGGTGTGGGCGAGCTCGTGGAGGGTGATGGAGATCAGGAGGCCGATGGAGGCGAGGACGCCCCAGGCCCACCCCGGTATGCCCAGCGCTTCGGGCGGGATCCCCGCCGCCGCCGCGATCCGCTGCGCCTGGATCGCGAGGGCCCAGGTCAGGACGGGCACCAGCAGCAGCACGGAGAAGTGCAGCCGGATCGGCACCCCTTTCACCTTCAGGACCGTGATCGCGCCGCGCTTGAACAAGATGGACCCGCCTTTCCCGCCTCACCCCAAGATGGGGCTGAGGCCGGGAGGCGGCAGCGAGCGGGCGCACGCAGGGCCCGGTGGCCCGCGCGATCAGCCGCCCATGAAGTGCTTGAGGATCTCCTGGACCATGGACGGTCCCTCGATGGCGAGGATCACCGCCACGCCCATCAGCGACTCGCCGGCGATGAGGCCCGACGCGACGGCGATGGTGTACTTCTCGTTGGCCTTGGGGCGCCTCTTCATCAGGATCCAGGCGGCGAAGGCGCCGAGGAACATGGAGATCGCGTTGAAGGCCGGGATCACGCCGGCGATGCCGAGGCCGGTGGCCGACGGGATCCACTTGCGGTACTTGGGGAAGAACTCTTCCCCCAGGGTGATGAGGATCCCGATGACGCCGCCGATCACCATGCCGAGGACGGCGCCTTCGGGGAGGGCGTCGAGGCCCTTGGCGAGCATCTCGGCCACCGCGGCCCAGACCTTGGCGGCAGGGGCGGGGAGCTCGGTGCCGCCCAACTTCTCGGGTCGGGCGACGATGGTGTAGACGGGGACGCAGAGCAGGGTGCCGGCCACGACGCCGAAGAGCTGGGCGATGGTCTGCTTGCGGGGGCTGCCGCCGAGGAGGTAGCCGGACTTCAGATCGGTGAGGAGGTCGGCGGAGTGGGACGCCGCGCCGGCGGTGATGGAGGCGGTCATCAGGTTGGTGGTGATGTTGGTCGGGGCCACCACGCCGTAGACGAGCTGGGTGATCTTGCCCATGGCCCCCACCGGCGTCACGTCGGTCTCGCCGGTGGCGCGGGCGGCGACGATCGAGAGGAGGAAGGTGGCGAGCACCGCGACGATCCCCATCCACCAGGTGACGTCGAAGAGGTAGTGTCCCATGAGGACACAGGCGGCGCCGGCGAGTAGGGTGCCGATCACGAACCAGGAGCCGGGGACCTCCACGTGCGCCAGGGGATCGACCCTGCCGCTCTTCTTGCCGAAGACGGCGCCGAGGCTGGAGAAGGCGCGGAGGACGGTGCGCCACCTCATGCCGAAGGCGAGGAGGCCGGAGGTGACCATCATCGCGGTGGCGGGCCAGAGGATCCACGACACCAGGCCGCGGTAGCCCGGCTCTGCCATGCCCTCGCTGATGAGCCAGGGGCCGAGGATCCCGTAGTAGAAGATCGCGCCCACCAGCAGGGAGACGCCCACCCGGATCCCCATGATGGCCCCGGCGGCCACCATGATCAGCGAGCCCTCGAAGCCCAGGGTGAGGCGCTCTTCGAGGCCGCGGCCCTTGGCGCCGGGGAAGAGGGGGAAGCTGCTGGGGAAGGCGATGCCCAGGCGCTCCATGAAGGGGGCGTCGCGCCAGATCGCCAGGATCGCGCCGCCTGCCGCGCCGATGAAGAGGGCTTTGGCCTTCTGCAGCGCCTCGGCGCCGGCGGAGTGCATCGAGCGCAGGGTCTCGGCGGTGGCGATGCCCGAGGGGAAGGGGAGCTTGTCGATGTTGATGAGCTGCCGCTTGAGCGGCACGGCCATGAAGACGCCGAGGAAGGAGACGGCGCCGAGCCAGAGCATCATCTCCCACCAGGTGAGCATGCGGCCGGTGGTGAGGTAGAGGGCGGGGAAGGCGGAGACCAGGCCCGCCGACGCCATGTAGCCCGCGGCGCTCGCCGCCGACGACATGGTGTTGTTCTCGAGGATGGTGAAGTGGTTCTTCTTGTATGCAGGGATCACCGCCTCGAGGGCCTTGAAGACCGCGAAGGCGATGATGCACGCCGTGATCGTGACCCCGAGACCCCAGCCAGTCTTCAGTCCGACGTAGAGGTTGGAGATCGACATCACGGCGCCGATCAGCATGCCGGTGACGATCGAGCGGACCGAGAGCTGCCTGACGTGATCGCCCTGGTAGACCTCCTTCAGCCAGCGGTGGGCCTCGCGATCCTCCGGGGACTCGTGGGGATCGGGGGCGGCGGAGACGGGCCGCGTCCGAGGCTCGACGGGATCTGGCTGCTGCTCTTCGGCGGGATCGACGCTCATGCGCACTCCTGGCCGCGGCGCTCCAAACGGAGCGCCCGGCTGGGTCTGAAAGATGGGGCGGTCGCAACCTATCCTCCCCTCCGATTCCGAGGCAAGGGCAGCGGACCTCCCTCCGCGATTGCGGATTGGCGCGGGCAGGTACGCACGCGGGCGCCCGCTGGCATGCCGCACCTGGTCGGGACGCCCTGCCGGAGCTCAGGCGGTCGTCGATTCGCCCATCCGATGGCGAAGCTCTCGTGGCGGAGGGAGGACTTCGATGAGGTATGCGACGTTGGCGGCGATCGTCCTGGTGGCCGGCTGCGGCGGGGAGGAGGGCACGCAGACGTCGGCCATCGAGACGCCACCGTGGATGCTGACCATCGTCTCGCCGAGGCATGGCTCCGAGGTCGGGGAAGAGGCCGAGGTCGAGGTGGCGCTGACTGGGAAGGGCGTCGCCCTCGATCTGCCGCGCAGCTTCCAGGTGGGCTACTTCATCGACGATGAGCTGGTGCTCTATTCGGCGGATCGGAAGGTCAAGGTCGCCGTGCCCGTGGGCGGCCACCTCCTCCGGGTGGCGGGTGTGGATGAAGCGGGCGCCGAGCTCGGAGAGGTGACGGGCGATCGGATCCAGCTCGTCCGCCTGAAGTCCGGCGGATCGGGCGACGCGGCCCAGGAACCCTGAGGTCGGGCGCCCCGGGGGGAGGCTGGGTGGCGAAGCTTGCCGGGCGCATTGATTGACTGGATGACACACGCTCACGTCAACGGGATCTGGCTGAACTATCAGGACAGCGGCGAGGGCGAGCCGGTGCTCCTGGTGATGGGGCTCGGGGCGCCGCTGCAGGGCTGGGAGCCTCAGCTCCCCGCGCTCGCCAAGCGCCATCGGGTGATCTGCTTCGACAACCGCGGGGTCGGCAGGACGGACAAGCCGGTCGGACCGTATTCGGTACACCAGCTCGTGGATGACGCCACCGGCCTCCTCGATCATCTGGGGGTCGGCGCGGCCCACGTGGTGGGGGTGTCCATGGGCGGGATGGTGGCGATGGAGCTCGCCGCCCTGCATCCCGAGCGTGTGCGATCGTTGGTGCTGGCGTCGACCACCCCCGCCGCCGACGCGAAGATGCGCTGGACCATGGGGCGGGTGGCGGCGAGGCTCACCGCGGCGATGGTGAGGGCCGGCGGCAACCTCGGCGATCGCCTAGCCGCGGGCAGGGAGGAGTTGGTGCGCATCTGGCTTCCGCTCGTCTTCTCAGCCAAGGCCGGGGGCGCCGAGGAGGCCATCATCCGGCGGCTGATGCTGGACGCCTTCGCCGACGGCTTCCCCGCCGCCGGCGCGGCGGGCCAGCTCGCAGCCTGCTTCGGTCACGACGCCAGGGGCCGCCTCCCCAAGCTGCAAGTGAAGACCCTGGTGCTCGGGGGGACCAGGGATTCGATCTTCGCCGAGGATCGCTTTGTCGAACTGCAGCGGACGATCCCCGGCGCGCGCCTCGAGATCCTCGAAGGCGCCCCCCACGGGATCAACCTCGCCGCGCCGGACTACTTCAACGAGCTGCTGCTACGTTTCCTCTCGCCTGCCAGGAGGAGCCGACTTGCACGGAGCGTGAGCTGAGCACCCGATGGGGCGATGGCCTCGATTGCGGCGACCTCGCAGGCAAAGAGCCGTAGCGCGGCAGCGCGCGTGAAAAACTGCCCCCACCTCGTGCGAGGGCAGTTTTTTCACAAGCTCGAACCTACGGCGCCGGCGACAAAGGATCGGTGCAGCCGAGCTGGATCGCGTCGACCCACCATCCCGCCTGGATGTGAACGCCCGTGACGACCTTGCCCGCTCCCACACAGGGGTTGTAGCGGGTGATGGCGCCCGGCACGGTGGTGGCCGGCGGCTCGATGAAGCGGTAGGGAGGGGCCGCGCCGCCGCAGATCGCGCCGGCGGCGTGGACGTACTCTTCGTTGGTGAAGATCTGACCCATCAGCCGATCGTCGGGGTGGAGGGGATCGTCACAGTCGAGGTCAGTGGAGGGGCCGGGTGTGTCGGGGGAGCCGCTGCCGTAATGGCCGACTCGACCTGTCTCTGCGCCGTTGGCGTCCTTGCAAATCAGCCTGGCGCCCAGGAGCTTGCCTGCGATGTAACGGACCTCGAGGCCCGTGGCGTAGCTCCCCGGAGCGCAGTGGAACCAGCCCCGATCGTTGCCTCCGGCCGTGGTGCCGCGGAAGGGCAGCTCGGGGCAGCTCGGATCGCCGTCGTCGCCCAGGCATTGATCGTCGGAGTCACAGACGCCGTCCAGATCGCTATCACCTGTAGCCGTGTCGCCGATGCACTCTCCACAGCCGTTCCAGCCGCGGTCCGCCTCGCAGCAGACGAAGCCGTCGCCAGTCAGGCCGGCGTCACACGCACATTGGAAGGAGCCGTCGGTGTTGGTGCAGGTGGCGTCCTCGGCGCAGCCGGCGCTTCCGTCGGCACATTCGTCGACGTCGTTGCAGATCGTCCCGTCGCCGACGTAACCCGGGAAGCAGGCACAGACGGCCTGACCTTCGTCCATGGCGCAGGCGGCGTTGGGCGAGGGGCAGCTGATCTCGTGGAGGGTGCAGAGATCGGCGGAGCAGCTCCTGCCGTCCCCCTCGTAGCCTGGATCGCAGGCGCAGCGGAAGCTGCCCTGCCGGTTGGTGCAGGAGGCGTTCGGATCGCAGTCGTGGGTCTCCTCGGCGCATTCGTCGATGTCCACGCAGTCGATCCCGTCGCCGCGGTAGCCCTCGATGCAGGTGCACGTATGGCTCCCCGGCAGGTTGGCGCAGCTCGCGTAGGGGGAGCAATGGTCGAGGGGGCGCAGGCATTCGTCGACGTCGGCGCAGTGCCGGCCGTTGCCGGAGTAGCCGGCGGGGCAGCTGCAGTCGTAGGAGCCAGAGGTGTTGGTGCAGATCGCTTCGGCGGCACAGTCGGCGCTGCCGTCGGCGCATTCGTCCACGTCCACGCAGGCGTCGCCCTCGCGAGCGAAGCCCTCGTCGCAGACGCATTCGAAGCTCCCCAAGGTGTTCACGCAGCTCGCAAAGGCACCACAGCTCGCGATGCCTTCGGCGCATTCGTCCACGTCTTCGCAGACGAGGCCGTCGCCGGCGAAGCCCTCGAGGCAGGCGCATTCGTGGCCGCCCACGGTGTTGGTGCAGCTCGCGTGGGGGGAGCATTGGTCTGTCTGGGTCGCGCACTCATCTATGTCTTCACAGCTCTCGCCGTCGCCGGTGAAGCCGGGCTTGCAAATGCACTCATAGCCGGATGCATGGATCTCGCAGATCGCGTCGGGCGAGCACGTGGCGGTGCCGTCCGCACAGGGGCTCGCGAGGATGCACTCCTGGCCGTCGCCGACGAAGCCCTCATCACAGATGCACTCGTAGCTCCCCGGGAGGTTGGTGCAGGAGGCGTTGGGCGAGCAGGTGGCGCCTCCGGTCGTGCATTCGTCCACGTCGACGCAGCTCGTCCCGTCACCGTGGAAGCCGTCGTCGCAGACACAGCTCGCCGCGTCGCCTTCGACGACACAGCGCGCGTTCGTGTCACAGCTTGGGGTGCATTCGAGCGCAGGGTTCTGCGGAGGATCATCCCCTGTCCCACATGCGACCAACGAAGAGACCAGGGCGAGAGCTGCGATTCGGCCGAGCGACATCGACGGACCTCCGGCTGGGGTTACGACGAGCGGAAGGAGATGCCTTCACTCTGTCATGGACCGCCGGGTCGATCCAAGGGGTGGGGGGGTGGTGGATCAGAGAATTTCAGACAATTCCAGTTGACGTCTGACGCTCCATGCCTCCGCTCCGGCGAGTGCGCGCGAGGAGCCCTCGGCGGCCCCGGCGCCGCTCCTGGGCATCGCCGCTTCCTCCCCCGGAGCTGGCTTCGGTCGGAAGGTGGCGAGAGGGTCGCCCGGTGCCAGCGCGTCTTACCGGCTTGCGCCTGCGCGGCGCTTTGGCGATCGTGCGCCGCGTGACCCTCCTGCGCGCAGACTCGATCGGCCTCTCCTTTGGCAGCCGGACCCTCTTTGACGGCCTCACCTTCACCATCGAGGAGGGCGAGCGGGTCGGCCTCGTCGGGGTGAACGGCTCCGGCAAGTCCACCTTGATGAAGATCCTCGCCGGGGTACAGCCGCCGGATCGAGGGATCCTCCAGCTCCAACGCGGCACCGACGTGGTCTACCTGCCCCAGGAGCCCCAATTCCCGGAAGGGGCCACGGTCGAGTCCGAGCTCTCGGTGGCGCGGCCCAGGCTGCGGGAGGCCCTCGACGCCCACCACGAGCTCGCCGCCAGGATCTCCACCTCCCCGCCGGAGGAGCACGAGAAGCTCCTCGCCGAGCTGGGGCGGATCGGCGATCGGATCGAGAGGGAGGGGGGCTGGGACAGCGAGCACGAGGCGAGGCGGATCCTCGACAAGCTCGGAGTGAAGGATTGGGAGCGCCCCGTGAGCGAGCTCTCCGGCGGGTTGCGCAAGCGGGTGGCCATCGCCAAGGCCCTGCTCTCCCGGCCCGATCTCCTCCTGCTGGATGAGCCAACCAACCACCTGGACGCCGACACCGTCGATTGGTTGGAGGACGCGCTGGACGAGTTGCCGGGGGCGCTGCTCCTGGTCACCCACGATCGCTACTTCCTCGACGACCTGGTCGATCGGATCGTCGAAGTGGATCCCGGCAAGGGCCTCACCTCCTACCCAGGCAACTACCACGCCTACCTCGAGCAGAAGATGGTGGCGCTGGAGCAATCCGAGCTCCAGCAGCATAAGCGGGAGCGCTGGATCGCCCAGGAGGTCTCCTGGCTCCGGCAGGGAGTGGAGGCCCGTCGCACCAAGAGCAAAGCGCGGATCGAGCGGGCGCGGAAGCTGATGTCGGAGAAGGGTTTCGTGCGGCCCAAGGTGGCCGAGCTGCGGGTCTCGGCGGCGCCCAGGCTGGGAGGCAAGGTGATCGAGGCCGAAGGGGTGGGTAAGCGCTTCGGCGATCGGGTGGTGCTGCGCGGCGTGGATTTCATGCTCCAGGCCGGGGAGCGGGTGGGGATCGTCGGCCCCAACGGCGTGGGCAAGACCACCTTCCTGCGGACCATCCTCGGAGAGCTCGAGCCCGACGAGGGCGTGGTCACCATCGGCAAGAACACCAGGGTGGCCTACTACGATCAGCAGCGGGCCAGGTTGGATCCCGAGCAGACCGTCTACGAGGCGGCGTGGGATGAGGATCAGGTGGTCGTCGGCGGCAAGACCATCCACTTGCGCGAGTACCTGGAGGATCTGCTCTTCCCCGTGCCGATGCAGCGGATGCAGGTGAAGGCGCTCTCCGGGGGGGAGCGGAACCGCCTGCTCCTGGCCCGGCTCTTCCTCGAAGGTGCGAACGTCCTGGTGCTGGACGAGCCGACCAACGACCTGGACATCGTCACCCTCAACGTCCTCGAGCGGCTCCTCCTCGGCTTCGGGGGGAGCGTGCTCCTGGTCACCCACGATCGCTACTTCCTCGACAAGGTCGCGACCGCGATCCTCGCCTTCGAGGGCGACGGACAGGTGGTCCGCTACGAGGGGAGCTACGAGACCTACCGATCCCTGAAGGCGCAGGCCGAGCGCAGCCAGCCGAAGCTGGTCGATGAGCCCATTCGACGGGCACCAGCGGCGGCCAGGCCGGCTCCGACAAAGAGGGCCCGCAAGCTCTCATTCAAGGAGCGACGGGAGCTCGACGGGATGGAGGCGGCGATCCACGCGGTCGAGGAGCGCAAGAGCGCCATCGAGACCGAGCTGCAGGATCCGGCGGTCTTCAGCGACCCGTCCCGGGTGGGCGAGCTGCACGCACGCCTCGAGGCGGAGACGGCCGAGGAGGCGAAGCTCTACGCTCGCTGGCAGGAGTTGCAGGAGCTGGCCGACGAGGCCACCGGCTGAGCACGTGGTGTCCCGCGCTGGCTCGTGCGTGTGGCGGGAGTGACCCTTGCCGTTGCCATGGGTGCATGCCTGGACGCTGGCCGGCACCGCCCCGGTGTCCATCGTCTCCGGCCTCGGCGCGAGCGCCGCTCGATCAGGCCAGCTTCAGCTCGACGCCCTCCCGGGCGCCGAAGACGATCAGCTTCGGCGCGAGCCGCGAGGCGCGGGCCACACAGACCGCGATCTTGGCGTCGACGTCTACGTCGGATTGCATCGGATCGTGGTGGGTGATCGCGAGCTGCTTCACGCCGGCCGCCGCCGCGAGGTCGACCGTGGTTGTGGCGCGGGGATGTCCCCAGCCGAGCTTGGAGGCGTACTCCTCCTCGCCGTATTGGCCGTCGGCGATCAAGAGGTCGGCGCCGCGGACGAAGTCGATCAGCTCGGCGGGGAGCGGCCGTGGCGCGTCGGGATCGCGGAGGCTCGCGTCCAGATCGGGGAGCAGCTCGTCCAGCTCGTTGTCGGTGGCGTAGACGACCTTGCGCCCCTGGCTCTCCAACGAGAAGGCGAAGCTGCCGCCCGGATGGCATTGGGGGAGCGCCTTCACCACCACGTCATCGATCCTGCCGGAGTCGAGATCCTTGGCGAGGATCTGCGCGGAGAGCTCGGAGAAGTCGACGGGGAAGTAATCGGAGCGCATCTGCCCCGAGACCAGGCCGAAGAGCCGGCGATCTCCCTCGGGCGTGCCGTAGATGTGGAAGGTGTTCTCCGCCTGGTAGGCCGGGGTGAAGAAGGGGAAGCCCTGGATGTGATCCCAATGTGGATGGGAGAAGAGCATGTGGCCGACGATGGGCTTGCCGCGGTAGCGGCGGATCAGATCGATGCCGAGCTCACGCAGGCCGGTGCCGCCGTCCAGGATGAAGAGGGCTTGGTCGGTGCGGACCTCGACACAAGCGGTGTTCCCACCGTAGCGCTGGGTCGTCGAGCCGGGGGTGGGGATCGAGCCTCTCGTGCCCCAGAATTTGACGAAGAGGGACATGCGGTCCTAAGGGGCGCTGCCGGTGAAGTAGAGGAACACGACATCGCCGAGCTGGAGGCGATCGCCCTCGCGCAGGACTGCGGAGTGGACGCGGATGCCGTTGAGATAGACGCCGTTCCGACTCTCCAGATCGACGCAGCGATAGTCGGCGCCCTGGCGGCTGAGCCGCAGGTGGGTCCGCGAGATCTGGGCGGAGGGGATGCTGATATCACCCTCCCTGCCCACCACGATCTGCACGCCGTTGAGCTCGATGCGCCTGGGCGCGCCCGGTCCCCGGATCTGTTCGATCACGTGGGGCCGCGGCGGACGGCTCCCTTCCACGACCAGCGGCGTTCCAGTCAGAGTCAGCTCGCGGCTGTGGGGTGCATCCGGCATCGTCTTGAAGATCTCCTCGGACCCCTGTGAAAGGAGCCCCTCCGCTGGAGCGGAGCGACTCATGCAAGCCCGCGCGCTGCGGCGAGAGGGCTTCCTATCGTTTTCTCGCCTCCAACTCGCGAGAGTTCATGCCTTCGCCACCGGCTCCAGGCTGAACACTACCTCCGGAACCATGGGACGTCCAAAGATGGTCTGCGAGAGTCCAAGCCGTCAGCGGCGGCGGCCGCCGACCCGGTAGGAGAGGTCGAGAGCCTGGGCGTGTTCGTCCAGGCGCCCGCGGTCGTCGCTGTCGAGGACCAGAGAGGAGGCGCATCCCGCGGACCTGCCCTCCGGCGCGCCTTCGGGAAAGCGCACCTGCAGCGCGGAGCGCATCGACTCGGTGCCGCGGGCCAGGTCCAGGCCGCCTGCGGTCACGCCCAGGAGGAGGAGGTTGGTGGCGGGGCCGCCGTCGGGGTGGGCCTGGTTCTCGGCGCGCACTTGCAGCAGCCTGCGGGCGGCGCTCTGCTGGGACGGACGCAGGGTCCCCAGCGCCGCGAAGAGCACCCGGACTGCCCGCTCGTCCACGACGCAGTGGTTGAGGACCTTTCGCTGCTCCAGCAGCAGGCAGAAGGCCTCGTGCAGGGGATCGTCCGGGAGGAATCCGGCTCGATCCAGCTCGGCGGAGGCGGCGCGGACCAGCACCCGATTGGCGAAGCCCGCCCGCCGCCAGGGGCCCTCGCGGGAGCCGAAGACCGCGCGCAGGGTCCAGACGTCGTGGAGGATCCGCTCCCGCCTGCCGGCCAGATGAACCTCGAGCACGGCCAAGGCTCGCAGCGAGTCGGCCGGGTGGGGAAGGCTGGGCGGATCGGCGTCTTTCGACGGGGGGCGATTCGAAGGCAACATGGCCCGCTTGGTAGCACAGCCCTCGCGGTTGGGATAGATCACGAGCCCCGCGCCGCAGCCCGCCGCCGCCGACCCGTCTTCGTGGGATCTTTCGGCAGGCCGGGCTCGGATGCAGCGTCGCAGGAGACGGATCGACGGATGAACGATTCCCAGCAGGAGAGCCTCGAAGAGGGACGCGAGCTGATCGCCGCGCTGATCGGCGACGGGCGCCTGGATCAGGCCGCCTTTCGCGCGCGCCGTCTCGTGGAGCTCAGCGGCGGCGATCCCGGCTGCATCGCGGATTCGACCCTCACCGAATGGCTGCTCGACGTCGACCTTCCCAAGGATCGGCCGGAGGCGTGGCGCGCGGCCTTCGGGGATGACGCGATCCGGGCCCCGGCGATCTCCGCGACCATCGGCGGGGCGGTCCGTCGACATCTCGTCCGCGGCCTGGCGCGAGCGGTCGAAGGTCCGGAGGGCAGGGGCGCGCTCCTCGGTGGCGAGCCCGTCGGCGTCTTCCTATTGGCTGCCGGCCTCGCCGAGGAGGCGGCGGCGTCGCTCTATGCGACCGTGGCGAGGATGCCCGGCAACGGCAGGGCAGCGCTCCTGCTTGGCAACGCCCTCCTGCGCCTGGAGCGGGTGGAGGAGGCGCGCGACGCCTACCGACGGGCCTTCCGGATCGCGCCCCTCGAGTTGGACGGCGCGGAGATCGATGACGAGGAGGTCCGCGACCTGCTGCCGCTCTCCGTCGAGCTCGAGCTCCCGGGGGATCCCCGACCGTGGCTTCCGGTGATCGGCCTGCTGGAGGATGTGCTGCCCTTCTCGGCGCTCGATCCGGTCCCGGGGGCGGGCTTCGGTGCGCCGACCCGGGCCTACGATCTGCTGATCGCCCATAAGGGCGCCCGCAGCCACGGCGAGCGGACCGCGATCCGGCGGGATCTGCGCGAGCTGGCGCCGGCCCTCTTCGACGCGCTGCTCCTCAGCCGGAAGCTCGACGCCACGCCGGCGCCGACGGGGACGGCGTAGCGTCTGGCGCAGGAGAGGCCCCGCAGCACGGGCGCGGAGATCGTCGGCTGCGGGACGCGTGGACCCGGCGCGCAGAAGGTCGGCGGCGGGTCTGCTACCGCTGCGGATTCCCCGGGACGATCTTCAGGATCTCGTCCTTGGTCGGAGGGCAGGTCCCGCGGCCATCGCAGTTGCTGGTGGTCACGTAGAGCTCCTTGTCCGGCCCGACGATCACCTCCCGCAGACGCCCCAATCCTTCGGGTGGATCGCCGCGGAAATAGACCTCGTGGGATCGCACCCGATGCTTGGAGTCCAGGACGACTCTGTGTAGGTGTCTGGAACCAAGAGTGCCCATCAGCACGCTGTTCTTCCAGGCGGAGATCCGGTCGCTTCGATAGATCGCGATCCCGCCCGGCGGCACCGCCACCACCCAGCTCAGGATCGGAGCGATCAGCCCCTGCTCCTCCTCGCATCCGAAGATCGTGGGCCAGCCGAGGTCGTCTCCCTTGGCGGCGACGTTGAGCTCGTCGTGCCCCGTCCTGCCGAACTCCCCGCTGGGGCCATGATCGGCGATGACGATCGTCTTCTCATTCAGCCAGTCGAAGCCCTCGGTGTTTCGCAGGCCCTTCAGCCACAGCGGGTTGCCATGGATCGGATTGTCGCCGGGGATCTCGCCGTCGAGCCCCAGCCGCAGGAGCTTGCCGTTGGGGTGGCTGTCGTCCCTGGAGAGCGCGGGATCCCCCGCGTCGCCGGTGCCGACATAGAGCATGCGATCGGGGCCGATCCGCAGGCGCCCCGCGTCGTGGAAGGTGTGGCCACGGATCCCGTCGATGATGATCCGATCGGCCTTCGCGCTGCGATCGTCCTGGGCGAGGACGTAGCGCTCCACCCGGTTGATCAGGCCTCCTCCTTCACTTCGGGTGTAGAAAACGTAGAACGAACGGTTCTTCTCGAAGTCCGGGTGGAGGGCGATGCCGAGGAGGCCTCCCTCTCCGAAGCCACTCTTGTAGGGGACGGTCATCACCGGCTCGGGGACGAGGGCGCCCTTCTCCACCAGGCGCAGCCTCCCGATCCGCTCGGTCACCAGCATCGATCCGTTGGGCAGGAAGGCGATCCCCCAGGGGACCGTGAGGCCTGAGACCACCCGCTCGGCCCGGACGGGGACGGTGCCATCCGGGCCGTAGTCCTTCTCCACCATCAGGCAGCGTTCGTCCTCCGCCTTGGCGTCGACCGCGCCTTCGCCGGCCGCCGACGACCCGACGTCCAAGGCACGAGCAGGCGCCTCCTCGGCCGCATGCGCGGCGCTCTGGAGCCGGCCCTCTACTCCACTCGGGGGCTGGGTGTCCGGGGTCGCCGAACGGCAACTTGTAGCGAGAACGGTGAGGAGGAGGATCGTCGATGGGCTCGAAAGGGTCGGTTGGATCATCTTGCCTCCCGGTGGTTTGGGGGGGGGAGCCTGCGCGCGGTGATGGCGTCCGCGGGCGGGGGCCAGGGGAAGCGGCAGAGCCGGCGAGGCGGGCGGGCGAGCCGTTGGATCATCGCGCGCATCGCGGCCCGACGCAAACACCCCGACGGGACGCGTGGCTCCGATGGAGCTGCCTCGTCGTCACGCTGGGGGTGGGCGCGTGTACGCCCTCGTATTTCCAGCCCGACGAGGAGCGGGCCGGGATCCTCGTCGATTGGGGGCCGCAGCGGGATCGAGCCGCCCTCGAATCCCTCGTCAGCGCCTGTGAGTCTGCGGTGGGCTTCGACTTCTCCCGCGGTGCCGCTGCCAAATTCGTCCGCGATCCGAACCAGCATTGCTCGCTCCCCGCGAACACCAAGGTCGCCGGCTGCTGGATCCCGCAATACGATCTGATCGTCCTGAAGCCCGCCGCCAGCCTGAGCCGGACCGCCCTCTGCCACGAGCTGCTGCACCGCCAGCTCTACGACCGCACCAACGATCCCGACTACGACCACCAGCGGGAGGAGTGGTCGAGGCTCTCGACCACCGCGGGGACGCCACCCCGAGCGGAGCCCGCCAACCCGAGCCAAAGCCAATGAGAAGTCGAGCCCCGTGCAGGGCGGAAGCGGTCTCCTCATCCCCGCTGCACGCGACGGGCTCTCATTGACGATCTCTCGCCTCCGGCTGGGAGCCGGTGAGAGAATCACCGCCGTGCAAGGGCGGCAGCGATTCTCTCACCCGCGCTGCGCGCGCCGGGCTCTGGCTGGCGTTTTCTCGCCTCCGGCTCGGGTGTCTGCCACGTGACCCGGCGCGGGCGCCTGCGATAGAGTGCCCACCTCGATTGTTCACGAAGGAACACGAGAGTCCGGGGAGCGGGATGTCGGGAACGCTTGGCATGACAGAGGTAGGGCGCGTGGGTCTGATCGCCCTGGCGCTGGCCCTCGATCTGGGCTGCACCGCCTGCGGGGCGGAATCATCTTCCGTGATGGAGTTATTCACCGAGCAGGGCGCCGACCACCGCTGGCAGGAGGGGCGGACCTCCCTCGCGCTGCCCTACCTCCCTTTCGACGAGGCGCAGCGCGCGCCGCCACGGGACAGCGGTTGGCTGGAGGGCCAGCTCTACCTCAGCGCCCAACGAGGCGATCCCGAGGCAGACGTCGCCAAGGTCCTCTTCTTCGTCTGGCGGAACGAGCCCGGCGATCTGGAGCGGGCCAGGAGCCGCCTCGACGCCTTGCCGCAGGACGCGAGCTGGTGGAACGAGGTCGCGCTCCTCCACCTGGCGAACGGCGACGAGCTCGACGCGTTGGAGGCGCTCGAACACGCCCTAGAGCTCGAGCCCGAGCTGCTGCCGGCGCTCTTCAACCGAGCCTTGATCTTCGATCGTCTCAGCCTCCACGGCCCCGCCGAGGAGGCGTGGTCTCATTACGTCGAGGTCGATCCGGACGACGCGAGCGGTTGGCGGCAGGAGGCGGGGGGCCACCTCGAGCGCCTGCGTTCCCCTTCGCCGCCCCCGGTGCTCCTCGAAGACGAGAGGGCCTGGCTGGAGAAGGAGCTGCGATCGGTGGCCAGCGGGCCGGAGCTGGCGGCGCTCCTGGACGAGCCACGCACCGGGGAGGTCGTCTCCCGCCTCGCCGCCGTCGGCGACCGCCTCTTCGAGCGGGAGCTCGAGGTGCGGCAATCCTTTACAGAGAGGGATTGGCGCGAGAGCCGCCGGCGGGGGGAGGCCCTGGGCGCCCAGGCGGAGGCCACCCTCGCCGGCGCCCCCTCCATCGACGCGTTGGAGGCGCTCTGTGACGCGCCAGAGCCGATGATCGCCCTGCGCGCCCTCCGCCTCCTGGCCTACGACGCCATCGTGCGATTGTCGCCGTCGGTGGCGAAGGAGCGCCTCGACGCGGTGGTGGAGCGCTGCGACGAGCTGGGCTGCGTGCTCGAGAGCGCCCTGGCGCTCAGCGATCGCGGGACCCTCCTCCTCGAAGCCGGCGACTTTCGCAGTTCGGCCCTCGCCTTTCGCGAGGCCTTCGCGCTTCTCCCCGAGGGCTTCGACGCTCGCCAGGCCGAGATCCTGGCCAAGCAGGGCTATCTGGCCAGCGCTCTCGCCAGCCCGCGGGAGGCGGTGCGCCAGCTCCAGGCCGCCGCCGCCATCCAGAGCCGGCTTCGCAAGCCCATGTCGCTGGCGGTGGTCCTCACCAACCTTGGGGCGCAGGCGGGTGGCAGCGGTCTGGATGCGGCGGCGCTGGCCCTCTATCGGGAGGCGGCGCGGCTGGCGGCGCTCTCCGGTGTGACCTCCACGGATTTGATCGCGAGATCCGGTGTCTCGGCCATTCTGACGCGGATGGGTAGGACCGAGGAGGCCCTCGCTGTGCAGGAGGAGGCCATCGCGGTCGCCAGGGAGAAGGGCGTCTCGGGGGCGTTGGTGCGCCTGCTCGGCGCTTCTGCCAGGACGCACCTCCAAGCAGGGCAGTCCGCGGATGCATTGGCGAGGGGCAGGGAGTTGCAGGGGCTCAGCGGTTCCCTTGGCATCGCCTCGCTGCATGGGAGCGTCCGGGCCATCATCGGGAATGCCTACCTCGCTCTCGGCGATCACGCTTCCGCCATTCGCTCCTTCCAGGGCGCCATCGCCGCGAACCACGACCTCCTCTCTTCGATCGAGGATCCGATCCGGCGCACCCTCCTCGAGGCGAGAGACGGAGATCCGCGGATCCGTCTGGCCCGCCTGCGCGCGGAGGAGGGGGACGTCACCGCCGCCTGGGAGCTGGTGGCCGGGGGAGCGCTGCGAGGGCTGGATCGCGACGAGTGCACGATCGTCTTCGTCCGGGACGATGAGCGGCTCCTGGTCTGGAGCGCCACCGTCGAGGGCACCCGCTTCGATGTGCGTCCGCTCCCGAAGTCGTTGATCGGCAGCGGAGACTTCAATCTGCGGATCGGCCTGGATGGCGGCCCCTTTCGAGGAACGCCGGAGCGCGCCATGTCGCAGGCGGAGTTCGTGGGCACCGCCTGGGACGAAGGCCGATGCCCGGCGCGCACCAGGCGCCTCACCATCATCGAAAACCCGGTTACGCTGGTGGGGGTCGCCAACCACGGAGCCCGGCTGTCCCGACCCGACGCCGCCGTGGTGATCGCGTCGAGCGCATCCAAGCCCTGGCCTCATCGGTCGCTGAAGGGACCGGGACTGGCGATCCACAGCCCTCGACCCGTCGTCTCCGACCGCATCCTCCCCAGCCTCCCGTCGGCGCCGAAGGAGGCGAGGCTGGTGCTGGGCCTCTGGCCCGACTCCGAGGAGCTGGCTGGTACCGACGCGACCCCTCAGGAGGTCGCGAGGCGGGTCTCCGGCTTCGAGCTGCTCCACTTCGGCGTCCACGGTGAGTCCCGCGCACAAGCAGGCGCGTCTTCCTTCCTGGTCCTGGCCGGCGAGCACGGCCATCTGCAGGTGGTGGACGTCCTCGATCTCTCCCTCGCGCATCGTTCACCGGTGGTGGTCCTCTCTGCGTGCAAGGGGGCGGGCGAGACATTGGAGAAGGAGCGGGATGGCGCGGGGCTCCCCTGGGCCTTCCTGCAGGCCGGCGCCTCCTCGGTGATCGCCTACGAAGACAGCCTCGACGATCGCGTGGCCCTGGATTTCTCGGCGGCCTTCTACGCCAGGGTCGAGCGCGGCCTGGAGGTCTCCGTCGCCTTTGAGGAGGCGCTCGAGGCGCTGCGGGAGCGTTGGAGCCCGGAGATCGTGGCGTCCTTCGCCCTCTATATCTGAGGCGACGAAAGCGATACAGTGTTTCACTGAGAGGCGTCTGCTTCTGCCTCGATGTCGAAGTGTCTGATCTTCAATAGTCATACATTGAACAGAAGGGGCATGGGGCGGGCAGGATTTGGCTGTCGTACCTTGTGGGTGCAGCCCGGATAGTGCTATCGGATGGGTGTTGTCTTCAATTCTCATTCGGAGGGGCCATGCCCACCTTCTTCTTCTCGACAGGACTCATCACTACTGAAAACAACCTCCTTCGCGTCCGCGCGCCTGCATCTCCCAAGGACAGGGTGCAGCTCAGGCTGAAGGGCCAGGAGGCCATGGAGCCCAGGCCCTTTGGTCCAGACGCCGCGATCGTGGCCTTGGTGCATGCTGACAGCGGAAGGGCCGGGGACAACCCCTTTGACGACACCGAAAGCAGCGTCACCTATGACCCCTACATCGAGTTCATCTTTTTCGGGGCATGCAAGCTGGCGAGGGAGACCGTGGCGGGCAAGGAGGGCCTGGTCATCGAGAGCGAGGGCAGCGTCACGTTGAAGTGCATGGAGGGCGCTTTCCCATTTGCGGAAGAGGAGGTTCGGCGGGCAAGCTTCATCGGTGTCTACTATGACGACGGCTTGCCCCGGGATCCGGGGCCCCACATCCCCAAGCCGAGCCCCGAGGCCTGACGCCGACGGGGCCGATCCGATGCCCACGGACCGCGCGGTGGTGGTCACTACCCCGCGCAGGCCCTCCGAGCTCGATCGGCAGGAGGCCCTGGCCGAAGCCCGGCGCCTCGGGCTCCCCTACGAAGCGAGAGACGCGGGTATCGAGTCCATCGCGGCGCGATCGGGCGCCGAGCTGATCCTCGTCGTCTCGGCGATCGAGCGCTCGCTATGGGTCCCGGCTGGCTTGGCCCCCTGGCGCTTCCACGGCGGCATGGCGGTGCTGCGCATCCGACGAATGCTGAAGGAAGCGCCTCTTCACGCAGTCTCCGATCCGCTGCTTCGCGCCTGCGATCTGCGCCCAGGGGATCGCTTCATCGACGCCACCGCCGGCGCCTGTGCCGACGCGCTGGTGGCGGCGTGGGCCGTGGGGCCGTCGGGCTCGGTGGTCGCCATCGAGTCGAGCCCCATCCTTCACGCCGTGACCTCCTTCGGTGCCCGCCGGATCCGCTTCGGAGAGGAGGCCATCGACGCCGCCCTCGATCGGCTGGAGGTGGTGCAGGGCTCCCACCTGGAGCTCCTCGCCGCCATACCCGATCGCTCGGCCGACGTGATCTACTTCGACCCGATGTTCGAGAGCCCCACCCTTGCACCGCCGGGCTTCGAGATCCTTCGGATGGTCGCGGAGCCAGCGCCGCTCGCCCCCGAGGCGGTGGCGGAGGCGACGCGGGTGGCCAGGCGGCGGGTGGTGCTCCAGGAGCGGCGCGGCAGCGGGGAGCTCGAGCGCCTCGGCTTTCGCGCCGTCGACGTCATCGGCAGGAGCGCCCCCGTGCGCTTCGGCGTCATCGACGTCGCCGATCGAGCAGCGCCCCCTTGAACGTCCCGACGAACGAGGGCGATGAGCGGGATCCGTGACGAGGGCCTCTCGCCGGCCATACTTCCACGCGAAGGGCGGGAGCCAGGTGGGGGGCTCATCGATCAGCGCTCCGTGGACCCTCGGCGCCCCGGCCGAGTGGGCTCAGAAGGTGTATTCACCATTCACGTTGAGGACGCTGATCGACTGCTTGTAGGTGCCCGCCGCGTTGGGCTGCTTGGAGGGCGCCTCGAAGGGCTGGCTCTCCTCCACCGAGATCTCGCGCTGGGCGTAGAACACCTGGGTGAAGGTGGCGGCGAAGGCGAGGGAGTGGCCGATCTCAAAGCGGCTGCCGATGGACGCCGTGGCCTTGTTCATGTCGTAGAGGGAGGGGTCCAGGGTCTTGGAGGGGATCGCGTTGCTGTCGTAGCCGGCGCCCAGGTAGACCTCGAACGGCGCAGAGATCCAGTAGGACGCGCCGGCCCTGACGCCGAAGGCGTCCTTCCACTGCCGGGGGATGTTCTGCACGATGTTGCTCGCGGAGCCCGGCTTGGCGGAGCCGTCGTCGTTCAGATCGCAGCGGGCGTCCTTGGGCTCGCGGCTCAGAAAGCATTGCTTCTGCAGCGTGCTCCAGCGGACGTATTCGCCGAAGAGGCGCAGCTCCCATTCGGGATCCGGCCGCCAGCGGGCGCCGAGGCGGTAGACGTCGGGCAGCCCCTGCACCAGCCGGATCTCCTGCTGGGATTCCTGGCCACCGAGGGAGACGTCCAGGGTCCCGTCCAGGTTGGAGTCACCAAAACCCGGCCGGCTCTGGTACGAGAAGCCGAGCCAGAGGTCGTCGATGGGCTGCCAGATCACGCCGGCCGACGCGCCGAAGTCCCAGCCGGAGGCCTCGATCAGGCTGCGCCCCTCCTTCAGCGCCCCGTCGGCGGTGACGAGATCGTCGCTGCCGTCCACGTTCCGCGCCCGCACGGTATGCAGGACGTTGTTGATCAGGTTCAGCCCTGCGCCGAAGGAGAGGCGGGGGCCTTCGAACGTGTAGCTGCCGGCGAGGGTGAAGTAGAGCGAGGTGATCTCACCGTCCTCGGTGAACCACCGCTGCACACCGTCCTCGGCGCCGGGGTATTTCTTGCCGAGCTCATTGCCTTCGAAGTCCTTGTTCCTGCCCCAGACTGCGGTGCCGCCGAAGGGCACGTAGAAGGCTGCGCCGACCCCGAGGTTCTTCACGCCCAGATCCGAGACCACCGCGGCGAAGGGGGAGGAGACCAGGTTGGTCAGCTCGCCTCGGCCGGCGTTCGCGCCGATCGCCTCCTCTGGGGTCTGGCCCTCGGGGCTCGAGCCCAGGTGGCTGATGGCGCTGGCGGGCCGATCGTAGCTCGCGTGGCGGAGGGCGAAGGTGCCGTCGAGGTAGATCCGAGTACCACCCGTGAGGGAGAGGCCCGCGGGGTTGTAGTAGATCGCTGTCGGATTGGCTGTGGTGGGGTGTCCGTGCTCTCCGCCGAAGCGCGCGGCGAGGAAGCCGCTGGCGGCGGAAGGGCCAGCCAAGAAGATGGTCAACAAAGAAACGCCGGCTACAACGATCGGTCTCACGTGGCCTCCTGATGTGGTGTCGCACCACGGGCTGCCGAGGTTTGACAGCCTCGGCGACGCGTGGGCAGACTGGACTCGATCCTCTCACCATTTCATGCGGAGTGATTTACCCATGGTCGCAACGTACCTGTCAAAGCGATCCCTGATTTGGATCGGTGCAGCCGCGGCGCTGGCGATGCTGGCGGGGTGTCCGGATCCGACCGAGCGCTTCGACGAATTCGTTGATCGCACGGCGGGGATCGGGTCCGGTGGAACGGGAGGGCCCGGCACGGGCAAGGTCGCGGACTTGAGCGGGACCTGGTTCCTGGCGGTGGCGACGAACCTCAACCCGGGGACGCCGCTGCTCTTCGAGACCACGATCGCCATGGAGATCGGCCCCGGCGACACCTGCCCGCTGCCGGGGGGCCAGCCCTGTACGCTGGACTTCGAGGTCCAGCCGCTGGTCCGACCAGGCGCGCCTTCGCGATGTGGAGCGGCGCTCTCGCCGGTGGGCGAGGTGATCACGCTGCAAGGCGTCCCCGTCGAGGCCGACGGGACCTTCCTGGCGATCTTCGAGGCTGCCGAGGTCGACGGCTGCGCCAACCCGATCTCGGGCTCGTTGATCGAGGCGACGCTGGAGCTCGTCTCCGTGATCCGCAGCGCCGATCTCTTCTGCGGCGCCGTGGAGGGGAAGGTCATCGCCCCCCTCCCGAACCACAACCTCGCTGGCTCGACCTTCGGCGCGGCCCGGGTCACCGGCCCCATTACAGCCAGTACGACTGTCGTCGACAAATGCCCGCCGAGCAGCGGAGCCGGCGGCGCTGGTGGTGGCGGCGAGGGAGGCGAGGGTGGCGAAGGTGGGGCCGGGGGTGAGGGTGGCGCCGGCTAAGCTGCGCCGCTTACGCCTTGGAGGCCGAGGGCTTGGTGGCCTTCTTGCCCGCGGTCTTGGCCGACGCCGCCGTCTTTTTGGCGGGGGCCTTC
This sequence comes from Vulgatibacter incomptus, assembly GCA_040391605.1. Taxonomy (GTDB): domain Bacteria; phylum Myxococcota; class Myxococcia; order Myxococcales; family Vulgatibacteraceae; genus Vulgatibacter; species Vulgatibacter incomptus_A. The sequence goes on from JBEBXK010000008.1 coordinate 57,986, forward strand.
TTCGCCGTGGTCGACGAGGCCTTCTTCACTGGGGCCTTCTTTGCCGTTGTCGACGAGGCCCTCTTGGCGGGGGCCTTCTTCGCCGGAGTCGACGAGGCCTTCTTGGCGGAGGCGGTCTTGCGCGCCGCCGGTCGCTTCTTCTTCCCTTCCGGCGCTGCGTCCAGGGCCACCACGGCCTGCTCCACGGTGAGGGACTGCGGATCGAAGGAGGCCTCCTTGCTCACGGTGGCCGTCTTCTCCCCATGCTTGACGTAGAAGCCGTAGCGCCCGGAGTAGAGCTGGATCGGCTGGCCGTCCTTCGGATGCGCGCCCACCTGCCGCAGCGGCTCGGCCTGGCCGCGGCCCCGCCCCTTGGGGATCGCCAGGAGCTCGAGGGCCCGGGGCAGCTCCACGGCGAGGACGTCGTCCTCCTTCTTCAGGGAGCGAAAGTCGCCGTCGTGAACGACGTAGGGGCCGAAGCGGCCGAGGCCTGCCCGAACGTCCTTGCCGGTGTCGGGGTGCGGGCCCAATAGCCGAGGAAGCTCCAGGATCCGCAGCGCCAGGGTCAGATCCACGTCCTGGAGCTGGATCCCCGGGGGGAGGCTGGCGCGCTTGGGCTTCACGTCGTCGGCGGCGTCACCGAGCTGAACGTACGGGCCATAGCTCCCCGTCTTCAGGTAGACGGGCTTGCCCGAGGCCGGGTCTGCGCCGATCCCCTGCTCCCGGCGCTCGTACTTCTCCAGGATCTCGTAGACCCGATCGCTCGTCAGATCGCCAGGCGCCACCTCGTCCGGGATCGAGGCCTTGCGTGGATCCGAGCCGGGCTCCTGCAGCTCCAGATACGGTCCGAACTTGCCGACGTGGATCTCCACCCCGGGCAGATCGGAAGAGAGCTTCACCAGCTTGGCGTCCTTGGGATCGATCTGCTGGGCCTGCTGATCGATCCGGGTCTTCAGCCCGTGATCGCCCAGGTAGAACTGCTGCAGATAGGGCTTGGCCTCCAACTCCCCCTCGGCGATGGCGTCGAGGGAGCGCTCCATCTGGCTGGTGAAGCCCAGGTCCACCAGATCCGGAAAGTGGTTGGCCAGGAGATCCGAGACCACGAAGGCGGTGAAGGTCGGCACGAGTTGGTTGCCCTGCTTCACCACGTAGCCCCGATCGATGATCGTCCCCACGATGGTGGCGAAGGTCGACGGCCTGCCGATCCCCTCCTTCTCCATCAGCTGGATCAGCGAGGCCTCGGTGTAGCGGGGCGGCGGTTTGGTCTCATGCCCCTCGGCCGCCAGCTTGTCGAGGTCGACGCGGTCGCCGGGCTGCAGCGCTGGAAGCAACCGCTCACGCTGATCGAGGGCGCCCTGGGCGTCGTCCGATCCCTCCACATAGGCGCGCAGGAAGCCGGGGAAGACGATGCGGAGGCCGCTCGCGGCGAAGGTCGCGTCGCCGGCCTCGATCCGCACCGCGATCTGGGTCTGCCTGGCGTCCGCCATCTGCGTGGCCAGGGTGCGCATCCAGATCAGCTCGTAGAGATCGTGATCGCGGCCCACCAGGCCGGTGTCCCGCGGCGCGGTGAAGTCGGCCGACGGGCGGATGGCCTCGTGGGCCTCCTGGGCACCCTTGGTGCTGGTCTTGTACTGGCGGATCCCCGGCGCGACGTACTCGGCGCCGAAGCGGGTCTCCACACAGCGGCGCGCCGCCTGGATCGCCTCGTTGGAGAGGTTCACCGAGTCGGTACGCATATAGGTGATGAGGCCGCGCTCGTAGAGGGATTGCGCCACCCGCATCGTCTCCTGAGCGCTCATCCCCAGCTTGCGGTTGGCCTCCTGCTGCATGGTCGAGGTGATCAGCGGCGGCGGGGGCTTGCGGGTGACCGGCTTCTCCTCCACCGACTTCACCACGAAGGGCAGGGGCTCCAGGCGCTTGCGCAGCTCGTTGGCCTTGGACTCGTCCAGGTGGAGCAGCTTCTCGCGGGACTCCTTCAGCGCGCCTGTCTTCTCGTCGAAGTCCTTGCCGCTGGCCAGGCGGGCGTCGCCCACCTGGATCAGCCTGGCATCGAAGGCTCCGCCCTTGGAGACGGTGGCCAGCAGATCCCAGAAGCTCGCCTTGCGGAACGCCATCCGCTCTCGCTCGCGGCGGACGATGACCTCCACTGCCACGGATTGGACCCTGCCCGCGGAGAGGCCGAAGGCGATCTTGGACCAGAGCAGCGGCGAGAGGCCGTAGCCCACCAGCCGATCCAGGATCCGGCGGGTCTCCTGGGCGCGGACGAGGCGATCGTCCAGATCCCGGGTCCGATCCAACGCCCGATGGATCGCGTCCTTGGTGATCTCGTGGAAGACCAGGCGCTCGAAGGGCACCTTGGGCTTGAGCACCTCCAGCAGATGCCAGCTGATCGATTCTCCCTCGCGATCTTCGTCGGTAGCGAGCAGGACGCGGTCGGCGTCCTTGACAAGATCTTTGAGCTCCCGGACCACCTTGGTCTTCTTCTTGGGCACCACGTAGAGAGGCTCGAAGCCATTGTCCACGTTGACCCCGAGGCGGGCCCAGGGCTCCTTCTTCACCTTCTCGGGGATCTCGGCAGCGCTCGTGGGCAGATCGCGGACATGGCCCATGCAGGCCTCGACCACGTACCCCTTCGGCAGGAACTTTCGGATCGTCTTCGCCTTGGTCGGCGACTCGACGATCACGAGGGTCCGGCTGTTTCCGTCCCGCGACATCTCCACCCCTTCTGCCAGAAGGCCGATCTCTACGAAGGCGCCAGTCAGAGTCCCTGGGCGCCCCGCATTCTTAGAGGCCCGGCGTCAGAGTCCGCAACAAACATATTCGGAGCCCTCGGCGCAAGCCGCGCGCCGCCCTCAGGAGGCCGGGGCCACCTCGTCGCTGGACTCCATGGCGCGCCGCAGGGGCCGATTGAGCACGAAGATGGCGAATCCCGCAGCGAGGCCCAACCCGGTCAGCACCATGAAGAAGAGTTCCTTGGGCATCACCGAGTAGAAGGTGCCGATGTAGCCGGAGAGGTAGTTGCCGAAGAAGCTGGAGAGGAACCACATCCCCATCATCATCGAGACGATCCGGGCCGGGGCGACCTTGGTCACCAGGGAGAGGCCCACCGGCGAGAGGTAGAGCTCGCCGATGGTGAGCAGCAGGGTGCAGAGTACGGGCCAGAGCAGGCTGCCCTTGCCGTCGCCGATGATCTTGGCGCCGACCACCATCACGATGAAGGAGAGGCCGAGGATCACGCAGCCGATCGCCATCTTGGTGACGCTGGTGGGCTCCTTGTTCCGCTTGGCCTGCCAGCCCCAGAAGAGGGCGATGAACGGAGTCAGCAGGAAGATGAACATCGGGTTGAACGACTGGAACCAGGGGCTCGGGATCTGCCAGCCGAAGAGCGTGGGCCACTCCGTGCTCTTATCCGCCCAGAGCTGCATGGTGTTGCCCTGCTGCTCGTACACCGCCCAGAAGACCACGTTCAGGGCGCAGAGGATGATCAGCGACCACACCCGCCGCCACTCGTTCGTGCTGAGCTTCCTCTTGGGCTCGTGGGCAGCGTGGGCCTTCATCACGTTGTCGGGGGCCAGGAAGCGCTGCCCCGCCAGGTAGATCACCACGCCCAGGAGCATGCCCACGCCGGCGGCGCCGAAGCCGTAATGCCAGCCCAGGGTGAAGGCCAATGTGCCGCAGACCAGATTCGAGAAGAACGCGCCGACGTTGATCCCCACGTAGAAGATGGAGAAGGCCCGGTCGCGGCGCGGATCGTTCGGCGCGTAGAGGTTCCCCACCTGGGTGGAGATGTTCGGCTTGAACGCGCCGTTGCCGAGGATGAGGAAGAAGAGCGCCAGGAAGAAGAGCCCCTGGAAGGCCATCAGGAAGTGGCCGATCGCCATCAGCACGCCGCCCAGCACCACCGTCTTGCGCTGGCCCAGGAGCTTGTCCGCCAACATGCCGCCGAAGAACGGCGTCAGATAGACCAGGCCGGTGTAGAGCCCGTAGATCTGTGAGGAGAACTGCTGGACGTTCATCTCCCCGAAGAGCGATCCCAGCACACCGCCGATCGCCGCGTAGCCGAGGACGGACTCAGCGTTCCCCTGGATGAAGAGGAAGTCCGTCATGTAGAGGATCAGCAGACCGCGCATCCCGTAATAGGAGAAGCGCTCCCACATCTCGGTCATGAAGAGGATGGCGAGCCCGATCGGGTGACCGAAGATCGTCCGGCCGTTCGCCGGTGCGACGAAGTCGGGGGTGGGGCTCTGCACGGCGGTCGCGGGCATGCTCATGAATGCTCCATACAAGGTCCGACGGTGAATTGCCGCGCAGTCAACCACAAGCGCGATCGAGTGCCAAGGACTGCACGCTCGACCACGGCTGAGGGCGCTGGCCCGGAAACGTCGGCTTAGCTCGTTGGGCCCCCGAGCGCGGCGGGCCAACCCGCCACGCCGACCGCCCTTCCGGGCGAGGGCGCGAGATCGCCGAATTCCCAGCAAGGCGGCGGTCTCCGACGTCGAGAACGGAAAGACCAGCACCGTGATTCCGCAGGTCGTCGTCCCCCCCCCACGCCTATCCAGAAGGCCAGAGGCCACCTCGCCGAGAGGAGGCCGCCCACGGTCGCGAGGACGCTCGAGCCCAGCACCCTCCCCGATCCCAACGCGACCGTGCTCTTCGTGGGTTACCAGGCCGCCGGCTCCCGAGGCCGAAAGCTCGTCGACGGCGCCAAGACCATCCGAATCCATGGCAGGGACGTCCCCGTCCACGCACACATCCGGCAGCTGAGGGGCTTCTCCGCCCACGCCGATCGCGACGAGGACGACCGCTGGCTCTCCTTCTTCGGGAGCGCGCCCCGCCGCATCTTCTGCGTCCACGGCGAGCGCTCCGCCCTCGAAGCCAGCCGCGCCCGCCTCGAGGCCCGAGGCTGGCCCGCCTACGTCCCCTCCCACCTGGAGACCGTCGAGCTCTGACGGTGATCTCCAAGGGGCCTCACCCCCTGGCTGCATGGACAGTGAGTTTACTTACGCATTCTCAGTGAATGGATGGGGGAGCGGTGGCTTCGCTGGTTGGGGCTCTCGCGGCGTAGCTGCCCACTTCGCCGAAGTCGTAGGCGATGAAGGTCTCGTCTCCGAGCACGTAGGCGTCGTGTCCCCGGGGGATCGTGAAGGTGTCGCCGGGGCCGATCACTGCCTGCTCGCCGTCGTCCATCTCGACCTTGATCCGGCCTGCGACGCAGTAGCCGAGGTGGGCGGTGGTGCAGGATTTCATGCCGGTGAGGGGGCCCACGTGGAGCGACCACCTCCAGCCCGGCTCGGCCCTGATTCGTCCGAAGGTCGCGCCCTCGAGCCGATAGAGCTCCATCTGGCCTTTGTGGTCCTTGAAGGGCCGGGTCTCGTCCGGCGTTCCCAGGTGCTTGACCGACAGCCCCAGCATGGCGCGCCCCTTTCGTCGATGTCTTCCACCAAGATGGCGACGGTCGAGAGGGTGGGGAAGCGGCGGATGGTGGGGAGGGCTGGATGCGGGGAGCGCCTGCCGGGCTGCTCGGGGCAGCGTTGCACCAGGCCGAAGGAGATCCCGACGATGGCGCCTCGACGCTGCGAGCGAGCTGCTCCGCTCCCTCTCCCTTGAGCGTCGATCCCGCGCGTGCTCTACTCCGGGTGATTTGCAGATGCGCACCTTTTCGATCATCGCCCTGGAGGCAGCATTCCGCTTGACGTCGATCGTCGTGGCGAGCGCGTCGCTCCTGGCCTGCTCGCCGTCGACTGCGAGCTGCGACGATCTCCTCCCGTTGGAGGTCGCGCGCTATCCCATCGTCTCGGAGATGTTCACCGCTTCCGGCTCGAAGGGCTGTGTTCAATGCCATAACACCAGGGAGCCGGTCTACGGGCTGAACTTCGAGGGGCCGGCGGTGACCTTCGACGCCCTCACGACTCGCTTCGACGTGATCTACGATCAGCTGGAGACGGGGCGGATGCCGCAGGGCGGGGTGCGGTGGAGCCGGGACGATCTGAGGATCCTCCGGAGCTGGTACTGCCAAGGAGCGGTCTATGAGTCTCCCTAAGGTCGCGGCCGCAGTCTTCGCCGTCCTCCTCTCCTTCGACGCGAGCGCCGAGCCGGCCCGGCGGGCGGTGGCCAGCGGGAGCGAGGTGAGCTTCCTCGCCAAGATCACGGGCGGCTCCTTCGTCGCGAAGTCGGAGAAGATCTCCGGAAGCATCAGCGTCGATCGGGAGCGGAAGACGCTCTCCGCCTCGGTGGTGGTGGCGGCGGGCTCGTTCTCGTCCGGGCTCCGCCTGCGCGACAACCACATGCGCGACAAATATCTCGAGGCGGCGACCTTCCAGGAGCTCGTCTTCGACGCAGCCGAGCAGGAGGTCGCGATGAAGGCCGGCGCATCCTCGCGGATCAAGGGCACGCTGACGATCAAGGGCGTGAGCCGGCCGGTCGAGGTCGAGGTGAACTTCGAGAGCGTGACCGAGGAAGGCGTGGTCGCGACGGCCCGCTTCCCCGTGGACGTCACCCGATTCGGGATCCCGCAGCCCTCGTTCGCGGTGGTGAAGATGGAGCCGATCGTGGACGCGACGGTGCGATTGGTCGTGAAGCTTGAAAAGTAGGCTGCGGCTCGCGCTGGCGTTGGCTGTGTCTGTGACGGCCCTTGGATGGACCGCCGAGGCCTTCGCCTATCCACAATACATCGCGAAGGGGTACACGAGCTGTGGTTCTTGTCACTACAGCCCGACGGGGGGTGGGCTACCCAACTCCTACGGCCACCTCGCCGTCTCCGCGACCTTCCCCGACGAGATGGCCTTCGGGGGCGTCGAGAGGCTGCGGGAGCTGCTCGCCAAGCAAGACGTCACCGGCCGTGGCGCAGACGGCGCTCCCGAGCTGCACTTTGATGCGGGCCTCGACTCCCGCCTGCTCTTGCTGACCGTGCCCCGCGAGATGGGCGCCTCGCCCTCGCCTGTCCTGATCCCCATGTTGGTCGAGGTCGGCGGTGTGATGGCCTATGGCGCCGGCTTTGCGTACGCCACGATCACGCCGCAGCCGTCCACCGGCGCCCCGCAGAATCGAAGCTATCGCGCGGTCTCTCGGGAGCATTGGCTCCAATACAAGGTCTCCGAGGCGCAGGCCCTTCGCGCAGGGCGGATGGTGCTCCCCTTCGGCTTGCGGATCGCCGACCACTCCCAACCCACCCGCGAGGACTTTGGCTTCAATAAATACGATCAGCGGTACGCCCTCGCCTGGGAGCTCGCCGCGGAGGATTTCCTGGTCTCGGCCGCGGTCTTCGCCGGATCGGAGCTCACCACCGTCGACGAGTGGGGGGGCGCCGCCACCTTCACCTACCTGCTGCCGTCGCGGCTGGCGATCGGAGCGTCTTTGCTCGGCTCCGAGGCGGTCGCGTCTACCCGCCTCGCGGCCAGCGTCTTCGCGAGGTGGAGGATCTGGGACTCCGCCTACGCGCTGGCCGAGGTTGCAGGGCAGCAGCGGTCCGCCAAGGCGGGCGGCGCGCGCATGGTCGAAGCGGCCACGTTGCTGCGAGTGGGGTACTTCCTGATGGAGTCGCTGGACGCCTACGGCCAGCTCGGCGGGCGGACGATCGCTGACGCCTATGAGACCACCAAGCTCCGCTATATGTTGGGCCTGGATTGGAAGGCTCTCCCCTGGGTCGAGCTCTCGCCCGCCTACGTCTTCGAGGAGGACGTGGAGGGGGGGCCGAGTCATCAGGCGTTGGGACAGCTGCATGTCTTCTGGTGAGGTCGAACGATGAACAGGCTGCTCCCGCTTGGTGCGCTCTCGATGGTCCTCGCCGGGGGCATCGCCTGCCTCGGCCCCGGCACGTTGAACGAGTCCGAAGCCTGCGCGGCCGACGGTCCCGAGCTGCTGCAGCTTCGATGCCTGAGCTGCCACTCGATCCGGTTGGAAGGAGCGGAGCGGGCCAGCGCTCCGCTGGGGATCGACTTCGACACCGAGGACGATGTGCGGTGGCACGCCGCGCGCATTCGCGCCGCCGTGCTCGAGAAAGGATCCATGCCCCCGGAGCGGCCGCTCGCCTCCTGCGACCGGGCCACCCTGGAGGGCTACCTCGTCGAACTCGAGGACGAAGAGTGCGAGCCGTCCTGCGCGGGCCGTTCGTGTGGAGACGATGGCTGTGGCAAGAGCTGCGGTGACTGCGAGCGGGGCGAAGGCTGCGACGCCGACGGGCGATGCGTATGCGAGCCGATGTGCCAGGGTCTCCAATGCGGTGACGACGGCTGCGGCGGCTCCTGCGGCACCTGTGGAGACGGCCAGGACTGTGAGGAGGGCCGCTGCGGCAGGCAGCCGGAGTCCTACGCCGCCGACGTCTTCCCGATCTTCGCGGCGCGCGGGTGCGCGGCCTCCGGCTGCCACGGCTCGATCCGGCCGTCCGAAGGTCTCGATCTCTCCACGGCAGCCGCAGGCTATGCCGGCCTGGTCGACCACCCCTCGACCCAGTGCAGGACCACGAGACTCATCGTGAATCCAGGCGACATCGACGGGAGCTACCTGATCAACAAGCTCCTCGGCACCGGGATGTGCGCCGGCGCTCGGATGCCCAAGAGCGGGCCGCCGTTCTCGGCGGAGGAGCTGAACGCGGTCCGGGCCTGGATCGAGTCGGGAGCGTCGCCCTGACGCTCGCAGCTCCCATGTGCCGAGAGCCCATTTGAGCCGCCCACGCCAGAGGCCGAGCAGAGGAAGGTAGGCTATAGGTGGGGCTGAGCGGCATCCTGCCACTTACGCTCTGGAGGAAGAGATGCCCCGATGGGCGGCGCTGCTGCCGATTCTTTTCTGCGCCTGTGCGATCCCGAGGCCACCCGCCCTGATGGGGCTGCCGAAGGACGATCGCGACGCGCCCTTGAGCGCGGTGTGGATCGGCCACGCCACCGTTCTCCTGCGGATCGGCGACCAGCGGGTGCTGACCGATCCGAACCTGAGCGGCCTCCTCTACATCGTCCCCAGGGACACCCCGGCGTCGGTGCCCGCCAACGAGATCCCCTTCGTGCAGGCGGTGCTCATCAGCCACATGCACTTCGATCATTTCGACCGCCCCACGCTGCGCAGCCTCTCCCCCAATAGCGCGCTCTTCTACCCCGCGGGCGGCGAGCCCTACGCGGGGTCGTTGCCGCAAGGCAGGCGCGAGGCCCTGGCGCCCTGGCAGACGGTGCAGGTCGGGAAGCTCACGATCACCGCTGTCCCCGTGCAGCACTTCGGCGGTCGATACGGGATCGACTCCTTGTGGAATCACGCCTACACAGGCTACGTGATCGAGTATGACGGGTTGACGGTCTTCTTCGCTGGCGACACGGGCAACGCGCCCGCGCTCTTCCGCGAGGTCGGCGAGCGATTCCCCCGCATCGACCTCGCGCTGATCCCCATCGCGCCCTACATCGGCGAGACGGGCAATCGCGTCCACGCGAACCCCGCCGAGGCCCTCGAGATCTTTGCGGCGGTCGGCGCGCGCTACATGATCCCGATCCACTACGAGGGCTACTACGGCTTCTGGGCGGGCTACGACACGCCCCGGCAGGACCTCGAGGCGGCGGTCGCGAAGACCGGCCTCGGGGAGCGGGTCTTCGCGCTGCGCCCCGGCGAGCGCTGGATCCTGGCTCGGGGGCAGGAGGCAGGCCCCATCGTCACGCGCGAGCCGCGGCGGCCGCGTGCGACGGAGTCGGCCACGCGGTAGCGATCGCGGCGTTGAAGATCGGGAGCCGTCGCAGGAAATGCGCACCTGACACCGCGGGCGTCAGGACGGGCCGCTCCCCGGTTTCGCTTGCCGGCAGTGAGCCGCCGCAGGATGCCTGCGGTTTCGAGCGTTTCGAGGGCGTCGTTCGTCACCTGCACGGCTCCCGAAGGTTCGCGATCTCTTCACGAAGCCTCAGAGCCTGTGAAGGAATCGCCCCGGCGCGAGGCGGGAGCGATTCCTTCACGCGCGCTGCGCGCGCAGGGCTCTTTTGCGTTTGCTCGCCTTCGGCTTCGCGAAAGTTCGTGAAAAATTCACGAACTCTCAGTCCAGGACCACCGCGCAGGTGCAGCCGTCGCCGGGGGCACACTCGTCGGCGGTGTCGTTCAGGCAGCGCAGCCCGCGGCAGCAGCCGGCGGTGGTCGTGCAGGTCTGGCCCGGCATGCCGCAGCTCGCGCCCTCCTCGCATGTGCCGGCCTGGCTCCCTGCCGGGATGACGCATGACAGCCCCAGACAGCAGTCTCCGCTGGCGGTGCAGGCCTCTCCCTTGGACTGGCAGATCGGGAGCCTCGCGCAGATGCCGTCGAGGCAATAGCCGGAGCAGCAGTCGGTGCCCGTCACACATTGATTCCCATTGGGCGCGCACTCGCCACCCGCGCCTCCTGTGCCACCCGTTCCGCCCGTGCCACCGCTACCTCCCGACCCGCCGCTGCCACCTCCCGGGCCGGTCCGGCAGACGAAGCCAAACTCGCCGTTGTTCAGGCAGGAGGTCCCATCGCAGCATGTGTCCTCGCCAGGCACACAGCTGTTCCCCGCCGGCACGCAGGTCTCGGTGGCGCAGACGAATCCGCCGCCGTCGCCGGGGATGCAGGGAGCGCCGTCGCAGCATTGGTCGCGGAACTGGCAGCTCTGGCCGCTCTCGATGCAACATGGTGCCTCCCCCGTATAGCCGTCGGGGCAGTCCGTCGATTGGCCGCCGAAGCAGCGCGGGATCCCGGACGAGTCCAGCTTGCAGACGCTCTTCTTTCCATCGCAGCAATTCTGCGACGCGTTGATGCTGCCGCCGCCCGGGAGCACGGGGGCGCCGCAGATGTTTCCGACGGGATTGCAGGCCGTGCCGTTGTCGCAGCGGCCGCCCGCGCATTGGACCGAGCCGTTGGGGTTGATCCCTCCACCGCAGCAGTCGTCGGCGCTGCCACATGAGTTGCCGGTGAGACGGCATCCTGCGGCGGGCTGGCAGACGGTGACGCCCGATCCCGGATCGGCGCAGATCCGCGAGCAGCAGGTGGATCCCTTCGAACAGGGATTGCCGTCGGGATTGCAGCCGGTGGCGCCCGATCCCGATACGACCTCGCAGTAGCCGGCCGCGCCGCCGTGCTGGGAGCAGGAGCCGCCGCAGCACTCCATGTCGGAGAAGCAGAGGTCTCCGCTCGCCTGGCAGGTGTAGGCGCGGGCGCAGATGCCGTCACGGCAGTTCGTGGAGCAACACTCGGCGCCGCTCTCGCAGCTCTCGCCCAACACCCCGCAACCATCGCCTCCGGGAACCGTCGCGCAGGCTCCTGCGATGCAGGTCGAGGTGCAACATTGGGCGTCGTCCCCACAGAGCTGACCCACGCCGAGGCAGCGCTCATTCGAGCACGTGCCGCCCCCAACCCCCGGATCGCAGTGGTTGGAGCAGCAATCCGTGCTGCGGTCGCAAGTCTCTCCAGCGTCCTTGCAGAAGGAGACCGACGTGCAGACGCCGCCCTCGCAGGATCCCGAGCAACACGGAGGGCCGCCGGCCTCGCATGTGGAGCCGATGGGCGAGCACACTCCTCCGCCGTGGCCGCCGACGCCGTTGCCAGCCGTGCCTCCCGCGCCACCGCCATCGCCAGCCGTTCCTCCCGCGCCGACGCTTCCGCCTGCCGCGCCGCTGCCGGAGGTGCCGCCGCTTCCGCCTGCCGCACCAGCCCCAGCAGCGGCTCCATGACCGCCGGGGGACGCCTCGTCGTTCGAGGAACATCCCGCGAGCGCCAGCAGCGCAAGGCATGAGGTAATCGCGATTCCATTGGCCAGACGCATGGGCTCTCTCCTGCTTCGAGCGCGAGCATTCACCGCCTGCGCGCACGTCGGTTGCGAATTCCCGGCCAACCTATCTCAAAATTCTCAAAGCGAGAAGGAGGTCGACGCATCATGTGTGATTTCATCCCACATCGAGTAGAGGAAGACCCAGGACGCCAGAGCGGGTGAGGGCGCCGCATGCGCCTCGGTCGTAGCCGCTTCGAGGGCTCTATCCGGCTTGCGCATGCCTAAGGCCCAAGCCGGGGTGGGCGATGCCCTCCCCCCTCGCATACCGTCGAAGCTGATCCCTCGGGTACGCCTGCCTACCTTTCCGAGGGAGACCGGATATTCTCGCGATCGCGCTGATCATCCTTGGGTTGATCGTGCTGCACGGGCTGCTTGCCGGCGCGGAGGTGGCGGTGGGCGGCGTGCGCAAGGGCCGCGTCCACGAGCTGGTGGAGGAGAGGCGGGCGGGCAGCCGATCGCTCGAGAGGCTCAAGGCGGAGCCGGAGCGGGCGCTGTCTACGATCCGCTCGACGTCGATCGCGGTTGCGATCGCGGCGGGGGCGGTGGGCGGAGCCTTCCTGGCGAGGGATCTGGCGGCGACCATCGGGTTGGTGCCGGCGCTGGTCGTGGCGATCGGGGGGATCGCCGTGCTCTTCCTGATCCTGGGGGAGCTGCTGCCGAAGGCGATGGCGCTGCGGAGCGCGGAGCGTTGGGCCCTATGGACTGCGCTCCCCCTGCGGGTCGCGGCCTGGCCGATTCGGCCCTTGGTGTGGCTGGTGCGTGGGGCGACCAACGCAGTCCTATGGTTCACGGGCGGGAGCACCTCCTTCGAAGCGCCGCAGATCGCATCGGAGGAGTTGCAGGAGCACCTGGAGGAGGCGGCGGAGGCCGGGTTGATCGACGCCGGCGCGGGGCGCATCGCCACCCGGGCGATCGACTTCGGCGAGCTGCTGGCGGCGGACGTGATGGTCCCCCGCAATCGGGTGGTGGCGGTGCCGTTGAACATCGGCGCGGAGGAGCTGCGACGGGTACTGCTGGAGGAGGGGCATTCGCGGCTGCCGATCTACCGGGAGACGATCGACGACGTGGTGGGCTACCTCTCGATCCGCGACGTCCTCTCGATGGCCTGGGAGTCGGAGCTGATCGTCCTGGCGGACTTGATCCGGCCGGCCTACTTCGTGCCGGAGACGGTGCACGCGGTGCAACTCCTGCGGGAGATGCAGGGCAGGAGGATCTCGATGGCGATCGCGGTGGAGGAGTCCGGCGGCTTCGCGGGGATCGTCACCATCGAGGATCTGGTGGAGGAATTGGTGGGGGAGATCTACAGCGAGGATGAGGCGGAGATCCCCGAGGCGATCCATCGCGGGCACGATCTCACGGCGTTGGTGATGGGGATCGCACCAGTGCGAGACGTGAATCGGGAGCTGGACATCGACCTCCCCGAGGGGGACGGCTGGTCGACGATCGCGGGGCTCTGCATCGAGATCGCCGGTAGGATCCCCGAGAAGGGGGCGCATCTCGCCGCCCCAGGCGGGGTGGTGCTGGAGGTGACGGAAGCGACGCCCCGGCGGGTACGGGAGGTGCGGATCCACCTGCCCTTCGCCAGCTCCGATGCTCACCCTTGAGGGGCTCGACTGCTTCGCCTGGCTGCTCTCGTGGCTCGGCTGGACTCTCGGGATGGTAGGCTGGGGACGACCCCGGCCCAGGTGCCGGGACGAATGAAGGGGTCGTGAGGAGATTCACGACCGACTGCAGGCCAGAGGCGAGCGAGGGCTGGAGAGCGTCCCTCGCGTGCAGCGCGATCGCTGCCGCCTCGAGCCGGGGCGACCGTCTCATGGGCTCTAAAGAGCGAGGATCGAAGGGAAGATGCCGGGATCGAGGGATGAGGGCGACGTGAAGGTCGCCATTCGGCCAAAGGCCGAGCGCAAGCTCGCCAGGCCGCCGATGTGGAAGGTGATGCTCCACAACGACGACTACACCACCCGGGACTTCGTGGTGGAGATCCTGCGGGGTATCTTTCACCGCTCGGAGGCCGACGCCGTGGCCATCATGCTCCACGTCCACAACAACGGAGTGGGCCTCGCGGGCATCTATCCTCATGACGTGGCGGAGACGAAGGTGGCCCGGGTGAAGGACCTGGCGAAGATCAACGAGTTTCCGCTGTTGTGTACGATGGAGCCCGCATAGACATGGCAAGACCTCCTCAGCTCACCGCGGAACTGCAGCAGACCCTGGAGCGGGCCTTCGAGGCCGCCCGTGTGCGCAGAAACGAGCACGTAGGCACCGAGCATCTGCTCCTGGGCCTGCTCGACGAGCCCTTGGCGGAGCAAACCATCGTCGCCTGTGGCGGCGAGCCCGGCGAGCTGCGCGACGAGCTGGTCACCTTCCTGGAGGACCACTTCGAGTCGCTGCCGAAGCCGGTGGAGCCGACGCCGACGCTGGGCTTCGCCCGGGTGATCCAGCGGGCGGCCGTCCACGCCCTCTCCTCGGAGAGCGAGTCGGTGGACGGCGGCACGGTGCTGGCGGCGCTCTTCCAGGAGGAGCAGAGCCGGGCGGCCTATCTGCTCCACCAGCAGGGGATCGAGCGCCTGGACGTGATCCACTATCTCGCCCACGGTCGCTCCGAGGAGGATGAGGAGGAGGTGGACGACGACGAGGTCGACGAGGAGGAGGCGGGGCCGAGCCTGCGTCCCGCCAAGGATCCCCTGGAGGCCTATGCGGTGGATCTCCTCGCCAAGGCGGCCGAGGGGCGGATCGATCCCCTGGTGGGCCGCGACGCGGAGATCGAGCGGACCATCCAGATCCTGGCCCGACGCCGAAAGAACAACCCGCTCTACGTGGGCGAGCCGGGGGTGGGGAAGACCGCCCTGGCAGAGGGGCTCGCGCTGCGCATCCACGAGGGCAAGGTCCCGGAGGCGCTCCGCGACGTGAAGCTCTTCGCCCTGGACCTGGGTTCGCTGCTGGCGGGCACCCGCTACCGCGGCGACTTCGAGCAGCGGATGAAGGCGGTGCTCAAGGCCCTGGGCAAGCTCGAAAAGCCCATCCTCTTCATCGACGAGCTCCACACCCTGGTGGGGGCGGGCGCCACCAGCGGCGGCAGCATGGACGCCTCCAATCTGCTCAAGCCCGCCCTCGCGTCGGGGGAGCTACGCTGTATCGGCTCGACCACCTTCGAGGAGTACAAGAGCTCCCTCGACAAGGACAAGGCGCTGGCGCGGCGCTTCCAGAAGATCGACGTCGACGAGCCGTCGATCGAGGAGACCGTCCAGATCCTGAGCGGCCTGCGGTCGCGCTACGAGGAGCACCACGGCGTGCGCTACACCGACGAGGCGATCTCGTCGGCGGCGCAGCTCGCCGCCAAGCACCTCACCGATCGCCACCTGCCGGACAAGGCCGTGGACGTGATGGACGAGGCGGGTGCCGCCGCCACGCTCCTGCCTCCGGAGCAGCGCACGGGGGTGGTGGAGGCGGCCGATGTGGAGACGGTGATCGCGCGGATGGCCAAGGTGCCGCCCCGCAGCGTCTCCGCCGACGATCGCAGCGCCCTGGCCCGCCTGGAGCCGGAGCTCAAGGGCGTGATCTTCGGGCAGGACAGCGCCATCGAGTCGGTCTCCGCCGCCATCAAGCTCGCCCGCTCCGGCCTGCGCGCCGGGGACAAGCCGATCGGCTCCTTCCTCTTCGCTGGCCCCACCGGCGTGGGAAAGACCGAGCTCGCCAAGCAGCTCGCCCGGATCCTGGGGGTGGACTTCCTCCGCTTCGACATGTCGGAGTACATGGAGAAGCACGCGATCTCGCGGCTCATCGGCGCGCCTCCGGGCTACGTGGGCTTCGATCAGGGCGGCCTCCTCACCGACGCCGTGCGCAAGTCCCCCTACGCCGTGGTGATCCTCGACGAGATCGAGAAGGCCCATCCGGACCTCTTCAACGTGCTGCTCCAGGTGATGGATCACGCCACGCTCACCGACAACAGCGGCAGGAAGGCCGACTTCCGCAACGTGATCCTGATCCTCACCACCAACGTCGGGGCGCGGGAGCTCTCCGGCAGGCGCCTCGGCTTCGGCGGCGGCACCCCCTTCGGCGCCGCCACCGGCTCCATCGAGAAGGCCTTCAGCCCCGAGTTTCGCAACCGCCTCGACGCCCTGATCCAATTCGCTCAGCTCGGGCGGCCGGAGATCCTGCGGGTGGTCGACAAGAACCTGCGGGAGCTCCAGGCGCAGCTCGTGGAGAAGCAGGTCGACCTGGAGGTCGGCGACGAGGCCCGGGCCTGGCTGGCGGAGCACGGCTACGATCCCGCCTTCGGCGCCAGGCCCATGGCCCGGCTGGTGGAGCAGAGCCTGAAGAAGCCGCTGGCCGAGGCGATCCTCTTTGGGGCCCTCGCCGAGGGCGGCAAGGCCCGCGCCGTGGTGGAAGACGAGAAGCTGATCCTGCGTTTCGACGGAAGCGACCTGCATCCCCTCTCCTGAGGCAGGGCGGGGAGGCGGCTAGAGTCGATGATCCAGGGTCTCGCAGGGCGGGAGCGCGGCCACCCAGCGACGTCTGTCGACTCGTCGACAATTCTTGGTGCATTGGTGCGCCAACTTGGTAACCTCCCGTGAAGGAAGCCACCTTTTCTGGCTCCATACCTAAAGGGGTACCAACATGAAGAATCTCGCTTTGATCGCGCTCGTCGCTTCGACCTTCGTCCTTGGCTCCGGTTGTTTCGCGATGTCCACCCGCGCTCCGCTGACGGGCGCCCTCTACTCTGACGTGAAGGCCGGCGAGAACGTTACGTCGAACTCCGGCGCCTCCAAGACCGGCAAGTCCTGCGCCACGTCGATCCTCGGCCTCGTGGCCACCGGCGACGCCTCGATCGAGACCGCCGCACGCCAGGGAGGGATCACGAAGATCTCCTACGTCGACGGCCAGAGCACCACCATCCTGGGGATCGTGGCGACGTACTGCAGCGAGGTCCACGGCGAGTAATCCCGGATCGCGCTTCGAAGAGGAACGGCCTCCCCAGCGATATGCCGGGGAGGCCGTTCGTGCTTCAGTCTAGCGCGGCCGGTGTTTGTGAGCCGCGGAGCCTCAGCTCCCGCCGAGGTAGCGGAAGACGCATTCGGCGACACAGGCAGGTTTGGCCTCGCCCTGGACCTCGATGGTGTTCTTGAAGACCACCTCTAGGCCGCCCTTCACCTCGGTGACCGATTCGACCATGGGCACCAGCCGGTACGAGGCGCCCTCCTTGAGCGGCGCCGGGAAGCGGACCTTGTTGAGGCCGTAGTTCAGCACGGCAGGGAAGCCTGTCACGTCCACGACCTCGAAGAAGAGGCCCGCGATCCGGGACACGGTGTAGTAGCCATGGGCGATGGGAGCGCCGAAGGGCGACTCGCGCAGGGCCCGCTCCCGATCCACGTGGATCCACTGGTGGTCGCCGGTGGCGTCGGCGAAGGCCACGATCTCCTCGAAGCGCAGCGGATGCCAGGGGCCCGGCGACAGCGGCTTGCCGATCAGGGCCTCCAGGCCGGCGCGTCCTTCGATCTTCGTCCTCTCCATTCGTCTCTCCTCGCGTGGGTCGAAAGCTCCATCTACCCAGAGCCTGACGCCCATGTCTCTTTGATTTGGCTCGCGGGAGAAAGAGCCGTAGCGCGCAGCGCGGGTGAAAAATCGCCCCCACGTCTTACGAGGGCGAATTTTTCACAGGCTCTGAGACGAGCGAACGCCGGGAGCGAGCCCTTCGGCTACTTCTTCCAGGGACGGGAGATCACGCAGGCGTTGATGCCGCCGATGCCCATGGAGAGCTTGCCGGCCAGGCCATCTGCCACGCTGGCGTCGTCGAGGACGAAGCGCTCGTGGAGCGCGCCGATGGAGCGGTTCAGCTCATCGCCCTGGAGCGGGGTGGGGAAGAGCGAGCCCCGCTGGTAGCCCAGATATTGGGCGGTCAGCTCCCAGCCGCCGCCGGCCGACATGCCGTGGCCGAAGGTGCCCTTGCGTGCGGTGACCATCACCGAACCGGGGAGCACTTCGCGTAGGGTCTCTACCTCGAGGAAGTCGCCGGGGGTGGCGGTGGCGTGGAGATCCCAACTCCCGACCTCGGCGGGAGCGGCGCCGGCCTGCTCGAAGGCGCTGCGCATCGACGCGATGGGCCCCTCCCGCGAGGGGGTGATGATGTGATCCGCGTCGGCGGAGACGCCCACGGCGAGCGGCTCCATGCCCAGGGGGTGGAACCCTTGGGCGGTCATGTACTCATAGTCGCCGACGATCCACACCACTGAGCCGCCGGCGACGTGGGTGCCGCGCATGCCTGTGAGAGGCTTGGATACTTCGCCGTCCGCAGAGAGCACGCGGGCGTTGTAGAAGCCCCCCACCGAGAGGGAGTTCGGTGCGGGATCCGTCATGCCGACGACGACGGCCTTGGCGCTCCCCACCGAGATGGACTGCATCGCGAGGTGCAGGGCGTAGCCGAAGGAGGAGCAGGCGGCCACGGGGGCAAAGGACATCCCCGTGATCTGGCCCATCATCGAGATCTGCGAGGCAGGGGTGTTGTGGATGTTCCAGAGGAGGTTGGCGGAGACCTGGTTCCAGGGGGGCTCCGGCGCGTTCCACTTCTTCTGCAGCCTGGTGGCCCGGACCTTCTTCTCCTTGATCACGGCGAGCTTGGCGGCCTCGACGTCGCCGTCGATGGAGAGGGACTCGATCTCCCGCAGCTCCTCCAGATAGGCGGCGAGCTCCGGAGAGCGACCGGTCCAATGGTGCCAATAGCGCTCCTCGGCGAGGTCGCGCTCCTCCTCCGGGACCGTCTCCGGCTTGGGCGGCAGGCCGGGCTCGTCCTCGGGATGCGCGAGCCAGGCGGAGAGGGCGGAGTTGCGCTCGGGGTTCGCCCAGAAGCGATCCCATCGGCGCTGGGCGCGATGGAGCGCCAGGCTGGCGCCCTCGATGGTGGGCAGATCGCCCAGGCCGGTGCCGACGTAGACGTGGGCCTTCAGCCCCAGCTCCCTCAGGACCTTCTCGATGCCGGGGTTCTGGCGCAGTGATTGGATGAAGGCGCCGATGGCGAATTGGGTGGGCTGCCCCATCTTCTTCTCGAGCTGCCCGTAGCGGTTGGGCGGGAAGCGCTCGTCGATCCAGCCCTTGTAATCGGCGAAGCGGAACGAGGGCATGCCCACCAGGAAGTTGTTGGGCCCGAAGCCGTCGAAGGGCGAGAGCCAGCTCTCCGAGGATCCGAGGTTGCGCTCGAATGCCTCGATGTCCGGCGACTTCGGGGCCACCACGCCCCAACCGAAGATTCCGACTCTTCGCACGTATTTGGCTCCTATCGCCTGCGTTTCATGCCGTTCGGCCCATGATCGCTTAATCGGACCTCCTTTGCATCACCAGAGCCGGCAGGTGCAAGGCCAAAGGGCGCCCCGATCTTCCCGCCTGCCGCTCCATTTCAGCATCAACGTCCAGAGCCCTTGGGAAAATCGTCCCCGCTCGAGGCCAGGCGGCTCTCTCTCGCGGGGCGCGCGAAGGGCTCCCGTTGGAGGGCGCTCGCCTCCGCTCGTATGGCCCTTCCGAGGCCAGCCGGTTAGGTTCGGCCGGTGAGTCCTCTACCTGTCGTCGTCCTCACCGGCTTCCTCGGATCCGGCAAGACCACCCTCCTGCGCGAGCTCCTGCGCCGCCCCCACGGCCTGCGGATCGGGCTGATCCAGAACGAGCTCGGCCAAGCCGGCATCGACGTGGGCACGCCGGCTGCCCGCTCGATGATCGAGCTCACCGAGGGATGCGTCTGCTGCCTGCGCAACCCGGATCTGCTGGAGGGGCTCCAATCCCTCCACGCCAGGGGCGATCTCGATCGCGTGATCCTGGAGACCACGGGCCTCGCCGATCCCCTGGCCCTGACCTGGACCCTGGCCCGCCCCGAGTTGGCCGGCAAGATCCGCCTGGACTCGGTGGTCACGGTGGTGGACGCCGCCAACTTCGAGGCGGCGTCGGGAGAGGAGTGGGAGTCGCAGGTGCGCTGCGGCGATCTCATCGTCCTCAGCAAGCTGGATCTCGCCGAGGCCGAGCAGATCGGCCGGGCGACCGAGGCGATCCGACGGATCAACCCCGCCGCGCGGATCCTGGAGGCCGGCGAGTCGCTGCCAGACGGGCTCCTCCTGGACAGCGCCCCGGGGGGCGCCAGGCTGCAGGGCCTCGAGGGGCGGGAAGGCGGGAGCCACTCGGACTTCGGCGTGGTCACGGTGAGTGGTGGTGGGAGATACTCGCTGGACCCGTTGGAAGATCTGCTCGAGGCGCTGCCCGAGGCGATCTTCCGTGCCAAGGGGATCGTCCAGGTGGAAGATGGTCGCTGGGTCAATTTTCACGTGGTGGGCAAGCGGCTGCAGATCGATCTGCGGGCCCCGGCGCCGGAGCATGGCGAGAGCCGGATCGCCCTCTTCGGCCGATCGCTCGATCGCGAGAGGCTCGAGGCGCTCCTCGCCGCCTGCCGGGCGAGCGGGCAGGCGTAACAACAAGTGATTCCATTCGGCACTCGGCCCGCTGGCGCGACTTTGGGGCGTTGAAAGCCCTCGCCGAATGTTAGGGAGAGAGCGTGACCGACTCGACCGACCGCACCATCGCCGTGGTGATGATGAATCTGGGAGGGCCCACGTCCCTGGAGGACGTCGAGCCCTACCTCTACAACATCTTCTCCGACCCCGACGTGATCCAGCTCCCGCTGGGCTTTCTCTGGCAGAAGCGCTTCGCCCGAAAGATCTCCCGAGCGCGGGGGGCCGAGAGCCGCGGGATCTACGGGCACATCGGCGGGCGCTCGCCGATCCTCGAGAACACCGAGGCCCAGGCCCTGGCGCTGGAGGCCGCCCTCGGCCCGGGCTACCGCACCTTCATCGCCATGCGCGCCTGGAAGCCCAGCACGGAGGAGGCCGTCGATCGCCTGCTCGCCGCCGGGGCCACCGAGGTGGTGGCGCTCCCGCTCTATCCCCAGCGCTCCCGGACGATGACCACCTCGTCGATGCGGGAGCTCTATCGCGTGCTGGCGGAGCGGGCGCCCTCCCTCCCGGTATCGGAGGTCTGCTGCTTCCCCGAGGCGCCCGGCCTCCTCGACGCCTGGGCGGCGCCGGTGCGGGCTGCCTACGACGGCATCGCGGAGGAGCGCCGCGAGCGGGCCCACGTGCTCTTCAGCGCCCACAGCCTCCCCCAGAAGCTGATCGATCGCGGCGATCCCTACCTCGCCCACGTGCAGGCCACGGTGCGCGGCGTGATGGCACGGCTCCCAGCTGGGCTGGCACATAGCCTGGCATTTCAGAGCCGCGCCACCCGCGCCAGATGGCTCGAGCCCGCCACCGAGGACGCCCTCGCTGCGCTGGCGCGCGACGGGATCAAGGACGTGATCGTGGTGCCGATCGCCTTCGTCACCGAGCACGTCGAGACGCTCTACGAGCTCGATATGTTGCTCAAGGATCCCGCCATAGCCGCCGGCATCGACGGCTACCATCGGGTGCGGGTCCCGGCGACGACGGCGGAGATGATCGGCGCCTTCGCCGAGAGGGTCCGCGCCGCCCGCGCTGCAGGACCTCGGAGGCTCTGCAGTGAGCCCGGCGGCGTGCGCTGCCCCGGGCTGAAGTAGGCGCGCCCCCGCCGCGCCCGCCTCGTCATTCGCGCGCGTCAGCTGCTTCGTCTCAGCACCCGGCTGTAGCGCCACCGGCCTTCGCCGTGGCGCGGCGAAGGGTCGACGCGAGCCTCACGTGCAGTCAATCAGCCTCGCACTGCCTGGAGGCGCTGGTTCGCGTACTCCCAGTTGATCACGTCGAAGAAGCGATCGACGTACTGGGCGCGGTTCGCCTTGTAGCGCAGATAGTAGGCGTGCTCCCAGACGTCGCAGCAGAGCAGCGGCTGGCTCCCCTGGAAGCCCATGTTCTGATGGCTCTCCGGGGCGATGATCACCAGGCGATCGCCCAGCGGCTCGTAGGCCAGCACGCCCCACGCGCTCGCTTCGGCGGCCTTGGTTGCGGCGGCGAACTGCTTGCGGAAGGCGTCCACGCTCCCGAAGCTCGCCTCCAACGCGGTCTTCAAGGCGCCCTTGGGCTCGCCGCCGCCGTTGGGGCTCATCGAGTTCCAATAGAGCGAGTGGAGGATGTGCCCGCTGCCGTTGAAGGCGAGGGAGCGCTCCTGGGCCTTGACCTCGGCGAAGTCGCTCTTCTTCCGGGAGTCGGCCATGTCGGCCAGGGTCTTGTTCAGCCCACGCACGTAGCCTGCGTGATGGACGTCGTGGTGGATCTCGAGGATCTCCGCGCTCAAGTACCCGTCCAGCGCGTTCTTCGGGTAGGGCAGCGGCGGCAGGGTGTATTCGCCTGGGCTCATCTTCTTGGCCGCAGCGCCGGTGCCCACGGGGGCGGGAGGCGGGGCCGACTTGTCCTTGCCCGGCGCCGGCGCTGGCGCGGCGGCCAGCGCGTCGCCCGCAGCCAGGAGCGGCGCGGCGATGGCGGCGCCCGCCATCAGCCCGAGGATCCTGCGTCGATCGACGCCCGGCTCCTCGGAGTTGGTCTCGAGATCGTGCTCGCTGCTCATGTCGCTCTCCTTATCGGCGGCTTGGGGATTGAGACTGTAGAGCCTACGAGCCGCGGAGGTTGCCGGCAATCGAAAGGCATGGATGGCAGCGGGCGAACGCTCCTGAGGATCCTTCGTGCCACACGCGAGTGAGACGATCTGCGGGGCGACCTTCTCTCCGTAAAGGCTTCGAATACAAGAAGTCAGGGCGCGGAGATGAGCCCCTGTGAGCGGAGCATCCAGCCGATCATCTTGTAGAGGAGGCGGGCGCCCACGTTGCCGTCCCATTGATCGCCGGCTTCACCCGGCGCCACCTCGCAGAGATCGAGGCCGACGATGGTGCGGCCGCTCCTGGCGACCCCGGCCAGCAGCGCGGCGGCTTGCTGAAAGGAGAGCCCGCCGGGGACCGGCGTACCGGTGTGGGGGCAGAGGGTGGGATCGAGGCCGTCGATGTCAAAGGAGAGGTAGACCTGCTGCGGCAGCTCAGAGACGATCCGATCGACCTGCGCTCGCCAGGTGACGCCCTCGAAGCGCTCGTTGCAGAGGAGCTGGTCGAAGTGGGTCAAGACCCTGCCGCCGCTCTCGCGGATGTAGGCGTGCTCGGCGCGGCCCAGGTCACGGATGCCCACCTGCACCAACCTCGTCACGCCGGGGATCCGCTCCATCACGTTGTGGAAGATCGAGGCATGACTCCAGGTGAAACCTTCGTACGCGTCGCGGAGGTCGGCGTGGGCGTCCAGGTGGAGGATCCCCATGCCGGGGTAGCGCTCGGCGTAGGCCTGGATCGCGCCGAAGGGCACAGCGTGGTCGCCGCCGATCACACAGGGGATCTTGCCGGCGTCCAGCAGCGCCTTCGTCTTACCGTAGACCCAGGAGTTCACCCTGGCGCCAGCGTGGTTCACCCGATCGAGCATCGCGCGAAGCTCCGGATCGTCACCGGCTCCTCCGGCGTCGAAGATCGCGGTGGCCTCGACCTTCGCCTCGTCGTTCCAGGCGCGGATCGAAGGGTCCTCGTCGAGCATCGCGATCCCCGGCTCGTAGGGCCTGCCGATCTCGACGTCGAAGAGGTCGATCTGCGACGAGGCGTCGAGGATGGCCGCGGGGCCGTTCGCCGCGCCGGCGCCGTACGAGGTCGTCGCCTCGAAGGGGACGGGCAGCAGGATCACCTTGGCCTCGTCGGCGGTGAAGGGCAGCCCGTACACGCCGGCGCCTGGCGCCGACGCGGAGTCTGGATCGAAGGGGGCCATGGCGGAGCTCCGGTGGCACGATCGTCCGGGAGCGGAGCGATCGCGGCGCATCCTACGCAGCGCCATTCGGTGGTCAAGCGGGCGAGGGGCGCGTGGTGACGGGAGCCCCCTCGGAGTCGGAGCCTGAAAAGAAATCGCCCTCGCGAGGTGGGGGCGATCCTTTCTCCGGCGTTGCGCGCTTTCGGGTCATTCCAGCGTTCGCTCGCGTCCGGCTCGCAGAAGAAGGGACCGTCGCCGCAGAGCGCGATCGGGCCCCGCGCGCCGCGAGAGGGCCTCTCTGCTCTTGCTCACCTTCCGGCTCGCGAGAGCCGTGCATTCTCAGTCGCTCGATGCGACCGACGGTGCGGGGAGTCGCTCGAGCTTGCGGCCCGCCTGCCAGACCGCGACGATCCGGCCGACGGCGGAGATGTCCTCGAGGGGATCGCCCTCCACCAGCAGCACGTCGGCGTAGGCGCCGATGCCGATCACGCCGAAGGCGGAGCTCGGGGCGAGGAGGCGCACCGGGTACGAGGTGGCCATCTTCAGGACCTCCGCCGGCTCGAAGCCCAGGGCGACCAGGGCCTCCAACTCCTGGTGGAGCGAGGCCCCGTGGACGACGCCGGGGAGGCCGGCGCCGGTCCCGGCGAGGAGCGGCACCCCCAGGGCGTGGAGCCTGCGCAGGTTCTCGCGGGTGGTCTCGTCGTAACTCGACGCGAGGCGGAGGGTCTCGTCGGAGATGCCGACGCCTCCAGGCTGCGCCGCCGTGGCGGTGGAGTTGGGCCGTTGGAGCTCGGCTTCCAGCGGGCTCCCCGAGGGCTTGCCCGACATGCGAGCACCCATCGCCGCCCAGATCCTGCCGGTGGTGACCACCGGTGCACCGGAGAGCGAGATCGAGTCCAGTTGCTCGGGGGAGAGGGCCGCGGTCCACGGCGTGTGCAGGAGGAGGGTGGCGCCGGCCTCCGCCGCCTCGGCAGCGTCCTCCGGGCGGGCAGCGTCCACGAAGACGGCGCGCTCGTACATATGGGCCTCGGCCACGATGGCCTCCAACGCCTTGCGCGAGAGGCCGGGGCCGCCGTCGAAGTCGACCTTCACGAAGTCCGATCGCAGCTCCTCGAGGTCCCGGCGAGCGGCGCGGGCCGCGTTGCGCGGCGAGTCCACCACCCGCGTCGAGCCCGCCCGGAAGAAGCGGGCGAAGGGCCCGGGATCCAGGACCTCGCCGCCGACGATGGCGTGGGACGAACGGAACATCCTGGGGCCGGCCACCCGCCCATTCGCGATCTCCTTCTGCAGGGCCTCGATGTCGGCCTCGTGGCCCACCGCCACCACCGTGGTGATCCCGCTGTAGAGCAGCGCCTCCGCCTGGAGCCGCGGATCCACCATCGTGCCCGCCCAGGCCGGCGCGTCGCCCGCGCCCCCCAGCCGCACGTTCATATCCACCAGCCCCGGCAGGAGCGTGCGCCCCGTTCCGTTCACCACCTCGGTGCCCGCAGGCGCCTCCATCCTCCCCGCGTGGGTGATCTTCGCCACCCTGCCTCGGGCGAGGAGCACATCCACCGGCTCGCTGAGCTCGTCCTCCAGCCCCGTGAAGACCCGCACCCCCTTGATCAGCGTAGGGGGCGCCTCGTGGTGCGTATCCGGCGGCGTGACGAGGACCGGCCGATGCGCCGTAGCGCAGGCGGCAGCACCCGCCGCTGCGAAGACGAGGCCGACGATGGGGAGCAGGCGACGAGGATGGAGCATGGGCGCATGATAGCAACACCCCATGCCGATCGTGGCAGCCTGCGCGGGGCGTGGCCGCTCCTACAGGCGCCTGCCCGCACGATGACGCCTCCTCGGCTTCGCATCGCCTGCTCGGCGCAAGCCTCGTCCAAGGCCCTTTTCTACAGGATCGTGCGGCCCTCTCGATCGCGCCGTCTTCCTCCGCTCCCTTGCGGCGAGATGGAGCCTCGTCCCGGGGCCGGCGGCGATCAAGGCTGGGAGGAGGGGAGGTGGGCGAGGAGGAGGGTGCAGGGGATCCCGCCGTTGCGCAGGGGGATCTCGGTGGGGGAGGGGAGGCGCAGGGCGGCGCCCAGGCCGGCGTCGGCTACGAGGATGGCGGCGGTCCAGCCGCCGAAGCGGATGCGCAGGGTCTCGCCCAGGCTGCGATAGAGGGAGCCCAGGGCCTGGGCCGGATCGCCTACCCGCTTGCCGTAGGGAGGGTTGACGACGATGACGCCGGGGGCGGTGTCTTGCGGTGGTGTGGCGGCGGCTACGTCGAGGCGGCTCAGGGAGATATGGTCGAACACTGAGGCACGCTGTGCGTTGCGGCGCGCTACGCCCAGGGCGCCGGCGTTGCGATCGCTTCCCAGGATGGGGGCCGTTGGGGAGGGCAGCTCCGAGGCGCGGAGCCTCTCTCGCTCGGCGGCCCCGCGCCCGTTGACGAGGGTCGGCCAGGCTTCGCAGGCGAAGGCGCGCTCGATGCCCGGCGGGCGGCGGAGGGCGATCAGCGCGGCTTCGATCAGGAAGGTGCCGCCGCCGCACATGGGATCGAAGAGAGCCTGGCTCCCGTCATAACCGGCGAGGGCCAGGATCCCCGCTGCGAGGTTCTCACGAAGGGGCGCGGCGCCTGTCTCCTGTCGGTAGCCGCGCAGGTGGAGGTGCTCGCCGGTGGAGTCGAGGCGCAGGGAGATCTGGCCGTCGGCGATCCGGACGTGGACGGTCTGCTCGCCGTCGCGCTCGACCGCCTTCGCCTGGGGGAGCTGCCAGAGGATGGCGTCGCGGATGATCCGATCGAAGCGGGCGGGAGCCTTGCCTCCGCCGCTGACATTTACGGCGAAGGTGGTGGCGGGAGGGAGCCAGCGCTTCCAGTCGATCGCCGCCGCCATCGCCTGGATCTCGGAGGCAGGTCCCTCGCCGAGCTGCAGCAGGATCCGCGAGGCGGTCCGCAGGCCGAGGTTCGCTCGAAGGAGGGCGCTCTCGTCGCCGACGCACGCTACGCCTCCGTGGAGCGGGCGCACCCGATCGAGCCCCAGCGCGAGGGCCTCCTGCGCACAGACCTCCTCGAGGCCCGGCGGTGCGACGATGTAGAGCTCGTTCATGATGCGGGCGAAGGTACGTGGGGCGGCGACCCTTGGCTACTTCGAAGGCGGTTGGCTGCGCCTGGCCACCGAGAGGGCGAAGGACTCATCGGCGGGGGTATGCCAGCTCTCCATCGTCAGGGAGGAGGCGGCGTAGAGGCTCTCCACCGTGCGCCGGGTGAACTTGCGGCTGATCTCGGTGTGGATCGTCTCGCCATCCTCGAAGTCGACTTCGATGTCGAGGGCTTCGATACGCACCGTCTGCGGGCCGAGGGAGCGGAGGTGCATCTCGATGCGGCTGTGCTCCTCGTGGAAGAAGGCCAGATGCTCGAAGCGATCCAGGTGGAAATCTGCCTGGAGCTCGCGGTTGATCACCCGGAGCACGTTCTTGTTGAACTCGGCGGTGAGGCCCTGCGCGTCGTTGTACGCGGCGTTCAGCCTCGCCGTGCTCTTGACCAGATCGGTGCCCATCAGGAGCCTGTCGTCGGGGCCCATGATCGACGCGATGGAGCCCAGGAAGCGGCGGGCTTCCGCGTCCCCGAAGTTGCCGATGGTGCCGCCGAGGAAGACGAAGAGCCGCCGGTCAAAGACGGGGATTCGATCGAGGTGTCGATCGTAGTCACCGACCACGCCGTGGATAGGCAGCCAGGGATAGTCGGCCTGGAGGCGGGAGGCGGCGGCGCGCAGCATCTCCTCGCTGACGTCGAAGGGGACGTAGGTGCAGTCGAGGCGCAGCCGCCGCGCGGCCTCGAGCAGGGAGCGCGTCTTCCGCGCAGCGCCGCTCCCCAGCTCCACCAGCCCCAGGGGCCCCGCGTCACCCTCGCCGCCCATGCGCTGGAGCAGCTCGTCGGCGATCTCCTCGAGGAGGGCGCGCTCGGTCCGGGTGGGGTAGTACTCGGGCGTCTCACAGATGCGATCGAAGAGGCGCGATCCCCGCTCGTCGTAGAAGTGCTTCGGCGGCAGGGACTTGGGGCGGCGGCTCAAGCCCTCCCGGACGTCCCGCGCCAGCGTAGAGCCCGAGCCGGGCCGCACGTGGACGTCCACGACCAGGTGGGATGAGGTGTGGCCTCTCGTTGCTTCCGGCATTGCGATTCCCACGAGATCCCCTTCCCGATTTCTGTATCAGCATCAGCGATGGTGCTCCAGGAATCTGCGCCTCGCCAAGACCTCGAGCGAGCCCCGCATGCACCATCCGACTCTCTCGGGGGCCGCCCGATCGGCCTGCGAGCTGGAGGCGAGCGATCGCTGGAGAGAGCGCCTCGCGGGCAGCGCGAGCGAGAGAATCGACGCTGGCTTGCGCGGAGGCATTCTCTCACGGGGCTTTTGAGGCGAGACGGAGGCGAGTGAACCCTGGAGAGCACACCCTTTCATGCGGAAGACGAGGTGAAGAATCGCTCCCGCCCATGCGGGGGTGATTCGTTCACGGCCTCTGGGCTATCTTGGCCCCATGTGCAGGTTGCTAGGCTATCTCGGCGCTCCGATCCCCCTTGGCAAGTTGGTGAATGAACCACCACACTCTCTGTTTCGGCAGAGCTGGCAGCCGAGGGAGCTGCGCGAAGCCACCGTCAACGCCGACGGTTGGGGGGCGGGCTTCTACGTCGAGGGCGATCTCGAGCCATGCCTCTATCGGAGCACCGTCCCGATCTGGGCGGACGCGAACGTGCCCCATCTGGGGCGGGCGATCCGCTCGAGCTGCCTGCTCGCCGCGGTGCGCAGCGCCACCGATCCGCTGAGCGTCGCCCAGGCGAATACCCAGCCTTTCGCCAGCGGGCCCCTCGCCTTCCTTCACAATGGCTTCATCGAGGACTTCCGCCGCCGCCTGCGCCGAAGGCTATGCGACGAGCTCTCGGACGCGCGCCATACCCAGATCGAGGGGACCAGCGACTCGGAGCACGTCTTCGCGCTGATCGGCCATCACCTCGATCGGCGCCTGGGCCAAGGCCCGCGGGCCGAGGCGATCGCCGCCGACGTTCTCCTCGACGCGGTACGGGGCGCGGTCCACCAGATCATGGGCTGGGCGCGGGAGGCGGAAGCCAAGGCCCTCTTCTCCATCGCCATCACGGATGGTGTCACGCTGGTGGCCCTCCGCGCGTCCACCCACCCCGACCCTCCGACGCTCTATCTGTTGGGGGCAGGCTCGGCGCTCGCCCCCGGCGTGGTCGTAGCCTCGGAGCGATTGAACGACGATCCTGCATGGCGATCCGTGCCGCCGGGGACCGCCGTGGTGGTGGAGGCCGGCGGCGCCGTCCGGGAGGTCCCGCTGGCATGAGCTGGTCGTCGCAGGCCGTGTGGAGCGTCGCGGGGGAAGGCGCATCTGGCCATCTCCGAGCTGGATCGATGAACTCCTCGTCGGCACCCGCGGGGAGCGTCGCTCCATGACGGCGGATGCCCTGCGGGCAGGGTTGGAGAGCGCCCGGGCCACGACCCTGCGGCTGATCGAGGGGCTCAGCGATTCGCAGGCGCGGCGGCAGCGTCACGCCGAGTTCTCGCCGCTGGCCTGGCATCTGGGTCACGTCGCCTGGCAGGAGGAGGTCTGGGCGTTGCGCCACGTGGCGGGGCGACCGCCTCTTGATCCGGAGTTGGACGGGATCTACGACTCCTTCTCCAGCGAGAAGGCGAGCCGGGGGCGGCGGCTGCCCTCCCTGGTCGAGGCGCGCGCCTACGTCGATTCGGTCCGGGAGCGGACCCTCGCCTTCCTCGCCGCCGCCGACCAAGAGCGGGATGGCTGGGTCTTTCGCTTCCTCGCCAACCACGAACGCCAGCACGCCGAGACCATGGCGGTGATCCGCCTCCTGGACGGGCTGCCGTTGGAGGGGCTCCCCGAGGCGGAGCCCGGCGAAGCGGCGGGGACGGATTGGCTCGCGATCCCCGGTGGATCCTTCGTGCTGGGCAGCGACGACGATCCCGATGGCTGGGACAACGAGCGCCGCGCCCACCTCGTCGAGCTCCCTGCCTTCCGGATCGCCAGTCGCCCCGTGATCAATGAGGAGTGGCTCCGCTTCATCGAGGCGGGCGGCTATCGGGACGACGCGCTCTGGTCGGAGGAGGGGTTGCGCTGGAGGCGGGCGGTCCAGGCCTCTTCCCCCCTCCATTGGATCCGGGACGAAGCGGCGGCGAGGCTCGGCTGGAGTCGGCGGACCCTCGGCGGGCTACGGCCGGTCTATCCGGCGCATCCGGTGGCTCACGTCTCGTGGCATGAGGCCGAAGCCTTCGCCCGTTACGCAGGCGCGCGCCTGCCGACGGAGGCGGAGTGGGAGCGCGCGGCCTCCTGGGACGAGGCGGGACGCCGCAAGAAGCGTTGGCCCTGGGGGGACGATCCCGGCGGAGGCGCCGACGCCAACCTGGCCTTGGTGCGAGGTGATACCACGGCCTGTGGTCGGCCGAGATCGTCGGCCGCCGCGCTCTCGTCAGAGAGCGGGAGGCCGGTGGATCTCGCCGGCAACGTCTGGGAGTGGACCTCGGCGAGCTTCCAGCCGTTTCCCGGCTTCACCGCTGGTCATTACGCAGGCTACAGCGCTCCCTGGTTCGGCGCGGAGCATCGGGTGCTGCGAGGTGGATGTCACCTCACGCATCCCGCGCTGGCTCGAGCCACCTTCCGGAACTGGTTCGTGCCGTCGATGCGCGCCTATCCCAGCGGATTGCGCCTCGCCGCCGACGATCGTCCGTAATGGGCGCTGACGCTCAGTTGGTGGCGGTGCCTTCGGCTTCGGCCTTGGCCTTCTGGCAGGCGCACTCGCCCTTGGCGTGCTTTTCTGCGTGCTTCTCGCCATGGGCGTGGTGGCCGTCGTGGCCATGGTGGTGACCGGCCTCCGCGCCTTCACCTTCGGCGGCGGCCTTCGCCTTTGCGTGGTGAGGGCAGGTGGCGGGATCGCATTGCGCGCAGCTGGTCCCCTCGGCGCCGCTGGGGCAGGCCAGCGCCAGGGTGGGAACACAGAGAGCAGCGGCGGCGAAGAGAGAGAGCAGGAACCTGGACACGGAGACCTCCGAAAAGAGTGCTTTCGAGGGCAACCCATAATACGGCGCCGGCGCGGAGGGCAAGCTATCGCTTATCGTTGTAGGGACGGATGAGGCCACCTTTGCGGCCCGTCTCACGCAGCTCGATCCCCTCCTTGAAGAGGCGGCACGCGTGGGGGAGGAGGAAGTAGCCGGTGGGCTGGGATCGCCTGGCATGTCGGGTGACGAGGTCGCTGATCTTCTTGAAGACCTGCTCCACCACCGGCGCCTTCTGTACCCTGCGTTGCACGTCCCCCGAGACCTGGAGCTCCGCCCAGAGCTGGCCGCTGCGGAGCACCTCGCCGTTCGACTCGAGAAGCGAGCGCTCGAAGAAGATTACGGGGGAGAAGACCTCGAGGATCGTCAGCATGCCGCGGTTGGGACCCCGCTTGATCTTGTCGACCGTGATGGGGCCGGCCGCTGGGATCCCGAGGTAGTAGCCCGGATCCTCCAGGGTCCCGGCCAGGCCCCCATCCACGGGGCGGGCCTCCCAATCCGGCGGGACGATGCGGGGATAGAGCTCGAGGTCCAATGGCGCCAGGTCGCGAAGGAAGCCGCTCTCGTCCTCGGGGCCCATGAAAAATCGGACGACATGCGCCATCGATGATCCTGTGTCGCTAGAAAGTTGACATGCCGACGAAGGGGGCTCGACAGCCCTCCCGGCGGTCGGCTAGGCTCGTTTCTACTGCAACGTTGGTGAGATGGCGAGCGCGGGATGAAGGTCTGGGACCACCGTCGTTCGTTAAAGTCCGAGCGTGTCGATCTCTCGTGCCCCGGAGATCGTGCGATCGATTGGAGAGGCGATGAGAAATTACGAGAAGTTCGAGTGGATGTCTGATGCGACGCTTGGGCGAATTCCCACCGGCGTTGCGAGTCTCCTGGCGAGCGTAACGATGGCGTTTTCGCTCCTCGCCCCCGCTCCGGCGAACGCGGCCTACTACACGGTGATCCAGGATACGGTCCCGTTCCAGGCGATGCCGCTCCCGGGCGGTGGTTCAGTCACCACCCAGAGCATGCAGGGATGGGGATATTCGCCCAAGGAGGTGAGCGTCACCCTTCCGTTCCCCGTGCTCTTCTACGGGCAGCTCTATACGCAGGTGAACGTCCTCGGCATCGGGATGGTGACCTTCGGCTCCACCTACAGTACGACACCCGCTTCGAACGGCCGGCGCGCGATCCCCGGAGCGGCCGCTCCTCATAACTTCGTCGCGGTCTGGTGGGACGAAGCGGTCTGCAGCAACTCTCCCGGCGGCCCCTTGAATACGCAGCAGGTCGGGGATCAGTTCGTGATCCAGTGGACCAACTGCCGCAAGTATGCAGGCACGGGGGAGTTCACCGCACAGCTCTGGCTCACGAAGAACTCGGACGAGATCATCGTACACTACGGGCCTATCACCGGGACGTGGACTGGGGCGATGGGGGTCGAGAACATCGATGGGTCCGACGGCACGGCGGGGCCTTCGGCCACCGGAACGGTCTGCAATCCATCTTGCTCCACGGCGCAGTTTCCCTCGGGCAAGCGGATCACCTACAGCGGTGGTCCGAACCTCGTGGTGGAGGCGGTGAACGGGGAGGGCGTGGGATACGCGGGCATCTCCATGCCGGTGAGCGCAAGGGTGAGGAACGTGGGAGGCAAGGCGGCCCTCGGCTTTACGGCCCGTGTCCTGGTGAACGATCAGCCGACCCTCACGTCATCGGCACGGGAGCTCGCCGTGGCCCCTGGCAGCTTTGACGCCAATCCTGGCGAGGTGATCGACTTCGACTTCTTCGCAAGACTCCCGATCGATCTGGAGCCCGGCTCCTACTACATCCTCGTGGAGGCAGATCCCTTCGAGAACGTGCCGCAATCCAACCGCACGTCGATGGTCGGAGCGTTCGGCCCCTTCACCATCGGTATCGGAGCGCCGAACCTCGCGGTCCCGAGGGTGGAGGTCCTGGCACCGGAGGTGATCCGCCCGGGGGGCACCTTCAGTCTCGGCTGGACCGCCGCCAATACGGGCAACGACGACGCGATGTCGGCGCCGTATTCCATCGTTCTCTCCACCCACGACCTCCCGGGTCCCTCCAGCCGGGTCCTGCATCGGGGCGTGATCGATTCGCTGCCGCTGCTCTCTGAAGAGGACGTGGTCGAAGAGGTCCTGATGCCGGAGGACGTGGAGACCGGCTACTACCGAATCGGCGTGATCTTCGATCCGGATCAGCAGCTCTTCGAGCACGAGCGGACCAATAACGTGGGCGTCTCCGCCCCGGTGATCGTCGCCACGGAGACCCTCTCCGTGCTCACCAACACCCTCCCGTCCGCGGAGGTCGGCTCTCCGTATTGCACGCGCCTGGATGCCACCGGCGGAGACGCGATCTACGCCTGGTCCGTGACGGCGGGCAGCCTGGCCCCGGGACTCTCGCTGGTCGAGAGCCCGGCTGGCGCCAGGGAAGCGGGCCGGCCGTTCAGGACGATGGTCTGCGGCACCCCTGGAATCCCAGGGAGCTTCGACTTCGAGGTCGAGGTGAAGTCCAACGGCGACCGCGCCGAGCGGAGCTTCACCCTGGACGTGGAGATCTCGCAGCTGCCGCCCCAGATCGCCTCCCTCGTCCTGCCGATCTTCCCCTTCGATCGGCAGAGCGAGGTGGGGCTCCGGGCGATCGGGGGTACGACGCCGTACAGCTGGAAGCTCGTCGCCGGCACCCTCCCGGTCGGGATGAACCTCGGCGACGACGGTGTGATCCATGGAGCGGCTCGGGAGAGCGGGACCTTCCCGATCACCCTGCGGATCACGGAT
Source organism: Vulgatibacter incomptus (assembly GCA_040391605.1). Taxonomy (GTDB): domain Bacteria; phylum Myxococcota; class Myxococcia; order Myxococcales; family Vulgatibacteraceae; genus Vulgatibacter; species Vulgatibacter incomptus_A. Next base: position 91,239 of record JBEBXK010000008.1, read on the forward strand.
GCCAGAGGACTGACGGACGAGCAGCCCACCGAGGTGCGGGTGGCGGCCCCCGGGGGCCTCGCCTGCATGACCAATTCCCTGCCCAACCACGTGTTGAACGAGGAGTTCGACGGGAAGCTGGTCGGTGCCGGAGGCTCCGGGGTCTATCGATGGCAGAGCATCAGCACCAAGCGCCTCGCCAGCGGTCCGGGGGATTCGTCTCAGGAGTTGGGAGCGGTGTCGCCTCCCGGCCTGCACCTGAACGCGTTGGGGGAGATCAGCGGTGTGGCCGGCCAGGCAGGCTTCTTTCAGTGGACGGTGGAGCTCAGCAACATCAGCCGGGATGAGAGCGCGCCGAGGCTGACGCCGATCAAATGCGAGGTGACCCTGGAGATCGCGGCGGATCATGGGCTGACGGTGACGACGACCCAGCTGCCGGCTGCTGCGGTGGAGAGCTTTTACACGTCGCAGCTCAGCGCCAGCGGCGGCGAAGGTGCGCTGAGCTGGACGCTATCTTCGCGCACCCAGCTCCCTGCCGGACTCTCGCTCTCTTCGGACGGCTTGATCGAGGGTGCGCCGACCGTGGCGCAGCTCGACGGCGAGCTCTCGCGGCTCTTCTCGTTCATGGTGGAGGTGCGGGACGGGTCGAACCGACGAGGGTGGGCGCCGCTCTCGCTCCTGGTGGACAGCCAGCCGCCGGCGCCGGCCCCCAAGGAGCGGCGGAGCGAATCCGGCTGCTCTGCCGGTCTGGGCGATCCCAGCCTCCTGCTCCTCGCGGCGGGCTCGGGTCTCGCGCTTCTGCGTAGGCGGCGGACCCGCCGGTAGCCTGCGCGGAGCCTGTAGAGGAATCGCTCTCACCCCAGGTGGGGGCGATTCTTCACGCGCCCGGTGCGCCAGGGCTCTTTCGCCTCCCGCTCGTAGAGCCTGTGAGAACGCGATCTCATTCTGGGTGGGACGGATTTTTACCCGTGCGGTGCGCAGGGACGGAGGACTGCACACGTGGAACGCTCGTAGGGGCAGGGACTCCGCCTGGCTGCGGTCAGTAGGATGCGGAGGCGTGTTTCTCAGTACACGTTGTATTTGCGGCGTAACGCCTCATGCTCCGTGCCGTTTCGCGACGGGCGCAGGATCTTGTCGGCGTCGTGGAGGTAGTACCAGTAGGGGCTCTCGACGGGGCGTAGGGCGGCGAGGAGGGAGTCGACGGTGGGGGCCCCGATGGGCCCCGGCGGCAGGCCTACCTTGGTGCGGGTATTCCACGGGTCGCTGGGATCCCGAAGCTTGGCCAGGAAGGCCCGCCTGTCGTTCCACTCCGGGAGCAGGTAGCGGCTGGTGGCGTCCACGCCCAGCGGCTGCTTGCGGTCGATCCGCTTCCAGAGGATCCCGGCCACCAGCCCGCGCTGTGTCGGGAGCGGCTCCTCTCGCTCCAGGAGCGAGGCCATGATCACCAGCTCCCGCAGGCTGCGGCCACCTGCTTCGATCTCCGCCCGATGGGGGATCCAGAAGCGGGCGGCGAAGGTGTCGAGCTGCCGCTGGATCAGCTCGTCCAGATCGAGGGAGTCGGGGACGATGGCGTAGGTCTCCGGGTAGAGGTAGCCCTCCAGCGAAGCCTGCGGCAGCGGAAACGGCGCGCGAAAGCGAGAGGGGTCGCTAGCGGCGGCGAGATAGGCCCCGGGCCGGATCCAGCCCTTGGCCACCAGCGCGGCGTCGGTGTCTCGCAGGCGCCAGCCCTCGATCATCACGAAGGGCTCGTCCTCCGGCAGAGGCGGCCCCTCCAGGGCGCTGGCGATGGCGGCGAGGCTCATGTCGCGGCGGAGGGCGTGGCGGCCGGCCTTGGCGTTGAGGCCGCCGCGGCGCCAGAGGTGGTAGCGCCAGAGCCTGGCGTCGGCGATAAGGCCCTCCCGCTTCAGCAGCGCCCCCACCCCCTGTCCCGACGCCCCCTTGGGGACGGTGATCTCATGGACGGCGGCGGCGTCGGTGGCGACGGCGGTCGCGGCTTGCCCTTCGAGCCAGAGGAAGGCCCCGCCAGCGGCGAGGACGGTGGCCACGAAGGCCCACATCAGGATCTTTTTCATTTGGCGCGGGAGCCTACCAAAAGGATTCGCGGATCGCTCGACCGTGGCATCGAGGGCCCTGCATGCAAGGGCGCCGGACGTCAGGCGGGCGCGATTACGGCCAAGGCGTCGAGGAGGGCCTGGCGGGTGTCTGGGGGCCGGGCGGAGGCAAGGAGAGGGCGGAGATCGGCGAAAGAAGCCCCCGCGATCGCTTGCGGGCGGGGGCCATGCATAGATTCGCCCGGTCATCTACCAGGCGAGCGCCTTTGCGGGGGCCGGCCGGGGGGAGTTGCGGAATGCGGGCGTTGATCTCCGGAACGGGCATCGTCGTCCTCCGCCGCCGGTCGCTACGACCGGCCGCCACGCTCTGCTTCGCCGTCTTCCTCGCCTCGCTTCCGTCGCCCGCATCCGCGGAGGTGGTGATCGCCCTCGACGCCAACGCGATCATCGGCCTTCGACCGTCCAACGATCACACCACCGGCTTCAGCGTCGACCCCCGGATCGGATATCAATTCGAGCTGGCGGGCGGACTCAAGCTGACACCTGAAGTGATGGGGAGCTTCGCGCGGTTCGGGAAGCCCGATCGGATCTCCCTGGCCCCACCCGACCACACCGCATTCCGCGCGCTGGGCGGCGTCCGCCTCGCCTTCGGCAGGCTCTTCGAGCCCGGGATCTACGCGCATGGAGGCCTCGGCCGGCGGGATCTCGGCGATCGCAACGAGCTCGGGGCCGCCTTCGACGCGGGGCTGTCGCTTGACTACACCGGGATCCGTCACATAACCCTTGGTATCCAGGCTGGTTACAACGCCATCGCCCTCGACGGGCTCTTCGATTGGATCGGCCTGGGGATCCACGCCGGCCTCATCTTCTGGTAGCGAGCGAGCAGGCGGCGATCATCGGGTTCGCGTCAGGCAGGCCGGGGCGATAAGATCGTCATCATGTCGATCTCGCGAAGGACGCTGGTCCGGTATGGAGTGGGCGGCGCCCTGGTGCTGGCCGCCGGAGGCACGGGGCTGGCGCTGCAGCGCACCACGAGTCGGGCGCCGTCCAGGCCGCTGCGAGCGCTTGATTCCCGCTCGTTCTCGATCCTCGTGGCGGTGGCGGATCGGATCATCCCGGTGGGCGGCGGCTTTCCGGCTGCGTCGGAGTTGCAGGTCGCCGAGGCGATCGACGAGCTGCTGGCCCGCTCGCATCCTGCGGTGGCTGCCGAGGTGAGTCAGGTCCTCGCCCTCCTGGAGAACGGCCTGGCGGGGCTGCTCTTCGACGGCCGGCCCCGCACCTTCACCTCCCTGGAGCCGGCGGAGCAGGACGCGGCCCTTCAGGCTTGGCAGGGCAGCTCCCTGGCGATCCGACGCACGGCGTACAAGGCGCTGCACGGACTCTGCGCCGCGGTCTACTACGCCTCGCCGTCGATCGATGGGCTGGTGGGCTATCCGGGGCCGCCCGACTACGGGAACCTGGCCGCTCCGGCCCCGAGGGTGGAGAGCGCGGGACCATGAAGGGCGCCGTCATCCGGACGGATGAGCTGACGAGAGACGAGGAGGTGCGCTGCGACGTCTGCGTCATCGGCTCCGGGGCCGGCGGCGCCGTGCTCGCCGCGGGGCTGGCCGAGCGCGGCCTGCGGGTGGTGATGTTGGAAGAAGGGGGCCATCACACCAAGAGTGAGTTCGACATGCGGGAGGGGACGGCCTATCCGATGCTCTACCAGGAGCGCGGCATGCGGGCGACGGCAGATCTCGCGATCACGATCCTCCAGGGCCGCTCGGTGGGGGGCTCCACGACCATCAACTGGACCACCTGCTTTCGCACGCCGGACTCGATCTTCGAACATTGGCGGCGGGTCCACGGCGTCGAGGGTCTGGATGCCGCCTCGCTCACCCCGCACTTCGAAGCGGTGGAGGAGCGCCTCTCGATCCACGAGTGGCCGCTGGCCTTGGCCAACGCCAACAACCGCGTGCTCTGGGATGGCTGCGAGAAGTTGGGCTGGGAGGCGGCCCCTCTGCGGCGCAACGTGAAGAGCTGTGTAAACAGCGGATACTGCGGCATGGGCTGCCCCATCGACGCCAAGCAGTCCACCCTGGTGACCTACGTCCCCGACGCCCTCGAGGCAGGGCTCCAGCTCTACGTGCATTGCCGGGCGGAGCGGCTGGAGGTCGCCGGGGCTCGGGTCCTGGCGATCCACGCCGTGGCCCTGGATCCGATCAGCGATCGGCCGACGGGGCGGCGGCTGATCATCCGACCGAAGGTGGCGGTCTCCAGCGCCGGCGCCATCAACGGCCCGGCGCTCCTCCTCCGCTCCGGACTCGACGCCAACGGCAGGGTGGGCCGGCGCACCTTCCTCCACCCCGTCGTGGCCATGGCGGCCTTCTTCGACGAGCCGGTGCGCGCGTTCTACGGCGCGCCACAGTCGGTGGGCTCCCACCACTTCGCCTCTCGCGGCGCCAACAAGATCGGCTTCTTCTTGGAGACGCCGCCCATCCATCCGATGCTCGCCGCCACCGCCTTCGGCGGCTTCGGTCGCACGCAGCAGGACTTCCTCCGGAGGCTGCCGTACCTCGGCGTGCTCATCGCGCTGTCGATCGACGGCCTGCTGCCGGGGGACGAGGGCGGGCGGGTCTCGCTGCGGCGGGATGGGCGAATCCGGGTGGATTATCCCGTGGGCGAGTCCCTGGTCGAGTCGTTCCGCGCCTCGAGCCTCGCGATGGCCAGGATCCAGCTCGCCGCCGGCGCCAAGGAGGTGAGCTCCCTCCATCCTGAGCCGGTGATCTTGCGCTCGGAGGCCGATCTCCCGCGGCTGGAGGCAGCCCCCTTCGGCTCGTTGCAACACCCGATCTTCACCGCCCATCAGATGGGTGGCTGCGCGATGGGATCCGATCCCGCCACCAGCGTCGTCGACTCCACCTTGCGGCATCATCAGATCCACAACCTCTTCGTCGTCGACGGCTCGGTCTTCCCCACTTCGCTCGGCGTGAACCCCAGTGAGACCATCTACGCCCTGGCCCATTGGGCGCGGGATCGAGTCGCCGCCGCCGTCTGAGTTCGTGAAGAGTCGAACGCTGCGATCGAACGCAGAATGAGCCCGCCGGGTGTCGCCACCTGCTGGCTGCAGCCGCCATGGCTCGGTGAGCGTGCAGCGAGTGGACGATCGGGGAAGGCTCTCGCTGCGTTCAGCTCGTTCTTCGGGCGGGAGCGTTCCAGCTGAGGACGATCTTGCCGAAGGTCGCGTTGCTCTCGAGGAGGCGATGGGCCTCGGCGATCTCCTCCATCGGCCATACGGCATCGATCAGGGGGCGTAGCTCGCCGGTGGCGAATTGCGGTGAGACCTCCCGGGCGAAGCGCTGCGCGAGGAGGATCTTTTCCTCCAGCGGGCGGCTGCGGAGCACCGTGCCGATCAGGGTCGCCCGCTTGGCCAGGAGCATCCCCAGGGGGAGCTCGGCCTGGGCGCCGCCCAGCAGCCCTACGACGACGACGCGGCCCCGGCCCGCCAAGGCCCGGAGGTTCTCGGCTGCGTACGAGCCGCCCACCAGATCGAGGATCACATCGGCGCCACGCCCCATCGTCGCCGCGCGGGTGGCCTCGGCGAAGGCGCCGGCCTCCGCGACGATCCCCTCGTCCAGGCCGAGGCCGCGAGCCCGCTCCAGCTTCTCCGGCGTGCGGGAGGTCCCCAGGACCCTGCAGCCGGCGGCCTTGGCGAGCTGCACCGCCGCGGTGCCGACGCCGCTGCCCACGGCGTGGATCAGCAGGTCCTCGAAGGGCCGAAGGCCCGCCTGCACGAAGAGGGCGTCGAAGGCCGTGTAGAAGACCTCCGGGATGGCCGCTGCCTGCTCGAGGTCGAGCCCGTCGGGCACCGGGATGGCCTCGCGCTCGTGGAGTAGCAGGTGGGTCGCCATCGCGCCCCCGCCGACGATCCCCATCACCCGATCCCCGGGGCGATGGGAGAGGACCCCTTCGCCCACCGCCTCGACCACGCCGGCGAACTCTAGGCCGGGTACCTCCTGCGGCGCCCCCGGCGGCGCGGGATAGAGCCCCTTGCGCTGGAGGAGATCCGCCCGGTTCAGACCGGCGGCCGCCACCGCCACCCGGATCTCGAAGGCTCCTGGATCGCGGATCGGAAGCGGATCGATCCGCAGTTCGGCGTCGACGATTCGTACGGCACGGGCGAGGGGCATGATCGAAAGCTACCATCTGCGGGTCCGTCTCCGATCGCTCGGAAACGACCCCTCTGGATTGTCAGGTCAGAGCCTGTGAAAAAACCGCCATCATCGAGGCGGAGGGGCGGTTTTCTCACGCGCGCTTCGCGCTATGGCGCTGCCTGTGGGCAAGTAAGCCACTTACGCACCATCAGTGGATCCAGGGGTGGGGCGGCAAAGCGGACGGCATCTGCTCGGCCAGGTGCCGGCGGCGGATCTCCTCGATGGTCTGGCGATCCAAGGGGGATGGTGGGTCTTCCCCGAGATCGGCGCGGTAGTGACCGAGGGAGCCGCGGTGGCGGGAGACGAAGTGGTAGATCGCGTCGGCGAGCTGCTGCAGGCCGGGCAGGAGGTAGAGCGCGCGGAAGAGCGGGAGGCCCCAGGGCAGGAGCTCGTCGAAGGTGGCGGCTAGGGTGCCGCCGGCGTGGAAGAGCTGGCCGCCCGGCGTGAGGAGGAGCGATGAGCGCTCGGCGTCCTCTGCCGCGATCCCCGCGACCTGCAGCAGCCGGGGCGTCTGGGAGGGCACGAAGTAGAGCGTGTCCCGCCAGTCGATGGAGCGCAGGACGCGGACGGTGGCGGAGCAGAAGCCGCAGCGGCCGTCGTAGATCACCAGGCACTGGTCTGGGCGGAGCGTGATCGTCTCCTCTCGGATCGCCTTCCCTTCCGGAAAGATAGATCCGCCGCGGCCCCGATGGCTCGGAGCAGGCGAGCGACCCGTGCGATCGAGAGCCTCAGCTCTCCTTTGGGCGGACGATCCGTTTGCCGATCACGCGGACCCCCTCCGCCCGCAGCAGCTTCGCCTGCTCTCCCGCCACGGCGTCTGCGAGCGTGTGGTCTGCACGCGCTACCCGCCACCAGGGCAGCCCCTTCGAATGGGCCAGGGCGTGGGCCACGGCTCGTGCGGCCCTGGGGCTCCCCGCCCGCCTGGCCACATCGCCATAGGAGAGGACGATGCCGCGGGGGATGCCACGGACCACCTCTGCCACCGCATCCGTGAAGGACTCGTCGTCGTGGATGGCGGGCAAGATTCCCTTTGCTGGTGCTCCCGGCGGGGGAGATACCTTGCGCTTGCTCGCCTGCGACTCGCGATGGCGCGGCGGGCTCACTTCGGTGGGGCCTCGGGGCCGTAGGAGAGGAAATCCACCTGGAGGGGGCCGTTGAAGAGGCGGTGACGACGTCGTGCCTTGCGGCCGAAGGCGCGCTCGAAGTAGGGCGAGCCCGAGAGGACGACGAGGCGATGCTCGGCCTCGAAGGGTTCATAGGCCTCGCCGAAGCCGCGGTAGAGGCCCTCGAGTTGGAGGCGCTTGCCGCCCAGCCTCTCGCCATAGGGCGGGTTCACGAAGATCTGGCAGCCCTGCGGCAGCGGCGCCAGCTCTCGGACGTCCTGCTGTTCCAACTCGATCGACGCGGCGACTCCGGCGCGATGGATGTTGCGCTCGGAGATCTCCAGGGGATCGGCGAAGCGATCGCGGGCGATGATCGGCGCGGGCGCCTCCGCCAGGGCCACGTCCTTGGCCTCCTCCTGCAGGGCGCGGAAGGTCTTGGCCTCCTCGGAGCCGAAGCTCGGCCAGCGCATGAAGCCGAAGTGCCGCCCTCGCCCGGGCGCGATGTTGCGAGCCAGCAGGGCCGCCTCGATGGCCAGGGTGCCGGAGCCACACATGGGATCGACGAAGGGGAGCGCGGGATCGAAGCGGCCCAGCGCGAGCATGGCGGCGGCGAGGGTCTCGCGCAGGGGGGCCTCCGGCGCCTCCACCCGCCAGCCGCGCAGATGGAGCGGATCGCCGGCGAGATCGAGGGAGACCTGGGCGACGTCCCTGGAGAGGTGGATCACGATCGAGACGTCGGGGCGGTGGGGATCGATGTCCGGCCTGTCACCGAGCTTTTCGCGGAGGCGGTCGACCACGGCGTCCTTGGCCTTGAGGGCCACGAAGTGCGAGTGGGTCAGCTCCGAGTCCCGCACCGTGGCGCGGATGGCGAAGGTGCGTCGCAGGGAGAGGTGATCCTCCCAGGGAAACGAGCGGATCGCATCGTAGAAGCCCTCGGTGCCCTTCGCCTCCCGCTCGCCGAGGGAGAGCAGGATCCGCATGGCGATCCGAGACCAGAGACAGGCCCGCATCCCGTCGACCAGGGGCCCTTCGAAGTGGACGCCGCCGCGATCGGCGCGGATCCTCCGGAGGCGCAGCGCGCGGAGCTCGTCACGGAGGGCGCCTTCGGTGCCCTTGGCCGCGGTGGCAAAGAATCGATACATGGCGCGCATCTTGCCCGATCCGGGGGCTCCGCGGTGCAGCGATTGGGAGAACTCCCCTCGCGTTCCCCGTGGAGGCGCTACGGCTCTTTCTGGCGTTCGCTCGCCTCCTGCTCGCAGAGCCGCGATTCGAGCGACGCCCGGGGCCGTCCGCCGTCGTCCTTACCGGGAGGGCCTGGCGCCAGCGGGGATCGAAGGAAGCGCTTGCTCGCGGTGAGGCGCGGCCCTATGCCTTGGGCTGCCCACCTTGTCCGGGCGCATCCGGAGGATCTCGTGATCGATCACATCCTGGTTGGAATCGACGGCTCGGAGGGGTCGCGGCGGGCGTCGCGCTTCGCCAGGGAGCTGGCGGAGAAGCTCGGCTCGAAGCTCACGATGCTCCTGGTGCTGGAGCCGATCCCCATGGTGAGCGTGGGCTTCGCGGACGTCTACGGATTGGCCCGCCGGCAGCCGAGCGACGAGGAGCTGCAGCATCTTCAGCGGGCGCTGGACGAAGCGGCGGATGGCTTCCCTGCCGATCGTCTGGAGAAGGTGATCGAATATGGCACGGCTGCCGATACGATCTGCGAGCAGGCCGAGGCCCGGGGCGCCGACCTGATCGTCGTCGGCGCCAGGGGCATGGGCGCGGTGGGGCGCTTCCTCGTCGGCTCCGTCAGCGATCGGGTCGTCCATCTCGCCAAGCGCAACGTCACCGTCGTCCACTGATTCATGGCGGAGGGGGCAGCTAGGAGGCCGTACCGCATAGCCTGCCTACTGCGGCGAACGATCTGGGGCTACGGACTGCGTGCTCACTCTTCGCTCCTGCGACGTGGCTAGGGCCACGCCTCGTCGCTCATCGTTGCGCGCGCCGCCCTCGCTTCCCGCCTCGCTCGCCTCGCTACGGCGCTATGCAGTGCGGCCTCCTAGAGGGGGGCTGGGCGGGGGGGCTTGACTGACTGAACGAATGTTCTCATAGATCGCGGTGGAGGTTGAACTTCTACCGTGGCCCATCCCGCTCCCGATCTCGCTCGACTGCTCGATGACCTGCGCCGCACCCGCGCGCTGGTGACACCCCAGGAGCTCGCCCACCGCCTGCCTCCGATGGCGCCCACGGGGCTGCCGCCGCTGGATCGGCTGCTGGGCGGGGGGCTCCCGGAGGGGCGAGTGGTGGAGCTCGGGGAAGGGAAGGGGGCCTTCGCCTCCGCCGTGGCGTTGCAGATCCTGGCGCGGTTCACCTCGGAGGGGAGGCCGGCGGCCCTGGTGGATCGGGCGGACGCCTTCGATCCCCGCTGCGCCGCGGAGGCCGGCGTCGATCTCGAGCGGACGCTCTGGTGCAGGCCGTCGTCTTCGAGGGAGGCGATCCGGGCGGCGGATGCGCTCCTGGCCTCCGGCGCCTTCTCCCTGGTGATCCTCGACCTGGCGCGATGGCCTGCGCGATGGCCTGCCGGCGGGCCCCGGATGCCGAGCGGGCGCAGGCGGGAGCCGCCGATCTCCCAGGGGGCCTGGCTGCGCCTGGCGCGGGATGCGGAGGCGGCCCGGGCCAGCCTCCTCGTGGTGGGGGACGCGGTGGCGGCCGGGGTGTCGGCGGCCTCGCTCCGGCTCCTGCGCAGCAGGGCCTGCTTTCTGGGGCAGGGCCCGGGGCGCACCTTCGAGGGCCTCGAGATCACCGTCGGCCTGGAGCGCAACCGGCTGGGGCTGCCGCCGGGGGAGGCGGTCCTGGCCCTGCGCTCGCCCTCGCATTTTCCCTGGGCGGTCCGGGAGCCGGGGCCGGGCCAGGCACGCTCGGATGCGTGGGCTCCGTCACCGGAGGCGTGGCGCTGGTCTCTGCAGATGGATGCTTCGCAGATAGACGCCCCATCGGCTCAGAGTGAGAGGTCCATCGGCGTCCCTCCGAGCGTGAGGCGGGTAGACGCTCCATCGCCTCGGGATGGAGCGCGCGATGGGCGCGTCGCCAGCGGCTCGAAAGGGAGGGCGTCGTGGGCCTGATCGGCTGTCTCTACGTACATGATCTGCCGCTGCAGGCGCTGCTGCGGGTGGAGCCGGGGCTGGCCGGCGCCGCGGTGGCGGTGGCGGTGGGCGAGGGAGCCCGGGCGCGGATCCTCTGCGTCTCGGTGCCGGCGTACACCCAGGGTGTCAAGCCCGGCATCTCCGTCGGCGACGCGCTCTCGCTGGCGCCCCAGCTCGTCTTGCGGTGGGTCCCGCCGGAGATGGTGGAGGCTGCCCGGGCCGCGGTGCTGGACGCCGCCGCGAGCGTCTCACCCAGAGTGGAGGAGCTGCGCCCCGGAGTGGCGTTGGTGGACGCGGCAGGTCTGCAGAAGCTCCATGGGAGCGAGCGGGGGGTGGCGTCGGCCCTGGTGGTGGCGGCGGAGCGGCTGGGCCTGGAGGGCCGGGCGGCGGTGGCGTCCGGCAAGAAGCTCGCGACCATCGCCGCCATGCGAGGGAGCGGGATCGAGGTGATCGCCAGGGGGAGGGAGCGGGCGTTCCTGGCGCCGCTGCCCCTGGCGGCGCTGGGCGCGAGCCCCAAGCTGGCGGAGACCCTGGGCCGCTGGGGGATCGGCGCCGCCGGTGAGCTGGCGGGCCTGCCCGCGGATGGAATCGGCGCCCGCCTGGGCGAGGAGGGCGTGAGGCTCCACCGCCTCGCCTGCGGTGTGGACGAGGAGCCGCTGGCGCCGCGACATCCGCCGGAGATCTTCGAGGAGGGAGCGGACTTCGACTACGAGCTCAGCGCCATCGAGGGGCTGATCTTCGTGCTGCGGCCGGCGCTGGAGCGCCTCGTCGATCGCCTCGACTGCCACTCGATGGCCTGCGGCGGGATCACCCTGCGCCTGCTGCTCGATCCCGCCGGGGAGGCGATCCTCCCGGTGGAGCTGGCGGCTCCCACCCGCGAGGTCTCCGCGCTGATCTCGCTCTGCCGCTCGGTGATCGAGCGGCGCCCGCCAGGGGCTGCGGTGAGGGGGCTGCGGGTGGCGGCCACGCCGGCTGCGGCGCGGCACGAGCAGCTCCGCCTCTTCGGCAGGCCGACCGTGGCGCCGGAGAAGCTCGCCACCGCCCTGGCCAAGGTGGCCGCCATCGTCGGCGACGATCGAATGGGGCGTCCGATCCTCTCGGACTCGCATCTCGCCGACTCCCATGCGATGGGCCGCTACGACCCGCCTCCACCGCCGGACGAGCTCCGCGCTGCCGTGCGCGAGGGCGAAGCCCGGTACGAGACTCACGACCCTGGGGGGCTGGCGGCGCTGCGCCTCTTCCGCCCGCCCCTCGAGGCCGAGGTGAAGGAGGGCAGCGAGGGGCCTCGGATGCTGCGGGCGGGGGCGATCGCCGGATGGGTCGTCTCCTGCGCCGGCCCCTGGCGCCTGGACGTGGGCTGGCATGAGAAGGCCGTATGCCGGGACGCCTTCGACGTCGAGCTCTCCGATGGCGCCGTCTACCGGCTGGCGCAAGACTCATCCACCGGCGCCTGGACCCTCCTCGGCCGGTACGACTGAAAGAGCCGGTGGCCTGGCCCCGTCGAGCGTGCAGTCCAGGCCGGCCGTTCCGAGTCGTGAAGAACGGCACCGGCAGGCTGTCCTCCGACGCGGTGATGGAGCGGACCACATCCGGGGCGCGGCGGCCACGCTTCGAGAGACGGTGCAGCGGCGATGTCGGACCTCCGTGCGAGGATGGATCGGTCAAGGTACTCAGAGGGGTCAGGCCATGCATTCGGAAGCGATCGGTAGTATTCAGGAGGGGATGTCACGAGAGGACGCATACGCTCGGCTGATGGAGCTGCCCGAGAACAAGGTCGGCGAGATCATCGCCGGCGAGCTGATCGTCTCGCCTCGGCCGGCTTCACCCCACACCGTCGCGGCGGGGACGCTCGGGATGGATCTGGGCACGCCGTTTCAGCGAGGCCGGGGCGGCCCCGGAGGCTGGTGGATCCTCCCTGAGCCGGAGCTGCACCTGGGCGAGGACGTGCTGGTCCCCGATCTGGCGGGCTGGCGGGTGGAGCGGATGCCGACTGTTCCGAATGTGGCGGCGTTCACCTTGGCACCGGATTGGCTCTGCGAGGTGCTCTCGCCTTCTACCTCCTCGTTGGATCGGATTCGAAAGATGCCGATCTACGCTCGAGCCGGCGTGCGCGACGCCTGGCTCATCGATCCGTTGGCGCGCTTTCTCGAGAGCTACCAACTGCAGGACGGCAAGTGGCTTCGTCTTGGCGCCTGGAGCGAGGACGACCGCCCGCGTGTAGAGCCCTTCGCGGAGATCGAGCTCGAGCTGCAGGCGCTTTGGCTGCCACGCACCGAGCGATAGCGCCTCCCTTTCAATCTCTGAAACGATCGCGTCAGGTCGACGCGATGGCGGCGCTGCCGGACAGGCAAAAGCCGTACGCTCGGGAGGGGCGGGGCCGATGCCTTGACGGACTGAACGGATGTCTCTATGAATCGGGGCGAGTCCACTGCTCCTCCGAAGATGCTTCCTGCCCGCCAACGCTCGACGAAGAGGCCGACCCGCTACGTGGAGCTGCGGGCGCGCAGCGCGTTCTCCTTCCTGCGGGGGGCGTCGCAGCCGGAGGATCTGGCGGCCCGGGCGGCGTCGCTCGGCTATGGGGCGATGGCGTGTGGCGACCACGGCGGCCTCTATGGTTCGCCTCGATTCCATGCGGCGGCGAAGGAGGCTGGGCTGCGGGCGATCGTGGCTGCGGATGTGGACGTGGCGGAGGTGGGGAGCCTGCGCCTGCTGGTGGAGGACGAGGGGGGCTATCGCAACCTCTGCCGGCTGCTGACGCGCTCGCATGCCACGCGGGTGAAGGGGACGCACGTCGTCTCGCTCGAGGACGTGGCGGCGCATGGCCAGGGACTGGTGGCGCTGCTGGGCGCCTGCCGCGACGCGAAGGCGGCGCAAGACGTGGTGCGCAAGCTGGGCACGGAGCGGGTGGCGGCGGAGGTGCAGCGGCATCTGGATCCGGCGGACGAGCGCCGGAACCGCGCGATGGTGGAGTTGGCCCGACGCCATGGGCTTCCCCTGGTGGCCACCGGCGACGTGCGACATGCGACGCCGCGGGAGCGGCGGGTGCTGGACGTGCTCGCCTGTATCCGCGAAGGCGTCCCCCTGGACGCGGCGGGGACCCTGCTGGCGCGCAACGCGGATCGGCACATCCATCCCCCCGAGGAGATGGAGCGCCGCTTCGCGGATCTGCCTCGGGCCATCGACGGCACGGTCGAGCTCGCGGCGCGCTGCGCCTTCACCCTGGACTCGCTGCCCTACCGCTTCCCGGACTTTCCGGTGGAGCCGGGAGACAGCCAGCAGGCCCTCCTCACGAGGCTCACCTTCGAGGGGGCGCGGCGCCGCTACGGGGCGAGGCTGGAGGGGAAGGCGCGGGCGCAGATCGAGCACGAGCTGGCGTTGATCGGCAAGCTCCAACTCGCGGGCTACTTCCTCATCGTCTGGGATCTGGTGCGCTTCTGCAGGGAGAACGACATCCTCACCCAGGGCCGGGGCTCGGCCGCCAACTCCGCGGTCTGTTACGCGCTGGGGATCACCGCCGTCGATTCGGTGGGGATGGAGCTGCTCTTCGAGCGCTTCCTCTCGGAGGAGGGGGGCGAGTGGCCGGACATCGATCTCGATCTCCCTTCGGGCGACAAGCGGGAGCGGGTGATCCAATACGTGTATCAGCGCTACGGTCGCAGCGGCGCCGCCATGTGCGCGGAGGTGATCACGTACCGGGGGCGCTCGGCGGTGCGGGAGGTGGGCAAGGTGCTGGGGCTCGCGCCGGACGCGATCGATCGCATGGCCCGACACGTCACGCGCTTCGAGTACGTGGACTCCACCGAGGATCCGGCGGAGCGGATCGAGCAGGCGGGGCTGCGCCCGGACGACGAGAGGCTGCGCCTGCTGGTGGAGCTCTGCGGCGAGCTGCGCTCCTTGCCCCGACACCTCTCGCAGCACTCGGGGGGGATGATCATCGCCAAGGGGAGGCTGGACGAGATCGTGCCGCTGGAGCCGGCGGCGATGCCGGATCGCACCGTCCTTCAATGGGACAAGGACGACGTCGAGCAGATGCAGCTGATCAAGATCGATCTCCTCGGCCTGGGGATGATGGCGGCCCTGGAGGACTCGGTGGCGATCCTCGCCGAGCGCGGCACGCCCATCGATCTCTCGCAGCTCCGAGCCGACGATCCGAAGGTCTACGACGCGGCCTGCGCCGCCGACACGGTGGGGGTCTTCCAGATCGAGAGCCGCGCCCAGATGGCGACCCTGCCGCGGATGCGACCGCGTCATTTCTACGATCTGGTGGTGGAGGTGGGGCTGATCCGGCCGGGGCCGATCGTGGGGAAGATGGTGAACCCCTACCTCGCCAGGCGGGCAGGGCGGCAGGAGGTGAGCTACCCGCATCCATCCCTGGAGCCGGTGCTGAAGCGGACCCTGGGGATCCCGCTCTTCCAGGAGCAGCTCATGCGGGTCGCCATGATAGCATCAGGATTCACCGGAAGTGAGGCGCAGGAGCTGCGCAAGGCGATGAGCCACAAGCGCTCCCGCGAGCGGATGCAGCGCTTCGAGGAGAGGCTCCGCGTCGGCATGGATCGAAGGGGCTTCTCACCCCAGGCCCGGGACGAGGTGCTCCTGGGGATCAAGTCGTTCGCCGAATACGGATTCCCCGAGAGCCACGCGGCGAGCTTCGCCCTGCTCGTATATGCGAGCCTGTGGATCAAGGTGCATCATCCGGCGGTCTTCCTCGCCGCGCTGCTCAACAACCAGCCGATGGGTTTCTACGCGCCGGCGACCCTGGTGAAGGACGCGCAACGCCACGGCGTCCACGTGCGCACGCCCTGTGTGATCCACTCGGAGGCCCGGGCCCGGGTGATGGGCGATCGTGAGGTGCGCCTGGGCTTGCGTGGTGTGGTGGGGATGAGCGCCGCCGCCGCGGAGCGGATCGTCGAGGCGCGGCGGCTGCGCCCCTTTTGCGACGTGGGCGACGTCTGCCTGCGCGCGAGCCTCGACCCGCGGCGGGCGGAGCTCCTGGCGGAGGCCGGGGCCTTCGCCGCTTTGGGCGTGAGCAGGCGCCAGGCCCTCTGGGAGGTCCGCGCCGCCCTCACCGCCGGCGGGCCCCTGGCGCCGCCACCGCGGGGGCAGGCGTCGCCGCTCCCCGAGCTCAGCGCGCTGCAGCGCACCCTGGCGGACTACGCCTCCACCGGCCTCACCGTGGGGCCCCATCTGGTCGCGGCGCTGCGGGCGGAGCTGGACGAGCTGGGGGTCACGCCTTCGGGGGCGGTGAGCGCCGCGCGCAACGGGCGCTGGATCAAGATCGCCGGCCAAGTGATCGTCAGGCAGCGCCCCGGCACCGCCAAGGGGATGGTCTTCGTCACGGTGGAGGATGAGACCGGCTTCGCCAACGCGGTGATCGATCCCGAGACCTTCCAGGCGCATCGCACCTTGTTGCTCACCAGCCCGCTCCTCCTGATCGAGGGGCCGCTCCAGAACGTCGACGGCGTCGCCACGGTGAAGGGCCGCGCGTTCCACGCGCTGGAGGGGCCGAGCGAGGAGCTGCCGCCCTCTCGCGACTTTCACTGAAAGTTCGTGAAGAAACACGAACTCTGCGAGCCGAAGAGGAGCGAGCGCAGGGGAGGGCCCGGCGCGCATCGCGCGAGCGATCAGGCGCCAGCGGTGGCTGGGGCGGCGGAGCAGTAGGGGGCGATCTTCTCGCGGAGCTCGTCGGACCAGGGTATGGGCGAGCGGCTGGCGGGATCGACGCGCACCATCACGCGGCTGCCGACGGCGTAGTCCAGGTCTTCGTCCAGCGGGAGCACCCGAAAGCCGAAGGTGAGGCTGGAGCGGCCGAGCTTCTCGACCCAGATCCGGACCCGGACGTCGCCGATCCCCTCCACCGGTCGCTCGTAGTTGATGTGGTTGGCGCGGACGAGGTGGCTCTGATCCGGATGTCTCTCCAGATCGAGGACGCCGCGCCAGCCGAAGATGTGCTCCCAGAATGCACCCACCGTTCGCTCGATCAGCAGCACGTAGCGAGCGTTGTGGAGGATCTGGTAGGCGTCGAGATCGTCGAAGTAGACGCCGTGGACCGTCTCGAAGAATCGCATCGTCCGGAAGATAACCCGGAAGGCTCGGGGCCGCCCCGTGATCCTGCGGCTGCCGGAACTCCGCCTCGACCCGGGCCGGCTTCGGGGCTATACGAAGGAGCCTCACCGCCCGCCGATCCCGCGCGCCGCACGGCCGCTCGATCGTGCCGTCTTCGTCGGCGGGCGGAGCCAGGAGCCCATGTCAGAGCGTCACGCCGGCGCGCAGTCCGCAGCCAGAGAAGAGTCGCCCGCCCTCTCTGCTACCGAGGGGGAGGCCATCGGCGACGCCGCCAGACGAGGCGCCGAGCGGGTGCCCTGGCAGGGGATCCCCGGACTCGATCGCCTCGGCAGGATGCTCGCGCCCTTCCTCGCCCTCGACCGCAGGATCTGGCTGCTGGCGCTGGCCCGCTCGATCAACACCATGGGCTTCTCGTTGGTGATGCCCTTCATGGCCATGCACCTGGTCGAGGATCGGGGGGCGACCGGCGCGTTCTACGGCGCGATCTACCTGGTGGCAGGGCTGGTCGCGGCCCTGGCACAGGGGATCTCCGGCGAGCTCGCCGATCGGATCGGCCGCCGCAAGATGATGATCGGCGGGCTGTCGCTGCGGGCCTTGAACATGGCGGCCCTCGGCTGGGCGGTGCTGGTCACGGCGTCGGTGCCGACGATCGGGCTGCTGGTGATCTCCAACGGCCTCTTGCGGGCCTGGTTCGAGCCGGCGGCCAGCGCGGCGGTCACCGAGCTCTCGCCCCCTGCGTCCAGGGTCGCGGCCTTCGGCCTGCAGCGGATCGGCCTGAACATCGGCTGGGCGGTGGGGCCGGCCCTCGGCGGCTTCCTCGCCTCCCACTCCTACGGCACGCTCTTCTTCGTGGCGGCGCCGGCGACCCTCGTCACCATCCTCGCGATCCTCCCGGTGAAGGATCAGCCCCGGCCCGAGGCCCAAGCCGTCGAGCGTCCCGCGAGGCTCAGCCTCGAGGTCGCGTGGGCGGCGCTCCGCGAGAATCGGGTCTTCGCCGGCTATCTGGTGCTGGTGCTCCTGGGCTCGGTGATGACGGTCCAGATCTTCTCGACCCTCTCCCTCTACGCCAGCGCGTCGCTCGGCATGACCAAGGCGGACGTCGGTCTCCTCTACACGATCAACGGCCTCTTCGTGGTCCTGCTCCAGGTGCCGGCGGTGGCGTTGGTGAAGCCATGGGGCATGCGGCGCGCCCTGGTCTTCGGGGCGATGCTCTACGGGGTGGGTTATGTGATCTTCGGCGTCTCCGGCGGCTTCGTGGGTCTCGCGGTGGGGATGGCGGTGCTCACGGCAGGGGAGGTGATCTTCGCGCCGGCGCTCTCCGACACCGCCGCGACCCTGGGCGATCCCGCCCGCATGGGCCGGGCCTTCGGACTCTTCGGTCTGATGCAGACCTTCGGGATCTCGTTGGGACCGCTGGTGGGCGGGCTCGCCTTCGATCATCTCCGCGACGATCCGCTGATGATGTGGGGGCTGATGGCGATCGGCATGGTCGGCGTCGCCGCCGCCTACTCCCGCTTCGGCAAGCGCCACCGCGTCTTCGACGACATGGTGGCCGGCTGAGCCCCGACGTCTCCGTGGGAGTGTGTGCGGTTTGGAGCGCGGGGCCGACGAAGCGGGAGGGAGCGCAGCGGCGGTCCTTCGTCAATAGCGCGGGACCCTGGGGTCGACCTCCTGGGACCAGGCGTCGATGCCGCCGGCGAGGGAGACGGCCCCCGCGATGCCGAGGCGATGGAGGAAGGTCGCGCCGCTGATGCTCCGGACGCCATGGTGGCAGTAGACCACCACCAGGGCGTCGGCCGGGATCTCGAGCTCATCGGCTCGGGACGGGAGCTGCTCCAACGGGATGGCTACGTCGCCTGGCAGCCTGGCGAGCTCGCGCTCCCAGGGGTGGCGGACGTCGACGAGGAGGGTGGGCTCGCCTGCCTTCAGCCGCGCCTCGAGCTCGGTGCTTCGGATCTCCTGGACCATCCGCTCTTTCTGCCAGCGCGGCGGGGAGATTGCCACCGCGAAGCGAGCCCCAAGCGGAGCGGCGCCGCGGTCCCCGATTCGGGCTGGATTTTCGTGGATGGCTGAAGCAGACAAGGGGGCCGCATCGCTCTACGTCGGAGATCCCATGAGCCCAACATTCGACTTCCTGCTTCGAGGGGGGACCCTGGTGAACCAGAACGGGATCGGGGTGGCCGACGTCGGGATCCGCGCCGGCCGCATCGCCGCGCTGGGCGATCTGGCCCAGGCCAGCGCGGCGGAGGAGTTGGACGCCACCGGACTCCACGTGCTCCCCGGCGTGATCGACACCCAGGTCCACTTCCGGGAGCCGGGGGCCGAACATAAGGAGGATCTCTCCACCGGCACGGCGGCGGCGATCCTGGGCGGGGTGACCTCCGTCTTCGAGATGCCGAACACCAGCCCGGCCACCACCACCGCGGAGGCCCTCGCGGACAAGATCGATCGGGCGGGCGGCCGGGCCTATTGTGACTTCGCCTTCTACATCGGCGCCAGCCACGAGAACGTGGACCAGCTCGCCGCGCTGGAGCGGCTGCCGGGCTGCGCCGGGATCAAGATCTTCATGGGATCGTCCACCGGCGATCTGCTGGTGGAGGACGACGAGGCCCTGGCCCGGATCCTCGCGGGTGGCAGCCGGCGGGTGGCGGTCCACTGCGAGGACGAGGAGCGGCTGCGGGAGCGCCGCGCCATAGCGGAGGAGGCGGGGAGGCCGCAGGCGCATCCCGAGTGGCGCGACGCGGTTACGGCGTTCCGGGCGACCGAGCGCCTGCTGCGCCTCGCGCGGGCGGCGGGGCGCCGGGTCCACGTGCTCCACGTGACCACGTCGGAGGAGCTGCAGATCCTCGCTGCGAGCAAGGATCTGGCCACGGTGGAGGTCACGCCGCAGCACCTTACGCTGCGTGCTCCTGGTTGCTACGATGCCCTGGGGACCCTCGCCCAGATGAACCCGCCGATCCGCAGCGGGCGGCAGCAGGAGGCGCTGTGGATGGCGGTGCGCGCCGGGGTGGTGGACGTCATCGGCTCCGACCACGCGCCCCATACGCGGGAGGAGAAGGCGAAGCCATACCCTGAGTCTCCGTCGGGGATGCCGGGGGTGCAGACCTTGCTGCCGATCATGCTCGACCACGTCCACGAGGGGAGGCTGAGCCTCCAGCGCCTGGTCGATCTCACCTCCGCCGGGCCGGCGCGGATCTTTGGAGTCGCCGGCAAGGGGCGGATGGCGGTGGGCTACGACGCCGACCTCACCCTCGTCGATCTGAAGGAGCGACGGACCATCACCAACTCCTGGATCGCCAGCCGCTGTGGCTGGACTCCCTTCGACGGAAAGACCGTCCATGGCTGGCCGATCGGGACCATGGTCCGAGGGAGGATGGCGATGCTGGAAGGGGATCTGGCGGAGCCAGGCGGCCGGCCGATCCGCTTCGTCGAGACCCTGGCGCAACGAAGCCGGGCGGTTTAGAGCGCTCGCCGTGCGGGCGACGCCTGCAAAGTCCGGCTCTCGTCCTCTGTCGCGGCGGCGCGGCCCGGCGCCAGTCTCCCGATTGCCTGGATGCTTCGGGCTCGGGAGGTGGTCGACGAACCTCAGGCCGCGCGGGCGGGGGCGGGCTCCAGGAGCTGCGTGATCGCCGCCGCGAGGCGCTCGGCAGGCGGATTCGAGGGGCTGACGCTGCGATCGTGGGGATGATCGACGAGCTCGGGGATCCGAAGGCTGCCGCCTCCGATCCCTTCGATCTCGATACAGTCGTCGTCGACGACCGTGGCTGCGGCGATCTCGGCGAGGAGGATCCGCCGGGTGGCGAGGGGGTGGACGATCGAGATCCCCGCGGCGGAGATCAGGACCTGCTTCGGCACGGCCCGCAAGGTCACCCACACCGCGAGGGGGAGTGAGACCGCCAGCAGCAGGCCGCCGAGGAGAGGCGCCGGGGGGAGCGCGCAGAGGCTGGTGTAGACCAGCAGCCAGATCATGATGGTGGTGACGAAGTGGTAGTAGTCCGCTCGGCTGCGCACCCGCGCCATGGCGGCAGGCGCGCGCTCGATCCCGAGGATCGCAGCCGCCAGCTCCTCGGCGCCGACGCGATCGGAAGCGAGGAGCCGAACGCTGCCGCCCCACCTCTCGAACTCCACCGCGTATTGCTCGCCATCCAGCACCGGATAGACGTGGCGGAGGGAGCGGAGCGAGAGGCGGCGGCGGGAGTTGCCACCGCTCCTGGCGAGGAGGAGGTGGTCGCCGTCGACGGTGGCGACGGCGTCGAAGGGGCGCGGCTTGACGAGGACGACGGCGAGGAGGGCGATGGTGGCGGCGAGGATGCCGATCACCATCGCGCTGGCGCTGCCGATGGAGTCTGCGGTGGAGGTGCTCAGATCATGGGAGCCGAGGAGCGCGTAGGCGAGGCTGGTGGTCAGGGCGATGGAGCCGACGCCCAACACGGCGAGGAGCGAGAGATCGCCCGCGAACTGGCGGACTTCGACTTCGTAAGACTTGCCGACGGAACGCAATTCAACTCCTGCAAGGCCAGAGATCGTTCGTTGGATGATCGACCCGGGCCGATGTTTCATTCCCACGGCGTGGGAGTGGTTGCAGCGGAGAAACGCTGCCTCTTTGAGGCGGTAGCTACAGCAGGAATCCGGCCGACGCGCAAGAGCGGGCGACCGGACCCACCCTCGTTCGGGAGCCGCTGAAAGGGGCGGCCCTCCCGAGGGATTCTCGGTCCGAGTGGCTCTTGCTATCCCTTCGTCCACTCACGCTTTTTCGAGACACGCTCCAAGACCCGTCAGGGCGAGGGGACTGCCATGGATCCACATCCGAACCACTCCATCAACTTCGACGACGCGATCTCCGACGTCGCTCGGATCTATCGTTCGATCACCGGGCGGGAGCTGCCCCGCCGCAACGAGTCGGTGGCTCCGATCCCGCCCGAGCGCGATCCCCGGCGGGTGGCGGAGGCGGCCCTCGAGGAGCTGGCCACGGCGCTGGGGAGGCAGGCGCAGCCCTCGCAACGACTCCCGCCCATGCTCCCGGCCGTCGACTGCTGGGAGACGGGGGAAGAGATCGTGATCCTGGCCGACCTCCCCGGAGTGGATCGCCCGAGCCTGCGGGTGGAGTTGGTGGAGGGCGCGCTGTGGATCCGGGGGAGCCGCGAGCGGAGCGCGCCGGAGGGCGCACGCCCGGCAGCGTTGGAGCGTCTCCTCGACACCTTCGAGCGGCGGATCCTCCTGCCGCGGGGGATCACGGCAGAGCCCGTGGACGCGGAGCTGCACAATGGCCTGCTCCAGCTCCGCCTCTCTCGCAGGGAAGGCGCGGCCGTCACCCGCACCATTGACGTTCGGTAAGAGACGCGTGAACACAAACGAGAGGCAAGGGCTCCAGGCCCTGGTGGACTCGGTTCAGCTCACCCTCGCCGCGCTGCGGGAGAGGGAGGCGATGCTGGGGGCCTTCGACGCGAGGATGCGCATGAGCGGGCAGCCGCTCGTCGCAGTATGGCGGCCGCCGATGCCCATGCCGAGGGGCTGGCTGCCGATTCCACTCGGCGCGGAGAGAAAAATGTTCGTTCCGTATCTGAATCCGTTCATGTCGCAGATGGTTCCCTTCTACCCGGGGGTGGGGTCCAGCGGTGGGCTGGTCCACTCGGGCATCGGCTCGATGGGCGGCGGGATCCCCATGGGGCTGGGCATCTCTCCTGGCCCCGGGGGGATCGGCTACTCGTCTCATCCCGGCTACCCCGGCTACCCCTCGTACTCGTCGTACGTTCCTCAGGGCTACTACGGCTACGGCTACCACCCGTCGCCGATGATCCCGGTCCCCTACGGCTACGGAATGGGGCTGGCACACGCAGGCTACGAGGGCGCGCCGATCGCCGGCGGGTTCGGCCCGATGTCCGGCTTCAATCCGATGATGTCCCGCCCGATGATGGGGATGGGGTCCATGGGCTCGATGCCCGGCACCTCGATGCAGCCGGCGTGGACGTTGGGCTCCATGGGCCCGATGATGCCGTCGAATCAGATGCCGTCCACGCCTCACAACTAGCAGCGCCAGTCCTGGGCGGGGGGTGCGTGTCCGACGCATCCCCGCCCTCTTTCGCGTCTGCTCGTCCAGGACATGGGAGGGATGGCTGCGCCACGAGCGGGCGCGATCCGTTCAGCTCAGGGGATCGTGGGCGAGTCCGTGAGGAGGAGGGCGAGGACGTCGTCGAGGGTCCCCACCGGGTGGATCGAGGCCGCCGCGATGGCCTTGGGCACCTGATGTCCCGACAGCGCCTCGTCGGCCTGGGAAGCGGGCAGCACCATCGTGCGCGCGCCAGCGTGGAGCGTCGCCTTGAGCTTGTGCCCGAGCTCGCCCACCTTGCGCACCGTGAGCTTGCCCGCCGCGTCGTAGGAGAGCGCGCCGGTGAAGACGTAGCGTGAGGGCACCCGCACGTCGAGGAGCACCGAGGCGAAGGCCACCGCCACCGGCAACCCCAACGACGGGCCGCCAGAGGGCTCGTCCTCCTTCGTAAGGTGCAGGCCATACGACCAACCGTCCATCTCGACGGCGCGATCGGGGAAGCGCGCGACGAGCGCCTCCCGCACCGACGCGAAGGTGCGGCGGAGCTGGTCTCGGACCCCTTCGCCCAGGCAGCCATGGATCTCCGAGTCCAGGAGCCTTCCGCGCTGGAGGCCCTCCGCCGGGACTCTCCTCGCTATCACGTCATGTACCAGCCCCTTGCTCTTTCCTCGCAGCGAGTAGATCGCGGCGGCCCGGACCACGCCCGGGGGCGGCCAGGGGCGCTCGCAGGCCGCGGCCGCTCGGGCCCGGAGGGTCGTCGCCTCCCCGTGGGCCCCCGCACGATCCTCGAGGACCGCGAGACAGCGCAGGCTCCTGGGGCTGGCAGGGGAGGTGGCGATGTGGAGATGGAGCGCCTCCCTGGCCCGGTCGATGGCCTGGGGTGGCGCCGGGAGGCAGTCGACGGTGGAGAGGATCGACGCGATCAGAAAGGCGAGGGGCACGTCGGGCTCGCGGCTGGCCAGGATCGCCTCCACCGCTGCCGCCAATGCCTCGCGGCGGGAATCGGTCTCGAGCAGCGCGGCGGCTCGCCACGCCGGTCGGTCGTCAGGGAGGGACCGCAGCGCCGCTCGGGGATCGCCGCGGACGAGGAGGGAGATGCCCCGCTCGACCCCGGCCTCCACTGTCTCCGGTGGCGGCAGCGCCAAGGCGGCGAGGCGGGCCACCGGCACATAGCGCCGCGCTGCCGCCGCCAGCCGAGCAGGCGGCGTGAGCCAATGCATCCGCGAGGAGAAGGCGCGCTCGAAGGCCCGCTCCACCTCCTGCCCGCCGGCCTCGTCGCCCAGGATCCGCCGCAGCTCGATCAGCCGGGGGAAAGCGGAGAGCTTCCCACTCTCGGCGAGAAACGAGAGCACGCGATCGGCCACGAGGATCGAGCCGCGATCTCCTTTACGCTCGCAGATCCTGGCGAGAATGGAGAGCCTGTCGATGTCGAGGGAGAAGGCGGGATCGACGCCGAGCTCCTCGAGGGAGGCGATGGCGTCGCCCAGGCGGCCACCCAGCTCGTGGAGGAGCGCCTCGAGGAGGCCCAGCAGCTTGCGCTGCTCCCGATCCCCTGGCGAGGCGGCGAGCGCTCGCCCCTGCGCACACGCGGCCAGGGCCCGATCGTGGCGTCCTTCGAGGGCCAGCGCCACGGCCCGGCGCACCAGGGGCAGATCGGTGGCGGGCGAGCCGCCTTGCGCCTCCTCGCGGAGGGCCGCGATCCGGTAGATCGCCGCGTGGCTATGAGGGGAGGCGTCGTGGAGGAGCTTCCAGCCGTCGATGGCCTCGCTGATCGCGCCGGTGGCGTGATCGAGGCGCGCCTTCAGACCCAGGCATTCGAGATCCGCGGGCGCGGCGGCGAGGAGCGCCGAGACCCGGCGCTTGGCCTCGCCGGGGAACCCCGTCTCTGCCAGGAGCCGGAGCTCGTCGAGGGCGAGCTCGGGAGCCGGGATGGCCGGGGCGCATGGAGAGTCCTTTCGCACGTGCATGGATCGTATGCACCCGCGGCAGGGGCCAGGAGAACGGAGGTGGAGCGCCCCCCCAGGTGACTGGTGCCCGACTCCAACTCATCTCGCATGCGCGAGCTGCGGACGACGGGCTCGCGTTCCTCTTCTTGCGAGGTGGGGGCGGGCGGTCGTCCAGGCCCTGCCTTGGGGAGGATGCGAGGCGGCCTCGTATCGGCGTGTGGCGCTGCGCCGTCTCGGCACAAGGCTCCCGGAGCGGGGGAGACCTACGCGCCCGGGGCTGGCGACGGCGCTGGCTCAGGAGTATATGCCGCCCTTCGCGAGGTCTCAGATTGAAGAAGACGAACCGCCCCCTCACCCTCACCGCGCTGCTCCTCTCCCTCTTCATGGCCGCCATGGAGATGACCGTCGTCTCCACCGCGATGCCCACCGTGGTGGGCGATCTCGGCGGCATCGGCCTCTATGCCTGGGTCTTCACGGCCTACCTGCTGGCGTCGACCGTGATGGTCCCGATCTTCGGGAAGCTCGCCGATCTCTACGGCCGCAAGCCGATCCTGCTGCTGGGCAGCGCGGTCTTCCTGGTGGGCTCCGCCGCCGGCGGGATGTCGCAGACCATGCTGCAGCTCGTGATCTTCCGGGGGATCCAGGGGTTCGGAGCCGGCGCCATGCAGCCGGTGGTCCTCACCGTGATCGGCGACATCTACTCGCTGGAGGAGCGGGCGAAGGTCCAGGGGTTCACCGGAGGTGTCTGGGGCTTCGCCGGTCTGGTGGGCCCGCTCCTCGGCGGCTGGATCGTTCACGCCCTCTCCTGGCATTGGATCTTCTTCCTGAACATCCCCTTCGGCCTGCTCTCCATGGTGCTGATCTGGTTCTTCCTCCACGAGGATGTGGAGCGCCAGGCTCACGATCTCGACGTCGCAGGCGCCAGCCTTCTCGGGGCCGCGGTGCTCTGCCTCCTGGCAGGGGCCAGCGGCGCCGGGCTGGGACCCTGGCCCCTGGTCATGGCAGCCGTGCTGCTGGTGGTCTTCGTGGCGGTGGAGCGACGGGCCAAGGAGCCCGTGCTCCCCCTCGACCTCTTCGCGGACAAGGTGATCGCGCTCTCCAGCGCGGCGGGCACCCTCCTCGGCGGCGCCATGCTGGCGACGGTGACCTTCATCCCCCTCTTCGTGCAGTCGGTGCTGGGCGGCTCCCCCCTGGAGGCCGGGGAGGCGATCACGCCGATGGTGATCGGCTGGCCCATCGCCAGCGCCATCAGCGGGCGGCTGGTCCCAAGGCTCGGATTCCAGCCGCTGATCCGGGTGGGGATGGGCTTCACCGCCCTGGCCGCGGTGCTCGTGGCGCTGGTTCTATCACCCACGGTGAATATCCGCCTGATCCAGCTCCTGATGTTCCTCTTCGGCGCCGGCATGGGCCTGGCCAACACCGCGCTGCTGCTGGCGGTGCAGACCAGCGTGGGCTGGAAGCAGCGGGGCGTCGCCACGGCGAGCACCATGTTCTTCCGGACCATCGGCGGCGCCCTGGCCGTGGGCGCGCTGGGCGGCGCCCTCGCGTCGGCGCTCGCCTCGGATCCCTCCCTGCCTCCCGGCGCGGCTGGGGACCTCCTCGGCCCCGAGCATGGCGCGGGGATCGCGCCGGAGCTGCTCCGCACCCTCTCGGGGCTGCTGGAGGCGGCGCTGCGCTTCAACTTCAGCGCCATCGCCGCCGTGGCGCTCCTGGCGT
This sequence comes from Vulgatibacter incomptus, assembly GCA_040391605.1. Taxonomy (GTDB): domain Bacteria; phylum Myxococcota; class Myxococcia; order Myxococcales; family Vulgatibacteraceae; genus Vulgatibacter; species Vulgatibacter incomptus_A. Next base: position 117,461 of record JBEBXK010000008.1, read on the forward strand.
TCCTGGTGGGACTCCTCTTCCCCAAGGTCGACAGAGAAGAGGGTGCGCTCTCCACGCGCGAGGCCGCTTGATAGGACCTCCGAGAGGCCCTACGGGACGGCCTCTCGCCGCTAGCGGCGCGCCTGCATCTCGTCGCCGTGCTTGGTGAGGAACTCCTCGTACGTCCCCTTGAAGTCGACGAGGCCCTCGTTGGTGAAGGCCCAGATCCGCGTCGCGAAGCCGCTGATCAACTCGCGGTCGTGGGAGACGACGAAGCAGGTGCCTTCGTAGCGCTCCAGGGCGTCGCCCAAGGCTACGATCGACTCGAGGTCCAGGTGGTTGGTGGGCTCGTCGAGGACCAGCACGTTGTCCTTGGTGAGCATCAGCTTCGAGAAGATCAGCCGCACCGCCTCGCCGCCGGAGAGGGCGCCGGTCGGCTTCATGCCCTCCTCGCCCTTGAAGAGCATGCGGCCCAGCAGCCCCCGGATCTCCTCGTTGGTGGCCTTGGGATCGAAGGAGTGCAGGAACTGGGCGGCGGTGGTGTTGTCGGGGATCGACTCGCGATGATCCTGGGCCAGGTAGCCCACCGTGGCCTCGTGCCCCAGGCTGATCGTGCCGGCATCCGCCTCGACCTCCCCGACGATCATCTTGCAGAGGGTGGTCTTGCCCACGCCGTTCCTGCCGATGATCGCCACCCGCTCGCCCCGGAGGATCAGCGAGTCGAAGCCTTCGCAGACCGTCAGGTCCGGCCAGCGCTTGCTGAGGCCCTCCACCGTCACCGCCTGCTTGCCCGAGGGACGCTTCTGCTCGAATTTGATGAAGGGGCGCTCGATGTTGGAGCGCTTCAGATCCGAGAGCTGGAGCTTCTGGATCTGCTTCTTGCGGCTCTGGACCTGGGAGGCGCGGGTGCCGGCCGCGAAGCGGGCGACGAAGTCCTGGAGCTGGGCGATCTTCTTCGACTTCTCGGCGTTCTCCGACTCCACCCGCGACCGCACCTGGCTCTTGGCCATCACCATGTCGTCGTAGCCGCCGGTGTAGGTGATGATCGTGTTGTAGTCGATGTCTGCGATGTGGGTGCAGATCGAGTTCAGAAAGTGCCGGTCGTGAGAGATGGTGACCAGCACGCCCTCGTAGTTCTCCAGGTAGCGCTCCAGCCAGCGGATCGAGTCGAGGTCGAGGTTGTTGGTAGGCTCGTCGAGGAGGAGGGCGTCGGGCTTGCCGAAGATCGCCTTGGCCAGCAGGACGCGCATCTTGTAGCCGCCCTGCACCTCGCGCATCAGCTTCTCGTGATCCTCCACCGGGATGCCGAGGCCGGTGAGGAGATCGCCGGCGTCGGCCTCCGCGGTGTAGCCGTCCTCCTCGCCGATCACCATCTCGAGCTCACCCAGGCGCACCCCTTCCGCATCGCCGATCGTCTCGAGGGCCAGGAGCTTCTCCTTCTCCTGCATCGCCGACCACAGCGGCTTGTTGCCCATGAGCACCACGTCGAGGACCCGCACCTCTTCGTAGGCGAACTGATCCTGCTCGAGGATCTGCGTCCGCTTCGGACGCGAGACCATGCCGGTGTCAGGCTCCAGGAAGCCTGCCAGGATCTTCATGAAGGTGGACTTGCCGGCGCCGTTCGGGCCGGTGAGGCCGTAGCGCCTCCCCTCCGAGAAGGAGACGTTCACGTCCTCGAAGAGCTTCTTGCTGCCGTACGCCTTGGTGACGCCGGTGACCTGGATGTTGGCCATTGGGTCCTCCCCTGCGAGCCGCGCGACGGCGGCTGGCGGAAAAAACGAAAGAGGGGGCCGGCATCCGTAGCTGGATCCCGGCCCCCAATCCACTTGGGCGAAGATAGGCCTACTTCTGCTCTGCGGCCTTCTTCTCCTTGTACTGGGCGATGAGCTTCTCCTGCTCCATGCGCGGAACGGGAGCGTAGCGGGCGAACTCCATGGTGTACTCGGCCTTGCCCTGGGTCGCGGAGCGAAGGTCGGTGGAGTAGCCGAACATCTCGGAGAGCGGCACCTCGCATTCGATGGTGGTGAAGCTCTCGGTGGTGCTGGAGCCGAGGATCACGCCGCGGCGCTGGTTGAGGCCGCCGATCACCGAGCCCTGAAACTCCTCGGGCGTCTGGACCTCGACCTTCATGATCGGCTCGAGGATCTGGGGCGCGGCCTTGGCATAGGCCTCGCGATACGCCTGGATGGCGGCGGTCTTGAAGGCCATCTCGGACGAGTCGACGGCGTGGAAGCCACCGTCGTTGATCACGACCCGGCTGCCCACGACGGGGAAGCCGATCAGCGACCCCTTCTGGATCGCCTCCTGGAAGCCCTTGTCGCAGGAGGAGATGAACTCCCGGGGGATCGCGCCGCCGGTGATCTCGTCAACGAACTCATAGTGCTCGATTGCGTCGGCAGGGAGCGGCTCGACGTAGCCGATCACCTTGGCGTACTGGCCCGAGCCACCCGTCTGCTTCTTGTGGGTGTAGTTGAACTCGGCCCGCTGCGAGATGGCCTCGCGGTACGCCACCTGGGGCTTGCCCACGACGACGTCACATTTGTACTCGCGCTTCATCCGCTCGACGTAGATGTCGAGGTGGAGCTCGCCCATGCCGGCGATGATGGTCTGCGCCGACTCCTCGTCGCGGGTGACGCGGAAGGTGGGATCCTCCTTGTTGAAGCGGTTCAGCGCCTTGGAGAAGTTCGCGGTATTCGACTTGTCCTTGGGGGCGATCGCCAGCTTGATCACCGGATCCGGCACGAACATGGAGGTCATGGTGTACTTGACATCACCGTCCGTGAAGGTGTCGCCCGACGCGCACTCTACGCCGAAGAGCGCGACGATATCACCGGCGCTGGCCTCCTCGATGTCGTTCATCTCGTCGGAGTGCATGCGCACCAGCCGCGGCACCTTCACCTTCTTCTCGCCGGCCGACATGTTGTAGATCACGTCGCCCTTGCGCACGGTGCCCTGGTAGACCCGCATGTAGGTGAGCTGTCCGTATCGGCCCTCCTCGAGCTTGAACGCCAGGCCGACGAAGGGCTTCTTCGGATCGTCCTCGAGGGCGACCTTGGCCTCGTTGTTCTTCTGGTCGTGGGCCTCGTTCTGGATGTCCAGGGGCGAGGGGAGGTACGAGAGCACGCCGTCCAGCAGGACCTGGACGCCCTTGTTCTTGTAGGCGGAGCCCATGAAGACCGGGGTGATCTTGAGGGCGAGGGTGGCGCGGCGTACGGCGGCCCGCAGCTCCTCCACCGTGGGCGCCTCGTCGGCCAGGAACTTCTCGGCGATCTCATCGTCGGCGTCGGCGAGGGCCTCGACGAGCTGCGCGCGGCGCTCGGCCGCCTGCTCCTTCAGTTCGGCGGGGATCGCTTCCTCCCGGACGATCTCGCCGTTCGGGCCGTCGAAGTAGAAGGCCTTCTCGCCGATCAGCTCGACCACGCCCTGGAAGGCATCCTCGGCGCCGATGGGGATGGTCATCGGCACGGCGTTGTGATGCAGCTTCTCACGCAGCTGATCGATTACGCGGAAGGGGTTCGCGCCGGCGCGGTCCATCTTGTTCACGAAGGCCAGGCGCGGCACGTGGTAGCGCTTCATCTGGCGGTCGACGGTGATGGACTGGGACTGCACACCGGCCACCGAGCAGAGGACCAGGATCGCGCCGTCGAGGACGCGCAAGGCGCGCTCCACCTCGATGGTGAAGTCGACGTGGCCCGGCGTGTCGATGAGGTTGATGCTGTGGTCCTTCCACTCGCAGAAGGTCGCGGCGGACTGGATGGTGATGCCCTTCTCGCGCTCGAGATCCATCGAGTCCATCTTGGCGCCGACGCCGTCCTTGCCACGGACGTCGTGGATAGCGTGCTCCTTCCCCGTATAGAAGAGGATGCGCTCGGAGAGGGTCGTCTTACCCGAGTCGATATGGGCGGAGATCCCAATGTTTCGGATCATTTCGAGCTTCGAGGAGGCCACTATCTCTTTCCTTCCGTTATGAATCAGGCGGCGAATCGTCAGGCCCCAGGAGCCTGCGTCGGTGGTCGTGATGCTTCGAGGGGTCTGCCAGAGCCCGCCCGAGGGCGGCGCTACCTAACACACTCCGGACCGAGTCTCCAAGCGGGTCGGTTGGAAAACCCGATGAGACCCCCCCTTATGCCGGCCTTCCTCCACCTTGCAAGCCTTGATTTTCAGGTCTTTCGACAGCTTCGCGAGCGCTCGGCGTTGCCGGGAGGAGGCGCGGAGGCTATGAAGGCCGCATGCTAGATCCCAACGAGTTGAAGCGGCAGATCGCCGAGGCCCTCCCCGGCGCGGTCGTGGAGGTGGTCGACACCACCGGAACCGGCGATCACTTCCGGGCGACGGTAATCTCCGAGGCCTTCGCCGGCAAGTCGATGGTCGAGCAGCATCAGATGGTCTACGCGCCCCTGCGCGCCGACCTGGGCAGCGGCGCCCTCCACGCGCTCGCGCTCAAGACCTTCACGCCCGAGCAATGGAGCAAGCGGGCAGGAGCCGACCGATGACCGAGGAGTTGAAGAGCCGTATCGATGAGATCGTTCAGGGACATCAGGTGGTCCTCTTCATGAAGGGCTCGCTGCTGATGCCGATGTGCGGCTTCTCCGCCTCGGCGGTGGAGACCCTGCGTGCCGCAGGCGCCACCGACATCAAGTCGGTCGACGTCCTCAAGGATCCGGAGATTCGCCAGGGGATCAAGGACTACTCCAACTGGCCGACGATCCCGCAGATCTACATCGCCGGAAAGTTTGTCGGCGGCTGCGACATCCTCCGCGATCTCCAGGAGAGCGGCGAGCTGGCAGGCATGCTCCAGCCCAACTGACAGAGTCGCCAGAAATCTACTGCGCACCCCGCCTGCTTCGTCGGACCTGCGCTCCGATGCTCACGCACCTGGGGCCCGTGGGGAAATCGCCTCCGCACAAAGGGCCCCTGCTTGCGTTTGCTCGCCACTGGCTCGCAGGTGTGCGCTCCGCCTCGGTGCTCCGTCCGCCTCGCATCCGGGGCGCTCGCTACGATTTCTGGCGACCCTGAGAGAGCTCGAAAATCCAGGTGACCGTGGGAGGCGGCGGCGCTAGATGTCTCTCGTGAGCCATCATCATGAGCATGACATCAGCGACGAGGCGGGTCTCGCCCACCTCGCTGCCTCCCTCAGAGCCGCACCCTCGGTAGGCGTCGACCTCGAGACCAACTCGATGTACGTTTATCGGGCGCGGCTCTGCTTCGTCCAGCTCTCCACCGAAGACGAGATCTTCATCGTCGACACCCTCGACGATCGTCTGGATGCGCGGGCGCTGAACGAGCCCTTCCTGGACGCCAGCCGACGCAAGATCTTCCACGACGCCCAGGGCGATCTGCGCGTCCTCGCCGGCTCCGGGATCCGAGTGGTAAACCTCTTTGACACCCAGCGTGCCGCCATGTTTCTGGGCCTGCCCAAGATCGGCCTGGGCGATCTGGTGGAGGAGCGCTTCGGTATCCGGCTGGCGAAGGAGCATCAGACCGCGAACTTCGGCGAGCGGCCGTTGCCACCGGATCTGCGGACTTACGTCGCCAACGATGTGCGCTACCTCCTGCCCCTCGCGGAGCAGCTCGAGGCCGAGGCGAAGGAGAAGGGGATCCATGAGGAGCTCCAGCTCGAGTTCCAGAGGCTGACCGAGGAGGGCTGCGAGCCCGAGACTCCGCCGCGGCCCAAGCTCGCCAACGGTGCGCGGGATCCGTTGGGCCTCGCCATCGCCGCCGCCGCCGATCGTCTCCGGCACCGCGAGGCCGAGGCGCGGGACATTCCCGTGGGCCGGGTCCTCGCCAACGCGGCGGTGGGCGAGATCGCCCTCCATCGCCCCACGACCATGAAGGATCTGGCCAGGCTTCAGGGCGTGAAGACCTCTTTTACAAGGCCTGCAGGCGAAGAGTTGCTGGCGGAGATCACCCGCCTCGCCGGGCTGGCCATGACTGGCGGGCTCCCCCCGGCGCCCAAGCCCCCGGACGCCAAGCGCGATCCGACCCGCCGTGCCAGGGAGGAGAAGATCCGGGCGTGGCGGAGCGAGGCCGCCAAGGCCCGTGGCGTCGTCCCCTCCGTGATCCTCCCCACCCCCGTGATCGAGCGGCTGGTATCCCAGCCCCCCAACGACCTGGACGACCTTGCCCAGATCCCCTGGCTTGGCGAGAAGCGCCTGCGCATGTACGGCCAGGCCCTCCTCTCCGTCCTCGGCTGAGGTCCCTCGTCGTGCGTGAGCATCGGAGCGCAGGCCCAACGAAGCAGGCGGGTTGTGCAGGTGATTTCTGGTGGCCCTGTCAGCCGGTCGGGACGACGACGTACACGGCGGCCTGGCCGCGACGCACGCGGAGGGCCAGCGGCTCGTCGCCGTTCTTCTTGGCGATGTCGATCAGATCCTTGGGCTGGTGGACCGGCTTGCGATTGGCCTCCACGATCACGTCGCCGGGCTGCAGCCCCGCCTCCGCCGCGCGGGATCCGGGCTCCACTCCCGAGACCATGGCGCCGCCCTCGATGCCGAGCTTCTGATCCACCTCGGGCGGCACCTTCTTGATCGAGAGCCCCACCGGCCCCTCCTCACCCGGGGCCTCCTCCTTGGGGGGCGGCGCCTCCTTCTTCTCCGGGCGCTCTCCGAGCTGAACCTTCACGTCCCGCTGCTTGCCGTCGCGCAGGATCCCCAGGGTCACGGTGGAGCCAGGCTTCTGCTGCGCCACCGTGCGGGAGAGGGCCGCGGCCCCGTCCACCTGCCTGCCGTCGATGGTGATCACCGCGTCGCCGGGCTCGAGCCCCGCCTTCGCGCCGGGCCCCTTGGGCTCCACCGACGCGACCAGGGCGCCCTTCTCCTTCTGGATCGACAGCGCCTTGGACAGCTCCGGCGTCAGGTCCTGCACCCCCACCCCCAGGAAGCCACGGACCACGCGGCCCGTCTTCTCGAGCTGGGGGAGCAGCGACTTGATCAGGTCGATGGGGACCGCGAAGCCGATCCCCTGCCCGGAGGCCACGATGGCGGTGTTGACGCCGATCACCCGTCCCCTGAGATCGAAGAGCGGCCCGCCGGAGTTGCCGGGGTTGATGGCGGCGTCCGTCTGCAGGAAGTCGTCGAAGGGGGTGGCGCCGATCACCCGCGCCTTCGCGGAGATGATCCCGCTGGTGACCGTCAACTCGAGGCCGAAGGGGTTGCCGATCGCCACCACGTAGTCGCCCACCTGGATCGCGTCGGAGTCACCGAGGTCGGCGGTGGTGAAGGCATGCTTGTCCGAGGTGATCCGCAGCACGGCGATGTCGGTGTCCGGATCCGTCCCCACCACCTCCGCCTGATGCTCCTGATTGTCGGAGGTGCGGATCGTCACCTTCTGGGCGCCGGCGACGACGTGGTTGTTGGTCAGGATGATCCCCGACGGATCGATGATCACCCCGGAGCCTATGCCGATGCGCTCCCCTTTGGGGTTGGGCGCGTCACGGCCAAAGAAGCGATGCCAGAACTCCTCGATCTCTGGCGGCACCTCCCCCTTGCCCTTGAGGACGGTGGTGACCCCCACCACCGTGGGGCGGACCCGCTCCACCAGTGGGGCCAGCGAGGGAGGTGCGCCGCCGTCCGTGGAGGCGGGTGGCGCCGGATCCTTCTTCGCCGCGCCGGCGGTGGCCGCGGCGAGGATCAAGAGCGGCAACGCCGCCATCTGAGCTGCGCGATTCATCGGCTGTCTCCCCCCTGCATCGGGTCTCTCGACGCAAAGTCTGTGTAGCGTGGGGCGATCCTGCAACGGAGCGCCCGCCGCCCTGGCCGTGTGGTGAGGGGCGCTTTGCGAGTCCGGATTCGGGTATAGGGGAGGAGCGGGTCGAGGAGGAGAGGGTGGGATGTTCGTGATGCAGAGACAAGGTGAGCGCGGGCGCGCCTTCACTGCAGCCGATGGACTGGCGCTAGCGGGGTTCGCCCTCGTAGCGGCGGCGTTGGCCTACCCTCATATGCCCGTCTTGCGCCTGCTCTCGCCACCCTGTGTCTTCCTGCACCTCACCGGCCTGCCCTGCGGCACCTGCGGCTTCACGCGGGCGTTCGTCCGCGGGGGCCAAGGCGACTGGCTCGGCGCGCTCAGCGTGTCCCCCTTCGGGGCCCTGCTCTTCTACGCCTGGGGGCTCACCGCGATCTGGGTCGCAGCGAGCTGGCTCGCGCCCTCGCTGCCGCGCCCGCCTGGGATCCGGCCCACCACCGCCCCCCAGCGCTCCCTCGTGCGCTTTGGCGTCCCGATCGCCTTCCTGCTGAATTGGGTCTATCTGATCGCCTTCACGCTCGTGGAAGGAGCGCCTCCCGCGTAGCCCACCATGCGATCCGCCCTCGTCCTCGGCGCCTACCTCCTGGGCGCGATCCCCTTCGGACTCCTCCTGACCCGGCTCTGGGTGCAGGAGGACGTCCGCCGGGTGGGCTCCGGCAACATCGGCGCCACCAACGTGGCCCGGGCGGCAGGCAAGGGGGCCGCCGGGATCGTACTGCTCCTGGACATGATCAAGGGCTTCGCCCCCGCCTGGATCGCGGCGCGAGCCCTCGGCCCCGGGGAGGCCTGGTGGACCGCCGCCGTGGGGATGGCGGCCTTCGCCGGCCACGTCTTTCCCCTCTACCTCGGATTTCGAGGGGGCAAGGGCGTGGCCACGGCCCTGGGCTTCTCCCTGGCCGTCGCGCCCCTCGCCGCCCTCGCCGGCGTCGCGGTCTACGTCTCCGTCTACGGGGCCTCGAGGATCAGCTCCCTCGGTAGCCTCTGCGCCGCCGTCACCGTCGCCTCCTTCGCCTTCGTCGTCGTCGATTCGCCTCCCTACGCCTGGGCCATCCTCGCGATGGTGGCCGTCGTGATCATCCGCCACCGCTCCAATCTCGAGCGCCTCCTCCGCCGCCAGGAAGGCAAAGTCTGAGCGCAGATCCAACGAAGCAGGCGGTGTGCGCAGCAGATCTCCGGTGGACCAATCGGGCCCTCCAGAAATCGTAGCGAGCGCGCCGGATGCGAGGCGGATCGAGCACCGAAGCGGAGCGCACTTCAGGTGCGTGAGCATCGGAGCGCAGATCCAACGAAGCAGGCGGTGTGCGCAGCAGATTTCTGGAGGGCCCGTCAGGCGCGTCCTGCGTCGGGGCCCGCGTCCAGCAGATCGACGAGGCCCACCAACGCTATGTCGGCGCGCAGCGGGTTGTCCTCCAGCGCCGCCTGCAGCTCGACCAGGGTGCTCTCCAGGAGGAAGACGTCCAGGAGCATGGCGAGCTCGTTGCGATCGGCCGGGATGAAGCTCGCGCCCCCCACCGTGGCGAGGTAGCTCTCCAGGAAGGCGGCGCTCACCCAGGTATGCCACGTGTCTCCCCAGGGGCGGACGGCCTCGCGATCGTCCTCCCGCACCAGGCCCGGATCGAAGAGGACCTTGGTGGTGGTGCGGCGGAACGAGCGGATCATCGCCGAGACGTCGCGGAGCGGAGAGCGCTTCCGCCGCCGCTCCGACATGGGGACCGACTTATCCCCTTCGAGATCGATGATGACGAAGTCCTTGCCGGTGAAGAGGAATTTGCACAGCTCCAGGCTCCCGTGGTGGCGGGTGCGCAGCGCGGTGAGACGCTTTCCCACCAGGGGTCGCAGGCGCTCGTAGATGGCCAGCGATCGGTCGAGGACGTCGCCGGCGGCGGCCTGGGACTCGGGGGAGAGCTTGGACGTCGAGGTCCGGAGCAGGCGCAGGACCATGCCTGTGACGTTGCGCATCGATTGGTAGACGGAGCGCTGATCCATCGGCGAATGCGGCGTCTGTCCGAACGCTGGATCCTCCGAGGGAGCCGCGGCAGCCAGGTGGAGCTCGGCGGTCCGCTCGCCGAGGCGATGCGCGGTCTCGAGGTAGACGCCGATCTTCTCCACCACGCCGGCGGGGGGCTCGAGGCCGGCGAGCTGCACGAGGGAGGGG
>JBEBXK010000009.1:0-125130 GCA_040391605.1 Vulgatibacter incomptus
TTAGTTTTTGCATTGCAACCCCCCCCGGGGGGGGCGGGGGCCCCCGGGGCCCCCCCCCCCCCGCCCCCCCCCGGGGGGGGGGCGCCGAGGCTCGCTCGGCAAGAGGGCAGGCCCTACTTCGCCTTGGGGACCTTCTCCCAATCGGCGAGGAACTTGGCCAGGCCGATGTCGGTGAGGGGATGCTTGGCGAGCTGCTCGATCACGGACATCGGACAGGTGGCGACGTCGGCGCCCATGCGGGCGGCCTGGAGCACGTGCATGGGGCTGCGCACGCTGGCCACCAGGATCTCGGTGTCGAAGCCGTAGTTGTCGTAGATCTCGCGGATCTGGGCGATCAGCTCCATCCCGTCGAAGGAGATGTCGTCCAGGCGGCCGACGAAGGGGGAGATGTAGCTGGCGCCGGCCTTGGCGGCGAGGAGGGCCTGGGTGGGGCTGAAGCAGAGGGTGACGTTCGTCTTGATGCCCTCCGCGCTGAAGGTCTTCACCGCCTTGAGACCCTCGACGATGAGCGGGACCTTGACGACGATGTTCTCATGGAGCTTCGCCAGGGCGCGGCCCTCGGCGAGGATCCCCTCGTAGTCGGTGGAGACGACCTCCGCGGAGATCGGCCCGTCCACGATCGCACAGATCTCCTGGAGCACCTCCAGGAACGCCCGGCCCGTCTTGGCGACGAGCGAGGGGTTAGTGGTCACGCCGTCGAGGACGCCCATGGCGTGGGCCTTCTTGATCTCGGCGATGTCGGCGGTGTCGATGAAGAACTGCATGGAGGTCTCCTCCCCGGCGGCGGCTGGCGGGGTCGAAAAAGTTCGGCTGCCTATACCACAAAGGGCCGCGCCATCCGAAAGTGGACCCTCTCTCGACGAGGTGGCGGCAGGGGTGGTAGGTAGCGGCCACGATGGCCACTCGAAAGAAGATCTCGCCCCCTCGTCTCAAGCCCGTCACCGTCCGCAAGCTTGCCCCCGTCGGCCGCAAGAGCCGCCGCCCGGAGCACGGCCCCTCTCCCCACGACCTGGTGGTGGCTGGGCGCAAGGTGGTCGACGCCGAGCTCGCCGCGATCAGCTCGCTGCGCCCCCGGATCGACGGTTCGTTTGCGAAGGCGGTGGACATGATCCTCGGCTGCCGCGGCAGGCTCGTGGTCACCGGCATCGGCAAGCCAGGCTTCGTGGCCCAGAAGATCTCGGCCACCTTCGCCTCCACCGGGACGCCGTCGCTCTACCTCCACCCCGCCGAGGCCCTTCACGGCGATCTGGGCCGGGTCACCAGGGACGACGTCGTCCTCGCCCTGTCCAACAGCGGCCGCACCGAGGAGATCGTGCGGCTGGTCGGCCCGATCGCCCGCATCGGCGCCAGGCTGATCGTGATGACCGGCGACACCTCGTCGCCCCTGGCCGACGAGGCCGACCTCGTGCTGGACATCGGCGACGTCGAGGAGGCCTGCCCCCTGGGCCTCGCCCCCACCGCCTCGTCCACGGTCCTCCTCGTCCTCGGCGACGCCCTGGCGATGACGGTCCTGGAGAACCGCAGCTTCGACAACGACGACTACGCCCTGGTCCATCCCGGCGGCGCGTTGGGGGCCCGGGTGATGCGGGTGTCCGAGGCCATGCGCCAGGGCGAGGCCAACCCCGTCGTCCGCGCGGACGAGCCGCTGGCCAAGGCGGTCGCCGTGATGACCCAGACCCCGGGCAAGCCCGGCGCCACCAACGTCGTGGACAAGCGCGGCCGCCTCGTTGGCATCTTCACCGACGGCGATCTGCGCCGCCTCTTCGAGCAGGGGACCGCCGCCCTCGAAGGGACGATCGGCGACGTGATGTGCCGCGAGCCCCGCACCGTCCACCCCGAGATGCTCGTCCTCGAGGCCGCCCAGGTCCTGCGCGACGCTCGCATCGATCAGGTCCCCGTCGTCGATCCCAAGATGCGCCCAGTCGGTCTCCTCGACGTCCAGGATCTCCTCGCCATCAAGGTGCTGTAGGTCCTGCGGGGACGCCGCGCCATGGTCTCGCTCTCGGGGAGCCCTCGCGGACGCACCAGCCGGAGCGAACTCCACGCCCGCCCCGCCTGTAGTGATCCCATATACACGAAGTGTCGGGCGAAATTCCTCAACCGGGGAGGAGCGGGCCCAGGCGCTTGATGCCGGCCCGCTCGGCAGGAGGGCGGGCCTCGAGGAGCGAACGGACGGTGCTTTCACCGATCGTGAGATCGGGGGCGAGCTCGGCGAGGGGGGCGAGGACGAAGCTGCGCTCGGCGATGCGCGGATGGGGGAGGACGAGCCCGCCTCGGCTGAGGCTGAGGCTGAGGCCCCCCTGCCAGAGCAGATCGAGATCGATGGTGCGGGGCGCGTTCTGCATGGAGGGATCGCGGAGCCTGCCGAGCTCTAGCTCGATGGCGAGGAGCGCGCGCAGGTGGGCGCTGGGGCTGAGGCAGGCGTCGACCTCGATCACGGCGTTGAGATAGTCGGGTTGGGGCGGGCCTACGGGTGCGGTCTCCCAGACGTGGGAGGCGCGGAGGATGCGCAGGCCGGTGGTGGCATCCAGGCGATCGCAGGCGGCGCGCAGGGTCCCGAGGCGGTCGAAGAGGTTGGAGCCCAGCGCGACGTAGGCGATGGCGCCGCGGATCACCTCGGCCCCTCGGCGACGACGGGGTTCTCGAGAATGCCGATCCCCTCGATCTCGACCTCGACCCGCTGACCGGCGGCCATGGAGCCGACCCCGGCGGGCGTCCCGGTCGAGATCACGTCGCCCGGCTCGAGGGTCATCACCCGCGAGACGAAGGAGACCAGCGCCGCCAGACCGACGATGAGGTCGCCGGTGGTGCCGTCTTGCCGCAGCTCGCCGTCGACGCGGCAGCGGACGCTGCGGGCCGCGTCGGAGAAGCCCTCCACGATCCAGGGGCCGATGGGGCAGAAGGTGTCGAAGCTCTTGCTGCGGGTGAGGTGCTTCTCTCGACGCTGGATGTCCCGGGCGGTGACGTCGTTCAGGCAGGTGAGGCCGGCGACGTGGGCCGGGACCTCCGCGGCGGGGAGATCGCGGCAGCGCGTCCCGATGACCACTGCCAGCTCGGCCTCGTGCTGCACGTCGGAGGAGAGCGCGGGGAGGACGATGGCGGCGCCAGGGCCGACGACGCTGGACGGGGGCTTGAGGAAGAGCAGAGGCTCGGCGGGGATCTCGTTGCCGAGCTCCTTGGCGTGGGCGGCGTAGTTGCGCCCCACACAGACCACCTTGCTCGGCTCACAAGGCGCGAGGAGCCGCAGGCCCTCCAGCGCCACGCTGGCGCCGGACGCCGCCCCGCCCTGCCACGGCGCCGCATGGAGGCGCTGCACCAAGCCGTCATCCGTCGCCCTGCCGTAGCGAGGCACGCCTGCATCATCGAAGCGAATGATCCGAACCATAGACGTCACCTCAGCCTCGTTTGCGCGCGCTCCGCGCTACGGCTCCTTCTAGCTTCTCGACTTCTCGGTCACGGATCACGCAGCACGTCCTGCATCGAGTAGAGCCCCGGCGTCTGGCCGACGACCCAGGCTGCGGCCCGAAGGGCGCCAGCGGCGAAGGCGCTGCGACTCGAGGCGCGATGGGTGAGCTCGATGCGTTCGCCGTCGCCGAGGAGATAGACGGTGTGATCGCCTGCGACGTCGCCACCTCGCAGCGCGTGCATGCCGATCTCGTCCTCGGGTCGGCCGTCGCTCTGCCCCACCCTCCCGTGGACGACGTGCGTCCCTTCCCGGGCGGCGGCGATCCGCTCGGCCAGGCGCAGGGCGGTGCCCGAGGGTGCGTCCTTCTTGCGCCGATGGTGGATCTCGACGATCTCGGCGTCGTAGCCCGGGAGCTCCTTGGCTGCGATGGCGGCCAGGCGAAAGAGGAGGTTCATTCCCGGGGACATATTCGGCGCCACCACCAGGGGGATGGTCCGGGCGGCCACCACGAGGATCTCGTGATCCGGCGGCTGCAGGCCCGTGGTCCCGATCACCAGGGGGACGCCCAGGCTGGCGCAGATCTTCGCGTGCTCCACCGAGGCGGCGGGGCTGGTGAAGTCGATCACCACCTTGGCGTTGGCGCCCTCGCCGATCGCCGCCTCGAGGGTGTCGTCGACGGGGATCGCGAGGCGGCTGGCGAGATCCTGGGAGGGAGCGCCCGGCCGCACGGTGCCAGCCACGATCCTGTGGGTGCCGCTCTCGCCGACGGCGCGCCGCAGCTCCGCGCCCATCCGCCCGCCGATCCCTGTGATTACGACATCAACCATCTGGTTACGCTCTCCTTCGGCGGTTCGACGCGGCGACTCACGCCCGCGGAATAGGTGTCATCTCGCGCGCCGCTCGATCGCCCGGGGACCTCTTCGACTCAATCACCCAGGAGGCCGAGGGACCCGAGCGAGCGGCACAGCGCATCCCGGGTCGAACCCGAGGCGGGGAGGAGCGGAAGACGGACCTCGTCGGCGAAGCAGCCCAGCAGGTGGAGGGCGGCCTTCACCGGGATGGGGTTGGACTCGAGGAAGAGCGCCCGATGCAGGGCGCTCATGGCCACCTGGAGCTCCCCGGCCCGAACCCAATCGCCGACCCTGGCGGCCCCCACGAGATCCGCGAGCTGCCGCGGCGCGACGTTGCCGCTGACGCTGATCACGCCCTTGCCGCCAGACGCGATGAAGGGGAGGACGGTGAAGTCGTCGCCGGAGAGGAGAGAGAAGCGGTCGCCGACCTGCTCGCGGATGTCGATGACCCGCCGCATGTCGCCGGTGGCCTCCTTCACCGCGACCACCTCACCCACCTCCGCCAGCGCGGGATAGCTCTCGGGGAGGAGGTCGACGCCTGTGCGACCGGGGACGACGTAGGCCACCAGCGGGAAGCCGGGGACGGCCTGGGCCACCGCGCGATAATGCGCCACGAGGCCGGCCTGGGTGGGCTTGTTGTAGTAGGGCGTCACCACCAGCGCGGCGTCGGCGCCCAGGTCGCGGACTGCCTGGACGTTGCGGATGGTCTGCGCGGTGGAGTTGGAGCCGGCCCCCGCCACGACCTTGCGACCGGCGGCGTGGGCTACCTCGACCGCGATCCGGATGCATCGGGCCTGCTCGGTCTCGTCCAGGTTGGGCGTCTCGCCGGTGGTGCCACAGGGCACCAGGCCGTCGATCCCCCCGGCGAGGAGGTGGGCACAGAGGGCGCGATAGGCCCCCTCATCCAACGCGCCGTCGCGAAAGGGCGTGGCAAGCGCGACGAAACTTCCTTCGAGGGCGGTCTTCATCCAGGAGACTCCTTGTGACGTCGGCAAAAGCACCGACGCCGTCGCGACGAGCCGAAGTCGGCGCGCCTCTACATACGCCCTTGGCCTCCCGCGCCGCCAGCTCCGTCTCCCCCGTCGGGCTCGAGGACGGGCGCTGCCTCGTCGGGGGCCTCCTCGGTCTCGGGCGAGCCGGAGATCGCGGCTCCCTCGGGCTCTCCCTGGATCGGAGGGCCGGGAGTGGGCGGAGCGGAGCCGACGGGGCTGGGGCTGGGGGAAGAAGGCGCCGGGTAGGCGTCGGGACCCGGGATCTCACAGCCGTCACACGGCGCCCGGATCTCGCCGCGCAGGGCAGGGGCCACGCCTGGCGGGCGAGGCGGCGCCTTGATCCCGCAGGCAAAGCTGAGGCTCGCTGCCAGGGCGGCGAAGAGCATCGGCTGGGGCAGGCGGTCCATCCCGATCAGTAGACCACGCCGAAGAAGCCGCGCACCGTCTGGGCCGTCTCCGCGGAGATGGTCCCACCCGAGGGGTTGGTCGGATCCCGGAGCTGATCCAGGCCCGAGAGCGGGAACAGTACGCCGTAGGCCAGCGAGACGATGAAGCCGTCGTCCGAGACGTAGTTGATCCCTGCGTCGAGCTCCACGCCCAGCGGCAGCTTGTGGGTGGGGGTCGTCCCGGAGGAGCTGGCCTGGGAGTAGATCGCCGCGAAGTTGACGTCGAGGCCCTCGGTGATGTCGTATCTCACATTGGGCTTCACGTAGATGGCGTCGGTCACGTTGCCGAGGATCTCGCGGAAGAGGATGAGATCGACTCGGTAGTCGGAGTTGAAGCGGAAGTTGTCGATGGTCTTGTCCGAGCAGGCAGCGCGGAAGCAGTTGAACTGCGCGCCGTCCCAATCGCCCCGCTGCGGGAAGGGATTCTCCGGGGAGTTCGGATCGGCACGGCCGGGGAGGTTGCCGAAGCCCGGCGCGCTGTCGCCGGAGGCGAAGCCCAGCTCCAGCCCGAGGGCGAGCTTGTCGTCGGCGAGCTTGATCTCGTTCTGGAGGACGGCGCCGAACTGGCTGAAGGTCACCTCCTGCCCCTGGGTCGCCGATCGTCCGCCGACGCCGGTCTCGCCCGGCGCCGCGGACTCGAAGGTGCGGCTCCCGAGCTTGCCGAAGACGGAGGCCACCTCGAACTCCAGTCGGTACTTCTTGTAGAGCAGGCGGAACCACACGTCCGGCGTCAGCGTCCAGGCCGACCGTGGGATGAAGGAGTCGGGATTGACCATGTCGAGGCCGCTCTGGCTGGAGCCCGCCCCGGCGTTGCCGTTGCCCGGGCCGCCGACCTCGAGGGCCGGCGCGTCCCAATGCTGGGTTCGATACGCCATCCTCAAACCGTAGTTCACGAAGGTGTTCCGACCGGCGATCCGCATCTTGCGGATCTCGTCGTCGGAGTCCCGCCGCAGGATCGAGAGCACCCACTGCCTGGCATCGTCGGCCTGGGTGCGATCGAAGGGCTGGGGGTTGGGAGACGCGGTGAAGGGGTTCGCGCTGGTGGGCCCCTCGGAGACGAAGTCCAACGACGGCGCGATCACGTGGTTGGCGATCTTCACCGCGAAGAGGAAGCGATCGACCGTGTTGCCATTGTCGCAGTCGATGCAGTTGCCGTCGTTGATGTTCATCCCCAGGCCGAAGTGATCGGCCATGCGGCCGAATCGCAGCTCGCCGACGGGGGTGCGGACCTCGGACCAGGCGCGCTTCACCACGATGGAGTCGGAGATCGAGTTGAAGCCGAGGCGCTGGGTCGTCTGCCCCGGCGAGGTGATCACCCAGGGGTAGCGCTCGTTTCCGATCCCTCCCGAGAAGCCGCCGTCGGGGGTCGAGCCGAAGATCAGGTTGTCGAAGACGTCCACCTGGGCGCGGAGGCGGATCTCCTCGCTGACGTTCAGGGTGGGATCGATCCGAAGGCGCATATTCGCGCCGGCGACCGTATGGCGATCGGGGTTCTGGGGGTCGATGGGAAAGATCCCGTGACCCGAGGGATCCGGCCCGGTGCCCAGGTCGAATCGGTAGAAGAGATCCGTCCTCGCGCGGAAGTAGCCGTTCACCTCGAAGAGCTCGAGCTTGGGCTGGATCTCCTCCCACTCGTCGTCCCATTGCTGGGCGGCGCCGGAGGCGGTGACGGCGGCGCGGACCTCGTCGCGCATCTCTTCCTTCGCCGTGTCGATCCGCTGGCCCAACTCGGCCTCGAGCTGCTGACGGACCTCGTCCCGGATGGCCTGGAGCTCCTGGGGCGAGAGGGAGGCTGCCCCGGACGGCGCGCCCTGGGGCGCCGGCGGAGGAGCGCTCTGCTCCTGGGCCAAGGCGGCGCCGGCGGGCAGGAGCGAGACGAACGCGAGCGCGAGGATCGCTTTGAGAGCGCGGGGCATCAAACCTCTCCGGGCCGTGGAAAAGCCAAGGAAAGCCGAAGTATCAACCCCCGCGCCGCGGTGTCAACGAACGATAGGAGCCCGCGCAGCCACCGCGGGCTCGTCAGCGCTCCCGGCGGGCCGCAGCGCCGGCCTGATCATCCATCCCGCGGGTCGAGGGGCGTCATCGCCGCCGCCACGGAAACAGCAGGGGGACGGATGGTCCGCCCAACGGGCAGTGGGCCGCCGTCGTCAGATTCCAGCACGCGCCCGATCATCTGCCCCACAGGCAGACGAGCGCGTCGAGGTGGGCGTCATTTACTCACGTTCGAGGCGCGGGTAGCCTCGCCTGCGATGAGCATCCTCTGGTTTCTCCTCCTCGCCCTCGGGCTCGTCGCGGCGGCGATCGACGGCAATCTATCGGGCTTCACCTCCGGCGCCCTCGACGGCGCCGCCGCCGCGATCCGCCTCGCCATCGGCCTGGTGGGCATGCTCGCGCTCTGGCTCGGGCTCCTCCGGGTGGCAGAAGAGGCCGGGCTCACCAAGGCCTTGGCCCGCGCGATCCGGCCGCTGATGCGCCGCCTCTTTCCGGAGGTCCCCGCCGACCACCCTGCCATGACCGCCATGGCCCTCAACCTCGGCGCCAACGTCCTCGGCCTGGGCAACGCCGCCACCCCGTTGGGTCTCAAGGCAATGGACGAGCTCCAGACGCTGAATCCGCGCCGCGACACCGCCACCGACGCGATGGTCCTCTTCCTGGTGATCAACGCCAGCTCCGTGCAGCTCATCCCCGCCACCGTGGTGGCCCTGCGGGCGGCGGGCGGCGCCCAGGAGCCCGCCTCCATCGTCGGCCCCACCCTGCTGGCCACCGCGGTCTCTACCGCGGTGGGGATCGCCACGGCCAAGCTCCTGGCCCGGCTGCGCCCCGCCGAGGAGGCCTCGGTGCGCCTCGAGATCGAGGGCGGATGAGCGCGCTGATCTCGATCCTCGAGGTGATCTCCACCTGGGCGATCCCCCTCTTCCTGGTAGGCGTCCCGGCCTATGCCCTCGCCCGCGGCGTCAAGGTCTATCCGGTCTTCGTGGAGGGCGCGAAGGAGGGGCTGCAGGTGGCGATCCGGATCGTGCCCTACCTGGTGGCGATCCTCGCCGCGGTGGGCGCCTTCCGCGGCGCCGGCGCCATGGATCGACTCGCCGCCTGGCTCCAGCCCATCACCGAGCCCCTGGGCATCCCCGCCTCCGTGCTCCCCCTCTTCCTGGTGCGCCCCCTCTCGGGGAGCGGGACCACGGGGCTCCTCGCCGATCTGATCGAGAGCGAGGGCCCCGATAGCGTCGCCTCTTTGATCGGCGCGGTGGTCCACGGCTCCACCGAGACCACCTTCTACGTCCTGGCCGTCTACTTCGGCGCCATCGGCGTGAGCCGCTATCGCCACGCGATCCCCGCGGCGCTCATGGCCGAAGGCGCGGGGATCGTGGCCTCGATCGCCGTCGTCCGCCTCGTCTTCGGCTGAGGCGCCGGTCGAACGGAACGGGCCTCCTGTCGAGCGGAGCTCGAGGCGACGGGGACCGCGCGGAAACGATCCCAACCGCGCCCAGCTGCCGCCGACGGCCCTCCCCTCGCGTTCTCCTCCTCCTGGACGCGCTTCCCCCGGCTAGATCGCTTCACTTTGGCGCCAGCGTCCGGGCCGAAGCGGGTACCCTGCGTCGCGATGCTCCTCTCTCTCATCGGCGATCGCCGCGTGGTCATCTGCAGCGGCGCCGGCGGCGTGGGCAAGACCACCATCTCCGCCGCCGTCGCCCTCGCCGCCGCCCGCGCAGGCCGAAGGGCGGTGGTCCTCACCATCGATCCCGCCAGACGCCTCGCCGACGCCCTGGGCCTGCCGACGCTCCCCAGCGAGCCCGAGGCGGTGCCCCGCCAGCTCCTGGACGCCGTCGGCGTGCCGCCGGGCGGATCGCTCCACGCGCTGATGCTCGATCCGAAGGCGACCTTCGACGCCTTGGTCCGCAAGCTGAACCAGCCCGCCGACGCCGAGCGGATCCTCCAGAACCGGATGTACCAGAACGTCTCCGAGCTCCTGGCGGGGATGCAGGAGTACGCCGCCGAGGAGAAGCTCCACCAGCTGGCTGCCGACGATCGCTTCGACATGGTGGTGGTGGACACGCCCCCCACCCGCAACGCCCTCGACTTCCTGGAGGCGCCCAACAAGCTCTCCCGCTTCATGGACGAGCGGGTGCTCAAGTGGTTCGCGCCCCAGGAGAAGAAGCGCTTCGGCATCCTCCAGCGCACCGGCCGGATCGTCGGCGGCGTGCTCGCCAAGGTCTTCGGCGAGGGCTTCACCGCCGAGCTCGGCGGCTTCCTCTCCGCCATCGGTGGAATGACCGCTACCTTCCGCGCCCACGCCGAGGAGGTGCGGCTCCTGCTGGCCTCCTCTCAGGCCACCTTCGTCCTGGTCACCGCCCCGGAGGCCGCCGCCCTGGACGACGCGCTCTACTTCCGCGACAAGCTCACCGAGCTCGGCCTGCCCTTCTCCGGCTACGTGGTCAACCGCCTCCACCCGCAGCGCCCCGAGCCTAGCGAGGCCGATCGCGCCGCCACCTTCGCGGCGCTGGCCGCCGAGCTGGGGGAGGACGAGGCTCGTTCCCTCCTCGCCAGGCTCGAGGCCTCCTACGCCCAGGAGCGCGCGCGATCGCTGCTCGATCATCGGATGCTGGAGCGGCTCCATGCGAGGGGGCGGGCCCCTGTCGTTGGCATCCCCCGCCTCGAAGGCGAGATCGGAGACCTCGCCGGCCTGGTGCGGATCGACGAGCTCTCCTTCCTGGCCGACCCCACCGCCACCTCCATCTCCGAGGCCCGTTGAGACGCCGCCCCTTGCCCGGGCGAGGCGAGGCCGGTTAGGTTGAGCCGCCTCATGGAAGGATCGCCCGTGCCCCATCGCCTCGGCCTCGTCCCGATGATCGCCGCCCTCCTGCTGGTCCTGGCATCCGCCTGCTCCAGCGCCGAGGATCGCGCCGCCAAGGAGCGGATCTTCTCGCCGGAGGATCCGCCCAGGGTGCTGCAGGCCGCGGCGGAGTCCCTCGATCTCTCGAAGCTCCCCTCGGATGCCGGCCTCCTCGATCGGGTGGTCTCGATCTCGGCCGCCGAGGCGCGGGCGCGGATCGGTCCCCACGTGCAGAAGGCCAAGGTGGAGTTCCGCTGGAGCACCGACGCCAAGACGGTGAAGCTCTCCGAGGAGCGCTTCGTGGCGTTGGGGGACGCAGGCGACTTCCACGTGCGGATCGAGAACGACGAGCGCAAGGGCATGGAGTGGTTCAAGCTCGACGGCGTCTCCTATACCCGCTCGCGCTACGCCCCTTTCCGCGAGCGACGCCGCGATCGAGGATCGTCCGAGCACGTGGTGGACTCCGCCTACGCCACCCTCGAGACCTTCGATGAGCTGGTCCACGGCGCCATGCGACTGGAGTCCACCGGCGAGGTCACCATCGCAGGACGCCGCGCCCTTCGCTTCGGCGTGATGCTCGGCGAGCCACGGAAGGCGACGACCGCGAAGGCCCTGCCTCCCATCGTCTATCCGAAGGATGGGCCGGATCCCGACACCGCCCTGCGCCTGGCTGCAGCGAGCGAGGGGCGCACCTCGGCGATCTCCGGCCATCTGGCGGTGGACGCGGCGACCGGCGTGCCGTTGGAGGCGGATCTCCGCGCCACCGTGGTCGTGCCCGCAGGGGGCGAAGAGAGGCTGGCTGCCCGCCTCGAGCTGCAGCTCCGCCTCGATGTCTCCCAGGTCGGCGACGCTCCCGCCATCGCCATCCCCGAGCATCTGGACGACGCGCCGAGGCCCCCCGGCGTCGTAGCGACCCTCCGGGCCTACGGCCTCGGTCAGGCGCCGGAGGCCGACGCCCCCGAAGAGCCGGCCGACGACGACTGAACGTCCAAGGCGCCAACTGCGCGAGGGCTCCAGACCGGGGGCTTGGCTTCGCGATCGAGGGGGAAGCCGGAGGGCGTCGCCCATCCCCCGAGCAGCCTGCCGTCTACGGGGTCTAGGGCGGAGCCATCTCTTCGTCTTTGATTATTTACAATAAAACCCACATGTCTCCCTGCCGACACACAATGTCGGAAATGTTGACCTCGTATGAACCTGCGGTAGCGTGGGTGAAACTTTGCCGTTGAGGTGAACCATGAGTGGAACGCAGCGCAAGGGTAGCAGGTCAGCCGTAGTCGAGGTTCGTACGACGAGTCGCTCCGCCGTCGCAGCGGGGCTCTCGTCCCGCTCGATGGAGGTCACGTCCGAGGAGGAGCGGGTCCTCCGCGGGCTTCACGGAGTGTCTGCCCCAGCCGACACGCGCCTGGAGCGCAAGGCCTCGGGTCCCGTGCTGGACGAGCTCCTCGTCATGGAGCTCGAGATCCGCCGCCGCTATCAGGCCCACCTCGCCCGCGCCCGCCCCGTGGCGTCGGCCGAGAAGGATCAGATCGTCCGCGCCCTTCGCGCCAAGAAGTAGCCAGAGCCTGTGAAAGAATCGCCCTCACCCCGAAGGTGGGGGCGATCTTTTCACGCGCGCTGCGCGCTACGGCTCCTTCTGACGTTCGCTCGCCGCTCGCTCGCTGGAGCCTATGAGAGAATCACTCTCACGCGAGGTGGGGGCGCTCTCCTCCGTGATTTCTTCAAGAGTTCTTGGCCCCCGGGGAGAAGAGCCGGCTCGCCGTCGACGGCCGAGTCGCTCGGCGGCCCGCTCCTCGTCCTCTCCTTGAAGCCGAGTCGAGGCCCGCCATTCGTCGCATTCAACTTCAGGTCACTGCCGCCGACGGCGGGGAGCGGATCGATCGATTCCTCGCCGCCCGCGCCGGCGTCTCCCGTGGCGAGGCCCGCCGTGCCCTCGAGCGGGGCGGCGTCTACCTGGACGGCGCCCGCTGCAAGATCGCGTCGAAGGCGCTGCGGCCGGGGCAGCGCGTGGAGCTGGTCCTCGAGGAGTCCGGCAGGGTCCAGGGCGTCGATGTAGCCCCGCTCTCGATCCTCTTCGAGGACGACTCGGTCCTGGCGGTCTCCAAGGCTGCCGGCGTCCCCTCCCAGGCGACCCTCACCGGCGACGTGGGCACCCTGCCCTGGCTCGTGGCGGCGCATCTCGGGCGCAAGCTCTCCGAGATCGCCACCGTCCACCGCCTCGACCGCGACACCTCCGGGGTGGTGGTCTTCGGGAAGGATCGCGCCTCCACCGCAGCCCTCGCCTCCGCCTTTCGCGACGGGACCGCCCAGAAGGAATACCTGGCCATCGTGGCAGGCGATCTCCAGGGTGCCGGGCGGATCGACGCGCCGCTGGCGCCGCTGCCGGGCCGCCGCGGATCCTTCGCCGTGATCGAAGGCGGCCTCCCCGCCTCGACCCGCTACGAGGCCATCGCCCACCTCGACACCAGCGCCACGGCGGTGCGCCTCTTCCCCGAGACCGGGCGGACCCATCAGCTCCGGGTCCACCTCGCCCACCTCGGGCATCCGATCGTCGGCGACACACGCTACGGCGGCCCCGGGCGGATCGGGCCGATCGAGGCGCCCCGGATGCTGCTCCACGCCAGGGCTCTCGCCCTCCCCCACCCGATCGAGGGGGAGCTCCGCTTGGAGGCGCCCCTGCCGCAGGATCTCAGCGCGGCCCTGGCGGCTTTTGGCTGAAAGGGGCCTCCGACGAATTTTCGCTTGATACCCGGGGTCAAGGACGGCTATCCAATGGGACCCCCAGCGGGCGCTTCCGCCCGCTCCTGGTTGCTTCCGGCTCAGATCCGGTTGGGAGGAGAGACACCATGGCCGATGCACGCGAGATGCTTCTCGTTCAGTCCAAGGTTCGTGAAGTGATCAAGTCGAAGGGTGGCGAGCAGGGCATTCGCACCAGCGAGGATTTCCTCAACGGCTTGAATGACGTCGTCCACGCCGCCATCGACCGCGCGATCGAGCGCGCGAAGAAGAACGGCCGCGCGACGCTGCGCGAGCACGATCTCTAGGACCTGTCGACGCCCGAGAAGGGCGGTGTTGGCGGAAAAACTCGACACGCTATATAGGCCGTCGCCGCGACTCCCTCCGGGGGATCGCGGCGATTGTGTTTTCAACGTCATCACGCTGAGAGGCCGCGAAGAAGTTCACGACCTATGAGCCAGGCGAGGGCTCTGAGGAGAGCCCTTCACCCGCAGCGCACCTGAGACGATCGACTCCGCCTCGAGCGATCGCGATTATCTCACTGGCTCGAGCCTGGCCTTGGCGGCCTTTCCCTCGATGGCGGCGGCCAGGAGGCCTGCCGGATCCTGCTCCGCCAGATCGGCCAGGCGCAGTAGCTCGTCCGCGAGGACACGGGCAGCAGCCGGCGCGAAGGGGTTGGCCCCGACCGCCGCCGCCATGGCCTCAGGGGGGAGCCCCGCGGGTCGGAGCGTCTCGCCCAGCGCCGTGGCGATCAGCCGCTCGGCGCCGGCCAGCGCGCCCACCACTCGCACCAACGCCAGCGACCCTAAGTATGGGGCGTGGGACGTCGCCGCGATCAATCGATCGTGCTCCTCCGCCGAGACGATCACGGGCCTCGCGCCCAGCGCCGCCCAGACCGTGGCCACCCCGGCGGCGAGGTGCTCATCCCCCGGCCTCGGGCAGAGGGCGACCGGCCGGCCCACGAAGCGATCCTGCCGGTTGGCGGCAGGGCTCGTCGGCTCGGCGGCGATCAGCGGATGACCTCCGACGTACGGGATCCCGGGGAGGTGCTCCTCCATCAGCGCGGCGATGCTCCCCTTCACCGGCGAGACGTCGGTGACGATCGTCTCCTGCCCGAGATGGGGCGCGAGCAGCGGCAGCATCTCGGGGAGCGCCCCCAGCGGCACGCAGAGGAAGACCAACCCGCAGGACGCGAGGCTCGGCCCCGGCGCCTCCTCCGCCCCGGAGACCAGCCGATCGCGGATCAGCAGGGAGCGGGCCTTGGGATCGGAGTCGATGGCGACCAGAGGCGTCTCCGGGAAGGCGCGGGAGAGGGAGCGGACCAGGCCCGTCCCCATCTGGCCGAGGCCGACCACGGCGAAGGGAGGCTTCGGAGGCTTGACGTTCATGGTGCGCTCGCAGGCTCGAGGGAGACGGCGCGCAGGCGTCGGCGGCGCTTGACCCGGACGTGGGCCACCACCTGGAGGGATCCTGCGTCGGCCGGAGGAGAGGCTTGCTCCCAGAAGACGGGGATCCGGCTCCAGCCGAGCTCCTGGGGGACCGCGGAGGGGATCTCCAGGGTCGACGGGATCCGGATCCTCGCCGCCACCACCGCCGTGAGCGGGAGACGATTCTCGGCCAGGAGCGCGGCGCAGAGCGCTCGAAGCGCAGCGGACAGATCCCCGCAAGGCGCGGGGCCGTCCCCCCGGATCTCCTCTACCAATGACATGGGCGCGAACCTACCACGCCATGCCCGGAGCCGCTCGCTCCCCCGCCAGTCCCCATCCTTCGCCCGCCCTCGGCTGGCGAGGGTCCTCAGAGGAAGAACTTCAGCGTGAAGCTGAAGATGCGATCGCCCCCTTCGCCGGAGCGCAGGTTCTGCACGTAGGCCGCCTCGATGGCGGCTGCCTGGGAGATGAAGCCCACGCCGCCCGAGACGAAGTTGCGGTTCTCGTCGGGGAAGCGCTTGAAACCCGCGCGGATGGCCATCAGCCCATCGAAGAGATACTCGCCGCCGGCGTGGTACGAGAAGCGCGTGGCGTCCTCGTCGGCGAAGTCGAAGCGGGTGTCGAAGGCCAGGCGGAAGCTGGTGTCGGAGCCCACGGCCACCCCGGCGCCCACCTGGCGGGGGGCCTCCGGGCTGTCCACGTCGATGAGGTTGTAACCGGCCGCCCCCAACGTGACGAAGTCCACCGGGCGGACCAGGAGTCCGACGTCGGCGGTGATCGCGTTGGTGTGCTCGGGGTGGGAGAACCCCAGGTACTTGCCGCCGAAGCCCAGGGCCACCCGCGGTCCCAGCGGGACCGCGAAGCCGAGGTTCACGATGGAGCCCGAGACGTCGCCCTGGGCCCCCTCTCCTGTCAGCCTCGTATAGGCGAGGCCGGTGGCCAGATTGGTCGACTTGGAGTCCACGATCGAGCCGTTGAACCGCGAGAGGCTGTCGCCCGGATCGAAGGCGTAGGAGAGATCGATCTCGTATTTGATCGCTTGGGCCATCCCCGCGAGGTTGAAGTAGATCGCCTCGTTCGAAGAGCCGACCGCGATGAACGCGTCCCCCATCGCCAACGCGCGGGTGCCCGAGAGATCCTGGGCGTTGGGCGTCGGCAGATGAGAGAGGTCGGCGGCCGCCATCCCAGGCAGGGCGACGAGGAGGAAGAGCGCTGCGGGGATCGACGGACGCATCGGAGCGCATCCTAGCAGACAGATCGAGGCTCGCTTCGCCGATGGGTCCCTGGCGCGTCGGGAGGCTGTGGATCCAGCTGCGACCTCAGCCGCTGGCTGCGACGGAGCAGAGGTCGAGTCGAGGCATCTCGCCGACCATCAGCCACGGCGAGCCCGCGGGATCCGCGATCACGCAGACGGTCTGACCGGCCCGCTCGACGCAGCCGGTGGAGCGCTCACAAGCCGCCGCCGCCACGCTCCCCTTGGGAGGCAGGTAGACGGAGAAGGCGCTCTCGCCCGAGCGATAGACCACCGCCGCCGTCTCCTCGCCCAGGAGCGAGCAGCGTCGCGCGCCCACCAGGGTGGCGCCGGCGAGCTCGGGGACCTCGATCTCGTGGCCGAGGGCGTCGGAGAGCCACGCAGACAGCGCCCAACGATCCTCGCTCTCCACCTGGCAACCGCTGCCGTCCCCGGTCCCCAACGCCAGCAGATGGTTCGAGATCGCGTCGTCCGCCAGCGCCAGAGAGGGAGATCCTGTAACGGGTGCTATCACCAGGAGCGCCGCCACCGCCGCCACCGCGCCGAGGCCCGTCGCGGTCCGGACCCAGCCGTGCCTCCTTCGATGAGGTGCCCTGGCCGCGGCGGCCTTCGTGGCCGATTCGAGCCCACGCCCGAGCGCGCGCGAACGGACGTCATCTCCTGCGACGAGCCCCCGCAGCATCGCCGCCAGGGACGAGGGCGGCGCCTCCCCGGCGAGCGGCAGCGCCTGGAGCGCAAGGTCCAGCTCACGCAGCCGCGACGCCCGGCTCCGGCAGGACGCGCAGCGCTCCACGTGAGCCATCGCGACCGAGTCCGCCGCGCCGTCGACTACCTCGCCGATGATCTCGTCGGATGGACAGCTCACGATTCACCTCCTGCAGCCAGCTTCGTCACGCTCAAGAACTCGATCATCGCCGCCCGCGCCCTGGAGAGGCGGGAGCGGACCGTGCCCACGGGGGTCCCCATGGACTCGGCCACCTCTTCATACGAGAGCCCCTCCACCGCCCGCAGCCAGAGCGCGGTGGATTGCTCCTCGGGGAGCTGCCGCAACCCGAGGAGGAGCTCGTCGCTCAACACGCCGTCCTGGAGCTCGCGCTCCAGGTCCCCGCGGGGCTCGGCGTCGGTCTCGCCGACATCTCCGAGCACCAAAAGGTGCGGCTTCTCGTCACGGAGCCGGTTGAGGTGGAGGTTGCGCAAGGTCGCGAGGAGCCAGCCTCGGATCCGCTGCACGTCGCGGAGGGAGGATCGCCTCTCGAACGCGCGGATCAATCCCTCCTGGGCCAGATCCTCGGCGTCGGCGCGGGTGCGGGTCAGCCGCCGCGCCAGCCGATGGATCACGCCCAGATGGGGCTCTACCAGACGCGCGAACTCCTTCGGCTCCAATCGCTCCCTCGGCCGGGCTCCACCTGCCTACCCTGCCGCTTGCAGGGGAGGACACCGGCGAAGGCCCTATTGGTTCCCGATGCGGAGGAACAACCCGCCCAAGGGAACGAATCCACCCGGCAGCTGCCGCCCAGGCCACCTCCATCCGGGCAGCCACCGGCGCTCGGCGTCCCTCGCCCCCGCGACACGCAGCAGACGTCGCTTCAGCCCACCTCTTCCCCACCGCCGCCCGAGGTCAGCCCCGCCTCTTGGCCACGGCAGGCTGGAGGGCGGGCTGCTTCGGGCTCGCCACCTGGGCCTCCTCCGTCTTCGGCTCCGGCTGCAGCAGCGCCCAGACCAGGAGCATTCCGTAGGCGATGGTCGCCAGCCCCATCCACACGTACTTGTCGTCGTCCCAGATCGGCATCCGCGTGATCGCGTGGGTCCCTATCGCCAGGAGGATCAGCCAGAGGCCCGCCTCCTTGCGCTTCTCCATCAGGAACGCCCCCGGGATCATGAAGGCGTAGTAGTAGCAGGTGAGCTCGGTGGCCGCCGGGATCATCAGCACGCCTCCCATCGCCGCCGCCACCCACACCGGCTCGTCCCTCGAGGTGCGCCAGACCGCCCAGAGGAAGACCAGGTTCAGCCCCAAGAAGAGCCAGCGCAGGTCGTGATAGTTCTGGAGGCGCTGCTCCTTCCAGGTCTGGAAGGGGTCCTCCATCGAGGTGTCTTTGAGGCTCTTGGCGTTGTCCCAGGGACGCCACGCCAGCACGGTGCGCAGCCCCATGTGGTTGGTCAGCGGCGTGTCGGCGTGCTTCTCGGTGTTGGCGGCAAACTCGGAGAAGACCTCGAGGCCGCCCCGCGCCACCACCAACGACGCCGGCATCAGGATCGCCGTGGCGAGCAGGGCGCCGACCAGGATCCGCCGATGCTCCCTCGGGAAGACCCGATCCTTGAAGTAGCGCCAGCCGCCATGGATCGCCGGACCGATGGCGAAGAAGACGGGGAAGAGGCGAAACGACGCGCTGGTGGCGAGGAGGGCACCCCCCAGGATCGGCCTCTTCTTCTTCAACATGCAGATCCCCAGCACCGCCCAGGCCAGGTAGTCGTAGCGAAGGAAGCCGCCTCCGTTCCAATAGTATCGGGAGGGGAAGTTCAGGGCGAAGAAGGTGGCGGAGACCGCGAAGATCTCCAGGCCGAAGGCCCACCAGATCCCGGCGAACATCAGGCCGATCAGCAGCGGATCGAGGAGGGCCAGTAGGAACATGCTCCGCTCGCTCGCCGGCCCCACGAGGTTGGCGAGGAGCGAACCGCCCACGTTCCACCACGGCGTCCCATTGTAGCCGTGATCCTTCTGTGAGCCGCCCCAGCGATTGCCCAGGCGACCGATGAAGAAGGAGATGTCCTTCTTGAAGGACTCCCAGCGCGCCTCACTGAAGTGATCCTTGCATCGCTCCGGGTGGGCGAGGATGTCGGCGGTGGAGCCGATGAGATTTGTGTGGGCGATGTCACGCATGGTGCGCGCTTCGACCTGCGCCCTTCGCCCCAGGTCCACCTCGGCGATGGCGCTGCACTCGTAGAGCCTGGCGTAGCGCAGCTCCGGGAAGTACTTGGCGCCGACGTAGTAGTGGTAGTGCTCCCACACGTGCACGAAGTTGCTGCCGTGGAACTTGCCGAAGTTGAACCAGCCGAAGACGCCCAGGATCCCCAGCAGCCCGATGGCGAGGCGCCGTTGCTTTCGCCACCGATTTCCGCGGCCCTTCTCGTCCAGCGCCCAGCCCCAGGTGAGGAGCGCCAGCAGCGCCACGGCGAAGACGATCTTCAGCGCGTTGGCCTTGGCCTCCGTGTAGTCCCAGATGCTGGGCTCCGGTGGCGGCTTTCGCACGTTGGCGAGCTGCCGCGTCAGGGGGCGAGGGGTGGGAGCGCTCTTCGCCGCCTCGATCGCCGCGGCGGCGGTGACGGTCTCCGGCGAGACCGCCGCGTCGACGACGGGAGCATCCGCCTGGGAGGCGGGGGCGATCCCCGTCTCCTGAGCGAAGGCGGGCGAAGCGGCGGCGGCGAGGAGCGCGGCTGCGGCCAGCGTCCGGAGAGAAGAGCGTATCATCGCGGGAATCCTACCGTTTTCGATCCGCGAGGGGAACGCCTTTCCCGCCTGACGCTCGCCTGCCCGGAGGCCGATCCGTGGAGCCCCCTGGCCGTGAAAGAATCTCCCGCAGAGGAAAGCCGAAGACTCCTAGCGCCCGGAAAATTCACCCTGCACGCCTAGGAGCGCACCGCCACGCTACGGTTTTCGGCGACGTCGGTCGAATTGTTGCGACCTTTGTCCCAGCAAACCAACAAGCCCAGAGCACTTCGGCTCAACGTCGTCCGCGTCGCGTAGGACCCCTCGACGGCCGGGGACTTCGAGCCCATAGAGTGGACCCTTGTGAGGACCGAGGCCGTCGACACTGTCTCACCGACATTGACATGGAGGGGGCCCCGGATCGTTCGCCGCAGTAGGCAGGGTACCTGCAACAGTCTCCTAGCGGCTCCTTCTGACGATCGATCGCCTCCGCCTCGCAGCGTGAGCCTGTGAACGAATCGCCCTCGAGCAGGCGGGGGCGATTTCTCCCCAGCGCTGCGCGCTTCGGCTGTCGCTGGCGATCGCTGACCTCCGGCTCGAAGCGTCAGCGGCGGGCGGCCTCGATCTCCTGGGCCATCCAGCGGATCAGCGCCTCGCGCATATCCGGGCGCTTGAGGGCGAAGGCGACGTTGGCCTTCACGTAGCCCAGGCGATCGCCGGCGTCGTAGCGCTTGCCGTTGAATCGATAGCCGACCAGACCGCCCTCGGCGGCGAGCATCGCCAGGGCGTCGGTGAGCTGGATCTCGCCGCCGACCCCGGGCTTGGTCTGCTCCAGGAGCTGGAAGACCCGGGCCGGGAGGACGTAGCGACCGATCACCGCGAGGTTGGACGGCGGATTCGACTTGGGCTTCTCCACCATCCGCGCGATCGCCATGGTACGATCGTCGATCATCGTCCCCGCCGCGATCCCGTACATCGACGTCTCCTCTGGCGGGACCTCCATCAGCGCGACGACCCCCTTGCCGGTGCGCTCGTAGCACTCGACCAGCTGCTTGATCGCCGGGACCTCGGCGTCGATCACGTCGTCGCCCAGGATCACCGCGAAGGGCTCGTCCCCCACCAGCGCCTTGGCCTGCAGCACCGCATGGCCCAGGCCGAGGGGCTCGTGCTGACGCACCGAGGCGATCTGCGCCATCGAGCTGATCGCCCGGATCGCGTCCCGCTCCTTGAGCTTGCCGCGCGCGGCCAGGGTCTCCTCCAGTTCGGGCGCCAGATCGAAGTGATCGACCATCGAGCTCTTGCCTCGGGAGGTGATCAGGATCACGCCCTTCACCCCGGCCTCGGCGGCCTCCCCGACGATGTATTGCAGGGTCGGGGTGTCGACGATGGGGAGGAGCTCCTTGGGCACGGACTTGGTCGCCGGCAGGAAGCGAGTCCCGAGGCCGGCGGCGGGGACCACACACTTGCGGACCTTCTTCACTTCTGGTGTCACGATCTACCTCCCGATCCCCAGGCGCCCCGGGGAAGGCATAGAGCCTATAAAAGGATCGCCCCGCGCGAGGCGAGGGCGATCGATTGCTCGCGCCGCGCGCGAGGAGCTCCTCTTTATCGTTTGCGCGCCTCCGGCTCGCAGCGTTCGTGACCTCTTCACGAACTCTCAGCTTGGCGACGCGCCACGGTGGGGCAAGCGATGCCCCGCCGTTGGGCCACCCTCCCGCAGGAGCGTGGAGGTCCGCAATCCCATTGAGGGGCAAATCTGGGCGTCGCCGCGACAAAGAGCGCAGGCCTTCCGCTCCTGCCGGGGCGATTGGAGGCGCCGCGCCCGAGGCCGTGAAGGACGATCGCCGAGACGCCGGGGCTGCTATGGTGCGCCCGTGTTCGTCGAGGTCGCAGTCAGCGCTCCGGTGCGCGGGTCCTTCACCTACGAAGCCGGAGACGACGCGATCCTCGTGCCGGGGCAACGCCTCCTCGTGCCCTTCGGCCGGCGCCGGGCCATCGGCTTCTACCTCGGCCCCGCCAGCGAGACGCCGGACGGCGCGATTCGTCCGATCGAGGCGATCCTGGACGATGGCTCGCTCTTCCCTCCCGACGTCCTGGAGCTGATCCTCTTCGCCGCCGACTACTACCTCCATCCTCTGGGCGAGGCCCTGCGGGGGGCGCTCCCGCCGGACCTCGGTCGAGTCGAGCAGAAGGTGGGCGTCGAGCGGGGCCCAGCCATCGAGTCGGTGGCGATGATCCAGCCGCTGGAGGTGGCCCGGGCCGCCCTCGGCCGCTCCAGGAGCCAGGCGGCCCTGGTCGCACATCTGGCGGCCCGGGGTGGGACTGCCAGCCTGGACGAGCTCAAGGTGGCGATGAAGGACGCCGCGCCCCTGGCTCGCAAGCTCGCGGAGAAGGGCTTGGTGCGGATCGCCTTCGCCGGCGCCCGACAGGCGGATCTCGCCTTCGACGGCGGAACTCCCCCCACCCCATCCCCGGCCCAACGCGACGCAGAGGAGCGGATCGCCGAGGCGCTGGGCAGCTTCGCGCCCTTCCTTCTCCACGGCGTCACCGGCTCGGGCAAGACCGAGGTCTACCTCCGGGCCATCTCCAGGGTGCGGGAGCGCGGCGGCGGCGCCCTGGTCCTCGTCCCGGAGATCGCCCTCACGCCGCAGCTCGCCGGCAGGTTTCGCTCCCGATTCGGCGCCGAGGTGGCCGTCCTCCACAGCGGCCTCAGCGATCGGGAGCGCACCCGCGAGCATCGCCGCCTCCTGGACGGGGAGGCCCGGATCGCGCTGGGCGTCCGCTCGGCCGTCTTCGCTCCGGTCTCGAACCTCGGCATCGTGGTCGTCGACGAGGAGCACGAGCCTTCCTTCAAGCAGGAGGAGAAGCTCCGCTACCACGCCCGCGATCTGGCGGTCTACCGGGCGAGGCTGGCAAAGACACCTTGTGTGCTGGGCTCCGCCACGCCCTCCCTGGAGAGCCTGATGAACGCCAGGGACGGGAGGTATCGCCTCCTGGAGCTCCCCGATCGCATCGACGCGAGACCCCTGCCGCAGGTCGAGATCGTCGATCTCACCAAGAGGCGGCGCCCGGGCCGAACTCCCCGTCCGGGCGACACGGAGGCCAGCTCCGGGCCACGGGATCCCACCCAAGAGAGCGCCGACGGCGGAGACTACGACCTCTTGGGCCCCGAGCTCTCGTCTGCCCTCGAAGACACCCTCGCCGCGGGGAAGCAGGCCATCCTCTTCCTGAACCGCCGCGGCCACGCCTCCCTGGTGATCTGCGCCTCCTGCGGCGAGAGCGCCCGCTGCCCCCACTGCGACGTCTCCCTCACCCACCACCTCTCTCGCAACGATCTGCGCTGCCACACCTGCGACTTCCGCACCCCGAAGCCCCCCCTCTGCCCCGGCTGCCAGGGCGATCTCCTCGTGCTGGGCGTGGGCACCGAGCGGATCGAGCGGGAGCTCGCCACCCGCTTCCCCGCCGCCCGGACCTCCCGCCTCGACCGTGACTCGGTGGGAGGGAGCGCGGCGGAGATGACCCGGATCCTCGCCGCGTTCGCCAGGGGCGAGGCCGACGTCCTGGTGGGGACGCAGATGGTCGCCAAGGGCCACGACTTCCCCGGCGTCACCCTGGTCGGCGTGATCCTCGCCGACGTCGGCCTCGGCCTCCCCGACTTCCGGGCCGCCGAGCGCACCTTCCAACTCCTCACCCAGGTGGCGGGGCGTGCAGGTCGTGGCCGCGATCCGGGGCGGGTCGTGATCCAGAGCTTCAACCCCGCCGCCGACGCCATCGCCCTGGTACAGGAGCATGACTTCAGCAGCTTCGCCGCCAACGAGCTCGAGCGGCGGCGGGAGCTCGGCTACCCACCCTTTCGACGTGCCCTGGCCATCCGCCTCGACGCCGTGGATCCCGGCGCCGTCGAGGCGACCGCCCGCCGCCTGGGCGAGCACGCCCGCCGGGTCGCCGGCCGCGACGTCAAGATCCTGGGTCCGGCCCAGGCCCCCATCGCCAGGCTCCGCGGCCGCAGCCGCTACCAGCTCCTCTTCCTCGCTCCCGGCCCCGGCCCGCTCCAGGCCCTCGCTCGCCGCCTGCTGGAGGTCTCCGCCAAGGCGCCCAGCGGGGTCCGAGTCCACTTCGACGTCGATCCGGTCTCGATGCTCTGACCACGCCGAACGCGAGAAATACAGGGGAGCTCTCCCTCGCGATCCGCGATGAACGAGGAGGAGGGCGCGAACGGCCTGCCGAGCCCCTTGCCCCGGTTGCATGGCGGGCGCTTCCCCGTTAAAGGTCTGCTGGTTATCTTCGTGTTGGTCGATGCAATCGAGTCTGCCCGCAACGTGTTATAGGAACACCATGGTTCGCGAGATCCTCATCTGGCCCCACCCGCTCCTCAAGGAGAAGGCGGTCCCCGTCGTCTCGGTGGACGACTCCGTCCGCAGCCTCGTCGAAGATATGTTCGAGACGATGTACGCTGCCGACGGCGTGGGCCTCGCCGCGCCCCAGGTCGGCGAGCTGCAGCGGGTGATCGTCATCGACACTTCGGTGGCCGAGGACGGCGCCCAGCCCCTGGCGCTGATCAACCCGGAGATCCTCGAGCGCACCGGCACCATGCAGTACCGCGAGGGCTGCCTCTCGATCCCCGGCGAGGCCGAAGAGGTCACCCGCGCCGCCCGCGTCCGCGTCCGCTTCCTCGATCGCGGCGGCGATCCCCAGGAGATCGAGGCCACCGGCCTCACCGCCGTCGCCATCCAGCACGAATGCGACCACCTGGACGGCGTGGTCTTCGTCGACTACCTCTCGACCCTCAAGCGCGAGCTGATCCGCAAGAGAATGAAGCGGATCAAGAAGGATCGGGCCGAAGAGGCCGCCCCCGCCAGCGCCTGATCACGGGCCTGCCCCGCACAAAGAGTATAGGCGATCACCACCCTGCAGAGGTGGCGAACGCCACGCGAACGACCACGTCCGCCCCCGTCAAGGCAACACCCTGAGTGCATCAACCTGCAACTGCGATCGGCGGCTGCCGGGGAACCACGCCGCGCGCGCCCTCGGCTACACCGCGTCCTTGACGCCGCGCTGCGGGCAGAGGTCCGCAACGGGGCAGCGGGAGCAGGCGGGCTTGCGCGCGGTGCAGCAGCGGCGGCCATGCCACACCAGGAGCTGATGCCCCTGGGCCCAGAGCTCGGGTGGCGTCACGTACTGCATATCCGCCTCCACCTTGTCGGGATCGTCGTGGCGGGTGAAGCCCAGCCTGCGGGCCAGCCTGCCCACGTGGGTGTCCACCGGAAACGCCTGACCACCGAAGGCATAGAGCGCCACCACGCCCGCGGTCTTCGGCCCCACCCCCGGCAGCGTCTGGAGCGCCTCCCTCGTATCGGGGAGGCGCCCGCCCCACTCCTCCTCGATCTGCCGCATCGCCGCGACGATGTTCTTGGCCTTGTTTCGATAGAGGCCGCAGCGTGAGACGTGGAGATGGAGATCCTCCGGCGCTGCGGCCGCGTAGTCCGCCGCTGAGCGAAACGCCGCGAAGAGCGACGGCGTGCAGCGGTTCACCATCGCGTCCGTACATTGCGCCGAGAGGATCACCGCCACCAGGAGCTCCAGGTGGTTCGTGAAATCCAGCTCGATATGCGCCTCGGGCATCTCGCGGTCGAGGCGGGCCATCACCTCCCGCACCCGCTCCACCTCTGACGCCCTGGGGGCCCTGCGCTTCTTCGTCGCCGCTCCGCGACCACCCGTCCGCAGCTTTCCGCTCTGATTCATCGTCGGGAGGATAACGGTTTCGCCCGGGCGCCGCTCGGAGCCGGTGAAGATTTCGCCCCCGACGCAGGGCGGAGGAGAACTTCTCGGCCCCGCTACGCGCGAAGGGGTCGAAGATCGTCCCCCGGCGGAAGGCATTCGCTCGCTTCCGGCTCTCGGGTAGAGTCATCGCTTCGCCGCGCCCGCCGAAGGCGGGGCAAAGGAGTCCCCGTGATGCGCGTGATCGATCTCCGCTCCGACACCGTGACCCGGCCCAGCCCCGGCATGCGGGAGGCGATGGCCCGCGCCGAGGTCGGCGACGACGTCTACGGCGAAGATCCCACGGTCATCGCCCTCGAGGAGCGGGTAGCGGCGCTCCTCGGCAAGGAGGCGGCGGTCTTCACGCCCACCGGCACCATGGCCAACCAGCTCGCTATCGGCGCCCAGGCGGGGCCGGGGGATGAGGTGATCGGCGAGGAGGGCTCCCACGTCTTCACCCACGAGGGAGGCGCCCTCTCTGCCCTCTGGGGCGCCCAGCCCCGCACCCTCGTCGGCGATCGCGGCCTCCTCTCCGCCGCCCAGGTAGAGAGGGCGATCCGCCCGGCCGAAAGCGACCACCTCCCCCGCTCCCGCCTCCTCTGTGTCGAGAACTCTCACAATCGGGGAGGCGGGACCTTCTGGCCTCTCGATCGGCTCCAGGCCGTCGCGCACATCGCCCGGCAGGCGGGCCTCTCGGTCCATATGGACGGCGCGAGGCTCTGGAACGCCGCGGCGGCCTCGGGACACGACGTCGCTTCCCTCGCCGCGGCGGCCGACTCCGTCAGCGTCTGCTTCTCCAAGGGACTGGGGGCACCCGCCGGATCGCTCGTCGCCACCAGCGCCACCCTCGCCCGGCGGATCCGCCGCCTGCGCAAGCGCCTCGGTGGCGGCATGCGCCAGGCGGGGATCCTCGCCGCCGCCGCCCTCTACGGCCTGGACCAGAACCTCGATCGCCTCGTGGACGATCATGGGAACGCGCGGCTCCTCGCGGAGCGACTCGCTGGGGTCGAGGGCCTCGAGCCCAGCCGCCCCGAGACCAACCTGGTCTTCATCGCCCTCCCTGAACACATGGACTCCGACTCCCTCGCCGCGAGGCTCCGCGAGCGAGGGGTGCTGGCGGGCGTCGACGGGCCGCGGCGGCTGCGCCTCGTCACCCACCTCCAGGTCGATCGTGACGACTGCCTCACTGCCACCGACGCGATCGCGGAGCTCATCGCCAGCTACACCCCGCCGGCCGGCCCGATCGCCGCCCGCGGATGAGCCTCGGCCATCCTCACGACAAGCGCCATAGTAGCCCACAAAAACACATGGAGATGGAGCCGACAGGTAGCTTGGGCTGATGCGGGCCACGAGGGCAAGGCCGGCGCGCGGCCGAGGAGAGCCCTCGCAAGGAGATGCCCCCCCGGCTGCAGCGGCGACGCGGGACTCGCCTTCGACCTCGATGTCGTCAGAAAGATGCTCCTCCGGCTGCAGCGACGAGGCGCTTCTTCGGATGCCGTCGCGCGGGTCGCCGGCCTATAGCCACTCCGGGATCGACGTCACCCCGCCGGGCTTCGGCCGTGAGGCGCTCCTTCGGACACCGTCGCACGAGCCGCCAGCCACGCAGCCACCCGGGGATAGACCTCGCCGGGCGCGGCCACTCCCAGGAGGAGATCGCCGTGGCCGTACTCCTCCCCCTGGCCGTGGGACTTGCCGAGGATCACCAGGGTCTTGTCGACGCTGCCGAGGCGGGCCAGCGCCGCCTCCATGCAGGCCGGGGGCACCATCCGATCCTTCTCGCCGCCGATGAGAAGGAGCGGCGCGGAGAACGCCGACATGCACGCACGGTAGTCGCGGCGCTTGTCCAGGGAGCGGAAGGCGTCGTTCCAGACCCAATCCTCGAACTGCCGGATCACGCCCGCGCTCATATCCTCGAAGGCCCAGGCCTGGAGGCGGCGCACCACCTTGCCGTTCATGCTCCGCGGCGCGATCACCAACTCCGAGAACGGAGGGTCGATGAAGCCAGCGAAGGGCGCGATCAGCTGGGTCACCACCCGCTGGCGGATCCGGGTCGATCCCGCCAGCCACCTGCCGAGCCGGGCGATCCACCGCAGATAGGGCTGATTCGAGTAGCTCGCCGGGGAGGCGATGGCCACCACCCCGCCGCCGAGGCGCTCTTCGAGGGGGGTTCCCCCCAGGGCGTAGGCGAGGATCCCCCCCATCGAATGCCCCACCCACTGCGCCCGCCCCGCGCCGGTGGCGGAGAGGACGTATTCGATCGAGGCCGGCACGTCATAGCGGAGGTAGTCATCGAAGGAGAAGCCCCAGCGCAGCTCGTTGAAGAAGGAGGGCCGGTCGCTGCCGTCATGGCCCCGGAGGCAGATCACCCAGCAATCGCGGCCCTGCTCCGCCAGCGCCTGGGCGATACCGTTGGGCGGATCCCAATCGAGGTTGTAGTGGTTCGCGCCGAGGCCGTGACAGAGGATCACGGGCTCGGCGTAGCGCGGACCGCTTCCGCGGGGTCGGTAGCGCCGCAGCCCCAGCCGCCAGCCGTCCTCCGTCTGGACGTTATGGACTTCGTCCGGCAGCCCCTTGGGCGCGAAGGTCCCCCTCCAGAACCACCGATGGGCCCAGGTCAGGAAGCCGAGCGCGAGGACGACGGCGACCGCGAAGACGATGGCGAGGGCAGGACCCAGTCGAAGCTCCCGAAGGAAGGTGCGCTGCATCCTGCCCAAATCGCACGGCAATCCTCAAGCACTTCGCACCCCCTGCGGAGCGAGCGAGGGCATGCGGCCCATCGGAGATCCCAGCGGTCGAAGAGGCCCGACCATGGGCCCGGGCGGCCAAGCCGGGCATGCGTCGGGGGTAGCGGCTGCTGGCCGTCAGCCACCCGCGGGCGGCAGCGGGGAGGCCACGGCCTTATGTAGCCTTATGTAGTAGAGGAGGCGGATGCCTCCGGGGGGCCGCCCGCTCGCCCGTCATTCCCCGAAGGGGATGGGAGGCGGCCTCCGAAGGTCCCACCTTAGATCTCGTACGCGTCGGTCCTCCCGGGTGGCGGCCAGCTTGCGTTTCGGAGGAAAAGAGTGTTGATATCGCTCGATCACAGGGGGACTCCGCCCTATCGAGGTGCAGACCAGATGCTTCGCGATCGCAAATGGCTCTACATCCTGCCCAACCTCTTCACGCTGAGCTCCGTCTTCTGCGGCGTCTACGCGATGAGCCTGGTCGCGGGCGATCCCACGCCGGAGAAGTTCTACGCGGCGGGCCTCGCGATCCTCTTCGGCATGCTCTTCGACGGCCTCGACGGCAGGGTCGCGCGGCTGACCAAGACCCAATCCGACTTCGGCATGCAGCTCGACTCCCTCGCCGATGTGATCACCTTCGGCGCGGCGCCCGCCCTGCTGATCTGGAAGTGGGCGCTGGCCCCCCTTGGCTTTGTCGGGATCTTCATCGCCTTCGCCTATGCCGGCTGCGGCGCCCTGCGCCTCGCCCGCTTCAACGTCCTCGAGATGAGGGGGAGCAAGGGCTCCTCCAACTTCTTCGTCGGCCTCCCGATCCCCCTGGCGGCCGGCGTCGTCGTCTCGCTGGTCATCGCGCACTTCAAGGGATTCGAGGGCAGGGAGGTCCCGGCCCTTCCCGTGGCGGTCCTCGTGCTGGTCCTCTCCTACCTCATGGTCTCCACCGTGCGGTATCGGACCTTCAAGCGGATGAACCTCTCGCGAAGGAGCGCGGCGATCTTCGCCTTCTTCGCCACCAGCGGCGTCGCCATCACCCTCCAATACCGGGCGAGCTTCGCCCTCGTCGTCTTCGGCACCCTCTACGTCGGCATCGGGATCGTCGAGGAGATGGTCTTCTTCCGCCGCCGTCGGGAAGAGCGGCTCCTCGCCCGCACCATCGATGGGCGCTCCGCGACCCTGGCGGACGATGACGACGACGATGAAGACGACGAGTGCTGAAATGAACGCACCAGCGACCTCGAGCCAACGGAGCGCCGTCGCGGCGGTACCGGCCAGGCGCAGCGCGTTCGATCACCTCTCGTTGGTGTGGAGCTCCGGCCTGGGCGCCGGCTACTTCCCCTTCGCCTCCGGCACCTTCGGCACCCTCGTCGCCCTGCCCTTCGCCTGGGCGCTCTCGGGGATCGGCTCCTGGTGGGGTTGGGCGGCAGCGGTCACCGCCTTCACCGCCCTCAGCGTCGTCTTCGCCCATCGGGCAGGAAAGCTCTACGGCGTCGTCGACTCCAAGTACATCGTCTCCGACGAGTTCGCCGGCCTCTTCCTCACCGTGGGCCTGCTGCCCTTCACCTGGCAGACCGCCGTGGCGGGCTTCTTCGTCTTCCGCCTCTTCGACATCGTCAAGCCCTGGCCCGCCTCCTTCTTCGACCGCAAGGTCCACAACGGCTTCGGCGTCACCTTCGACGACGTCGCCGCCGGCATCTACGCCCGGATCGTCCTCGAGATCATGCTCCGCCTCGGCTGGCTGGGCACCGCCCCCCAAGACGAGGTGGGCGCACTCCTCTCGAGGCTCCTCTCGCTCTAGAGGCGCCCCGATGCGAATCGAGATGCTCGCCACCGGCGACGAGCTGGTCACCGGGCAGCTGGCAGACACCAACACCACGTGGCTCGGTGGATCGCTCTTCGACATCGGCGAGCGCCTCGCCCGCACCACCGTCATCGGCGACGACCTCGACGAGATCGTCGCCGCGCTTCGGGAGGTCGCCGCCAGGGCCGAGGTCGTGGTCGTCTCCGGCGGCCTCGGCCCCACCGTCGACGATCGCAGCGTCGAGGCGGCCTGCCTCGCCTTCGGTCGCCAGCCCATCCTCCAACAGGGGGAGCTGGCGCGGATTCGCGCCCGCTTCGAGACCCTGGGCCGCAGCTTCACCCCCAACAACGAGAGGCAGGCGTTGGTCCCGAGCGGCGCCGAGGTCCTGGGCAACGAGTGGGGGACCGCCACCGCCTTCGTGATCCACGAGGCGAGCTCCGGGGCCGAACTCTGGTTCCTCCCAGGCGTCCCCGCCGAGCTCCAGGCCCTCGCCGGCGCCCACCTCCTCCCCAGGCTCCACGCGCGGATCGCTGCCTCCGGCGTCTGCCGCTGCCATCGCGAGGTGCGCTGCTTCGGGATCCCCGAGTCCCATATGGATCAGGCCGTGCGCCGGCTCCTGGACGCCCATCCTCACGTGCGCTACGGGACCCGGGTCCACTTTCCGGAGGCCTACGTCCGGCTCCTGGCGGAGGGAGATACCCCGCAGGAGGCGGAGGCGCGCTGCGACGCCATGGAGCGCGACGTCCGCCAGGCCTTGGGTCCGGTGGTCTTCGGAGGCGAGGGAGACTCCCTCGCAGGCGTCACCGTCGCCGCGCTGAAGTCGCGCTCCTGGAAGGTCTGCTTCGCCGAGTCCCTCACCGGGGGCCTCTCCGCAGCCACCCTCGCCAACGTCCCCGGCGCGAGCGACGTTCTCCTCGGCTCGTCCGTGACCTACGACCCCAGCCTCAAGGCGCGCTGGCTCGGCGTCCCTGCCGAGGTCCTCGAGACCGACGGCCCCGTCAGTGAAGCCTGCGCACGCCTCATGGCAGAGGGCGCCCTGCAGGCGAGCGGCGCCGACGTCGCCGTCTCCCTCACCGGCTGGGCCGGCCCCGGCGGTGGCGACGAGGCCACCCCTGTTGGCACCGTCTATGCCGCGATCGCCGGCGGCGGCCAGCCCACCCTGGTCCTCCACCAGATCTTTCCCTACGGCCGCAACGGCATCCGCCGGGCCGCCGCCCACCTGGCCCTCGATCTCCTCCGCCGCCGCGCGGCACCGTAGCCGGCAGGCCCGCACGCGCCGACACGCAGCCGCCAGAGCCTCCACTCCCCGGAGACTCGTGCCGCCGCCAGAGTCCGACCTCCAGGGACCGGGCTGCCATGGGCCGGCAATCCGTTCGGGGGGAAGGCCCCGGCTGGGGCGGCAGCGAAATCGAGGGCGGCCCGACGGGAAACGAGCAACGAAGCCCGGTCCGCGGTACGATGTGATTCGTGACCCAGCGATTCCATACCCGAGTCGAAAGTGGCATCCGCCTCGATGCGCTCGGACACTTCTGGCACGACGGGGAGCCGGTGAAGCATCCGGCCATCATTCGTGCCTGGCACCGCGGACTGGAGCGCGCCGACGATGGGCGCTATCTGCTCCGCTTCGGAGACGATTGGGCGTACGTCACGGTTGACGACACGCCCTATGTGGTGAAAAGGCTGATCGACCAGGGGAAGGGGCTCGAGCTCCGATTGTCCGACGAGACCGACGAGCC
Organism: Vulgatibacter incomptus; assembly: GCA_040391605.1. GTDB lineage: Bacteria > Myxococcota > Myxococcia > Myxococcales > Vulgatibacteraceae > Vulgatibacter > Vulgatibacter incomptus_A. Next base: position 31,374 of record JBEBXK010000009.1, read on the forward strand.
CCTCGATCCATCCACCCTCGCCCGATCCCAGGAGCAGGTCCTCTACTGCCGGGTGAAGGGAGACCATCGGGCCCGCTTCTCCAGGCAGGCCCAGCTCGACCTGATGCCGTTTCTTCGAGAGGACGACGGCCACTTCTACTTTTCCTTCGGCGATCGACTCTGGCCCATAGGAGACAACCCCGGCGGCCCACCTCCCCGGCCCGAAGACGGGCCGGCCCCAGCGGACAATGGTCCGCCGAGGCCCTCCGCCTAGCACACACGCCCTCGCCCGGCTGCGAGGCGCGCGACTTTCGAGGACTTCCTCTGCCTGCATCGAGTGTTGAAACCGTAGAACTCTTACAAGCGGCGTCCCGGTTCCGGGCATCGGCGGCCACCTGGCCTGCCCGCCCAACCCGCACCCGCTCCATTCCCGAGCTGCCGGGCTCACGCGCTTCGAGCGCGCAAGCCATCGGGCGCTCGCAGGACGGGCTCCGTCCGAGGTTTTGCAATTGCATCGAGAAGACAACGTCGCCACGAGCGACGCCCCGGCCCTCGCGCCGGTACACGAGACCTCCACCCTCCCTCCCCCATCCACCCCGACACCAAACAGCGAAAAGAACGGGGTAGACGCCCATCCGGCCGGACCCAACGGCGAAGCGACCAAGCGACGACGCAGGCGTGGCCGTCGCGGCGGCAAGGGCCGCAGCAAGACCGCCGGCGATAGCCCCGAGAGCGTGGAGGCCACCGGCGGTTCCTCCACCGAGCGCACAGGAAGCGCACAGCCAGCGACCGCGAAGCCCCAGCCCTCGACCGAGGCAGACGACAGTCGGACCCAGGGCGCTCGCGGGCAGCCTCCCGGCACCGAGTCCAGGAGCTCCATCGCCCCCACCGACTCCGCCGAGCAGCGGACCCGCAGCGACCGCGGCCTGGGCGAACCGGCCAAGGATCGCAGCGGCGGCCGCAGGGGCCAGGGCGATCGAGGCAAGGAAGCGTCCGCAGGCGGCCGGCCCTCCGGCGACCCAGGGCGTGACGCCCGGCCGAGGAACCAATCCGGCCGCTCCCAGGACGAGAAGCGCTCCACCGACGAGCGCGGCAGAGACGGGAAGCGACGATCGGGAGAAGGCCCAGCGAACAGCCGGCACGCATCGGATCGAGGCCGCGGCGGCCCGGGACGCGGACGTCCCGAGGCCCGGGACCGCAGGCCCCGCCGAGGCGCGCCCGTGGAGGTGGAGCGCAAGCCCGGCGGGCAGCCTCCCACTGCCGCGCTCTGGTCCGGCTGGAGCTCCGCCCGCTTCGGCTCCAAGCCGAGGGACGACGAATAGACCCTGGCGCCGTTCTCCATCGGCGCTCGGCTTCACGCACTCTTGGCGAGGCGGGCGGTAGGCGTGACTACGCCGAGGCGCTCCAAGATCTCGGCGGCGATCTTCTCGCGGAGCTCGGGGTTCCGATCGAGAGCCTCGGAGGCACGCTCGCGCCCCTGCCCCAACCTCTCGTCGGCGTAGACGTACCAGGAGCCGTTGCGATCCACGACGCCGACGCCATCGCGGCTGCCGAGGTCGAGGATCTCGGCGGCGCGATCGATGCCGCAGGCATAGCGGATCTGAACTTCTGCCTCTCCAAACGGAGGTGCGATTTTATTCTTCACTACCTTGATCCGGGCCTTTGAGGCCACGACCTTGTCGCCTTCCTTCACCTGACCGGCCCGGCGGATCTCCAGGCGCACGGAGCTGTAGAACTTCAGCGCATGACCGCCGGTGGTGGTCTCCGGGTTGCCGAACATCACGCCAATCTTGATCCTGATCTGATTGATGAAGATCACCGTAGTGCCCGTCTTCGAGACGGCGCCGGTGAGCTTGCGCAGCGCCTGGCTCATCAGCCTGGCGTGGAGGCCAACGTGGCTGTCGCCCATCTCGCCCTCGATCTCGGCGCGAGGCACCAAGGCCGCGACCGAGTCCACGACGATGAGATCGATGGAGCCTGAGCGGACGAGGGCGTCGACGATCTCCAACGCCTGCTCGCCGGAGTCGGGCTGTGCCACCAGGAGATTCTCCATGTTGACCCCGAGCTTCTTGGCGTAGGCGGGATCGAGGGCGTGCTCGGCGTCGATGAAGGCCGCTACGCCACCCTGGGCCTGGCATTGCGCGATGGCCGAGAGGGTGAGCGTCGTCTTGCCTGACGACTCGGCCCCATAGATCTCCACTACCCGCCCGCGGGGCAGACCACCGCAGCCCAGGGCGAGGTCGAGGCCCAGGGATCCGGTGGGGATCACCTCGATCGGCTCCTGCTTCCCATCCCCCATGGCCATGATCGCACCCTCTCCAAACTGCTTGCGAATCCCGCTCAGGGCCGCAGCCAGGGTCTTCGCCCGCTCGGCCATCCGCTCTGCCATCTTCTCCAGCTTCTTCATCTCGCTCGCTCTTCTTTCTGGCGCACTCCGCGCCGCTCATAGCAGCCCTTGGTCCAACGTCCGAAAGCAGGTGGCGCGGATCACGTCCTCGACGAGGAGCTCCTCGCGACGCGCGAGATCCGCGACGGTCCGGGCCACCCGCAGCAGCCGATCGAAGGCGCGGGCGGAGAGCTCCCAGCCTGAGACGAGGGTGGCCAGGTAATCCTCCGCTTCGGCGGACGCCCCGCAGGCCTCGCGCAGCAGCCCGGCGGGGATCGCCGCGTTGCTCAAGACGGCGCCGATTCCATCGAAGCGCTTCAGCCTCCGCGCCGCCCGATCCCGCGCCTCGAGGACGCGCTCCCGTACGCTGGTCGAAGGCTCCCCCGGCGGCCCGATCAGCGCAGAGGACGGCACAGCCCCCACCTCCACGTGCATGTCGATGCGATCGAGGAGCGGCCCCGAGATCCGGGAGCGGTAGCGCCGCACCGTCTCGATGGGGCAGGAGCAATGCATCGGCTGCGCCGCGGAGAACCTGCCGCAGGGGCAGGGGTTCATCGTGGCCACGAGCTGAAATCGGGCGGGATACGAGACCGCGAGGTGGGCGCGCCTGATCCGGATCTCTCCATCTTCGAGGGGCTCGCGGAGGGACTCGAGGGCGTTGCGGCGGAACTCGGGGAGCTCGTCCAGGAAGAGGACCCCGCGATGCGCCATGCTCGCTTCGCCGGGGGTCGGAGGATTCGACGCGCCGATGAGCCCGGCGTCGCTCACCGAGTGATGGGGTGCGCAGAACGGCGGCCTCACCAGGATGGGTCTGCCCCGCAGCCTCCCCGCCGCGCTCCAGACCCGGGTGGCCTCGAGGGCCTCCTCGAAGCTGAGGTCGGGCAGGACCGACCGAAGCCGCCGAGCGAGCATGGTCTTTCCCGTCCCCGGCGGGCCAATGAGCAAGAGATTGTGTCCGCCGGCAGCGGCGACCTCCAAGGCGAAGCGCGCCTCGGCCTGGCCGCGTACGTCGGAGAGATCGAGATCGGGCGGCGCCTTGCCGGGATCGAAGTCGGGCGCTTCGGGGTGATCGAGCTCGACCTCGTCCTTGAGCCAGCTCACCAACTCCCCCAAATCGGAACAGCCCATGACCTCGATGCCATCGACGATGGCGGCCTCTCTCGCGCTCTCCCGCGGGAGGATCACACCCCGCCAACCCAGGTCGCGAGCGAGAGCCGCCAGGGAGAGGCCACCGGGGATCGCCTGTACCCTGCCGTCCAGGGCCAGCTCACCGGCGACGAGGAAACCTTCCGCCTTGTCTTGCTTTGCCTGACCGGAGGCGGCGAGGACGGCGACCGCCAAGGGCAGATCGAAGCCGGTACCGTCCTTGCGCAGGTCGGCAGGGCCGAGGTTGCCCGTGACCCGACGCAGCGGGAATTCGAAGCCGGCGGAGATGATGGCGGAGCGGACCCGATGCCTCGACTCGGCGACGGCCCGATCGCCCATACCCACGACATTAAACGACGGAAGTCCGTTCCCGACGTCGGCCTCGACGCTGACCTGCACCGCCTCGATGCCGCAGAGGGCTCCGCTCCTGAACCTGGCGATCATCCACGCCTCCATGCGAGACGTGGCCCAAGAGCAAGGTGAGTGCCGACCCCACACTGACCAAACTCCACAACGATCGTCGCTGCTTAGGTCGAAAGCCTGCGACGCGAGGGGGCCGCTCGCCGCCGCCCCCGGGCTCCCGCGGCATGCCCCCTATGCGCTCCCAGCCCATCGAGGTCGAGCCAACACCGGCCGTTGGCTTCCCGATCATCCGGGAGAAGGCGGTTGGTGAGGTGCTCGAGCGAGGGCTGACGTGGAGTGCCCGCAGGCCCGCTCCACACGAACGAGTGCCCGCCTGCGGAGATCGAACTGGCGATTGTGTCGGGGCGTGCCTTTGCCTATACCGCCCGGATGAGGAACGACGAGTCGCGGAGGGCCCTCAGCACCGAGGAGTTGGTGGCGCGCAAGCCGCTACCCGAAGACTTCGACGCCATGCCCAGGGCGCCGCTGCACGTGGTCCTGGACGACGTCCGGGGGCTGGCCAACGTCGGACTCGCCTTTCGGCTCTGCGACAACCTGCGGGTCTCGCGGCTCTGGCTCTGCGGGATCACGGGACATCCCCCCTACCCCGGCGACCCGAGGCCGGCGGAGATCGGCGAGCGCTGTGACCGCGAGATCCGGCGGACGGCGGTGATGGCGGTACCCTACGTGCCGTGGAGCTACCGTGCCAGCGCGCTGGAGGTGGTGGAGGAGCGCAAGGCGGCCGGGGATCGGGTCGCGGTCCTCGAGCAGGCCCGCGGGGCGCTGCCACCGGCCCAGGCGTCGCTGGAGGCACCGCTCTGCCTCGTGCTGGGCCATGAGAGGCAAGGGGTCGATCCTCGGATCGTCAACGAGGCGGATCTCGTCCTCGAGCTGCCGGTCTGGGGTATGGCCAACTCGATCAACGTGGCGATGACCCTGGCGATCGTCGGTTACGAGATCGCAAGGCAGAACGGCGGCTTCGGTCTCTCACCGCTCTAGGACGAGCGATCGGAGACGAAGACGACGCGTTCCGCCGCATGCCGGCTTCGGCCCCGTCAACTTGGAGCCAGGACTCCGCGACCTTAGGCGGGGCAGACGAGGTCGCGCGGTAGAACGCCGGCTTCGGCCTCCCCCGCTCCGACGAGTTCTCTAGAAGAAGCTCTCCGAGACGTAGACGATGTCACCCGGATGGAGCAACAGGTTGGGCTGCTTGCCGGTGGCGATGTCGTCGACGGCGACCTTGATGCGCTGCTCTCGTCCGTCGATGGAGCGGGTGACGAGCACCGAGTTTCGAGCGGCCTGCTTGGTGAAGCCGCCGGCGAGGGTGATCACCTGGACGACGTTCATCCGATCTTCGAAGGCGAAGGTCCCCGGCTTGTTCACCTCGCCGAAGATGAAGATCTTCTTGGAGTTGTGCTCCTTGAGGAAGACCGTGACCTGGGGGCTCTTCAGATAGCCGTCGGAGAGGCAGGCGGTGAGATCCTCGGAGACCTGGGTGGCGGTCTTCTCCCCCACCGGGACACGGCCACAAAAGGGGAAGGAGATGCTGCCGTCGCTGGCGACGCGGTAGGAACCCGAGAGATCGGTCTCGCCGACGACCCGGACCTCGAAGACGTCCCCGGTGCCGAGGGTCTGGGCCGGGACCAGCGGGCCGGATTCTGCCTGGGCCGCGCGCTGGGCCTGTGCCCCTCGCGCGGATCCCGTAGAGGAGCATCCGAAGGAGAGGGCGATCAGACCGACCCACCCCAGACGGAGAAACGGGATCCACTTTCGAGTCTTCACTACGACCACCTGACTGCGCGCCGGAATGTGCCAAAGGACGCTCCAAGCGTCCCCGGCTTGGACTGGAGCGTCAGTAGTAGACCACCACGTGGGCGCCTACTTCATGGCGATCGTACTGCATCCCCGCAACCTCCAGCTCGCTCGTCCGCTGGGTGAAGGCGTAGGAGAGTCCGGCGGTGACCACCGAGTTGAACTCCCAATCGGGGCCGATGCGGAAGCCCAGGAGGTCGTCGGTGCGGCCGGCGGCCTCGGGGAACTCGAGCTGATCATAGGAGATCCCCGCGTTGAGGAGGAGCTTCTGCCCCATCCGGGTGCGGGCGTCGAGGTAGATGCGATCGTCGGAGTAGTGGAGGCCGGCGCTGGGGGTCGGCTCGAAGGAGCGCGCGTAGCCCAACTTGACCTGGGTGTCCTCCGAGTAGAGGTAGCCGATCTCCGCCTGCCCGATGAAGCTGGCGAAGCCCTCGCCCTCGAGGGCCGTGCTCTCGAACTGCTTGCCGTAGCCGGCCTTGGCCAGGATCGTGATCCGAGGCGCCACCATACCGGCGAAGCCGGCCATCACCCGGAGGTTGGAGGTGTCGAAGTCCTGGGAGGCGCCGCGCTCGAAGTTGCGGATGGCGAGGCTGGTATCGAGGAGGAGGGCCGTCTTCGGCTGCAGCTTGTAGCCGAGGGTGAGACCCGCCGTATGCTGCATGTAGTCGAAGCGGGTCACCTGGGATCCGGCGTCGCCATCCCTGGCCTCGAAGTGCTCGTAGGTGTTCACGTAGCTCGGCTTGATCAGCAGGGCGCCGCCGCCGGGGGTGAGCTCCACGTGGAGGCCCGCGTCGTTGCGATCGCTGATGGTGAGGACGGGGAGCGCGAGGTTGGTGTTGAGGTCGCTACGGGCGAAGCGCTCGACCAGGCCCACCTTGGCGTCGCCCTTGGGGTTGATCAGGGCGTTGAAGTCGAAGGCCGCACGGGTCTTGCTCAGGTCGCTGGTCCACGACTCGGTGGCGCCCGTATAGGCGTTGTAGTCGAGGAGGAAGCGCGCGCCGATCTCGACGGTGTCGGAGGGGATCACCAGCTCGAGGCCCGGCTTGATGTGCAGGATGAGATCGCTGGCTGCGTCGGTGGGCGACACGGCGGTCTCGCTCAGGCCAACGAAGGAATCGTAGCGGGTCTCGAAGCCGAAGAGCGGATGCAGCCTGCCCGAGCCTACCTTGATCCCGTTGTCGCCCTTCGTGGATACCGTGGACATCTGGGCATGCGCCGATCCGGCGACGAGGCAGACGCCCAGCGTCGCGATCGATGCGATCACCTTACCGAGGTTCATCTTCTTGACCATCTCTTGAGACCCTGACTGCCGGCGTCCGCCGTCCCCCCTCTGAGGGAGCCACGGGCTGGCGATTCGTATTCAGTGAAAGGTGCTGCGGGTCGAAACGACTTACTTGATCGGGCTGGCTGCCGGGGCCCGAGCGGAGAGCGGCACCGAGCCGGCGGCGGGGGCGCTCCCGGCGGCGAAGGGGTCGTAGTCCACGCCATCCTCATCCCCGGAGAGGCGAGCCACGGCGTCGGCGTCTTCAGCGTGAACGGCTGACTCCGCCCTCTCGGTTCCGATGGTGGAGTCCTGACCGACCTCCATGGCGCCTTCCGCCTCGTCGACACCGACGCAGCGGTTGGCTGCGGCGCGGTGGCGATTGACCTGCTCCTGGGCGCCCCGGACGGACTTGAGGGCGGCGTCGGCGACGTCGATCCCCCAGCCCTTGGCGGCGTGGACGGTGGCCTCGGCTAGGTGGAGGCTCTGCTGCATCGCCTGGTGGCTCTCGTTGACGCAGCTGTACTTCACCTTGTCGGTGTCCCGCGCCTCGTTAGCGAGCTGCTGCACCTGGGCGGTGGACTGCTTCATGGCCGAGAGCGCGACCCTCGCTTCGTCGAGGAGGGCGCCCGCCGATTGCGCCCCGGCGCTGAAGGGCAGCAGGAGGGCGGAAGCGATGAGGACGGCTGGGAGGACTGGGTTGCGCACGTTGTTCAACCTCTTGATTCCATTGAAGCCATGAAGTGCAGATCGAAAATTTACTTTCGCACCCTACGGCCTGCGATTCGGGTTGTCAATTTCAGAACTACCATTTCGGAAACTACCATGGTTGAGATGGGCGGCAGCCCTGCCGAGCACCGGGCGCCTCCCAGGGGGGAGGCTCCGATCCCGCCCCTCGGGAGCTGCGGGTTCCCGGCGGCCTATTCCCCGTTCTTCACCTTGGTGAGGACCTGCTTCGCCACCGCCTTCAAGGTGTCGAAGACCCCCACGCCGGTGACGGCCACGGCCTCGAACTCAGGGACCCTGGTGGGGTTGAGCTCCCGCGAGAGCTCCTCCACCGGAGCGACGTTGGGGAGGTCGCGCTTGTTGTACTGGATCACGTAGGGGATCTTGTCGAGGTCGTAGCCCTGCTCGGCCAGATTGATCCGCAGGTTCTCGGCGGACTCGAGGTTCGCCTCCATGCGGTCGACCAGCGAGTCCGCGACGAAGACCACGCCGTCCACCCCTCGGAGGATCAGCTTGCGGGAGGCGTCGTAGAAGACCTGCCCCGGCACCGAGTAGAGGTGGAAGCGGGTCTTGAAGCCGCGGATCTCCCCGAGCCCCAGGGGGAGGAAGTCGAAGAAGAGGGTGCGATCGGTCTCGGTGGCCAGCGAGATCATGTTGCCGCGGGCCTCCGGGTTGGTCTTCGCGTAGACGTACTGCAGGTTGGTGGTCTTCCCGCCAAGGCCCGGCCCGTAATAGACGATCTTGCAGGTGATCTCTCGCAGCGGCAGGTTGATGAAAGGCACGTCTTCTTCCCCGAGGCAAAGATGGGAACGATGGCAGGAGGCGCGGGTGGGTCGGCGGCTACTCGCTGAAGAGGTTGTCGATGTCCTCGTCGGTGATCTCGGCGAAGGGGCTGCCGCCACCGGGGAGGGCACCCTTCTGCTCCAGGTCGGTGAAGATCTGATGGAGCTCTTCACTCGCCTTCTTCACCCGCAGGCGCACCAGGCCGAGGGAGGAGCGCGCGTCGAAGATCACCACCAGGATCACCCGCTGGGCGACGATCGAGATGTGGAGGTTGTCCTTCTCGCCCTCGTGGAAGAGGATCGAGAACTCGCGCTCGCCGATGAGCTTGGCGAGGCCGCCCGTCGCGGCGATGTTGCCGGCGGTGAGGGAGGCCAGCGAGGTGGTGTCGATGTCCTCGGTGGCGCCGCTGCTGGCGATGAGCTGACCGTTCTTGTCGACCAGGAAGACCACGTTGGCGTTCGCCTCGCCGGTCAAGCGATCGCAGACGCTCGTGATCCTCTGGAATTCGTCTGCGTGCATCACCATCTGCTGGTTCATCGGGCCGCTCACTCCTTGGGCGCTGCTCGGGGCCGCTCGATGCGCCCCTCCTATAACGCGAGGATGCGTATCCCCGACGACCGGCCGAGCGCTCGGGCCTCTCGTCGGCCTTCATCCGTACGGACCAGGGCTCGACTTCTAACAGAGGGTCCGGAGGGCGGCAAGTTACCGGCCGCCCGGTCGAGGAGGCTCATGGACACGAACGGCGCCCATGTGCTTAATGCGGCGCGCGCAAGGAGACCTTTGGCTCGAGGCCGGAGGAGAGCCAGGATGGATCGTTCGCTCTACATCGTGGTGGAAGGTCCCGTAGGGGTGGGCAAGTCCACGCTCTCGAAGATCCTGGTGGAGCGCTTCGGCGGCGTGGGGGTCTCCGAACAGGTGGAGGAGAACCCCTTCCTCCCGCTCTTCTATACCGATCGCGAGAAGCACGCCTTCCAGGCCCAGCTCTTCTTCCTGCTCTCGCGCTTCCAGCAGCAGCAGGAGCTGCACCAGCCCGATCTCTTCCGACAGGTGACGGTCAGCGACTACCTCTTCGCCAAGGATCGAATCTTCGCCTCGCTGAACCTCAGCAGTCCGGAGATGGTCCTCTACGATAAGGTGTATTCGCTGCTGCGACCCAGGGTGGCCAAGCCGGATCTGGTGGTCTACCTCCAGGCCCGACTCGACGTGCTCCAGGCGCGGATCAAGCGACGCGGCAGGGAGTTCGAGCGAGGCTTCGATCCGGACTACCTGGCCCGGATCGCCTCCACCTACAACGACTACTTCTTCCACTACGACGAGACGCCGCTGCTGGTGATCAACACCAGCGACATCGACCTCGCCGCCAACGAGGGCGATCAGGAGGCGATCGTCAACCTGGTGCGCCGCCATCGCAAGGGCGTGCAGCACTACATCCCCCGCGGCTCGACCTGAAATCGAGTCGCATTCCCGGCTGCCGCCAGGCGCTCGGCGAGCACTCTTCATCGGAGGCTCGACCGGATCAATCGCCAGGCGGCAGCCGCTCATAGGGTCTAAGCGGCCCATTACCAACGGAGGTGAACCTTGGCGACCAAGGTGACCATCCACAAGCTGCGCAAGATGAAGCAGGCAGGAGAGCGGATCGGCATGCTCACCTGCTACGACGCCACCTTCGCCCGACTCCTCGACGGAGCCGGCGCGGACGTCCTCCTGGTGGGCGACTCCCTGGGCAACGTGATCCAGGGCGAGAAGACCACCCTCCCCGTCACCGTCGATCAGATCATCTACCACCTGAAGGCGGTGGTCCGCGGGACCGAGCGCGCCCACGTGGTGGGCGACATGCCCTTCATGAGCTACCAGAGCTCGGTGGACGAGGCGGTGCGCAACGCCGGCAGGCTGGTGGCGGAGGGCGGCGCCGAGTCGGTCAAGCTCGAAGGCGGCGCCGACTTCGACGATGTGATCCGCAAGATCGTCCGGGCCGGGATCCCCGTGATGGGACACCTCGGCCTCACGCCGCAGAGCGTCCATCGCATGGGCGGCTACGTGATCCAGGGCCGCGACGAAGAGAAGGCCGCGACGCTGTTGGAGGACGCCCTCGCCCTCGAGGCGGCGGGCTGTTACTCGATCGTGCTCGAGGGGATCCCCGCGCCGGTGGCGGAGACGATCACCTCCCGGCTCTCGATCCCCACCATCGGAATCGGCGCAGGGCCGGGCTGCGACGGCCAGGTCCTGGTGATCTACGATCTCCTCGGGATGAACCCCTCGTTCTCCCCCAAGTTCGTGAAGCGCTATGTGCAGCTCCACGAGGTGATCGGCGGGGCGGTGAAGAGCTACCTCGACGAGGTGCGGGGCGGCGCGTTCCCAACCGAGGCCCACTCCTTCCAGATGAAGCCGCAGGTCCGCGCGCTGCCGGACGAAGGGGCCGAGCTCGGCGCGATCTATGGCGCCGCCTCCAAGGAGGCCGCGCAGCCGTAGCCGGCTCGAATGAAACCATGGCCCGATGGACCGTCCCTGCGGCGGTTCGCTTGAGCGAGGGGTGAGCGTTTCCGCTCGCCCCTCGAGATTCACGACGGACGAGTCGGGCTCCCGTCGTCCGAGGAAGAGCAGGATCATGTCCGCCCCACCGATCGTCGTCGAGACCCGCGCCGCGCTCCTCGAAGAGCTGCGAGCCCTGCATCACCGAGGGGAGCGGCTCGCCTTGGTCCCGACCATGGGCGCGCTCCACGACGGACACCTCTCGCTGATCCGCGAGGGCGGGGCCCGGGCCGATCGGGTGGCGGTCTCGATCTTCGTCAACCCGACCCAATTCGCCCCCGGCGAGGATCTCGATCGCTACCCTCGCGACCTCGCAGGCGACGTGGCCCGTTGCGCCGAGGCGGGGGCCTGGTTGATCTACGCGCCGCGAGATCCTGCCGAGGTCTACCCCGAGGGCTCCCAGACCTGGGTGAACGTGGAGGAGATCTCCCGGGGCCTCTGCGGGGGGAGCCGGCCCACCCATTTTCGCGGCGTCGCCACGGTGGTCTGCAAGCTGATCGCCCTCTTCCGCCCGCAGCTCGCGCTCTTCGGCGAGAAGGACTTCCAGCAGCTCGCGGTGATCCGGCGGATGGTCCGGGATCTCGAGCTCTCCGCCTGGACCGAGATCGTCGGCATGGCCATCGTGCGGGAGGCGGATGGCCTCGCCATGTCTTCCCGGAACCGGGCGCTCTCGCCGACGGAGCGCCAGCGCGCCCTCTCCCTGCGCCGGGGACTGGACGCGGGGCAGCGGCACTTCGCTGCGGGGGAGCGGCGCGCCGCCACCCTGGCGGACGCCGCCCGGGCCGAGGTGAAGGCGGCGGTCGATAAGATCGACTACATCGAGGTGGTGGACGCCGAGACCCTGAAGCCTGTCGATCACATCGAACGCTCGGCGTGCCTGCTGGTCGCGGCCTTCGTCGGCAAGACCCGCCTCATCGACAACCAGGTGCTCCATGTCGAAGTCTGAACCCAAGCTGAAGCCGGGGCTGAAGCTCATCGCCGAGAACCGACGGGCGCGCTTCGATTACGAGCTCGGCGAGCGGTGGGAGGCGGGGCTCGCGCTCCTGGGCAGCGAGGTGAAGTCCCTGCGCGACGGCAACGCCAACCTCTCGGACTCCTACGCGCAGCCCAAGGGCGACGAGCTCTACGTGCACAACCTGCGGATCGGCGAGTACAAGGCGGCGGCGCTCCAGGGACACGCTCCCTTGCGCGAGCGGAAGCTGCTGCTCCATCGCGCCGAGCTCGATCGGATCCTGCAGCGGATCCAGGAACGGGGCTACACCGTGATCCCCACCCGCCTCTACTTCAAGGAGGGCCGGGCCAAGCTGGAGATCGCCCTCGCCTCCGGCAAGACCAAGGGCGACCGTCGCCAGACGATCAAGGAGCGCGACACGCGGCGCGAGATCGATCGGGCGATGCAGCCGCGGGGGCCTCGGCGGGGCGGCGATTAGGTTTCGAGGATCCGCAGGGGGATGGGGCCGTGCTCCGTGGGCAGAGAGGCGCAGCCGCCGCCTAGGGCGTCGTCGTCGGAGCCGCCGGGATCGATGGCGAGGAGGGCCTCGTCGGCGCTCTCGATCCGATCGGCGCCGTAGAGCTCGCGGAGGTGCGGATCGAGGAGGTGGGTGGGCCGCACGTTGCCGATGGCCGCCAGCATATTGCCCTTCACGCTCGGATTGTTGGCGTGGAGCTGCGCGATCAGCCGCTTGATCTGCTTGCGCTGCAGATTGTCCTGAGAGCCACAGAGATCGCAGGGGATGATCGGGAACTTCATCTCCTCCGCGAAGGCGGCGATCTGCTCCTCGGCGCAATAGGCCAGCGGGCGGATCACCGTGTTGCGGCCGTCGTCCGATCGAAGCCGCGGCGGCATCGCCTTGAGCTGCCCGGAGTAGAGCAGGTTGAGCATCAGGGTCTCGATGATGTCGTCGCGATGGTGCCCCAGGGCGATCTTCGTCGCGCCGAGCTCCACCGCCACGTCATAGAGGATGCCCCGGCGCAGCCGCGAGCAGAGCGAGCAGGTGGTCTTCCCCGCCGGGATCTTCTCCTGGACGATCGAGTACGTATCCCGCTGGATCATCCGGTACTCGTAGCCGTTCGCCTCGAGCCACTCGCGGATCACATGGCCGGGGAAGCCCGGATGCCCCTGGTCCAGGTTGACCGCCACGATGGAGAGCGGAAAGCCGCAGCGCTTCTGGATCTCCCGAAGGAGGTGCAGGAGCGTGTACGAGTCCTTTCCCCCCGAGATCCCCACCATGATCCGATCGTTGGGCTCGATCAGCTTGAAGTCCCTGCTCGCGCGGGAGACGTCGTTGAGTAGGATCTTCTCGAGGCGGCCGCTCATCTCGTGTGACTCCATGCGAACCGGCGCCAAAAGTGGAGGGAGGCCGCCGATCGGGGCGCAACCTAACAGAGCTGCTTCCTTCGCCTCAACCCTCGATCCGCGCCCCATCCACCTTCCTCGGAGCCGCCCTGCGTCGCCTGATTAGCGCGCGGTCTCCGCGGCGAGGAGGGCGCGGGAGAGGGCGGCGAACTCTTCGACGGCGAGGGTCTCGGCGCGGCGGCCTGGATCGATGGCGGCGGCGTCGAAGGTGGCGGCGAGGACCTCGGACGAGGCGAGCTTGGCGCCCTTGAGGGAGTTGAGGACGGTCTTTCGGCGCTGCGCGAAGGCGGCCTTCACGAGCTTTCGGAAGAGGGCCTCGTCGCCGGGATCGGCGCGCGGGGTGTCGCGGACCTCGAGGCGCACGACGGCGCTCTCGACCTCGGGCGGCGGGGTGAAGGCGCCGGCGGGGACCCGATGGGGCACGTCGACGTCGGCGTGGAGTTGGAGGAGGACGGAGAGGATGCCGTAGTCCCTGCCCCCGGGGGTCGCGGCGATGCGCTCTGTGACCTCGCGTTGGAGGAGGAAGACCATCCGCTCCACGGAGGCGCGCTGGGACTCTACGTGGAAGAGGATCTCGGTGGAGAGGTTGTAGGGGAGATTGCCCACCACGATGGCCCGGTGGCCGGCTGTGGCGGTGAGGGGGGCGAGCTCGATGGTGGCGGCGTTGGCCTCGCGGATCTCGACGTTCTCGAAGGAGGCGAGCTCCTCGCGGAGGACGGGAACCAGGTCGCGGTCCCGCTCTACGGCGATCACCTGCGCGCCGGTGGCCGCGAGCCTGCGGGTGAGGTGGCCCAGCCCTGCGCCGAGCTCTACCAAGCGATCGCCGGCCTCGATGCGGCAGGCTTCGACGATGGCGCCCAGGTGGTAGTCGCTGCCGAGGAAGTTCTGTCCCCAGGCCTTCTTGGGGCGCAGCCGATGCCGGCGGAGGATGATGGAAGGGGCTTCGGCCACTAATGGCTCCCTCTGGCGCACCGGCCGGTCTCAAGGAACAACGATCGGCGCGACTCGCCAGCCCGGCGATGGAGCGGTGGGTGGACGTGGAGCACGAGCGCCGCCAAGCTGGGTTCGCAGCGAATCTCGTCAAGCGTCGGCGGATCGACGTGGATCATGAGAGCCGCCAGGCGGGGTCGGCGTTCATGGCCAGGCCCTCTGGGCCGCCGCCCCTGCGCCAGGTCTCGTAGCCGGCGACGGCGATCATGGCGCCGTTGTCGGTGCAGAGGCGCTTGGGCGGGACGTGGACGAGGACGCCCTCCTCCGTGCCTCGCTCGACGGCGAGGGCGCGGAGCCTGCTGTTGGCGGCGACCCCTCCGCAGAGGACGAGCCGCGGCAGATCGGCGTCGCGGGCGGCGCGGATCGCCTTGCGGGTGAGGACGTCGGCGATGGCCTCCTGCACGCTGGCGCAGAGATCGGCCAGGCCCTGCCCCTCGGGGATGCCGTGCTTGCGCACGTGGTAGAGCACCGAGGTCTTGAGGCCGGAGAAGGAGAAGTCGAGGCTCGGCTTGCGGCTCAGGCCGCGGGGGAAGCGGATGGCCGCCGGGTCGCCGCCCTGGGCGAGGCGATCGATCTCGACGCCGCCGGGATAGGGCAGGCCGAGGAGCCTGGCGACCTTGTCGAAGGCCTCGCCGGCGGCGTCGTCCAGGGTGGCGCCGAGGAGGCGATAGGAGCCGTAGTCCTCCACGGCGTAGAGGCTGGTGTGGCCGCCGGAGACGACCAGGCCGAGGAAGGGAGGCGCGGGCGCCTCTTCGTCGAGGCGGATCGCCAGGAGGTGGCCCTCGAGGTGGTTGACCCCCACCACCGGCTTGTCGGCGGCGTAGGCCAGGGACTTGCCGACCTGCAGGCCGACCAGCAGCGCGCCGATGAGCCCCGGACCGCTGGTGACCGCGATCAGATCGATGTCGGAGAGTTCGACTTCTGCCCGCTCGAGGGCCTCGTCGACCACGGGCATCACCTGGAGGACGTGGTTGCGGGAGGCCAACTCGGGGACCACCCCACCCCATCGCCGGTGGATCTCGATCTGGCTGGAGACCACGTCGGAGAGCGCCTCGCGCCCGTCGCGGACCACGGCAGCCGCCGTCTCGTCGCAGGATGTCTCGAGTCCAAGAACCAACATGGCGCGGCTTATAACACGCCCCGACCCGCCGTCTCGCCCGGGTGGATCGACGGCGCACGCGCCGCGCGAGTCAGCGAGGATCCGAGCCGCTCGAGGTGCCGACAGAGGCGGAGGGAGCGAGGGCCCGGAGGATCGGGGTGCGGAGGGCGAGGCCTCCCGCGAGGAGGAGGCTGACGATGCCTGCGGCCCACCAGATCCAGCGTCCGGAGGATCGGGGGGGCGCCGCGCGGGCGGCCGTTCGAATGCGCCGGGCGACCGCCGGCTTTCCTTCGTCGATGGCGGCCGATCGGGGGGGCGGGGATGGGCCTGCGATCGGCGCGGAGGCGAGGCCGACGGTCCAAGGGGCCTGCTCTTCTTCACCTTCCGAGGGAGGGGGATCTGCGGGGGAATCGAGTGTCGGCTCGGTGTTGCCGGACGCCTCGGCGATGGCCGGGTCCGCTGGCGCTGCGCTCGGCTGGGCCAGGGCCGCGGGGCGCTCCTCCTTGGCCCAGGCACGGGCGGCGGCGAAGGCGACCGCCGCCGCCTGCTCCTCCGAGCCGTCGAAGGGAGCGTGCGCGATCATCGCTGCGGCGCCTTGCGCGCCTCGCGCAGGCTGGTTGGCCGGGTCACCAGAAGGGCCCGCGGGCGCCGATCGTTCGGCTTCATCTGCGGGCTCTTCTCGACGCCGGGAGCCGGGGAGCGACTCGTCCACAGTGGGCTCCGGTGGCGGCACGCCGACGCTCTTTCGATGGGGATCGTCGAGGGGGAGGATGCCCGAGGGCTCGACGAACCATTCCTCCGGCGGCGCCTCTCGGGTCTGGACGGGCCGGCTCTCTGCCTCCGGCTGGGGATGGGGCTGCACATGCGCCCCGTCGGCGCGGCTGCGATGGGCGTCCCGGAGGATCCCCACGGCGAAGAGGCGCGCGGTGATCGAGAGGCAGTCGAGATCGTCCATCTCGGTCCCGTCGATCACCCGGGCGAGGCTGCGTCGGCCGTCGAAGAGGCGGAGCACCGGGTTGACCTCGTCGGGGAGCAGCGAGAGGCGCTCGGAGAGGATGGCGTGATCCACGTCGAGGATGGAGTCGAAGGGGGGGAGCAGCTCGGAGAGCCGGGCGCGCTCGTCCAGGCGGCGCATGCCCTCCATGAGCAGGCCTTGGGTGGAGAAGTCGATGCGGTTGGGCCGGGTCACCGACTTGAACTCGATCTGGAAGCGCCCCTCGGTCCAGCCCAGCAGGCGATAGAAGGCGGCCTCGCCCCGATGGCTGCCGAAGTCGACGTCGACCACCTTGCCGTCGAGGAAGAAGATCTCGGAGGAGGCGCCGTCGCGCTCGGTGATGCGGATGACGCCGGTCTTGCGGCCCATCTCCAGGGTCTGGACCAGGTCGACGATGCCCATGTCCGAGAGGCTGCCGGAGAGCCCGCCCTTCTGATCGCGCCGCTCGATCCGCTCCTTGTTGCGCTTCTGCAGGAGGATCTTCACCCGGGTGACGATCTCCTGGATGTAGATCGGTTTGGTCAGGTAGTCCTCGACGCCCAGCTCGAGGCCCCGCACCTTATGTTCGAGATCCTTCTGGCTGCTGAGGAAGACGAAGGGGATGTCGGCGAAGCGCTCGTCGGCCTTGAACCGCCTGCAGAACTCGAAGCCGTCCATCTCCGGCATCCGCGTGTCGGAGAGGACGAGGTCGGGATGAGCCGCCTCGCACTTCTCCAGGGCGTCGATGCCGTTGACGGCGGTGACGACGTGGTAGCCAGCGGTGCGGAGGCTGACCTCCATCACGCGGAGGCTCTTGGCGTCGCCGTCCACCAGCAGAAGGTTCTGTTTCGCTGAGTGCATCAGTCCCTCGAGATCGAGCGCCATGATCCCGATCGAGCGGCGGAGGTGTCAAGAATGAGCATCGACCTTCACGCCGTGCGCAGAAAGTAGGAGGCTATCGCACACTCCGATCGAGGGGCGCCGACTCCACCGACTCATCCGCCTCCTCTTTGCGCCGCTCCTCCTCGAAGCGGGAGCGGAGCCGGCTCTCCTCCGACGGCGGCGCTGCGACCGACGCCGGCGACGGCGCCTCGCGGTGGGGCAAGGCCACCCCCATCAGGAGGAAGATCGCGATGACGGCGGCGGCGCGGGACTCGCCGATCTCCGGATCGGAGAGGAGATCGTAGAGGCGCTGGGGCTCCTGCAGCCTGGCGACGAAGACCTGCTCCTGCGGGTCGAGATCGAAGTAGCGGGCGAAGGTGATCCACCCCTTGCGCAGCCGCAACCGCTGCTCCGGCGGGACGCCCTGGAGGATCTGCCGCGAGGTCTTGCGCCCGCCGGCGGTGAGCAGCGCGTCGAGGATGGCGCGGTGGGCGCCGATCCGGATCTCGTCGGTCCAGGAGGGCAGCTCGTCCTTGGCGTGGAAGGCATAGCTTCCCTCGGAGAGGCCCGAGAGGGTGCGGAGGTGGCCGCGGTGGAGGAGCGCGAGGCCGGACGCGAGCTGCTCCGGTGTGAGGAAGCCCAGCGAGACCAGCGCTTCACCTTGTTTGCGGCCGTCGGCGACCGCGAGGAGGCTGCGCTCCAGGGCGCGGATGTCGATCCAGCCGAGCTCCAGGAGAAACTGGCCCAGGGGCTTGAAGCCGAAGAAGATCTGCACGCCGCAGGGCTGGCCATCCCGCAAGAAGACCCGGGAGGTGCCGCCGGACGCGCCGATCACGAGCTCGCCGGTCACCCGTCCCCGCAGGGCCTCGATCAGGATCGCGGCCAGGGACGTAGAGCGGAACTCTCCGCCGGAGAGCGTGCAGAGGATCTTGGGCTGGGACACGCTCACGATATTACCGCGCCTCGCCGCGCTGCGCCAATGTCTGTCGTATGGCTTCGTACACTGCGATCCCGGCGGCGGTGGCGAGGTTCAGCGATCGCAGCCCCTGGCGCTGTGGGATCGAGACGGTCCGCTCGGAATGTCTGGCGAGGAGCTCGGGGGGGAGGCCGGCCTGCTCGGAGCCGAACACCAGCCGATCGCCGGGGCGAAACGCCACGTCCCAGAGAGAGCGGCTGCCACCGCCCGTGAAGAGGTGGACCCTGGGGAAAGGGGCCCTCGCCTCCCAAGCCTCCAGGTCGGGGTGGATCTCCGCCACGACCTGATCCCAATAGTCGAGGCCGGCCCGGCGGAGGTCTTTGTCGGCGATGGAGAAGCCCAGCGGCTCGACCAGCTCCAGCCTGGATCCGGTGACGGCACAGAGGCGCGCGATGTTGCCGGTGTTGGGGGGGATCTGAGGGGAGACCAGGACCACCGAGAGCGGCGGCGCGAGCGTGGGCAACATGGGCGGATGGTAGACCACGAAGCGCGGCGCGCGACAACGGACACGAGGGTTGGAATCGAAGCGAGGCTTCGATCGCGCCCGGATGATCGGCGGCGTCGTGCGGAAGCCTCGATCCGCGATGGGAGCGCGCGGCGGCGGCGCTGCCGGTCTAAGATTGGCGTTGTGTGTAGCCTCGATCCACGATGGGAGGCTCGCCACGAGCCCATCCGCCCGAGGTCTGGGCCACGCAGGAACTCATCCATGGATCCCGAGCTGCTGGAAGCGATGAACGAGAGCCGGGGCACGAGGCTGGCCTGGCGGATCCGGCGGGCGGCCACCTTCGCCACGAGGCTGCGGGGCCTGCTGGGGCGGGATGCCCTGGACGAGGGCGAGGGGCTGCTGATCGAGCCCTGCAGCGGGATCCACACCTTCTTCATGCGCTTTTCGATCGACGTCCTCTTCCTGGACGACGACGGTCGGGTGGTGCAGGCCCTGGACGCGGTGGCGCCCTGGAGGGCCAGCCGCATCTACCCGAAGGCGCGCAAGGTGCTGGAGCTTCCGGCGGGGACCTCCCGGGGGAGCGCCACCGTCCCCGGCGATCGGATCGCGATTTTCCGGGCGGGCGCCGCTTGATTGGCCGCCGGCCTTCCGATAGTGGTCTTCCCCTTTCGAAATCGGAGCGAGGCTTGATGCGCGTCGAAGCCGCAGGTAGCACCCATGTCGGCATGAAGCGTACCGGGAACGAGGACAGCCTCCTCATTCTCGACGAAGAGCACCTCTACGTGGTGGCGGACGGCATGGGCGGGCACGCCTCCGGCGAGGTGGCCTCGGGGATGGCGGTGGCCGAGCTCGAGGCCTTCTTCCGACTGACCGGCGACGATCGCGAGCTGACCTGGCCGTTCAAGATGGACGCGGATCGTGGATACGAAGAGAACCGCCTCCTGGTGGGGATCCGCCAGGCCAACGCGAGGATCTGCGATCAGGCGCGGCGCGAGTCTCGGTACAAGGGGATGGGCACCACCATCGCCTCCCTGCACTTCTTCGACGATCGGGCGTGCATCGGCTGGGCGGGCGACAGCCGGGTCTACCGCTTCCGCGGCGGCGATCTGGTCCAGCTCTCCGAGGATCACTCCCTGCTCAACGATCTGATCCGGGCGAAGAAGCTCAGCCCGGAGGAGATCGAGGCCTTTCCCCATAAGAACGTGATCGTCCGCGCCCTGGGGATCCAGGACAACCTGCAGGTCGACATCCTCCAGGAGAGGCCGCAGGACGGCGACCTCTACCTCCTCTGCTCGGACGGCCTCTCCGGGATGCTCTCCGACGAGCGGATCGCGGCGCTCCTGCGGGAAGAGGGCGAGGACGAGGAGAAGGTCGCCCGCCTCATCGACGCCGCCAACGAGGCCGGCGGGATCGACAACGTTACCGTGGTCCTCGCCCGCTGGTTCGCGGCTTGAGAAAAAAGAAGCTGCGGGCCGCGGGGATCCTCCGGTGGGTCGATGCCGCCGGCAAGCTGGCAGGTGCCAACCGGAAGCAGCGAGAGGTCGAGCTGATGCCTCGCACCATCCTCGCGATCACGATCCTCGCGACGATGTTCGCCGGCTGCGCGGGCGGGACGATGACGATCGGGGACTCGCCGCCCATCCGGCTCGGCGGCCCTCCCGACCTGCAGGACGCGCGCGACTGCTACAGCGCCTGCGCCAATCGACTCCAACTCACGGCGCAGGCGCCTGCCGCGCTCGATCGCGAATGCTCCAGCCGCTGCTTTCCGGAGCTGTCGCCCCGGGACGGCAAGGCGCGTTGAGCACGCATTTTCAAAGCCGGTGCTCTTTTCGCTCGCCTCCGGCTCTGAGAGTTCGTGATTTCTTCACGAACTCTCAGAGCCTGTGAAAGGCGGGGAGGATGCCCTCGCGGCCCGACCGCTCGGATGCGACGATCGCGCCCGGGAGCACGATTCCGTCCTTGATCGCTCCGGCGACGTCGCAACCTTCCAGCAGCACGGCCCGGGGGCCGACGACGGCGGTGGGCTGGACCGTCGCGGCGGGGCCGATGTAGCTTGGTGCGACGAGCTTCGCCTCTGGGTGAATAACCGAATCGGGCGCGGCCCAGATGCCGGGGCGCAGCTCGACGACGCCGAAGGGAGCGCCGGAGATGCGGTAGCGGCCAGCCAGCAGATCGAGGGTGGCGTCCAGGTAGCGATCGGGGGTGCCGACGTCGGACCAGGCGCCGCCCTCCTCCAGATGGGCGTGTACGCGGCGTCCCGCTCGGAGGAGGCCGACGTGGCCGTCGCGGTTGACGCAGGGGGCGCCTGCCGTCGGCAGGGTCTCGAAGATGGCGGCGCCGAGGACGTGGATCCCGGTGAAGGCATAGGAGCGGAGAGGCTCCCCGCCGGCGAGGGGGCGGCCGCTGCCCGCGATCCTCGCCACGAAGCCCCGCTCGTCCACCTCCACCGGAGCGAAGGGCGCGCCTTCGGGCATGGGGCGCAGGACCATGGTGGTGTCGGCGCCGCTTTGCAGGTGGGCGGCGAGGGCCCGGCGTGGATCGAGGTCGGTGAGGACGTCGCCGTTGAGGAGGAGGAAGGGCTCGCCGCGATCCAGCAACGGCCGGGCGGCCACGAGGGCGCCGCCGGTGCCGAGGACGTCGGGCGCCTCGAAGCAGAGGTGGAGGCGGAGCGAGAGGCGCTCGGCGGCCTCTCGGGCCACCCGCGCGACGGTGTCTGGGAGATGATGGGCGTTGACCGCCACCTCGTCCGCTCCGGCCCGCGCCGCGAGGGAGAGGTTGCACGCGAGGAGGGTGGTGCCCGCCAGGGGGAGCGCCGGCTTGGCGACGCGCTCGGTGAGGGGGCGCAGCCTGGTCCCGAGGCCCGCCGCGAGGATCATCGCGATCACGGCGCCGTCATCCTAGCTCCGGCACGTGACGGGCGAGGATCTCGTGGAGTTCGGACAGCTCGGGCCTGAAGCGGAAGGCCTCCTTCACGTAGCGCAGGGAGGGCGAGACGTAGGGGAGGAAGGAGGGGTTCTTCTTCACCCGATCGATGAAGATGAAACGGCCAGCGTCCTTGAGCTTGCGCTGCACGGTGAGGAGGTGAAAGTCGGCCAGGAAGGACTCCGGCGCCAGCTTGGGGCCGCCCGCCTCCGCGAGGCGATCGAGGTAGCGCAGGATCATCTTCTCCACGAAGTCCATGGGCAGCTCGACGTAGGAGTCGCGGAGGAGCGCGACGAGGTCGTATTGCCTGGGGCCCTGGAGAGCGTCCTGGAAATCGATGAGCACCAGCTCGTCGTCCGGGAGCAGCATGAGGTTCCGCGATTGGTAGTCGCGGTGGGTGAAGCCCCGGGGCAGCTCGGCCAGCGCCTTCGCGACGGCGTCGGCGTGGCGGTCCACCGTCGCCTCGGCGGAGGCTTCGAGGCGCACCTCGTGGCGGGCTTCGAGGCCCCACTCCAGGAAGTGGTCGAGCTCCCAGCGGTAGAGGTCGAAATCGAAGGCCCTGGAGGAGGAGAGGCAAGCCGGATCGGGGCTGGCATCGGCCCGGGCCCGGAGGGAGGCGAGGAGATCGATGGCCTCGCCGTAGAGGGCCTCGCGGCGGGCGTCGCCCCCCTGGGCCAGGCCGGCCTCGAAGGTGACGTCACCGAGGTCCTCCATGACCATCACGCCGGCGGCCGGATCGTAGGCGTGGATCGCCGGCAGCCGGATCCCGAGGCGATCGAGGTAGCGATGGACGTTGACGAAGGGGAGCTCTTGGGGCGCCTCGCCGTTGGTGGCCTCCTCGCTGGCGGAGGCGCCGACGGGCATCACCATCAGCACCACCGGAGCGCCGGGGAGGACGACGCGAAAGTAGGAGCGGTTGGAGGCGTCCTGCTTGAGGCGGACCACGGGCCAGGCGGGATCCGGGGACATGCCGAAGGCGCCCGCGGCATGGGACCGAAGGAGGTCGAAGGAGACGTCGGACATGGCGGGCGGGGGCCTCCGGGCCTGGGCAGCTACCGTGTGTACCGCGGTTGGAACCGCCGCCTCCCCGAATCGGATTCCGGACAAAGAGGCGACGATCCACGAGTAACATAGCTCGCCCCGCTGGCGCATCGGGCTCGGGGATTCAGGAGTTCGACCCTCGCGGGCGCCCGGGGCCCTCTTCTCCCCGACGATCTCGCTGGTTGCCGCCTTCCATCGCATCTTCTATAGACAGCGGCACGGCCCTTACCGCGTCGGCTCTCGATGGCCCCGCACGAAAGAGAAAAATGGAAGTCCGCTCGAATATTCTCGAGGCCATCGGCGGGACGCCGCTGGTCAAGCTGAACCGGCTGGTGGGCCCAGGCGACGCGACGGTCCTGGTGAAGTGCGAGTTCATGAATCCGGGCGGCGCGATCAAGGATCGGATGGCGGTCCACATCGTGAACAAGGCCGAGGCCGCGGGGCTCCTGAAGCCCGGCGGCACCATCGTCGAGAACACCAGCGGGAACACAGGGGCGGCCCTGGCCATGGTGGCGGCGGTCCGCGGCTACAAGTGCATCTTCACCATGCCGGACAAGATGTCCCAGGAGAAGATCGACACCCTCCGCGGCTTCGGCGCCGAGGTGATCGTGACGCCGACCAACGTCCCCGCGGACTCGCCCGACTCGTATTACGAGACCGCCAAGCGGATCGCCCGGGAGACACCGAATAGCTTCTACGTGAATCAATACCATTCGCAGGACAACGTGGAGGCCCACTACCTCTCCACGGGGCCCGAGCTCTGGCGACAGACTGGCGGCAAGATCGACTTCCTGGTGGCGGGCCTCGGCACCGGCGGCACCATGTCGGGGACGGGGAAGTTCCTGAAGGAGAAGAACCCCGGCATCCGCAACATCGGGGTCGATCCCGAGGGCTCGGTCTACCTCTCCTACTTCAAGACCGGCAAGCTCTCCGAGCCTCATACCTACAAGGTCGAGGGGATCGGCGAGGACATGCTCTGCGAGGCGATGGACTTCTCGATCCTCGACGACGTGCGCCAGGTGAACGACGCCATCTGCTTCGAGTTCACGAGGCGGCTGGCGCGGGAGGAGGGGATCTTCGCCGGAGGCTCCTCCGGCGGTGCGGTGGCCATCGCGTTGGAGCTCGCCAAGACCGCGGGACCGGACAAGACCATCGTCGCGATCCTGCCGGACGGCGGCAAGAGCTACATCTCCAAGATCTACTCGGACGCCTGGATGAAGGCGAACGGCTTCTCGATCTGATCGCCTCTGAGGGGGGCTCCGCTCCCGCCTCCCCTCCTCTGCGAAGCTTGGGCGCGCGAGTGCTCTCCCGCCCACGTGATGGAGGCGGCAGGGTCGCGGCGTTGGATCCCCCCGCTGCGACAGCCGGGTTGTGGTATAACCACCCTTCTTGCGGCTCCCGGATGGCCTCCGGATGGCGGGCCGGGAGCTTTTCGGGCGACTTGCCATTAGATCGGTCGCTCACTCCTTGGGCATCAGCGGCTAGGTTGCAGCTTCGACTCCCGAGGTCGACGAGATAGGAGAGTTGAGAGATGGCCTTCGAGGGTGATGCCAAGAAGGGCTTCGATACGCTGGCGATCCACGCCGGCCAGAGCCCCGATCCGACCACCGGCGCGATCATGACGCCGGTCTACCTGACCTCGACCTATGTGCAGACCGGCCCCGGCGAGCACAAGGGGTTCGAGTACAGCCGCACCCACAACCCCACCCGCAACGCGCTCCAGGACTGCCTCGCCGCCCTGGAGGGGGGCAGGTTCGGCGCGGTCTTCGCTTCCGGGCTGGCCGCCTCCACCTGCCTGGTCCAGGGGCTGTCCGCCGGCGATCATCTGGTGTGCTCGGACGATCTCTACGGCGGCACCTTCCGCCTCTTCGACAAGGTCTTCCGGCAGTTCGGTCTGGAGTTCACCTTCGTGGACATGACCGACGCCAAGAACGTCCAGGAGGCGATCCGGCCGGGGCGGACCAAGATGATCTGGGCGGAGTCCCCCACCAACCCGATGATGAAGCTGGTGGATCTCGCGGCGATCGCAGACATCGCCCGTAAGGCCGGCGCGATCAGCGTGGCCGACAACACCTTCCTCTCCCCCTACTTCCAGCGCCCCCTCGAGCACGGCATCGACGTCGTCGTCCACTCGATGACCAAGTATCTGAACGGCCACTCCGACGTGATCGGCGGCTGCCTCATCACCAGCGACGAGAAGCTCGCCGAGGGGATCTACTTTCGCCAGAACGCCGCCGGCGCGGTGCTCTCCCCCTTCGACTCCTTCATGGTGCTCCGGGGCCTCAAGACCCTCGGGGTCCGGATGGAGCGGCATCAGCGAAACGCCGAGGCGATCGCGGCGCACCTCCTCTCCCACCCCAAGGTGGAGAAGGTGATCTGGCCCGGTCTCGACAGCCACCCCCAGGCGGCGCTGGCCAGGCGCCAGACGAGCGGCGCCGGCGGGATGATGTCCTTCGTGATCAAGGGGGGCCTCCCCGCCGCCGATCGCTTCCTCCGCAAGGTCCGGATCTTCGCCCTCGCCGAGTCCTTGGGCGGGGTCGAGAGCCTGATCGAGCACCCCGCGATCATGACCCATGCGTCGATCCCCGCCGAGACCCGGGCCATGCTCGGGATCGACGACGGGCTCATCCGTCTCTCGGTCGGCATCGAGGACGTGCGCGATCTGATCGCCGACCTCGACCAGGCCTTTGCCGAGGCCTAAGGAATCCATGGCGACGTCCCGCATCCAGAAGATCGAGGAGCAGGAGCCGAAGGGCAGGCTCGCCAGGGCGCCAGCCGACGCGGAGCCGAGCCGCGGAGGTAAGCAGACGGCCGTGAAGTCTGTCTCGTCGAAGGCCGCGGCGGCCAAGACGAAGTCCGCCAAGGCGTCTGCCGCGAAGCCGACGTCCTCCAAGGCCGCCTCCAAGACGAAGTCTGCCAAGGCCTCCACCGTGAAGCCGACCTCTTCCAAGGCCGTCCCGTCCAAGACGAATTCTTCCAAGGCGTCCGCCGTGAAGCCGGCGTCCTCCAAGACCGTCGTCTCCAAGGGGAAGGCAAAGGCGCCGACCGCCAAGGCCGCGACGTCCAAGGCGAAGCCGAAGTCCGAGGCGGCGAAGAAGGCTGCCGCCGCACGGCTGGCAGCGGTCCGCGCCGCCGCCGCACGCTCCAAGGCCGGCAAGGATCAGCTCGCTGCCGCCCGAGAAGCCGTCGCTGTCAGGATGGCCGCCAAGGCCAAAGCCAAAAAGACCAAGACGACGCAGGAGCGCGGGTCGGACGCCGATCATCCCACCACGCGCTCGACGACGAAGCCGGCGACCGAGGCGGCCCCCACCACGCCCGAGAGGGCGAAGAGAGCGGTCCCCACCATGTCGGCAACCACGAAGGCTTCCTCTCCCCCGGCACCTGCCGCCCGCCCGCGGCGTCGGGTCGAGCCCTGGACTCCTCGTGAGATCCCCCTGCACCCCCTCGAGGGGAGGGCGCAAGATCCCCGGTTGGCCGCCGCCCTCGCCGCCCGCGAGCGCTGGCATGGCAGGAGCGGCCGCCCTGCCCTGAAGAGCGCCACCCAGGCGGTGGCCTTCGTCAGGGAGCGGCATCTGGTTCACCTAAGGGCCCAATCCGCCCTGCCCAACCTCATCGATCCCCTGATCGGCCGCGCCTGCACCGCAGAGGAGCGGGTGGAGGGGCCCTTCGCCGCCACCTTGGAGGCCTGGTCCGAGGAGCTGCACGCCGCCCCGGATCTGGTCGCCGCGAGACTCTGCTTCGATCAGCCCACCCTGATCCAGGTGGAGCTCTGGCCCTGCCTGGCCGCGGTCGCCGCCCCACGCGAGGCGGAGGCCCGCGGGAAGGGGGTCCTCACCTACGAGGCGGCGGAGGCGCTGGAGATCCTCGACCGCCGGGGAGAGATGGCCGCCGATCGGCTGGCGCGCTTCCTCGATCTGACGCCGGCCGACTTCGCCAAGGTCCAGGGTGAGCTGGAGAGCCGCCTGGCGATCCTCTCCCGCCCCGGCCTGGACGAGGAGGATCAGCCGATCACCGTGCTGGAGCCGCTGGGGCGCTGGGCCGAGCGGGCGATCCCCCAGGGGCCCACGGAGCTCGAGCTGCAGCGGGCCTGGACCTTCCTCTTCATCGCGGCGCTGCGGGCGGCGGTGGTGCTCTGGCCCGAGGAGGTGGAGGCCCTCTACCCCTGGAGCGCCGCCGAGCGGAAGGCGGCCATCGCCGAGGCGATGAGCACCGGCGCCGTGGTGGTCTACTACGAGGACGACCACCAGGCCTTCGTCGCCTCTCCCGTCCCCCGCTGATCCCAGGATCCCCGGCATGCCGGCCATCGAAGCCATCGGGCTGGAGAAGCGGTACGGCGGGGGCTCGAGGGCCCTCGCCGGGATCGAGCTCTCGATCCCCCGAGGGATCGCCTTCGGGCTGATCGGCCTGAACGGCGCGGGGAAGACCACCTTCATCAAATGTATGCTCGGCGTGGTGCGCCCCACCGGCGGCAGGATCCGGATCCTCGGAGGCGATCCGGATGAACGGGCCGTGCGGGCGCGGATCGGCTACCTGCCGGAGCGGCTGGAGCTCCCGTCGTCATGGCGGGCCCCTGCGTTCCTGGCGAGCATCGCGAGGCTCAAGGGCCTCGGGAGCGCCCCCGAAGAGGTGCGCCGGCAGCTCGGCCGGGTGGGCTTGACCGACGAGGCGAAGAAGATCGGCGCCTACTCCAAGGGGATGAAGCAGCGGCTGGGCCTCGCCGCCTCCCTGCTGGGCTCCCCCGAGCTCC
Source organism: Vulgatibacter incomptus (assembly GCA_040391605.1). Lineage (GTDB taxonomy): Bacteria > Myxococcota > Myxococcia > Myxococcales > Vulgatibacteraceae > Vulgatibacter > Vulgatibacter incomptus_A. The sequence goes on from JBEBXK010000009.1 coordinate 58,829, forward strand.
TGGTGTTGGACGAGCCCACCGACGGTGTCGACCCCCTGGGCCGCGCGGAGATCCGGCGGATCCTCTCGGAGGAGCGCGCACGCGGTGCCACGATCTTCCTGAACTCCCACCTCCTCTCGGAGACGGTGCGGATCTGCGATCGCGTCGGCATCCTCGCCGGCGGGCGCCTGGTCCGCTCGGGGAGCCTCGCCTCGCTGCTCGCAGGCGGCAGCCGCCATCGGCTCCGCTTCGCGCCGGGCGCCGACGTGGAGAAGCTGGCAGCCCTCGGCTTCCTGCCTGGCCCGACGGAGAGGAGCTTCGTCTGCGAGGCTGCCGATCCCGTCGCCCTCGGGGCCAGGCTCGACGCCGCCCGTGCCGCCGGCGCCTGGCTGGTCGAGCTCGGTCCGGAGCTTCGCGATCTCGAGGACGTGCTGGCCGAGGCGGTCGAGGTGGCGGCGTGAGGGCGGTGGGGCATGTCGCCGGCGATCTCCTGCGCGAGGCGCTCTCGCGCAAATGGTTCATGGCGCTGGGCGGGGTGATCACCCTGGGCCTCGTGCTGGTGCTTTTCTCCCTCCGCTTCGAGGTGGTGGACGGCGCCCTGGCCACCACCCGCCTCTTTGGCGAAGATCTGGGGGGGCGGGGCGAGGCGGTGGAGCTCGCGCTTCGAGCGATCTTCGAAGGCAGCGCCTGGGTGGTCTTCTACGGCGGCGTGACCTTCGGCATCGTCGCCTGCTCCGACTTCGGCCCCAGCCTCCTGGTCCCTGGGCGGATCGAGCTGCTCCTCTCCCTCCCCCTGCGCCGCTGGGAGCTCCTGGTGGGCACCTGGATCGGCGTGCTTATGATCGCCACCCTGGGTGCGGTGTACGGAGCAGGCGGCCTCACCCTGATCCTCGGATGGAAGGCCGGGGTCTGGACCATCGGCCCCGTCGTCGCCGCGGGCCTGGCGAGCCTCAGCTTCTCGGCGATCTACGCGGCGATGTTGGCGGTCTCCCTCTGGGTCCGAAGCGCGGCCCTCTCAGCGGCGGCGGGCTTCCTCCTCTTCTTCGCGGGGATCATCGCGGGCTATCGCGACTCGATCCTCCCCGCGTTCAAGCCCGGGGCAGGCCGCGAGATCTTCCGCGTCGCCTCAGGCCTCGTCCCCAGGATCTCGAGCCTGGCCGACGACGCCCGGGCGATCGCGGGCTCGCGGCCGGTGGATCTCCAGGGGCTGGCATTCAACGTCGGCGGCCTCCTCCTCTTCGCCGCCGCCGCCCTCGCCCTGGCCACCTGGCGCTTCGAAGGGAGGGATAGCTGATGCCCCCGAGTTCCCGGAGAAAGAAGCCGCGCGTCGTCCTCTTCGCCGCGGCCGTCGCGCTCCTGGCCACTGCGAGCTGGCTGATGTCGATGGGCGACTCCTCCCCTCCCGGATCCGCCAAGCGCCAGGTGGAGTTTCCCAAGAGTCCCCGGACGAGCGAGTGGCAGAGGATCGAGAGTCGCAGGACCTATCAGGCACCGAGTCCCACGCAGGCAGCTGAAGAGGAGATCATCGATCAGCCCCTTCGGGATCCCCTCCTCTATGCCCTGGCCTCCGGGCCCGGCGAGACCCGCGTCGTGATCGAGGCGAACGCGCTGCGGCACTCGCCCCTCGGGGAGCTCATGATCGACTGCCTCCGTCCACAGGAGTCACAGGAGTTCACGCGGCTACAGGAGCGGCTGGGCATCGACCCTCTGGCGGATCTCGATCGAGTGGCGATGAGCGGGAGCGCCGTCGTGCTCACCGGCAACTTCGGTCGGCTCAACTGGGAGGAGTTCGAAGAAGCCAGCGACTCACGTGCCCATGGGGACGCCGGTACGATCTTTCAACCGCGCTCCGACGCCGGCGCGGTGGCGGCGGTGTGGAGGGACGAGCTGATCATCTTCGCGCCGGAGGCCGGCGCGGCCGAGGAAGCCATCGATCGGATCGAGGGCCGCCTCCAGGCCGAGCCCGCGCTGGCGGAAGGCGAGAGCTACGGCGAGGTCTATGGACGGATCTCGGTGGAGCAGCTGGTTGCCCTCATGGGCCTGGAACAGGACGAGCTCGCCGGGCGCCTCCGCTCCGCGGCGAAGGAGGTCGACCTCCACGTGGACGCCTCCGGCGACGTGGCCATCTCCGCAGACATCCGTGGCCCGCGGGGATCGGAGCTGGACGATCTCGGCCGCTCCCTCGCCGGCGCGATCTCCCTGGCCCGCCTCGAGGCCCGGCGGCAGGGGGAGGCCGAGCTCGCCGAGCTGCTCGACTTCGCCGGCGTGCAACGAGGCGAGGGACAGTTCACCCTGGAGCTCGCCCTCCCCCTCGAGCTGATCCGCAGACATCTGCAAGACGCCTGCGGGGGACCAGTCGCCCTGGGGCTGGAGGAGTAGATGATCATCGAGAGGTCCACACGCTCACGAGCCGAGTGACCAGCCGACTCCCAATATGCCTCGAACCGAGCATCGAGATCGCAGCGTGGAATCCGCCGCCGCCGATCGGCCAACTTGCGCGGGAGCCGGCGCGGTGATACCCGCATCTCACTCCCCTTTGTTCACAAAGAAAAGACGGCCATGGATCGCATCACCATCACCAAACGAGGGGTGGACAGGCTCCGCGCCGGGCACCCCTGGATCTACCGCAGCGATCTTCTCTCGAAGCCTGCGGCATCGATCGAGAGCGGCGACGTCGTCCATGTGGTGGACGATCGTGGCAGGCCGCAGGGGACCGCGTTTTACAGCGTGCACTCGCAGATCGCCCTGCGCTTCGTCTCGCGGGAGCTGATCGAGGTGGATCGGGAGTTTCTGTCCGCACGCCTCGACTCGGCGATCGCGCTGCGGGAGCGGATCTTTCCTGGCGATCGATCGCTGCGGCTCGTCCATGGCGAGGCGGATCTACTGCCGGGCCTCGTGGTGGATCGCTACGGTGACCACCTCTCGATCCAGACGTCGATCCCCGCCACCGAGCGGCGCAAGGAGCTGATCTGCGAGCTGCTGGAGGAGAGGCTGACGCCGAAGGGGATCGTGGAGCGCAACGACGGCCGGGCCCGGATCCTCGAGGGCCTCGAGCAGGTGAAGGGGGTGGTTCGCGGGAGCTACCAAGGTCCCACCGTGTACGAGGAGGGGGACGCCGTGATCGGGGTCGACCTCGTCGAGGGACAGAAGACGGGGGCCTTCCTGGATCAGCGCGAGAACCACCTGCGCGCCGGCGCCTACGCCAAGGGCAAGGCCCTCGATCTCTTCTCCTACGCTGGCGGCTTCGCGCTGCAGCTCGCCAAGGGCGCTGATTCGGTGCGGGCGGTGGAGATCTCGGAGCCCGCCTGCGCTGCCATTCGCGCGAACGCCGAGCGCTCGGGGCGCTCGAATATCGGGGTGAGCTGTGCGAATGTGTTCGACTGGCTGCGAGACGAGCTGGCCGCGAAGGCGCGCTACGACACGATCGTCCTCGACCCGCCCGCCTTCGCAAAGAACAAGGCGGCCATCGACGCGGCCATGCGCGGCTACAAGGAGGTGAACCTCCGGGCGCTGCAACTACTGGCTCCGGGGGGTGTGCTCCTCAGCTTCACCTGCTCGTACCACGTCTCCGCGGAGACCTTCGAGGAGGTGCTCACCGACGCGGCCCGCGACGCCCGCCGCGAGGTTCAGCTCCTGGAGCGCCTCGGCGCCGGGCGCGACCACCCCGAGCTCCTCACCGCGCCAGAGACCCGCTACCTGAAGGGCCTGGTGCTCCGCGCCGCCTGATCGCCGGAGGGGGGGCCGAACGAAGGGCTCGTGATTGGATTCACGACTCGAGCGGCTCCTTCATCTGCTGGCGAACCCGGGAGCGGAGCTCACCCGCCCGCGCGTGCCCTCCGGGCCGCGAGCTGGACGTCCGGCGACGGCGGGGGGCGGGGGTTTCTCGTCTGCTGCCGGCTCGGGAGCAGGCTCGGGTGGAGGCAGAGGGGGAGGGACGAGGAGCGGGGCCAGGCGGGCGCTGAGCTTCTCGACCAGCGGCTGGATGGAGAGACCGTCGGCGCCCGCGACCCTGGCCAGCTCGTCGGGGCTGGCGCGATTCCCGGAGGACCAGAGCCGGCGGAGATCGTCTGCCGCTTCGCGTCGCTCCCACCACGCCTCGCCGTAGGCCGCCTCGAGGCCCGCCTCGAGGGCAGCGGCGAGCAGCGTGGAGGTGAAGGCGGACGCCGAGGAATACCTGCCGTCGCGCTCGAGGAGCCAGCGGCTCCCGACCTCGGCGCCGATGGGGAAGAGGAATGCCCGCTCCATCGCCGCCCCATAGGCCTCCTCCACCTCCGCAGCCTCGTCTGGTCCCGCGTCGCGCTGGCGATCGAAGAGGATCCGCGCCGCCCGCCGCCTGGCCAGGAAGAGATCCTCGAGGGCGGCGCCGGCGAGCTGGGCGTCGATCTCCCTCCAGGTGAGGCGGGTATGCGCGCGGAGCCAGGCCGCGGACTCGGGGAGCCCCTCGATCAATTGGGCGAGGCCGTCTGCGGAGGCCTGATGGCCGAGCTGACGGAACTCGAAGCGATCGACCTCGACGTGGGCGGCGTGGAGGGCGCAGCCGAACTCGCGGAAGAGGGGCCGCCAATCTCCCTCGGGGGAAGGCGACGGCAGGGAGAGACGGATGTCGTCAGGCGGGTGGATCGGAAAGCAGGCGGGATGGGGGAGCTTCGACTCCCGCGGCTCGTCGTCGACGCGGATCGCCTGGCGATCGATCCCCAGACGATCGAGGGTGGACTCGAGCGCGGCCCTCGAGCCGTCGCCTGGGAAGCGAGCGTCGAAGGTGAGCCCGCGAAAGAGCCGGGGGAGATCGGAGCGCCGCAGCTCGTGCAGGGGCAGGCCGAGCTCGCGGCGGGCGGCCTCGGCGAAGGCCAGGCGGAAGGTGGGCTCGGTCGCGCTCAGGAAGGCGTCGGCGAGGCGGGCGAGCGCCTCGGGATCGACGTGTGCCAGCGAAGCCCCCAGCGCCGCCGCTCCGGCGTAGCCCAGACGCCTCGCGACGGCCTCCGCCTTGGCGTCTCTGACGACGGCCATCCGGTCCAGCTCCTCGGCGACGGCGGCGCTCCCGGCGGCGAGGGCGCGGCGCCTCGCAGGGTCGCGCTCGTCGGCGAGGAGCTGGCCCAGGTGGTGGAAGGCGTGGCGCGCTCCGAGGGCCTCGAAGGTCCCGGTGGACTCCAGCAGCCGCGAGGCCTCATCCAGCTCCGCCAGCTCGCCAGCGAGGATCTCGCTGGCGACGTGGGCCTCCAGGAACTCCAGCGCCCGCCGCTCGTCGGGATCGTCAGTGGCATGCCGGACCTTGCGGATGGACGGCAACGACGCGACGTCTTCATCGCCAGGCATCCGTGTCATTGCAGACGACCCTGGCACGTTCTGTGAGTCGACTTCGCCGGCGGCCGGGGCGGCGGTCCATCGCGTCCAGAGCTGCTCGGCCTGGGAGGCGAGGCGCGCTCGGATCCGGAGGCGGGCGGCGTCCACCCGCTCGAAGTCGGCGGGGAGCGGCGGGGCCAGTGCGTCGGGCGATCGTTCCGGGATCAGCGGCGCGGAGGCGCAGCCCGAGGCGAAGACGAGGAGGATCGAGAGCTTGCGCATCGGGAGCATCGGGAGGGAGCCTCGCTGCCTGATCATTCGGAAGAGAGGCGGGCGGACAGCGATCGGCGGGCCTCTTCGGCCTCCGGCTGCAGCCTCTCGAGGGCGGCGCGGAGGGCGACGGTGAGCTCGTCGCGAGCCGGCAGATCGAGGCCCTTCACTTCGATGGGCTCGCCGAAGGCCACGCCCACCGCGCCGGATCGCACGAAGCGGGCGCGCTTGGGCAGGAGCTGCCCCGTGCCGGAGAGGGCCACCGGCAGGATGGCGAGGCCGGTCTGCAGGGCCATCACCGCCGCGCCCTTCTTCAGCGGGAGGAGGGCGCCATCCACCGAGCGAGTCCCCTCGGGGAAGAAGAGGACGGAGAGATCCTTTCCGACCTTGGTCCCCAGCCGGCTGAGCCTGCGGGTGGAGGTGTCGGTGCGGCGGCGATCGATGGGGACGTTGCCGGCGGCCCAGATCGCCTGGCCGAAGATCGGGATGTAGAAGAGCGATCGCTTCGCCACGAAGCGGACCTTCTGGGGCGCGGCGCAGAGGACGACCGGTGGGTCGAGGAGGCTCTGGTGGTTCGAGGCGATGATGAAGTTGCGCCGGTGGTCGAAGCGATCGAGGCCCCGCACCTCGTAGCGGATCCCACAGGATGCGAGGACGGTGCGTCCCCAGAGCTTGGGCACGATCCGGGTGCCGTGGTTCCGGCCCAGGCTGAGGAAGCTCAAGGCAGTGGAGAGGGTGCCGTAGACCAGGGTGGCCGAGGCGACGCCTCCGTAGGCGATCACGTTGCGAAGCGTGCTCAATCCAGCTCCTCCGCTGCGGGGAAGAGGATCACGTCAGCGATGGACTCGTAGCCTCCCAAGACCATCAGGAGGCGATCCAGGCCCACGGCGACACCTGCGGCGGACGGCATCCTCCCCACGGCCTCGATGAAGCGCTCGTCCAAGGGGTAGACCTCCCTGCCGAGGCTGCGGCGCAGCTCCTGCTCCGCCACCAGGCGGCGGCGCTGCTCCGTCTCGTCGTTCAGCTCATAGTAGCCGTTGGCAAGCTCGCGGCCGGCGACGTAGAGCTCGAAGCGCTCGGCGACGTGGGGCTCGTCGCTGCGCAGCTTCGCCAGGGCGGCCATGCTGGCGGGCCAGTCCACCAGGAAGGTGGGGCGCGGCCAGCCCAGCGACGGCTCGATGGAGGTGAGGAAGATCGAGAAGAAGAGATCGTCGAAGCTCTCGCAGGAGGCGGGGGGATCGAAGCCCCGCTCCCTCGCCCTCGCGCGAAGCAGCTCGGCGTCGCCGTCCATGGGCAGATCGATCCCCGCCCGGGTGGCGAAGGCCTCGCGCACCGTGAGCCTGTCCCACGGCGGGCGCATATCGATCTCCGTGCCCTCCACGACGATGCGCTCGCTGCCCGCTATGGCCAGGGCCCCCCGCACGCCGATCTCCTCGAGGTCGATGAGGATGGGACCGTATCCCCGCCCTGCCCGCTCCTTCTCGGCCCGCAGCACCCGATAGAATTCGAGCATCGTGAACTCGGGGTTGTGGCTCTGGGCGATCTCGCCGTTGCGGAAGACCTTGGTGATCTGGAAGATCCGCTCCCAGCCGTCGGCCAGCATCCGCTTCATGGCGAACTCGGGAGAGGCGTGGAGCCACAAGGGACGCTCGGGTCCCGCGGCGCCCATCTCCGGGATGAAGCGGGTGCGGAAGCATTCGACGTGAGGCTCCATCCCCGGTGCGGGGACCAGGAGCGGCGTCTCGATCTCGTCGAATCCTTCCTGCTCGAACCAGCCACGGATCTCCCGGTAGAGGGCCTGGCGGGCCCGAGAGGCGGCGCGCTTGGAGAAGGTCGATCGCGGATTCATCGGCGGGAACCTACCCGCAGCGCCTCCGCCAGGGCAAGGCTCGGGCGTGTGACACCCAGCGTTTGCTCGCCTCTGGCTCGCCGGCCGGGCGCTACAGCCGCTCGAAGAGGTCGCGGACGGAGGCGGAGGTGAGGCGCGAGACCGTGGTGAGGCGGTCGGCGATCTTGCGCAGCTCTCGGGCGCCCCTCTCGACCTCCGAGCCGCCAGGCGCCGTGCCGTCGGGAGCGCGCACGGTGTTGAGGCTGGGATCGTCTACGAGCACCGCGTAGATCGAGAAGTCGAGCCTGCGCTTCTCCTCGTAGACCTCGCGGATGAAGGGGCCGCTCAGGGGCGCGGCGCCGTCGGTGACGAAGACCACGTCGCCCCGCCGCAGCCGGGCCTCGCGCAGCAGCGCCATGGCCTCGCGCAGCGGCTTCTCGAAGCTGGTGCCGCCTCCTGGAAAGTGGGTGGCGAACTCCACGACCTCGGGGAGGTGGGCCACGCGCCTGCCGGCCCGCCGCCGTCCCTTACGCGGCAGGAGATCGAAGCGGGCCACCGGCATATCGGCCCCCGAGAAGACCAGGGCGGCGGCGCTGCGGTTCTGCCGCCTGGCGATCTCCAGGAGGGCTAGGCTGACGCCTTTGGCCCAGAGCTCCCGCGATCCGCGCATGCTGCCGGAGCCGTCGACGCAGATCACCAGCGGTCCCCTGCCCCCCCGATCCGCGCCCTCGAGGTCGTAGGCGGCGAGATCGCGCTCGACCAGCCGGCGCAGGAAGTCGCGGCGTCCCTCGGGCGAGGTGAAGGCGGCCAGCTCGCTGGGGAGGATCCGGGCCAGGTCGCCGCCGCGCCCCACCCGATGGAGCTCCGACGGCGCCCGCCGGATCCGCTTCCTTCGGGTGGCGAGGGCATCGGCGCGGAAGGCGCCCACGAGCGCCGCCAGCCGGAGGAGCTTCTCGTTGCCGTGGAGCTGCTCCGCCAGATCGATCCGATCCGCCGCGGCGAGGGAGACCCCGCCGCCGATCCCTTCGGCAAATGCGAGGAAGCGCTCGTCGTCCCCGGCCAGGCGCTCAGCGGCGGCGCGGGTGGCGGCGTCTACCCGCTCGTCCAGGCCTCGCGGCAGCTCGTCGAGGGTCTCGCGCTGGATCGTGGAGAGAACCTGATGACGCTCCTCCTCCCGACCCAGCTCGCGATCCACCCGATCCCGCATCTCCGAGGGCGCGGACGCCTCCCGGAGCCGACGCAGGCGGGCCACCCGCTCGCCGCTGCCCTGCAGGGCGAGGGCCGCCGCCAGCTCCTCCTCGGTGAAGAGCTCGCCCCTGCGCACCTCGTCCAGGACGGCGCGGCCGAGGGCTACCGCCGCGGACGCTGCGCGACCACCGTCGAGAGCGCACGCCTCCCGAAGCCGAGCCGCAGCCTCGGATTCGAGCACGGCCTCGAGGACCCGGCGGTTCCAGGCGAGAGAGTCCGACGCCTCCGGGCGCAGGCGGATCACCAGCTTGAAACAGACGGCGAAGAGATCCTCCACGAGGCTGCGGAAGTGGGGAAGGAGCCGCTCCCCGTGAGCGATCAGCGCTTCGAACGAGGGGCCGGCGAGCGCCCCAATCCGCGCGTGCCGATCGTAGGAGTCGGTCTCGACCAGGAGGGTGTCGTCCACGCTCAATGCCTCGATCCGGCCTCGCCCTGGATCTCCTCGGCGAGGAGGGTTCGGATCAGCCGGCGCAGCTCGTCCTGCATCTCGCTCACCCTCTCGAGAGGGCGCCCCCGCCTCCGGGCCTCGGCCACGATGGTCTCGACCCTGCCCGCCAGATCGTGGAGCTTGGCCAAGGCCTCCACCGAGGCGCGATCGGCGACCTCCTCGTCGGGGTGCGGGCCGTGGGCGTTCTCGGCCACCTCGCGAGCCTGGAAGAGCAGCCGCTCGGCCTCGTCCTCATGACCACGGGCGACGAGGCGCAGGGCCTCCTCCACCACCTCGCGATCCCCCGGATCCTGCCAGAGCACGTGGGAGAGGATGTCGAGATCGTCGCCGCGGACCCTGTCGCGACCGTCGAGGGCCGCGCGGGCCCGGAGCAGATCCAGGCTGAGGCGATAGCGCCGATCGGAGGCGATCACGTCCTTGTCGCCGAGGAGGGTGCGCAGGGCGGCGATGTCCTTGAGCACCTCGGAGGGGATCTCCACCGTCGCCGCCTTCTGGCGCATCGCCTGCAGCGCGTCCTTCGAGAGGCCGCTCCTCGACGCAGGCGCCCGGGCGCCGAGCATCTGGAGAAAGCGGAAGTCCTCGGCGAGGTAGTCGACCTGGAAGCGGAGGAGAAAGCGATCGTAGAGCGCGTCGAGCTCCTCGTCCTCCGGCAGCTCGTTGGCGGCGCCCACCAGGAAGAGGAGCGGGATCGTCGAGGGCCCGTCACCGCCATCGTAGCGGCGCTCGTTCATCACGGTGAGGAGGGTGTTCAGGATCGAGGACGAGGCCTTGAAGACCTCGTCGAGGAAGGCGATGTGCGCCCTGGGGAGCTTGCCTCGGGTGACCCGGCTGTAGCGATCGTCTTCGAGGCCCTTCAGCGAGATCGGCCCGAAGAGCTCCTCCGGCGTGGTGAAGCGGGTGAGGAGCCATTGGAAGTAATCGGCGCCCTCGATCCGCTCACAGAGCTCGTGGGCCAGCTCGCTCTTGGCGGTTCCAGGGGGGCCGAGGAGCAGCACGTGCTGCCCCGCCACCAGGGCGCAGAGGAGGCCGTCGATGACCTCCTCCCGTTCGAAGAAGGAGGCGCCCAGCTCGGCGCGGAGGGTGTCGAAGGCGATCTTGGGATTGATTTCCACCATGTTGGCTAGAACCTTCGCGGCGTCCGGGCTATGTCCCACTTTTCGGAGCCGGTAAGAGAATCGCCGCCGGGTATGTCTCGCGGGTCGCGCACGCAGGGATCCTTCCAGCGCCGACTCGCCTCGGGCGTCCGGCCGTTTCATTGTGATCGACGGTGAAAGCCCATAGGATTCCAAGCATCTCATGAAGCCCTCCGCCGATCCCTTTCGACCTCATATTTTCGGGAAGTTCTTCCTCCTCCAGAAGCTGGGGATGGGAGGGATGGCGGAGATCTACCGGGCCAAGCTGTCGGGGACCGGCGGCTTCGAGAAGGAGCTGGTGATCAAGCGGATCCTCCCCGCGCTCTCCTCCGACACCCAATTCCCACGGATGCTGATCAACGAGGCGAAGCTCACCGTCGCCCTGACCCATCCGGCCATCGCCCAGATCTATGAGCTCGGCGAGATCGACGGGCAGTACTTCATCTCCATGGAGCTGGTGGAGGGCGCCACCCTCCACGATCTGATGTTCCTTGCGAACAAGGCGGGGCGCCCCCTCACCATCGAGCAGTCGATATACCTCTGCCTCGAGGTGCTCCGCGGCCTGGACTACGCCCACAAGCGCACGGACGGTGGCGGCAAGCAGCTCGGCATCGTCCACTGCGACGTCTCGCCCGACAATGTGATGGTGACCTGGGACGGGGGCGTCAAGCTCCTGGACTTCGGCGTCGCCCGCGCCGCCCAGAGCTCCCTCTCCAACTACAAGGAGGGGACGTTGATGGGGAAGCTCAGCTACGCCTCCCCCGAGCAGGCGGAGGGCGAACGCTTCGACCATCGGGTCGATCTCTTCGCAGTGGGGGTGATGTTCTACGAGCTCCTCACCGGCACCCATCCCTTCGGCAGGGTGCAGACCGTGGAGGCTCTGATCGCGTCGCGCAAGAAGAAGGTCGTCCCGCCGTCCAGGGTGCGCAAAGAGTTGCCCTCTCTCCTCGACGGCTTCGTGCTCCGCAGCCTCGCCCACTCCAAGGAGGAGCGGTTCCAAAGCGCCAAGGACATGGCGGACGAGCTGATTGAGTTCCTCTTCCCGACGCCCACCCAGGCCATCGCCGAGCACCTCTCGGCCTCGATGCGCGAGCTCTACCGCGATCGAATCGAGCGCCAGCAGCGGCTGCGGGCCAACGACTCCCTACATATGAAGGTCCTCGCCCACGCCAGGACCCGGACCGGCGAGGTCTCGATCCCGCCCACCGCCCTCTCCTCCACGCCGCCGCCGTCGGCGTCGTCATCCGACGACTTCGATCTGCGCCCGGAGCAGGGGACGAAGATCCTGGTCTCCGGCCTGGATCCCAACAGCGTGATCATGGGTCTGGAGAGCTCGGCGCACCTCAGCTCCACCCCGGCCATGCCCCGGCCCAGGACCCCTTCGCGGTCCACGTCGCGGCGGATCCACGTCCCGCGCGGCGGCGGCGCTGGCAGGGCGTCCCTCCTCGTCGCCGGAATCCTGGGCGTCGGCCTCGGCGGCGGCGGCGCGTGGACGCTGCTGCAACAGCAGGCACCTCCCCTGGTGGTGCTCAGCGAGCCATCCGGGGCCGAAGTCTCCTATGACGGGCTGCCGCTGGGGAAGACGCCGCTGATCCTCGATCGCTCTCCGCTGCCTCGGTCCGGCGGCGAGGTGCGACTCGAGCTCGCGGGCTTCCAGGAAGCCACCGTCCATCCCCGCCCGGTGGATGGACGCGTGCTCCACGCGACGGCCACCCTCGCCTCTTCCCTGGGGACGCTCCGGATCGAGTCGAGGCCTGCCGGCGCCAGCGTGAAGGTGGACGGCGAGGAGGTCGGGAGGACGCCGGTCGACGTGAAGGACGTCCCGATGAACGAGGCCCATCGCATCGAGCTGGAGCTGCGGGGCCACCAACCCGACACCTTCGTGAAGTGGCCCCACGATCCCGAGCGCTCGATCGTCCGCACCCTCCAGCCGCTCTGAACTTCGGCTCCTCTCATGGGGCCGTCAGAGATCGGGCCGCCTTCGGCTGCCGCAGGCCGGCGATCCGGGCGCGGAGGATCGAGTCGGTGCGGGAGGTCTCGGCGGCGGCGGCCAGCAGCCCCTCCGCCGCCTCGCGATCGCCACGGGAGAGCGCGCACTCCGCCATCGCCACCAGGGCGAAGGCCTCGTCCGGCGCCGCCTGGCCTGCGAGCGCCGAGAGCTGGCAGCCCTGACGATCCAGCCCCTCGAGGAAGGAGAGGCTGGCCAGGCGTGCCTGCACCTCCCATCGCCCCGGCGCCAGCTCCTCCGCGTGGGCCAGCGCGTTCCGGGCCAGGGCAGTATGGCCCACCTGCCGCTCGGCGTCGGCGAGGGCGAGCCAGGTCCTCAGCTCCGCGGATGCGGCCTTCGCTTTGGACCTGGCCTCCTGGAGGAAGTCGGGATCGATGGTGCGGACCGAGGCGACGATCCGCCCGAAGACCCGGCCATAGCCCTCGAGGCGCTCGGGCCGGGCCAGGACCACGTTGTAGAGCAGGCTGCCCCGGGCGAAGAGGTGAACGGTGACGGCCATGGAGCTGCCGTCTGCGACGAAGGAGAGATCCTGGGCCACGCCCAGCAACCCGCCCACGTGGACGTAGCGCAAGGGGGCGAGGTGCAGCTCGGCGATGCGGCCGGCGCGGAGCACCGGGCGCAGCTCACGCTCGACGAAGGCGGCCGCGGCCTCTTCGAGGTCGGGTCCCTCGGCGGAGGCGCGCACGCCAGCGCTGAAGGTGGCCCGCCCCTGGGGCGCCATGCCGTTGTCGAATACGAGCTCGTCGCGCTGATGCCAACTCGCGGGGAGGTCCAGCTCGAGACCGTAGCGCTCGCTCCTCACCGCGACCATCCGGGGCAGGAGGTCCTGGAGCAAGGGCCCACCCAGAGTCACTGCGGCGAGCACCGTAACGAGCGGGACGACCCGCCGAAGGACGAGGGCGCGGCCCGCTGGCGGATCGCCCAGGAGCCTGGGGCGAAAGAGCGAGGTCGCCGCCGCGCCGGCCACGAGGCCGCCGACATGGCCCCAATTGTCCACGCCTGAGGAGATCCACCCGATGTAAAGGAAGACCAACACAGTAGGGAGCACCGCTCCCCCGAGGACGCTCCGGTAACGGGCGGGGAGGATGCGGCGGTACTTGAGCCCGAAGACCACCGCGCCACCGAGCATGCCGTAGCCGACCCCCGAGGCGCCGGCGGAGGCCGCGTCGGTCATGGCGTAGCTGAGACCGGTGGTGCCCAGCGCGGCGGCGACCACGATGATCAGGAAGTCGAGGGGCCGGTAGGCGTTCTCCACCGCGGCGCCGAAGTGGAAGAGGACGAAGAGGTTGAAGCCGATATGCGCCCAATCCCGATGGACGAAGTTGGCGGTGAGCAGGCGCCAGCTCTCCCCCAGATCATGGAGCAGCGGCCCGGCTTTGGCGCCGAAGTCGAGGAGGGCGCCGGTGTCGATGGGGCCGCTCCGGCGCATGAGCAGGAAGACCACCAGATTCGCCAGGGTGATGGCGAAGGTGAGGGTGGGGATCCGCCCCAGCCGGAACGCGCGGCTGAAGTACAGCGCCCTGGGCTCGTAGCGGCCGCGGAAGGCGTCGATGTCCGCCGCCCGCATCCATTCGGCGCCGGTGAGTGGTGGGAACCAGACCTCGGTGTTCGGCTCGATCTCGCCGCTGTCCATGCGATCTTCGAACTCCTCGAGGTCGAGGATCTCCTCGCCGGCAGGGCTGCGGACGACGATGGTGCTCGGGACGCTCAGGGGGTCGGATCCATGGGGAATCGTGGGAGCCAGGAGCTGCCAAAGTAGCGAGGAGCTGCGAATTGGAGGCGGGCTCGGCGCCATGATAGCATCGGTTGAATTTTCGTTGTTCCGGGGGGTTGGAGGCCGGTTTTGAGGTTGATCATCGAGGACGACGTCGGCCGCAAGGTCGTCGTTCCCGTCGAGCGCGAGGAGATTACGATCGGCCGGCACGAAGGGAACCACATCCGCCTCAGCGAGCGGAACGTCTCGCGCCGCCACTGCCGCCTCCTGCGGATGGAGGGCGCGCTCGTGTTGGAGGATCTCCAGAGCTCCAACGGCCTCTGGCTCAACGGCACGCCGATCGTCGGGCGGCATCCCGTCGCCCCAGGCGATCGAATCGGCATCGGCGACTACGAGATCGAGATCGACGGCGCGCTGCTGAGTTCGAGCGATCCGCGATCGGCCGAGGCCTCGGCGGGGGCCATCGTCGAGCCCACCCTCCCCCGCGCCTCCGTCGCGGCGCCCCCGCAGCCGCGTGCCGCGCCACCTGCCACGGCCCGGCCTGCAGCAGCCCGGCAGCCGATCGCCGCGCCGCTCCGCAAGCCTGCGCCCATCCCCAGCTTCCCAAAGCCGACGCCGATCCCGAAGTTCCCCCAGCCGAGCGCCATCGCTCAACCGCCCACAGTGACCCCGGCAGCCGCAGCGACGCCGGCCGCCACAGCGACGCCGGCAGCCGCAGGGACACAGACGATGGCGCCGGCCGTTGCGCAGGCGCAAGCGCCCACCTCGGCGACGCCGAAGGAGCAGGCCGGCTCCCTCTTCCATCGGGTGACCGAAGCGGTCCCCCTCCCGGCGCCTCCCCCCAACTTCGTTCCCAAGCGTGAGCTCCAGCCTCCGCCCCCGCCGCCCACCGTCGGGATCCCGGGGGCCAAGCCGGGTGCCATCCTCCGCCTCCCTCCCCTCGCCCCTGCGCCCCCGAAAGAAGTGGCGCGCCTGGTGGTGCTGACCACGGAGCTGGCTGGGACCTCGGTAGCCGTCTCCGAAGACGGCGGCTGGATCGGCCGGGGCCCCAACGCCGAGATCGTCCTGGATCACCGCTCCCTCGCCCCGCGCCATTGCAGGCTCGAGCCGGTGGGGGGCGGCGGTTTCCGGATCACCCCGGCCGACCCGTCGCTGACACTCTCCGTGAACGGTGAACCATCCGAGGACCGGCTGCTCCAAAAAGGAGACACCGTCCGCATGGGGACGATGCTGCTACGCCTGGTCGGCGGCCGCTGATCGCCGAACCTCCGGAAATCTGCGGGGCGCTCCGCCTGCTCCGCCAGGCCTCCGCGCCGATGCTCACGCACCTGCGAGCTAGCGGCGCGCAAACTACGGAATGAGCCCCTTCGCTCGTCACTCGCGATCGAAGCGGGGCTGCCTACGCTCCAGCACGGCGGCGATCCCTTCGGCGGCGTCGTCCGACGCGAAGGAGGCGCGGCGCAGGGCCTCCACCTCCGCCACCGCCGCCGGCGGCAGCTCTCGACGTCGCATCAACGCCAGGATTCGCTTCATCCCCTGGACGGCCAACGGCGAGTTTCGGGCGATCCGCTCGGCGAGCTCCACCGCGCGGACCCGCGCAGCTCCCTCGGCGACGACCTCGTCCACCAGGCCGATCTCCAGGGCGCGTGCGGCGTCCACCGGATCGCCGGTGTAGAAGAGGCGCCGGGTCCAGGCGAGGCCCACCAGCTCGACGAAGCGCTGGAGACCAGCCGGCGCGTAGACGATCCCGAGGCGGGCTGGCGGCATCGCCAGTCTCGCGTTCGCCGCCGCGATGCGCAGATCGCAGGCCGCGGCGAGCTCGGCCCCGGCCCCGTAGGCGTGACCGTTGAGGGCTGCGATCACCGGAGGCCCGATGCGCTCCAACGCCTGCAGCGCCCGCTGGAGCGCGACGTCGGGGAGGTGCGCCTCCGGATCGGACGAGCCCGCTCGCAGCAGATCGAGATCGTAGCCGGCGCAGAAGGCCTTGTCGCCCGCTCCCGTGACGACCACGCAGCGAACGCCCTCTCCCTCCGCCTCGATCGCTGCGGCCTCGATGGCGTCGAGGAGGCCAGGGTTCACCGCGTTGCGCTTCGCCTCGTTCTCCAGGGTGAGGACGCGAACGAAGCGGCTGGGGTTCTCGACTCGGAGCGCGGTCATCTGCTGCCTGAACTCCTCACACGGCGAGGGAGAGAAGGAACGCGGCGCTACGCGAGCACGGCGAGGACGTCGCCCTCCTGGACGGACTGGCCCTCGGCACAGCGGATCTCCTGGATCACGCCGTCCTCCGGGGCCTCCACCGGCATCTCCATCTTCATCGACTCGATGATCACGATCACGTCGCCCTCGGAGACGGCGTCTCCCTTTTGCTTCTCGATCTTCCAGATGGTGCCCGTGATGTGTGCGGGGACGTCGACTGCCATGCGTAGGTACCTCTTGCTGTTCGGCTTGGGGTGGTGAGGAGCGCTCCACCGTCAGGGGCGGGCGTGCTTCTCGAGGAAGTGCGTGTCGAGGGCCCCGGCGCGGAAGGCGGGATCCATCAGGATCCGCTCGTGCAACGCGAGGTTGGTCTTGAGCTTGTCGCCCTCGATCCGGAAGTCGCGGACGGCGGCGAGGGCGCGTTCGATGGCCTGATCCCGGCTCTCGCCGAAGACGATCAACTTGGCCAGGAGGGGATCGTAGTAGGGCGTCACCAGCTGCCCCTCTTCGTAGCCGGCGTCGAGGCGTATGCCTTCGCCCTCCGGCGGCACCCAGGTCACGATCTGCCCGGGCGCCGGAAAGAAGCGCACCGGATCTTCCGCGTAGATCCGCAGCTCGATGGCGGCGCCCCGCCGGACGATGGAGGGCTGGTCCAGCGTGAGGGCCTCGCCGGCGGCGATCCGAAGCTGCCAGGGGATCAGGTCCACCCCGGTGGTGAGCTCCGTCACCGGATGCTCCACCTGCAGGCGGGCGTTCATCTCCATGAAGTAGAACTCGTCGCCCTCCACCAGGAACTCCACGGTCCCCGCGTTGGAGTAGCCGAAGGCACGGGCCGCCCGCACCGCCGCCTCGTAGATCCGCTCCAGGAGCGCGTCCTTCCCCGCCCAATGCAGCGGCGAGGGCGCCTCCTCCACCACCTTCTGATGGCGGCGCTGGATCGAGCACTCCCTCTCGAAGAGGTGGAGGGTCTTGCCAAAGGCGTCGCCGAGGATCTGCACCTCCACGTGGCGTGGATCTTCCACACACCGCTCCAGGTAGACCGACGCGTCGCCGAAGGAAGAGCGGGCCCTGTCGCTGGCCGCCCGAAACGCCTTCTCCAGGCCGGCCTCGTCGTCGGCCCGGGTCATCCCGATCCCGCCGCCGCCGCCGGCGGCCTTCACCAGGACCGGATAGCCGATCGTCGCTGCAGCCGCCCGGGCCTCCTCCGCCGAGGCGACCACGTCCTCGGTGCCGGGGACCACCGGCACCCCTGCCGCCGAGACCAGGCGACGGGCCTCCGCCTTATCCTTCATCCGCTCCATCGACTCCGGGGGCGGACCGATGAAGCTGAGGCCCGCGTCCTTCACCATACGTGCGAAGGAGGGGCTCTCGGAGAGGAAGCCGTAGCCGGGGTGGATCGCCTGGGCCCCCGTGGCCTTCGCCGCGTCGAGGATCGCCCGACCGTCCAGGTAGCTATCCTTGGGGGCCGGACCTCCGATGCGTACGGCCTCGTCGGCCGCCTTGGTATGAGGAGCCCCTGCGTCAGCGTCACTGTAGACGGCGACGGTCCGCACGCCCATGGGCCGGACGGCGTCGGCGACGCGTTTGGCGATCTCGCCACGATTGGCGATCAGGATCTTCTCGAACATCTTGTCCTCTTAAACGACTGAAGGTCCGAGGTATACCCCCGGACCTTCGACTTTGGGCGAAGAACTCCGACTTCCCACTCGCGTGAGGCGCCAAAGGCCCATTCCAACGGTTCGTGAACTTTCGTCACAGGGTCTCCAGAAACCGTCGCGAGCGCCCCGGATGCGAGGCGGACGGAGCACCGAAGCGGAGCGCACACCTGCGAGCAGAGGCGAGCAAACGCTAGAAGGGGCCCTTTGCGCGCAGCGCGAGTGGGGGAATCGCTTCCGCCTTGTGCGGGGGCGATTCCCCCACAGGCCCTGAGTGCGTGAGCATCGGAGCGCAGGTCCAACGAAGCAGGCGGGGTGCGCAGCGGGTTTCTGGAGACTCCGTCAGCCCGGCTTGCGGACGTTCGCTGCCTGCAAGCCCTTGGGGCCGTGGGTGACGTCGAACTCGACAGGCTCCCCCTCGGCCAGGGTCTTGAACCCCTCCATGGTGATCGCGGAGAAGTGGACGAAGACGTCTTCTCCGCCATCCTGCGAGATGAATCCAAAGCCCTTCGCGTCGTTGAACCACTTCACTGTACCAAGCGCCATCGGTGCTTCCCTTTTCTTTGGGCACATGCCGCGCCCCGGTTTCTCGTTGAGGACGACCCTCGCGGATCGACCTTGCACCCCGTCCCCACAGCGCCCCTACGGCAGGCACAGCGGTTCATTCGTGTTGTATGAAGCGTCAACACGCTATCGCGGCATTCGTGAAATCGTCAAGGGGAGCAACATCCGGGGCGCCCCGCCGGCGCGACCGGCCGGCGGCGGCCCTCCCGGGGGGCTGGGCTTCCTTGGCGCGAGAAGCCCGAACCCCTGGAGATTGCTTCTAATTGCTGGTCGCCGCCCCACGCCGGAGGAAGGTGGGGATGTCGAGCTCCTCGTCGACCTCGGCGCCCACCTCCCGAAGGACCTGGGCGTAGTTGCCGCGGGTCAGCCCCGCCAGGGGGCGACTCCCGGGATTCGACAGCGTCAGCTCCTCCTGCACGGCAGGCGTGGCCCTGCCCCTGGGGAGGGGCGGCGGCGCGGAGGCCAGGGTCTTCGAGCCCGGCGGCGGCGCGAAGCCCGTTGCGATGATCGTGATCTTCACCTCGTCGTCCATCTTCGAGTCCACCACCGAGCCGAAGATGATGTTGGCGTCGTCGTGGGCCGCCTCTCGCACCAGCGAGAGCGCCTCGTCCACCTCGGTGAGGGAGAGATCCTCGGGACCGGTGATGTTGATCAGCATGCCGGTGGCGCCGTCCACCGAGACGTCCTCCAGCAAGGGGGAGGCGATGGCCGCGTGCATGGCGTCGATGCAGCGCTCCTGGCCGAAGCCGCGGCCGGTGCCCATCAACGCCATCCCGCGATCAGCCATCACCGCCCTGGCGTCGGCGAAGTCCACGTTCACGTAGCCGTGGTTCTGGATCAGCTCGACGATCCCCTGGACGGCGTTGAGCAGGACCTCGTCCGCCCGGCGGAAGGATTCGAGCAGCGGCGTGCGCTTGTCCGAGACCGACATCAGCCGCTGGTTGGGGATGGTGATCAAGGTGTCCACAGCGCCCTGCAGCGCCTCGATCCCCGACTCGGCCTGGCGCGCCCGGCGGTTGCCTTCGAAGCCGAAGGGCTTGGTCACCACGCCCACGGTCAGCGCGCCGATCTCCCTGGCGACCTCCGCGATCACGGGGGCCGCGCCGGTGCCGGTGCCGCCTCCCATCCCGCAGGTCACGAAGATCATGTCGGCGCCCTCCAGGAGCTCGGCCAGCCGATGCCGATCCTCCAGGGCAGCGGCCCGGCCGATCTCGGGATTGGCCCCGGCCCCGAGGCCCCGGGTGAGCTCGGCCCCGAGCTGGATCTTGAACGGCGCCCGGTTGGAGGCCAGCGCCTGGCTGTCGGTGTTGGCGACGATGAAGTCCACGCCGCTGAGGCCCGAGGCGATCATGCTGTTGACCGCGTTCCCGCCGCCCCCGCCGACGCCGATCACCTTGATCTTCGCCCCGGGCACCGTCGTCTGTCCTTCGAATTCGATCATCGGTAGCTCCTTCGCAGGATCAAAAGATCTCGGCGAACCATTCCTTCATGCGCTTGCTGACCTTCTTGTACGTGCCGTCGTCCTCGCGGATCTTGAAGTTGCGAAGGTCGAGGTGCCTGGCGCCGTAGAGCACCAGCCCCACGCCGGTGGCGTACATCGGGCTCTTCACCACATCGATCAGGCCGCCGATCCCCCGCGGATAGCCGCGACGGGTGGGCAGGCCGATCACCTCTTCCGCGAGCTCCGGCATCCCCGGCAGCAGGGTGGTGCCGCCGGTGATCACGATCCCGGAGGCGAGGAGATCCTCGAAGCCGGAGCGCTGGATCTCGCGGTGGACGAGCTGGAAGATCTCCTCCACCCGAGGCTCTAGGATCTCGGTGAGGATCTGACGGGAGAGCACCCGGGGCTGCCGGCCGCCCACGCTGGGGACCTCGATGGTCTCGTCCGCGTCCACCATCGAGGGCAGGCAGCAGCCGTGTTTCTGCTTGATCCGCTCCGCCTCGTGGGCGGGGGTCCGCAAGCCGATGGCGATGTCACTGGTGAGGTTGTTTCCACCCAACGCGATCACGCTGGTGTGCGCGATGGAGCCGCCGGAGAAGATCGCGATGTCGGTGGTGCCGCCGCCGATGTCGATGAGGCAGACACCCAGCTCCTTCTCGTCTTCGCCCAGCACCGCCTCTGCCGACGCCAGGGGCTGCAGCACGATGTCAGCGACGTTGAGGCCGGTCTTGTTGGCGCATTTGATGATGTTCTGCGCCGAGGAGACCGCGGCCGTGACGATGTGCACCTTGGCCTCGAGGCGGACGCCGGCCATGCCGAGGGGCTCCTTGATGCCGCCCTGCTCGTCGATGACGTACTCCTGGGCCAGGACGTGGATCACCTCGCGGTCCAGGGGGATCGCCACCGCCTTCGCGGCGTCGACCACCCGCTGGATGTCCGTCTCGCGGACCTCCTTATCCTTGACCGCGACGATGCCCTGGGAGTTGAAGCCCTTGATGTGGCCGCCGGCGATCCCGGTGTAGACCGTGTTGATCTCGCAGCCCGCCATCAGCTCCGCCTCCTCGATCGCGGAGCGGATCGAAGAGACCGTCGCCTCGATGTTGACGACGACCCCCTTGCGCAGCCCCTTCGATGGATGGCTGCCGATGCCGATGATGTCGATTCCGGTGTCGGTGACCTCCCCCACGATCGCGCAGATCTTGGTGGTCCCGATGTCCAGCCCAACGATCAGCTCACCCTTCTTGGCCATGTCCGGACTGCCTTTCCACTCTCTCACCTCTCTCGAGGAGGGAGCGCCTCGCGGCCTTCTTCGGCGACTGGCCTCTCGGCCCGCCGTGCCGCCTCGTTGTTTCTTCCGGCCCGAGACAAGCGCCGTCCTATCCGCCCTTCGCCACTCCTCCGCCGCCGGCCCTGAGGGTGAGCTGCGTCCCTGCTGCCCGCGTCGATGGCCGGGCGACGATCCATCCCGGCCTCGAGCGGTTGTCGAGGCGCACGACCTCGAGCTCCTGCCCACGCCCGGCCGCGAACGCGACCACCCGCCCCAACCGCTCGAGCTTCCGCTCCAGATCCCCGCGTCCCAGCTTCACCGCCATGCCCCGATCGCCCAGGTAGAGGGTGAGGCCTCCCGTCGCGTCCACGTGCAGCTCGGAGATCGGTCGATCCCTGGAGAGCTCACCGCTGGAATAGACATCGAGCGCATGCAGCACCTCGCCCAACCTGTCTCGCGCACCGCCATCCGACCATTCCTCCCGTGGAAGGCCGGTGATGACCGGGAGGTCCAGCGGATCCCCGGGCATCGCTCGCTTGAAGACCTCCCCCCGCCGATCGACGAGGTAGAGATGCTCCAGATCTACGAGAGCGAGGGCCTCCCGCTCAAGGACGACGATCTCGACCCCCTGTGGGAAACTTCGTGACACGTGGGCTTCCCGGATCCACGGATGCGCGCGCAGCCGCTCCTCCACCGCGCCGGTGTTGAGGCGAAAGAAGTTGTCACCCTCCGCAAATCCCATCAGGCGGCGGACCTCATCCTCGCTCGCGTGCGCGCTGCCCGAGATGGCGACCGCCTCGATGGCGAAGCGCGGCGACGTGGTCGCATAGCGATGCGCGGAGACCGCCCCAAAGACGATCCCCGCCACGGCGGCGCCATAGGCCGTCACCTTGGCGACGACGATGGACACGCGGCGAAGCCACGCCCCAGCCACGCGCGACTGCTCCGCGCGATCCTTCTTTCTACGATTGGCCACGCTCCCACGATCGGAGGGCATGGAGGGCGCTGCCAGTTTTCCGCCTGTGGATTGTCGCGAGGCGGCAGCGAGAGCGACGTATAGGCGACGTGACTCTCGCTGCGGTCGGTGGTCGCGAGATGCCGGGGGTGACGCTCGCGAGAAACAGTCGGGCAGGCGGGGCACGGCCTGCATCCGGGCGCCGACGTTGCGAACAAATGCCGAGAGTCCAGCGGCCCCGAGGTCGGGCCCCCGCTGGGCGACGGGCGTTGCGAACGGGCATCCGGAGGCTATAGAGAAGCCATGGTCGAGCCCATCGGGACCGAGTGCCCCGCCTCGTTCGCGCGCTCTCCTCCCGCCGATCGATCCTTCGGAGTGGATCCCATGAGAGACAGCTTGATCGCCACCACGGGCTCCGCCGCGATGCAATTGCAGCTCCGCACCCTCGCGGATCAGATCTTCTCCCGGACCGCCGGGGCGCCGCTCATCGGAGGCAACGCCGTCCGCGTCCTCAAGGACGCCGGCGAGAATTACCCCGCCTGGCTCGCGGCGATCGAGACCGCCCAACGCCACGTCCACTTCGAGAACTACATCGTCCACGACGACTCGATCGGCGGGCTCTTCGCCGACGCCCTGCTCGCCGCCGCCAGGCGCGGGGTGCAGGTCCGGGTGATCTACGACTGGCTCGGCTGCCTCGGCGCCGCCTCCGCGCGCTACTGGGATCGACTCCGGGCCGGCGGGGTCGAGGTGCGCTGCTACAACCCGCCGCGGCTGGCCTCTCCCCTCGGCTGGATCACCCGGGATCATCGGAAGATGGTGGCGGTGGATGGGCGGATCGGCTTCGTCACCGGCCTCTGCGTCGGCGAGATGTGGGTGGGAGATCCCAAGAAGAATCGCGAGCCCTGGCGCGACACCGGCGTGGAGATCCGCGGCCCCGGCGTCGCCGACGTCGAGCGAGCCTTCGGCGCCCAATGGGCGTCGCTCGGCCCGCCGATCCCCTCGGTCGACGGCTTCGAGCTCGACGCCGTCCCACCCGAGGGTGACGTGCTGATCCGCGTGGTCGACACGGTGCCCGCCACGGCCGGGATGCTGCGCCTGGATCAGCTCGTCGCCTCCCTCGCCCGCAAGCGTGTCTGGCTCACCGACGCCTACTACGCCGGCACCGCGACCCACGTACAATCCCTGGTTGCTGCGGCACGGGCGGGCGTCGACGTGCGACTCCTCGTCCCCAACACCAGCGACATCCCGATCCTCAAGCCCGTCTCCCGCTCCGGCTACCGCACCCTCCTCGAGGCGGGCGTCCGTGTCTTCGAGTGGAACGGCACCATGCTCCACGCCAAGACCGCCGTCGTCGACGGGCGATGGGCGCGGATCGGCTCGAGCAACCTCAACCTCGCGAGCTGGCTCACCAACTGCGAGCTCGACGTCGCCATCGAGAACGCCGGCGTCGCCCAGGAGATGGAGCAGCTCTACCTCCAGGATCTCGACTACGCCACCGAGGTCGTCCTCGAAGGGAAGCGGCAGCGGCACCCCTCCCCTTCCCAACGCCCCGAGCCGCCCTCCCTCGGAAGCAAGGGCGGTCGAAGCGGCCCCGCCGCCGCCGGCGCCATCCGCGTGGGCCGCACCCTCGGCGCCGCCATCGCCAACCGCCGGGTCCTCGCCCCAGCCGAGTCCCGGCTCATGGCAGGCGCCGGCCTCCTCCTCCTCGTCCTCGCCGCCCTCTTCGCCTGGTGGCCAAGGCTCCTCGCCTACCCCCTCGTCTTCCTCCTCGCCTGGATCGCCCTCTCCCTCCTCTACGGCGCGTGGAAGCTCCACCGCGACCAGGCCCTCGACGCCCGATCCAGAAAGAGCGCCGATGGCCCCCGCCTCGGCAGCGACTGATCCCGCGCGTCGGGCGACTCGCTCACGTCCACAATCGTCGCGCCATGTCTCCTGATCAGGCGCAGGAGGGCGAGCGGCGTCGGATTCAGGTCTTGAGGGAGGCGCCGGCGAGGATTCGCTCGCAGAGGTCGGGGAAGTCGATGCCGACGCCGGCGGCGATCTTGGGGAGGAGCGAGGTCTCGGTCATGCCAGGCAGTGTGTTGACCTCGAGTACGTTGAGTTCACCTTCGTCGGTGACGATGAGGTCGGTGCGGGTGGCCCCGGAGCAGCCCAGGGCCCGGTGGGCGCTGAGGGCGGCGTCGAGGGTGGCGCGGTAGAGGGGCTCGGGGAGGGGGGCCGGGTAGAGGTAGCGGGTGGCGCCACCGGATTTGTACTTGGCCTGATAGTCGTAGAACTCGGCGGCGGGGACGATCTCGATGGCGCCCAGGGCCTCCTCGTCGAGGACGGCGACCTGGACCTCGCGGCCCTTGTGGTAGCGCTCTACGACGACCTCTCCCTTGTAGCGGGCGGCGTCGTCGCATGCCGCGGCGAGGGCGGCCTCGTCGCGGGCGATGTGGACGCCGACGCTGGAGCCCTCGGAGCTGGGCTTGACGACGACCGGGAGGTCGAAGGGCAGCCCGTCGGCCTTCAGGCTGCGGGCCTCCTCCGAGGTGAGGGCGACGTAGCGTGGGGTGGGGATCCCCCTGGCGTCGAAGACCTGCTTGGAGGCGACCTTATCCATGGCGAGCGCGCTGGAGAGGACGCCAGAGCCCGTGTAGGGGATGGCCATGGATTCGAGGAGGCCCTGGATGCAGCCGTCCTCGCCGTAGCGGCCGTGGAGGCCGATGAAGACCACCTCGGCCCCCAGCTCGCGCAGGCGCCGGCCGACGTCGAGGTCGACGTCGATCAGGTGGGCGTCATGGCCCCGGCCCTGCAACGCCTGGTGGATCGCCGCGCCGCTCCAGAGGGAGACCTCCCGCTCGGTGGAGCGCCCGCCGTAGAGGACCGCGACCTTCTTCGTCTTCATCCCGCTCATCTCTTCACCCGTCCAGCCCAACGCAGGGCCATCGATCGTTCCGTCGCCCACCAGCCTCGAGTCTGGCGTGAGCCTTGGTCTTCATCTCGCGCGGCTTCACCCGCCTGGCCGAACGCAGCGCCATCACCGGTTCCGCCGCCCCGCCCACTTCAAGTGGGCACGAGCCGAGTGGCGGGGCAGACCACCTTCATGGCCTCGATCCTGTGCTGTTCGCCGCCGATGAGAATCAAACAGTGTTCCATCGCCCCACAAGCTTCACCTCCGGCGTGAGCTCTATATCGAAGCGGGCCGCCACCTCCGCCCGCGCGAGCTCGATCAGGGCGCGCACGTCAGAAGCGCGGGCGTCGCCGTGGTTGACGATCCAATTGGCGTGGAGCTCGCTGATCTGGGCCCCGCCCTGGCGCCGACCCTTGAGGCCACAGGCCTCGATGAGGCGGCCTGCGTGATCGCCAGGGGGATTGGTGAAGACGCTGCCCGAGTTGGGGAGCTGGAGCGGCTGGGTGCGCTTGCGATAGCCGAGGTCGGCCTCCATGGCGGCGCGGGACTCGGCGAGGCCGGACTCGTCGGCGCGGCACAGCCGCAGGCGCACCCTGGTGATCACGGCGCCGGCGGGGAGCTCGCACGCCCGATAGCGCCAGACCAGCTCGTCGCGCAGCCACCAGCCGGCGCCGTCGGCGGCGGCGAGCTCGACGGCCTCCACCACCTGGACGATCTCGCCGTTCTTGGTGCCGGCGTTCATGGAGGTGGCGCCTCCCAGGGTGCCGGGGATGCCGGCCAGGAACTCGGCGCCCACCAGCTCGTGCGCCTTCATGAGCTGGGGCAACCTGGCGATGGGGGCGCCGGCGCCGAGGACGAAGCTGCCGCCCTCCTCGTCGAGGTGGCTCTCGGCGGGCCAGATGGGGAGGCGCACGACCATCCCGGCGACGCCTTCGTCGGCGACCAGGCTGTTGGCGCCGCCGCCGAGGACGGTGACGGGGACGTCTCGCTCGGCACAGGCGGCGAGGAGGACGCGCAGATCGTCTACGTCCACCGGGCGCGCGAAGAGATCGGCGGCGCCGCCGGCCCGGACGCTGGTCCGGATGGCGAGCGGCTCGTTCTCCCGCAGCTCCCCCCGCAGCCGGGAGCGCAGCTCGGAGGCGAGGCTCATCGCTGCAGCAGGCCGAGGAGCTCGGTGCTGACCTGCCCGATGTCGCCGGCGCCCAGGGTGATGACCAGATCGCCTTGGGCGATGTGCTGGCGCAGGGCGGCGCTCAGCCCTCCCCTCGCGGCGTAGGCGACGTCCCGGTGGCCACAGGCCCGCACGGCGTCGACGAGGCCCTGGCCGCTGATGCCGGGGATGGGATCTTCGCTGGCGGCGTAGATGTCGGTGATCAGGACTCTGTCGGCTTCGTGGAAGGAGGTGGCGAAGTCGTCGAGGAGGTCGCGGGTGCGGGTGAAGCGATGGGGTTGGAAGGCGACGACGATCCGCCGCTGAGGGAAGGCGAGCCTCGCGCCCTCCAGGGTGCACTTCACCTCGGCCGGGTGGTGGCCGTAGTCGTCGACGACGGTGACGCCGCCGGCCTCTCCACGAATTGTGAACCTACGCTGCACACCGGAGAAGGTCTCGAAGGCCTCGCGGACCTTCTCCATGGGCATGCCGACGTCGTCGGCGACGGCGATGGCGGCCAGGGCGTTCTGCACGTTGTGGAGGCCGACCATGGGGAGGCGGAAGGCCCCCAGGGGCTGACCGCCGCGCAGCGCCCGGAAGCGGACCTCGAAGGCGCCGCTCTCGATCTCGTCGGCGCGATAGTCGGCCTGGGGCGAGAGACCGTAGGTGACGCAGCGCCGATCGATGCGGGGGAGCATGGCCTGGACCACGGGATGATCCATGCAGACGACGGAGACGCCGTAGAAGGGGACCTTGTTGAC
Source organism: Vulgatibacter incomptus (assembly GCA_040391605.1). Lineage (GTDB taxonomy): Bacteria > Myxococcota > Myxococcia > Myxococcales > Vulgatibacteraceae > Vulgatibacter > Vulgatibacter incomptus_A. Next base: position 85,619 of record JBEBXK010000009.1, read on the forward strand.
GAAGTCGACGAAGGCGGTCTGGAGGGCGTCGAAGTCGCCGTAATGATCGAGGTGCTCGGGATCGATGTTGGTGACCACCGCGATGGCGGGGGAGAAGCGCAGGAAGCTGCCGTCGGACTCGTCGGCCTCCACCACCATGTACTCGCCCTTGCCGAGCTTGGCGTTGGAGCCGAGGTTGTTGAGCTTACCGCCGACGACGGCGGTGGGATCGAGGCCGCCGAAGGCGAGGAGGTGGGCGATCATCGAGGTGGTGGTGGTCTTGCCGTGGGAGCCGGCGACGGCGATGCCGACCTTCAGGCGCATGAGCTCGGCCAGCATCTCGGCCCGGGGGATCACCGGGATGGCCCGGTGGCGGGCCTCGACGACCTCGGGGTTGGTGGCGCGCACCGCCGACGAGATCACCACCACGTCGGCGTCCCCGACGTTCTCGGCCCGATGGCCCTCGGCGATGGTGGCGCCGAGGGACTCGAGCCTGCGGGTGAGCTCGCCGCTGCGGAGGTCGGAGCCCTTGACCGGATAGCCCAGGTTCAGGAGGACCTCGGCGATGCCGCTCATCCCGATCCCGCCGATGCCCACGAAGTGAATGGTCGGTCGCTTTCCTCGAAACACTGCCTCTTCTCCGCTTCTATCGTCCCCTGATGAGGGAGGTGACTCTCTTCTTCCGAGCCGATGAAACGATCGGCCGCTCGAGGCGGAGGCGATCGGCTCGACTTCGTGGGCACGGCGGGCGCTCCTGGCGTTCAGCCCGCGCCCTGCTCCTTGCCGCGGTAGACCATCCGCACGCAGTGATCGGCGATCTCCTTCGCCGCCTCGGGCCTGCCCAGGAGGCCCGCGGCCCGCTCCATCCGACGCAGGCGATCCGGATCGGCGATCAGCCCACCGACCTCGTCCGCGAGGCGCTCGCCGCTGAGGTCCGGCTGCCGGATCATCAGCGCCGCGCCCTTCTCCACCAGAGAGCGGGCGTTGACCTCCTGGTGATTGTCGGCGGCGTGGGGGAAGGGGATCAGGATCGCCGCCTTCTTGCAGATCGTGAGCTCGGCCAGGGTGGTGGCGCCGGCGCGGCAGATCACGAGGCGGGTGGAGGCGTAGGCCCGCGACATATCGTCGATGAACTCCACCACCTCGGCCTGGAAGCCGGCCTCGTCGTAGGCCCGCTGGGTCGCCTCCCGATCGGCGGCGCCGGTCTGGTGGAGGATGTGGAGCTGATCCCGCAGGGGCGCGAGGCGCTCGAGGGCCTCGGTGGCGGCGACGTTGATCGCATGGGCCCCTTGCGAGCCGCCGAAGATCAGGATGCCGAAGCGCTCCTGCCGCCCCTGGGGGCGGAGAAAGTTCTCCATCAGCGCCTTGCGGATGGGGTTGCCCACGTTCTGGGTCTTCGCCGCAGGAAAGAAGCGCATGGCCTCGTCGAAGGCGACGAAGACGGAGGTGGCGATCCTGCCGAGGAGGCGGTTGGTCAGGCCGGGGAGCGCGTTCTGCTCCTGGATGGCGGTGGGGATCCCTCGCAGGAAGGCGGCGACCACCACGGGGAAGCTGGCGTAGCCGCCGACGCCGACCACCACGTCGGCCTGGGTTTCGTGCAGGATCCGCAGCGATTGCAGCACGGCCCGCGGCACCCTGGCGAGGCCTGCGAGGAGGCCGAAGAGCCCCTTGCCCTTTACGCCCCTGACCTCGATGAGCTCCAGTGGAAAGCCGCTCTGTGGCACCACCCGCGCCTCGAGGCCACGGGCGGTTCCTACGAAGAGGACCTCGTTGGAGGGGTGGCGGGTCACGACCTCTTCGGCCAGGGCGATGCCGGGAAAGAGGTGGCCCCCGGTGCCGCCGCCGGCGATCACCACCTTCATCGGCGCCCGTCCCGAGGAGCGCGACGCGAGCAGACGCCGATGGAGCGTGTGAGAGGCTGCATAGAGATGACGACCGAGTTCATCGACGGACCGTCCGATGGGGACGCAGAAAGCCTCCCGTCCCGCTGGAGATGGCGAGGAGCACGCCCGCCGCACAGAGGGATAACACGAGCGAGGAACCGCCGTACGAGAGGAAGGGGAGCGCCAGCCCCTTGGTGGGGAGCATCCCCATCGCCACCAGCATATTGCCGATGGCCTGGAGACCCAGGAGGGAGGTGATCCCCAGCGCGACGTAGGCGCCGAAGGCGTCAGGGGCGTTGAAGGCGGCGCGCATGCCCCGCCAGATCAGCACGCCGAAGAGCGCGAGGACCAGGCCGATGCCGACGAGGCCCAGCTCCTCTCCGATGACGGCGATGATGAAGTCGGTGTGGGCCTCGGGCAGGTAGTAGAGCTTCTGCTTGCCGGCGCCGAGCCCCAAGCCCCAGAGGCCCCCGGAGCCCACGCTCATCAGGGATTCGGTGACCTGATAGCCGATGTCCTGCCGGTATTTCCACGGGTCCAGGAAGGCGAGGACCCGCTTCATCCGATACTCGGTGCCGGCGACGAGCTGCCAGGCCACCGGCAGCGCGAGGAGCGCCGAGCCCACCAGCCACGAGACCTTGGCGCCGGCGGAGAAGAGCATCACGAAGAGGAGGATCGCGAGGGTGACCGCGGTGCCGAAGTCGGGCTGGCCCAGGACCAGGAGCATCAGCGCGCCTGCCACCAGGAGGTGGGGGACGAAGCCGATGGAGAAGTCGCGGACCTTCTCCCGCTTCCGGGCGAGGGATCGCCCCAGGTAGAGGACCAACGCCAGCTTGGCGAGCTCCGCCGGCTGGAAGCTGATCAGGGGGAAGCGGATCCAACGACGAGCCCCGCCGGCGACGCTGCCAATCCCCGGGACGAGGACGAGGATCAGGGTGATCAGGGAGAGGAGGAGGATCGGATAGGCCAGGGGCTCGAGGCGCTTGTAGCCCAGCCTCATGGCCAGGAGCATGCCGCCGACGCCGAGGGCCGCCGCGGCGAGCTGGCGCCGCAGGAAGTAGAAGGGATCGCCGAGGCTCTGGGCCGCCTTCACCGCCGAGGCGGAGTAGACCATGGTGAGGCCGATCACCATCAGACCGAGGACCGCCCAGAGCAGGAGGCGATCGTAGGAGGGGGCGTCGGGCTGGTGGGATGGCTCGGCGGCGACGTTCATGAGATCGCCTCCACCCATCGGCGGAAGGCGTCGCCTCGCGCCTCATAGCTCTTGAACTGATCGAAGGAGGCGCAGGCCGGAGAGAGCAGCACCTGATCGCCGGGAGCCGCGAGCTGGCGGGCCACGCGCACCGCCTCGTCCAGGCTGCCGCAGGGGGTGATGGGGACCACGTCTCCCAGCTCCGCCGCGAGGCGATCGGCGTCGCTGCCTATGGTGAGGAGCGCCTTCACCCGACCGGGGAGGAGGGTGCGCAGCGGCGCATAGGGCGCGCCCTTGCCGAGGCCCCCTGCGATCCAGACCACCGGCCCCTGCAGGGCGGCGAGGGCCACCTGCACCGAGTCGACGTTGGTGGCCTTGGAGTCGTTGATCCACTCGACGCCGTCCAGCTCCCGAACGAGCTCGAGGCGATGGGGCAGGCCGGCGAAGGTCGCGAGGCCCTCGCGGATGGCGTCCGGCGTCGCGCCGGAGAGGCGAGCTGCGAGGATGGCGGCCATGGCGTTCTCGCGGCCATGCCTGCCCCGCAGCGCCAGGGGCAGGCGATCGTAGATCTCCTCGCCGCCGTCGGCGCCGGGCAGCCGCCGGATCACGATGCGGCTGCCGTCGTCCCGCGCCGCCCCGGGCTGGGGCGCGCCGTGGCCGAAGGTCAGGGGCAACGAGCGCGCGCCGTCCTGGAGGGCCAGGGTCTTGGGATCCCCGGCGTTGAGCACGGCGTAATCGTCCTCGGTCTGTCCCCGGAAGATCGCGCGCTTCGCCTCGTAGTAGGCCTCGGGACCGGGATAGCGATCCAGATGATCGGGGCTGAGGTTGGTGAGGACCGCCACCTGGGCCCGGAGCTCGTCCACCGCCTCGAGTTGGAAGCTGGAGAGCTCGATCACCGAGCGATCGAGGGCGCCGCCCTGCAGCACCCGCTCCGAGAGCGGTGTCCCCAGGTTGCCGCCGGCGAAGGTCCGCTGGCCCGCCGCCGTGAGCAGGTGGGCGATCAGGGCGGTGGTGGTGCTCTTCCCGTTGGTGCCGGTGATCGCCACGATGGGCTCTTCCACGAAGCGGGACGCCAGCTCGACCTCGCCCACGATCGGCACGCCGGCTCTGCGGGCGGCGACGAGCTCGGCGCCGGCCAGCGGCACGCCGGGGGAGACGACGATGAGGTCTGCGCCGATGAAGGCGGCCTCGTCGTGACCGCCGAGTTCAAAGCGGACACCGGAGGGGAGGAGCGCGTCGATCGCAGGGGCGAGCCCGGACGCCCGAAGGCGATCGGTGACGGTGACCACGGCGCCCTCGCGGCATAGCAGCCGCGCCGCCGCCACCCCGGATCGGGCCAGCCCCACCACCAGCACCTTCATGCCCCGCAGGCTCTCCACGACGCGCTACCTCAGCTTGAGGCTGACCAGGGTGACCAGGGCCAGCAGGATCGAGACGATCCAGAATCGGACGATGATCTTCGGCTCGGCCGATCCGCCGAGCTCGAAGTGGTGGTGGATCGGCGCCATCCGGAAGACCCGCTTGCCGCGGCTCTTGAAGGAGGCGACCTGGATCATCACCGAGACGATCTCCACGAAGAAGACGCCGTGGAGGATGACCGAGGCCAGCTCGTTCTTGGTGAGGACCGCCAGGGTGCCCAGGGCGCCGCCGAGGGCCAGGGCGCCGATGTCGCCCATGAAGACGCTGGCGGGATAGGTGTTGAACCAGAGGAAGGCGATGCCGGCCCCCACCGTCGCGGCGCAGAAGACGGCCAGCTCCTCGCCCCCGGCGATATGCGGGATGAAGAGGTAATCGGCGAGGTTGAAGCCTGCGATGACGGTGCCGGAGACGTAGGCGAGGATCAGGAAGGTGAGCGAGCTGACGATGCTGGGGCCGATGGCGAGGCCGTCCAGGCCGTCGGTGATGTTCACCGCGTTGGAGGTCCCCACGATCACCACCCAGGCGAAGGGCAGGTAGAGCCAGCCGAGATCCGGCTGGAAGTACTTGGTGGAGACGAAGGGGAAGCCGAGGTGGGTGTCGAAGCGAAGGGCCCCTGTCTGCCAGTCGAGGCCGAAGCCCAGGAAGGCGGCGAGGAAGATGGCGGTGAGGCCGACCATCTTCAGCCGCCCCGGAAGCCCCTTGGAGTTGCGCTTGGTGAGCTTGAGGTAGTCGTCGAGGAAGCCCACCAGGCCGTAGCCCAGGGTGACGATCAGCACCATCCACACATAGCGGTTGGTGAGGTCGGCGAAGAGCAGGGTCGAGACCGAGAGGCAGAAGAGGATCAGCCCGCCGCCCATGGTGGGGGTGCCGCTCTTGCGCTGATGCTGCGCCGGCGTGTCCTCGCGTACGTTGGAGGCGCCGTATTGGCGGCTCTTGAGCTCGCGGATGAACCACGGCCCCAACCACATGCCGAGGACCAGGCTGAAGATGCCGGCGGCGATGATCCGGAAGCTGGGATAGCGGAAGACGTTGAGGACCGCGAACTTATGCGCGAGCGGGAAGAGGAGGTGGTAGAGCATCAGCCCTCCTCCCCGCTCACCAGCGGATCGACGATCCGCTCCAGGCGGGTGCCGCGGCTGGCCTTGAAGAGCACGAGATCTCCTTGGCGCAAGGTGCGCCTGAGCCAGGCGAGGGCCTCCTGCGGATCTTCGGTGGAGAGGATCGAGTCGGCGGCGACGCCGCGGGCGGCTGCCTCCGACGCCGTATGGAGCGAGCGGCTCCCGAAGGCGATCAGCCCGTCGACCCGGGCCACCGCCGCTGCCTCCCCCACCTCGCGGTGGCCGGACGCCTCGAAGCGCCCCAGCTCCCGCAGATCGCCGAGGACCGCCACGAGCCTGCCGCCGCCCGCGAGCTCCCGGGCGGTGCGCAGGGCGGCGACGGCGGAGGCGGGGTTGCCGTTGTAGCAGTCGTCGAGCACCACGACACCGTGAGGCGCAGCCTTCAGCTCGAGGCGGCGGGGGAAGGCCTTGGCGCTGGTGAGGCCCTCGAGGAGGCGCTCGGGAGCACCGCCCAACGCTACGCCCAAGGCCAGCGCGGCGCAGGCGTTCTGCGCGTTATGGAGTCCCACCAGCGGGATCCGTACGAAGGCGGGTGCGCCGCCCTGGATGGAGACCTCGAAGGCGAGGCCCCGGCGATCGTGGGAGGCGATCCGGAGGAGGCGGACGTCGGCCCCTTCCCCCGCCCCGAAGGTGAGGAGCTGGCGGCCCGAGGCCCGCGCCTCGCTGAGGGTGAGGGGATCGTCCAGGTTGGCCACCGCGACGGCGCCCCGGGGCAGGCCGTGGAAGAGCTCGCCCTTCGCCTTGGCGACGGCCTCCACCGAACCCAGCCCCTCCAGGTGAACGCCCTGTGCACAGGTCACCAGGCCGGCGGTGGGCTCCGACACCGAGGTGAGGCGCGCGATCTCCCCGGCGTGGTTCATGCCCAGCTCCACCACCGCGGCGCGATGCGAGGGATCCAGGCCCAGGAGCGTAAGGGGGAGGCCGATCTCGTTGTTCAGGTTCCCCTCGGTCTTGAGGGTGTGGCCGAAGGCGGCGGAGCAGGCGGCGTGTGCCAGCTCCTTGGTGGTGGTCTTGCCGTTGCTGCCGGTGATCGCCCCCAGGCGCAGGGAGGGGAAGCGGCGACGATGCACCCGCGCCAGGGCGCCGAGGGCCGCCAGGGGATCATCGACCTCGACGAGGCCGAAGTCCGGCGGCAGGGGCTGCTCGGGGGCGAAGCCCCGGCGAACCACCGCCGCGGTGGCGCCGGCTGCGGCGGCCGTGGAGACGAAGGCGTGGCCGTCGAAGCTCTCGCCCTCGAGGGCGACGAAGAGGTTGCCCTCCGAGGCGGCGCGGCTGTCGGTGACGACGCCGCCCAGGGGCAGGAGCTGGGCGCCCGTCCGGATGGCGCCGCCGGTGGCGGCCCTCACGTCGGCGAGGCAGAAGATGGCGTGGTTGGTCGGGGGCATGGGCTCTCGTCACGCGCTCGCGAAGGCGCGACGGACCTCCTCTCGATCGTCGAAGTGATGGCTGTCGCTGCCCACGATCTGTCGATCTTCGTGGCCCTTGCCGGCGACGAGGACGAAGTCGCCGGGGCGGGCGCAGGCGATGGCGAGGCGGATGGCGGCGCGACGATCCGGCTCCACGACGAAGCCGGCTGCTCCGTCGACGGCGGCGGCAGGGCTGAGGCGCGATCGCCCTGCCCGCTCCAGCCCCGGCTGGATCTCGGCCAGGATCGCGTGAGGATCCTCGGTGCGCGGGTTGTCGTTGGTGACGATGGCCAACTCCGCTCCTCGGCCCGCGGCCTCGCCCATCAGCGGCCGCTTGCCCTTGTCTCGATCGCCGCCGCAGCCAAAGACCACGATGAGCCTGCGGGGGGCCACCTCCCGCAGGGCGGCGCAGGCACGAGACAGCGCGTCGTCGGTGTGGGCGTAGTCGACAAATACACTGAGGCCGCCGCCGTCGATCCGCTCGAGGCGCCCCGGCGCCCCCCTGGCGTCGCGCAGACCGCGCTCCACCGCCTCCGCCGGCCAGCCCAGGGCCAGGGCCACCCCCGCCGCGGTGACGAGGTTCTGCAGGTTGTGGGCGCCGATCAGCGGCGAGCGCAGATGCAGGACGCCGGCTGGGGTCTGCAGGCTCGCCCGGATCCCGGTGGCGTCGTGCACCACGTCACGGGCGACGATCTCGGTGACGTCGTGCACCATGTCACGGGCGACGAGGCCAGGGGCGTCGACGGCCACGTCGCGGGAAAGGACGTCAGGGGCGTCGTTCGCCACGCCGGTCGAGACGCGCGCAGCCGCGGGATCCTCGACGGAGAAGCGCCAGATCCGCAGCGGCCGATCGGCGAGGGATTCGGCCAACCGCCTGCCGTAGGGATCGTCGACGTTGATCACCGCGGTCGACGGGCCGTCTTCCAACATCCGCTCGTGAAAGAGGCGGGCCTTGGCGCTGAAGTAAGCCTCCATGTCGCCGTGGAAGTCGAGGTGATCGCGGCTGAGGTTGGTGAAGGCCGCCACCCGAAAGCGCAGCCCCGCCACCCGCTCCTGGCTCAGGGCGTGGGAGGAGACCTCGAGGAGCGCGGCCTCGCAGCCGGCGGCGGCCATCCCGGCGAGGGTCCTCGAGAGCGCCACGGCGTCCGGGGTCGTATGGGTGGCGGCGATCGCCTGGCCGCCGAAGCGGATGCCCACCGTGCCGATGACGCCGACGGGGATCGCCGCCGCCGTCGCGATCGACTCCAGGAGGTGGCAGACGGTGGTCTTGCCGTTGGTGCCGGTGATCCCGGCCAGCGCGAGGCGCCTGTCGGGATGGCCGTGGAGCTTCGCCGCACAATGGGCCAGGGCCAGCCGCGGATCGGCGGCCAACAGCACGGGCGCGTCGGCCTCCCGCAGCTCCATGGGCCTGGCTGCGATCACCGCCGCTGCCCCGCGCCCCAGCGCGTCGGCGGCGAAGTCATGGCCGTCGTGGCTGGCGCCTTCGACGCAGACGAAGAGGGTCCCCTTCCCCACCTCGCGAGAGTCCGCCGTGACCGCCTCGATCCATGGATCGGGGGCGCCGGATGGGAGCCGGGATCCGCTCCCTTCGATGAGCTGCGAGAGATGCATGAGCGTCCAGGGTTCTACACCAATTCGTTCAATCCTCTACCCCGTGGCGGGGCGCGATCACAGAGGCTCCAGGCGGATCGTCACCTCACTTCCCCGCTCCACGATCGAGCCGGCAGGCGGCCGCTGGGAGGCCACTTGTCCCGATCCTTCGAGCCTCGGCTCCAGGGAGGCGGAGGCCAGCCGGCGCAGCGCCGCACGGGCGAAGAGACCCTGGACGTCGGGGACGACCACCTGATCCTCTCCCTCTGCACCTGCCATCGCCACCCACCCTTCCGCCTCGGTGACGATGGGAGCGGGCGCGTGACGGGGCTCCGCCTTCGGCGCTTGCCTGGCGGTGGCCAGGGGCCGGGACGCGGGGATCCCCAGGGTGGCCAGGGCGCTCTCCGCGATCTCCTTGAAGACCGGCGCCGAGACCCTGCCGCCATAGACGCTGCCCACGGCAGGCTCGTCGACCTGGACCACGATGGCGAGGCGCGGCGCGTCCGCCGGCACGAAGCCGGCGAAGGAGGCGAGGCGGCCTTTGCCGTAGCGTCCGGTGCCGGCGTCGACCTTCTGCGCCGTGCCGCTCTTGCCGCCCACCCGATAGCCGTCGATGGCGGCGAGCTCGCCGGTGCCGCCCTTCGTCACCACCTGCTCCATCCAGCCGCGCAGCTCCCGGGCCGTGGCCTCCGAGACCACCCGGCGCACCTCGCGGGCCTCGCCCCGATAGGAGATCGTCCCGTCGGGTTCTTCGATCGACCGCACGATCCAGGGCTGCATCCAGCGCCCGCCGTTCGCCAGCGCGGCGTAGCCCGCCGCGATCTGCAGAGGAGACGCGGTGATCGGCCCCTGGCCGAAGGAGGCGGTGACCACGCCGATCTCGCCGCGGATCTTCGCGACCACCCCCGAGGTCTCGCCGGGGAGCTCGATCCCGGTCCGGCTGCCGAAGCCGAAGTCGCGATAGGTCTGCGCCAGCTCGTCGCCGCCCATGGCGATCCCGATCTTGCCGGAGCAGACGTTGGAGGAGACGCGGAGGATCTCGCCAGGTGTGAGGACGCCGTGGGGATGGCTGTCGTGGATCGTATGCCGCCCCACCCTCCACCTGCCGTTCTCACAGTCGAAGCGCTCGTCCTTGCGGATCGCCTCGCGCTCCAGCGCGCCAGCCAGGACGAAGACCTTCATGGTGGAGCCGGGCTCGAAGGCGTCGGTGATCGCGCGGTTGCGCACCGCGTCCCGCTCCCCGCCGCCGGGGATCACGTTGGGGTTGAAGGTCGGGTAGGAGGCCAGGGCCAGAATCTCTCCAGTGTCGGCATCCAACACAACCGCGGATCCGGAGGCCGCCTGGGATCGCTCGACCGCCTTGGCGAGGGCCTTCTCCGCGGCGAGCTGGATCGCGCGATCGATGGTGAGGGTGACGCTGGCGCCGGTGCGCTCCATCACCGGCACCGAGGTCTCCGAGAGCAGCGCGTTGCCGCGGGCGTCCCGCAGGGCGGCGACCCGGGCGCCCTGCCCCCGGAGCTCGTCGTCGAAGCTGCGCTCCAATCCCTCGAGGCCGTGGCCGTCGGCGCCTACGAAGCCCAAGAGATGGGAGGCGAACTCCCGCTGCGGGTAGAAGCGCCGCGCCTCCTTCACGAAGCCGACGCCTGCGATCCCCAGGGCCCGGACCTTCGCGGCGGTAGCGGGGCTGACCTTGCGCCGCACCCACGCGAAGCGGTTTCCAGGCTGGCCCGCCCGCTCCACCAGGCCACGCAGCCTCTCGCGGGAGAGCTCCACCGCCTGGCCCAGCCCCTCGACCTGCGCGCGGCGCTCGGCCGGATCCTGGGGCATCAGCGCGGGGTCGATGAAGATCGACTCCACCTCCACGGAGGAGGCCAGGGTGCCGCCGGCGCGATCGAGGATCTCTCCGCGATGGGGCGCCAGCTCGACCGTGCGCAGATATTGATCGCGCGCCAGGGTGCCCAGGCGATCCTGCTGCACGATCTGCAGATGCACCGCCCGGCCCAGCACCAGGCAGAGGCCGGCGCCCAGGAGGAGCCCCAGGATCGAGGCGCGGATCCGCACCCAGGAGGCGCCCTCCCAGCTCCCGATGCCGCCCCGCTCCAGCGGCGATCGCACGCTCATGGCCTCGGCTCCTGCCGGCGCGCGTTCGGATTCGAGTCGGGGAGGGGGAAGATCCGATCCGGGGCGGGCTCGACCATCCCCAGCCGGCCCCTGGCGTCGGCCTCGATCCGCCGGGCGCCTTTGCGGGTGGCGAGCTCGAGCCGCAGCGACTTCTGCTCCTGGACTAGATCGCTATGCTCCGCCTGGGCGCGGGAGAGCTCGTAGCCCGCCATGGTCCCCTCGATCCGGGTCCACGCGTGGAAGGAGGCGAGGGCGCCGATCAGCCCGAAGATCGCGAGGTCGGAGAGGACCCCTCGGGTGTCGACGGCGCCCCTGAGCCTGCGACGCCTCGGATCGGGGAGCGAAGGCGATCGTCCTCCGCCACGAGGTGGGACGCGGGCCTCGTTCATCGCCGCTCCCTCGGGCAAAGCCCGGCGCCGCGGAGAGACAGCGTCGCGCCGTGCGGAGATGACGAGGTCCTGCGCAGAGGGCCATGAAGCCCATCAGGCTCGCGGCCCGCCTCATCCAGGTGCGAACGCGCCGTCGTGGTGCCGATCATAGCCGCTGCAGCCCGCGCAGCCTGGCGCTGCGCGATCGGGGGTTGGCCTGGAGCTCGTCCTCGTCTGCGGTGATGGACTTGCGGCTGAGCAGCTTCCACGCAGCCGCGCCACAGCCGCAGACGGGCATGCCGGGTGGGCAGCGACAGGGATGCGCCAGATCCACGAAGGCGCGCTTCACCATCCGATCCTCGAGGGAGTGGAAGGAGATCGCCGCCGCCCGTCCGCCGGGGGCGAGGATCGAGGGCAGCGCGTCCAGCCACTCGCGCAGCGCGCCGAGCTCGTCGTTCACGGCGATCCGCAGGCCCTGGAAGGTGCGGGTGGCAGGGTGGATCCCCTTGGGCCACGCACCCCGCGGGATCGCGGCTCCCACCACCTCGGCCAGGCGGGCGGTGTCGTGGATGGTGGGGAGCTCGTTCTTGATCGCCTTGGCGATAGGGCCGGCCCATCGCTCCTCCCCGAAGGACGCGATGACGCGCTTGAGCTCGCGCACGTCCACCCGCTCGAGGAACTCGGCGAGGGGCTCGGCGTCCTCGCCCATCCGCATGTCCAGCGGTCCAGCGGCGCGAAAGGAGAAGCCGCGCTCGGCCTCGTCGAGTTGGGGGCTGGAGACGCCGAGGTCGACCAGGGCGCCGTCGACGGCGTCGAACCCCAGCTCGTCCAGGATTCGGCGCGCATCCCGGAAGTTCCCTTCCACCGCCCGGAAGCGATCGCCAAAGGCGGCGAGGCGTCGGGTGGAGGATTCCAGCGCCCGGGGATCCCGATCGACGCCGATGACGATGGCGCCCGACTCGAGGAGGCGTTCGCTGTGGCCGCCGTAGCCCAGGGTGCCGTCCAGGATCCGCCGTCCCGGCCCTGCCTCCAGGATCTCGACCGCCTGGCGGGCGAGGACCGTCACATGGGGAGGCACGTCGTTGAAATCCTCGCTCGGTGGAGAGCGCGCTGCGGCTCGGCGCGAGGGCTGCGCCGCCGCGGACTCATGGAGGCTGCGAGAGAGTCCCCCCCGTCCAAGGCGGAGGCGGCGTTCTCACATGCGCTGCGCACGAAGGGCCCTTCTCAGCGTCGCCTCATGCGCGCAGAGTTTGTCCGGAGATTCTTAGGCCAGGTTGGCCTCGAGGGCAAAGTCGGCGGCGGCGGCCTCGGCGTCGGCGAAGTACTCGAAGTCGCCATAGTGGCCCGAGGCGCGGAAGAGGACCTGGTGGTACTCGCTGAGGTTGCAGATCTTCAGCTCGCCGCCGGAGCGCCGGAGGAAGGACGCGCAGGAGGCCAAGAGCCGGAAGCCGCGGTAGTCGATGTGATCGACGCCGCCCAGGTCGAGGACCAGGTTGTGGCGGCCCGTGCAGCCCAGGCCGACCAGCTCGTCGCAGAGGGCGATCATGCCTTCCTCGTCGAGGGAGCTGCCGCGGCTGACGACATGGACGTCGGCCCGCACGGCTGCGGCGATGGCTGCGTCGTATCCAGAGATCCTGGCGTAGGTGATCTTGTTCATAGTCCCAGCTCTCCTAGCGCGCGGGCGAGATCCTGCGCCTGCTCTCGCTGCTCTAGCTTCCATTGACGGAAGCGTTCCGTGTCCCAGACTTCGATGAACTTCAGCGTGCCCACGAAGGAGACGTCCTTCGTCAGGCCGCCGTGGTCTCTCAGGCTTGGTGCCAGCAACATCCGGCCCAACTTGTCGACCGGCGTCTCGTGAGCGCTTCCCACGAAGAGCCGGAGCAGCGCGGTCAGCTTCGGATCGAAGTTCCCCTTGCCGGCCAGGGACTCTTCGAAGGCTTCCCACTCACGCATCGGATAGGCGCGGAGGCAGGGGTCCACGGGGCTGGGCGCGATCACCATCGTCTGCCCTTCCACGCCGCCGTACTTGCCCGCCAGGACCTCACGGAACTTCGCAGGGAGCGAGGTGCGCCCCTTTGCGTCGATCGCGTGCTCGTAGGTCCCGCGAAACAACTTCGACCCCTTTCCATCCTTGCCGATCCGCTTCGATCCACCTTTTACCACTTTCCCCCACGAAGTGGCGAATTTCATGGCCCATCGATCCACCAACGTCGCTTTTTCCTGCCAACTCACGGAACATGAGTTCAGGAATCAGGCAGAACACACCCCAAATGGGGCTCAGGATTGAGGGGGATCGACGCCGAAGGGGATCGACGCCGAAGGGGATCGACGCCGAAGCGGAGCAACGCCGAAGCGGAGCAACGCCGAAGCGGAGCAACGCCGAAGCGGATCAACGCCGGGGCGGATCAACGCCCGAGCAGGTCGACGATCGAGCGGGTCGACTCCAGCGTCGGGTCAACGGCGGGGCGGAGCCCCGGCGAGCCGGAGGCGAGCAAACGAAAGAGGCCTTCTCGCGCGGAGCGCGAGCTGAAGGAATCACTCCCGCGTGAGCGGGGGAGATTCCTTCACTGGCCGCGGGATTCCTTCACTGGCCGAGCTGCTTCAACTCGCTGATGACCTCCTGCAGCACCTGCTTGGCGTCGCCGAAGACCATCATCGTATTCCCGTGCTCGAAGAGCTCGTTCTTGATGCCCGCGTAGCCGGCGCCGAGGCTCCTCTTGACCACGAAGACCGTCCTCGCGTTGTGGACCTCGAGTATCGGCATGCCGTAGATCGGGCTATCGGTCTTGCTCAGCGCCGCGGGGTTCACGACGTCGTTGGCCCCCAGGACGATCACCGCGTCGGTGTCGCGGAACTCCGGGTTGATCCGCTCCATCTCCCAGAGCTGCTCGTAGGGGATGTCGGCCTCGGCGAGGAGGACGTTCATATGCCCCGGCATCCGCCCAGCCACGGGGTGGATGGCGTAGAGCACCTGGGCGCCCCGCTTCTCCAGCAGCTCGCCCAGCTCGCGGACGGCGTGCTGCGCCTGGGCCACCGCCAGACCGTAGCCCGGCACCACCACCACCTTGCGGGCCCCCTCGAGCACCATGGCCGCCTCCTCGGCGCCGGCGGAGCGGGTGTTGGTGTACTCCTCGGAGCCAGTGGCCCCCGAGGTCTCACCGCCGAAGCCACCCATGACCACGGAGATCAACGAGCGGTTCATGGCGGTGCACATGATCCTCGTGAGGATGATCCCCGCTGCACCGACCATGGCGCCGCTGATGATCAGCAGGTTGTTGCCGATGACGAAGCCCGTGGCACAGGCTGCGAGGCCCGAGTAGGAGTTCAGCAGCGAGACGACCACCGGCATATCGGCCCCGCCGATGGGGACCACCAGCAGCACGCCCAGGACGAGGCTCGAGGCCAGCAGACCCCAGACGACCAACGCCCCCTGCCCGGGATCGGCGACGCCGAAGCTGAAGACCAACCCCAGGACCACCGAGCCCACGAGGAGGACGATGCTGAGCATGTGCCGTCCCGGGAGGAGGATCGGCCGCCCCGGGAGGCTCCCGTTCAGCTTGGCGAAGGCGATGGCGCTGCCGCTGAAGGTGACGCCGCCGATGAGCACCGAGAGGAAGGCCGTCACCGCCTCGGCGCTGCCCATCAGGGAGGCGGCGGTGCCGAGGCTGCCGCCCTCCACCACGTCCACCCAATAGATCGAGATAACCACCAGGGCGGAGGCGGCCCCACCGAAGCCGTTGAGGATCGCCACCATCTCCGGCATCGAGGTCATCTTCACCCGCACCGCGATGATCGCGCCGATGGCGGAGCCGGCGATCATCCCAGCGACGATCCAGCGGTAGTCCTCGACGAGGCCCAGCTCGATCAGGGTGCCGACCACGGCCAGGAGCATCGCCACTGCCGAGATGGCGTTGCCCTGCCTCGCGGTGCGGACCCGAGCCAGGCGCTTGAGGCCGACGACGAAGAGGATCGCGGAGAGGAGGTAGATCAGCGCGACGATGTTGTTGCGCAGGAGATCGCTCATCCCCTCCTCCCGAACATCCGCAGCATGCGATCGGTGACGAGGTAGCCGCCCACCACGTTGATCATCGCCAGGGCGATGGCTGCCGCGCCGAGGACGTTGCTCACGGAGATCTCGGCGGTCTTGGCGGTGTAGAGCGCGCCGACGATGGTGATGCCCGAGATCGCGTTGGCGCCGGACATCAGCGGGGTGTGCAGCGTCGGGGGGACCTTGTTGATCACCTCGAAGCCCACGAACACAGAGAGGACGAAGACGTACAACCCGATCAGCAGAGGCCCCATTGTCATTGTCGTTTCCCTTGCGTCAGCTACATCCCGATGTCTTCTCCGCCGCCTGGCCACGCGCCGCGGCGGCTTTGCCTATCTGGTGCCACTCAAGCGGTGGCGCCCCGTGCCGCCGCGGCACCGAAGACCACCGCGCCTTCGTGGGTGAGGAGCATGGCCTGGGCGATCTCGTCGGAGAGATCGATCGAGCCGCCCTTGGTCAGGAGCGCGGCCACCTCCGCCACGTTGCGGGCGTAGAGCATGCTGGCGTCCTCGGCGAGGGTGGTGGCCAGGTTCTCGTGGCCGATGATCCGCACCCCGCTGCGCACCACCTCCTGCCCGAGGACCGAGAGCTCGCAATTGCCGCCCTGCTCCACCGCGAGATCCACGATCACCGCGCCGGGCCTCATCCGGGAGACCATCTCGGCGGTGAGGAGGCGGGGCGCCGGCCGCCCCGGCACCAGCGCGGTGGTGATCACCACGTCGGCCGCCGCCACCTTCTCCGCGATCACCTCTTGCTGCTTGCGCAGGAAGTCCTCGGAGACCGCCTTGGCGTAGCCGCCGCTCCCCTCGCCGCCCTCCTGCATGACGGGCAGATCGATGAAGCGGCCGCCCAACGACTCGACCTGCTCCTTCACGGCGGGGCGGATGTCAGAGACCTCCACCGTGGCGCCGAGGCGCCGCGCCGTGGCGATGGCCTGCAGGCCTGCGACGCCAGCGCCCATCACCACGACCTTCGCCGGCTGGACGGTCCCGGCGGCAGTCATCAGCAGCGGAAAGTACTTGCCCAGGCTGGACGCGGCCAGCAGCACTGCCTTGTAGCCGGCGACGCTGGCCTGGGAGGAGAGCGCGTCCATCTTCTGGGCGCGGCTGATCCGCGGCACGAGCTCCATGGCCAGCGCCGTCACCCGCTTCCTGGCCAGCCGTGCGAGGATCTCGCCGGCCTTATGCGGCGCCAGGAGGCCGACGACGGCGGCGCCCTCCCGCAGCGCCTCGGCCTCCCCTTCCTCCAGCGGGCCGACCTTCAGCACCAGCCCCGCACCGCGCCAGCCGTCGTCCCCGCTCACGATCCTGGCGCCCGCCGCTTCGTAGACATCGTCGGCGAGATGCGCATCCAGGCCTGCGCCGCTCTCGATCCACGGCTGCCCGCCTCCCTTCGCCAGCCGCTTCACCGTCTCGGGTGTGGCAGCGACCCGGCTCTCGCCGGCGCGGCGCTCCTTCGGGATGAAGATCTGCACCATCTCGTCGCTCCCTCTGCCCGTGATGAAATCGCCCTCGCACGAGGCCGAAGCGATTTTATCACCCGCGCTGCGCGCGAAGGGCTCTTTTGACGCGCGCCCGCCCCGCTTCGCTCGCGTCAGCCCATGAGTTCCTCAATCCGAGTCCGAGGCCTTCTGTCGCCGCTGCCAGAAGCGGCCCACTACGCCCAAGCCGTCCGCCTCGTCATCGGCTGCGCTCTGGACCGCCATCTGCTCCACCCTGGAGCGGATCTCCTCCCATCCGGACTCGGGGACAGAAGCGAAGGCGTCCACCACCGCCGGATCGAATTGCGTGCCGGCGCAGCGCTTGATCTCTTCGAGGGCCACGGCGAACGATTGACCCGCACGATAGGGACGATCCGAGCGGATGGCATCGAGGGTGTCCACCACCGAGAAGATCCGTGCGCCGATGGAGATCGCCTCGCCGGTGAGACCCTTGGGGTAGCCCTTGCCATCCCATCGCTCCTGATGCTGGAGGACGATGGTCGACGCGCCGGTCAGATACTCGATCGACCGAAGGAGGCGGAAGCCGATGGCGGGATGCTCCCGCATCTCCTCCCACTCGGCGGGGGTCAGGGGGCCCGGCTTGAGGAGCACCGAGTCGCGGACGCCTATCTTGCCGACGTCGTGGAGGAGCGAGCCCATCTCGATCTCGTTGCACTCCTCCAAAGAGAGACCCATCTGCTCGGCGAGGCGACGGGCGTAGAGGGAGACCCGACGGCTATGCCATTGGGTCTCCATGTCGCGGTAGTCGAGGGCGTTGATCATCCCATCGAGAAGATCGCGGGTCCGCTCCTGGACGAGGCCCTCGAGGTTCCGGTTGATCCGCTGCAGCTCGACGTTCTGCTCCTGCACCTTGACCGTGAGCCGCGCATGCTGGCGCTTGAGCTCACCGACCTCGTAGGCCTGGCGCACCGTGCCGATCAGCTCGGCGTGGTTCCACGGCTTGCTGAGCAGGCGATAGACCTCACCCGAGTTCACCGCGTCGGCGGCGACCCGAAAGTCGTTCGCGGCGGTGAGCAGCAGGCGGGGCGCGTCGGGGCAGATCCGACGTGCCTCGGTGAGGAACTCGACACCGTTCATCCCCGGCATCATGTAGTCGGAGATGATCAGGTTCGCGGGCTCCGACCGCAGCTCCGCGAGCGCCTCCTCTGGGCTGCTTCGGCCCGTGACGGCGAAGCCCTGGGCCTCGAGCACCCGCTGCAGGGCCCGAAGGATCAGCAGATCATCGTCTACGACCAGGACTCGGCCCAGCTCCATCGTCGGCTCCAACACCACGTACAGGGGAAGAGCGCCACCCTACCCCATTCGGCGGTTCGCCCCAAGTGTCCCGTCTTTGAAAACACCTGATGTTCGCGGTCCTTGTGGCACTTCCACACACCTTCGATCGGGCGCGCTGCGTAAAGTTCTGGACAACCGAGGGCAATAGGGGGGCTGCCATCCTCGTTGCCCTCGTGCTGGCGCCATGATAGGGAAATCCGCGTGCCGACCCAGGAAACGACGGGAACTCCCTCCGAGGACAGCGCCGCGGGCTCGATCCAGTCCGCCTCCGAAATGAAGGAGGGCGATCGGGTCGTGTATCCGAAGCAGGGCGTCTGCAGGATCCTCGGCCTCAGCTCCCAGGAGATCTCCGGACAGCGCCTCGAGTTCATCTCGATGGCGCGAGAGGAGGACAACGCGACGATCCTCGTGCCGGTGTCGAAGGTCGCTTCCATCGGTCTGCGCAAGGTCGCCGACAGCGTAGAGATCGAGGACGTCTTCGATCTGCTCGCCTCCTCCTTCGAGGATCCGGAGCTCGATTGGAAGGTGCGCCATCGCCTCCACGACGACCTGCTAGCCGCCGGCGGGATCCTCGGCGTGGCCGAGGTGGTGAAGGCGCTGCAGGGGCTCGCGAATCTGCGTCCCCTCCCGCAGAAGGAGCGGGAGCGCTACGACAGCGCGCGACACCTGCTGGTTGCCGAGGTCTCGGTCTCCCTGGGTGTCCCGCCCTCCACCGCGGAGGACTTCATCGATCTCGCCCTGGTCCCGCCGCCGGGGACCGTGCGCCCTGCCTCGAAGCCGCGGCGGCTGGCGGTGATCACCCCGCGGCCCAAGCTCCCCCGGGGCAAGCCCCGCCGCGCCGGTGACGAAGAGCTCGACGAGGAGTTGGAGGAGGGCCTCGAAGAAGAGGATCTCGGCCTAGAGGAAGAACCTATCGAGGGTGAGGAGGGCGAAGCGGAGGAGGTCACGGAGGCCGAGGAGGAAGAAGCCGCGCCTCCCAAGAAGGCTCCGGCGAAGAAGGCAGCGCCTCGCAAGGCTCCGGCGAAGAAGGCGGCGGCCGGGAAGTCGGATGCAGCGAAGGAGGCCGAGGCCACGACGGCTGCGAAGAAGACGGCGGCGGCGAAGGCAGCTGTAGAGAAGGGAGCTGCGGCCAAGGCGCCGGCGGTGAAGGCAGCTGCGGCCAAGGCACCCGCAGAGAAGACGGCTGCGAACAAGGCGCCAGCAGCGAAGACAGCTGCGGCCAAGGCACCGACAGCGAAGGCGCCGGCAACGAAGGCGGCTGGGAAAGCACCTGCGACGAAGGCAGCTGCGGCGAGAGCACCTGCAACAAAGGCAGCTGCGAAGGCGCCTGCGGCGAAGGCGTCGGCATCGAAGGCCCGCGCCGCGAAGAAGTCCACCGCCAGCGCCGCGAAGGCCACCTCGGCAAAGACGCCTCCCAAGCGAAACTAAGGAGAAGCCGTGATCCGGGTCGTGACCCTCGACACCTTCCAGGAGGGAGACGTCGATGCCCTCTGCAAGCTGCTCTTCCAGGCCTTCGCATCGGGCTGCGAGAGCGCCGGCAAGCTGCCCCTCCCCGAGGAAGCGAAGCTGCCCGACGGCTCCTACGACGCCAACCTCCTCCTCCTCGAGGCGGAGTCGGTGAAGCTGGTGGCCGACGACAAGCTCCTCTACCTCACCCACGTCCCCCTCGTGCAGCCCGAGGGCCCCATGGGCCGGCCTCCGACCTTCGGCCACGCCCAGCTCAACGGCCAGCGGGCGGTGGTCACCACCGCGCTCTTCCCCAAGGACCTCGAGGAGGGGAGCGACGAGTTCCGGAAGCGCCTCGCCAAGGGGGCGGTCCGCGAGATCGGCCGCACCTGGGAGCTGCACACCTGCATCGATCCCAAATGCTCCATGCGGCCGCCCTGGAGCGAGGCCTACGAGACCCACGTCGAGCCGATTCTCTGCAACTTCTGCCGGGAGCGCAGTGAGGATCGGGTCCGGATGGCGAAGAGCTAGCCGGGGCGTCCTCCCCGGAAAAGGAAGCCCGTGGATCGCCAGCCCCCTCGCATCCTCAGCGACGAGATCGACCTCTACACCCGAACCTACTACTCGCTGCTGCGGAGCACCGGCGAGGTCCGGGTGCGGGCCTTCGAGGAGTCTCATTCCTACAGTGAATCGAGCCTTCACTCCGGCGCCCGAGAGGTCGGACCGGATGTCGCGGCCTTCGCCTATAGCGCCGCCAGGCTGCCCTCGTGCATGACCTCCATCCGATTGGTGGTGATGGGTCAGTCCCATGAGCACTTCGAGGGCGCGGGCTTCGGAGTCCGGGGCTGGAGCACGGTGCGCACCAGGGGCAGGCGGCGCCCCCTGCGCTGGGACGGCGGCGAGACCCTGGCCGCCTTCATCACCAGCACCAGCGACATCGACGATCTGGTGCCCATCCTCACCGCCTACCAGATCGAGTGGAACAAGCTGCACCTCGCCCTGGCCCCGACCGCCCTCGGCGGCCTCCTGGCCAAGGCGCCGTCCCACTCTCCGGTCGAGGTAGATCCGGAGGAGCTCCAGCGGGCCTTGGGCCTGGATGGACAGGGCCTCGAGATCCTGCGCGCCGCCTTCGGCGAATGCTGGGACGAGAGCCTCCGGGCGGTGGCGAGCCGGCCGTCCAACCTCTCGGTGCGCCTCCTCGCCGGCTCCTTCTCTCAGTACCAGCGTGCATCCCAGAGATGGTGGTCGGGGATCGACGACGGCTATCTCCGGGACGAGCCGCCCCGGAGGCGCCCCGTCTACTTCGTCTCCTCCAACACCCACTCGCTCTCGAACCTGCTGGGGGGCTACGCCCTCACCCACCAGGAGGAGATCCTCGACTTCACCCGGACAAAGAACCCCGAGAACCTCGCCCCCATCCTGGAGAAGGCCCTCTCGGAGAACGGCTCGGTCGACGCCAACAACCTCCTATACTACCTGCTAAGAGAGCTGATACACGACAAGCAGGACGACGGCGGGCGTCTCCTCGAGGTGCAGCGCTTCGACGCCGAGAGCGGCATCCTCAACATCGAGAGCCCGGGCAATATCGACGTGCGGGCGCAGGTCATCGATCTGGCCAGGCTCCGCCCGGCGCACTTCGATCCCAGGCTGCAGATCGGGGGCCTCGAGCGCCTGGCGAATAGCGACGCCGTGATCCTGAACATCGACTATCCCCTGGGGATGGCGGCCTACCACCATCTCTCTCGCCTGGGCCAGGGGGTAGGCGAGATCCGTGGCGTCTACGTCATGGGCAAGGCGGCGACCCTCAACGGCAGGGTCGGCGACGCCATGATCTCGTCGGTGGCCTACGACGAGCACTCGCGCAACACCTTCCTCTTCCACAACTGCTTCAACGCGGCGGACGTCCAGCCTTATATGCACTTCGGCACGGTGCTCGACAATCAGAAGATGATCAGCGCCAGGGGGCCCTTCCTCCAGAACCGCCAGTACATGAGCACCTTCTATCGAGAGGGCTACACCGTGCTGGAGATGGAGGCCGGCCCCTACCTCGCCGCGGTCTACGAGCTCCTCAACCCCAACCGCCATCCCACCGATCAGATCGTCCACCTCACCCACGCCATGCCCTTCGATCTGGGCATCCTCCACTACGCCTCGGACACCCCCTACTCCCGGCGCCAGAGCCTGCTCTCCAAGAGCCTCTCCTACTTCGGCGTCGAGAGCACCTACGCCTGCGCCATCGCCATCGTGCGCCAGATCTTCCAAACCGAGATCGCCCGCCTCGACGTCCGTTCGTGACGAGATCCACGAGCTCTGCGAGCCGGAGGCGAGCGAACGCCAGAAAGAGCCGTAGCGCGCAGCGCGCGTGAAGAGATCGCCCTCCTCCGTGCGAAACGGCGATCTTTTCACAGGCTCTCTGCGAGCCGGAGGCGAGCGAACGCCAGAAAGAGCCGTAGCGCGCGGCGCGCGTGAAGAGATCGCCCTCCTCCGTGCGAAACGGCGATCTTTTCACAGGCTCTCTGCGAGCCGGAGGCGAGCGAACGCCAGAAAGAGTCGTAGCGCGCAGCGCGCGTGAAAAGATCGCCCTCCACCTTGTGAAAGGGCGATCTTTTCACAGGCTCTGGGTCACATGAGCTGGCGGAGGATGGCCTCGCAGTCGGCGGCCTGGAAGGGGCGGGGGTTCTTGCGGTGCGATGCGTCGGCGATCGACTTCTCGACGATCGCGGGGATCATGTTCGGCACGACGCCGACGTCGGAGAGCTTCGCGGGGATCCCCACCTCGCGGCAGAGGGATTCGATGCGGGTGCAGGCGAGCTGGGCCAGCTCGCGATCGGAGCGGCCGCCGCGCTCCTCGCCCATCGCCTCGGCGATCCGGGCGAAGCGCGGATGGGCCTGGACCAGGTTGAAGCGACAGACCGCCGGGAGGACGATGGCGTTGGTCAGGCCGTGGTGTATGTCTGCGACAGCACCGACTCCATGTGCGATGGCATGAGCGGCGCCGAGGCCCTTGGTCAGCGACATCCCCCCCATCATCGCTGCGGCCATCATCTCCGATCGGGCGGCGCCGTCGTTGGGATCCCGCATCACGAGGGGGAGCGCGTGGGCCACCAGCGCGACCCCTTGAATGGCGAGGGCGTCGGCCACGGGATGATCGCCGAGGGCGACGAAGGACTCGAGGCAGTGGGTGAAGGCGTCCATCCCGGTCCACGCGGTGGGCCTGGGAGGCAGATCCTCGGTGAGCTCGGGATCGACGATGGCGCAGTCGGCCATGAGCCGCGGACTGAAGAGGACGGTCTTACGCTTGGTGTCATCGAGGAAGATCACCGCGCTGCGCGAGACCTCGCTGCCGGTGCCCGCCGTGGTGGGAATGGCGATCATCGGGCAGAGGGCCTCGGTGACGAAGCGATCGCCGCCGGTGGCGTCGTCGTAGCGCGACAGCGGCTGGGGATGATCGACGGCGAGGCGGATCGCCCGAGCGGTGTCGATGGGCGCGCCGCCGCCCATGGCGACGATCACGTCCGCCCCGAACTCCCGATAGGCGGCCACCCCGCGCCAGACGTCGGACTCGATGGGGTTGGAGTGGACCTCCGAGAAGATCCGGTACGGGAGCTGCGCCTCCTGGAGGAGATCCTCCACGTCGCGCATCAGCCCCGCCTCGATCACCCCGCGATCGCTGACGAGGAAGACGTGGAGTCCTCCGACCCGGCGAAGCTCCTCGGCCAGCTTGCGGATCGAGCCCGCACCCCAGACGACCCGGGTGGGGAACGAGAAGTAGGTGGGCATCTCCTGGCTCTCCTCATGCTTGGGCCGCCGCCCTCGCCTCCAAGCGGCCCGCCGATTTCAGTCGACCTCGAGCCGACGCTCCTGCCCCGGCGCTGCGCACCGAAGAGGCCGATCCCCTCGGGGCGGGCGGCGCCGAGCTCAGATGATCTCGAAGTAGCGCTCCAGCTCCCAACTCGTCACGGCCCGCTGGTATTGGCGCGCCTCCCACTCCCGGGTGCGCAGGAAATGATCCACGAAGGCCTCGCCGAGGAGCTCACGGGCATGCTCGCTTCGCTCCAGCCTCGCGATGGCCTCCTCGAGGGTGCGCGGCAGCCGCGGCAGGGTGACGTCGGCAGAGGCGTCGTCTCGAAGCGGCGCGCCGGGCTCCAGCTTTCGCTCGATCCCGTGGAGGCCCGCCGCCAGCAGCGCTGCCATGGCCAGGTGCGGATTGGAGTCCGCGGCCGGCTGGCGATGCTCGATGCGCATGGCGGTGGGATCGACGGCGCTGCCGATCACCCGCAGGGCGCAGCTCCGATTGTCGAAGCCCCAGCTCGCGTTGAGCGGCGCCCACACGCCGGGGACGTAGCGCTTGTAGGAGTTCACCGTGGGGGCGACCAACGCCGTGAGCTCTGGCATCAGCGCGAGCTGGCCTCCGAGAAACTGGCGCAGGAGCCGTGATCCGCCGCCCTCGCCCTTGGGGTCGGAGAAGAGGTTCCGGCTGCCGTCGAGGTTCCACATCGATTGATGGACGTGGCCAGAGCAGCCTGGCAGCGCCTCGTTCCACTTGGCCATGAAGCAGGCCATCACCCCGTGGCGGGCGCAGATCTCCTTGGCGGCGGTCTTGAATAGCGCGGCGTGGTCGGCAGCCTGGACCACGTCGCCGTAGGCGATGGCCACCTCGTAGACGCCGGGGCCGGTCTCGGTGTGAATGGCCTCGATGGGGATCCCGAAGCCGCGGCAGCCGTCCAGGAGATCGTGGACGATGGAGGCGTGCTCGGAGCTCCGGAGCCACGAGTAGCCGAACATCCCCGGCGAGAGCGGTCGCAGGTTGCGAAAGCCCTTGCGCCTCACGCTCTCCGGCGTCTCTCGAAAGAGGAAGAACTCGAACTCGTAGCTGAATCTGGGCGTGAAACCCAGAGCCCTGGCCCTCTCGGCCACCTTGGCGAGGACGCCGCGTGGCGAGGCGGGATGCGGCCTGCCCTCGTCGTCCTCCAGGTCGAGGACGAAGGCGGCGGCGCCGGTCTCCCAGGGGATGGGTCGATACGACGCGAGGTCCACCCTGGCGATGGCGTCGGGGTAGCCCGTATGCGAGCCGGTGAGGCGGCTGTTGTCGTAGACCCGATCGCCGCAATCCCAGCCGAAGACCACGTCGCAGAACCCCATCCCCTTCCTGGCGGCGGAGAAGAGCTTCTCGAGGGAGATGTACTTGCCGCGAAAGACGCCGTCGATGTCGAAGACCCCAACCTTCGCCACGTCGATCCGCTTCGCGGCCATGTCCCGCTTCAGCGCCGAAAGCGACGCGGCGCTCGTCTCCCCGCGCCTGGAGACGGTGGGCAGCCCCAGCTCCGCAGCGAGGCGGCTCCTGCCGCCGATCCTCGCGGCGGGCGGAGCGCTCGGCCCGGCGGCCCGGCGCCTCGGCCCTCCGCCGGCGAGCTGCTCCCCACCGGCAGGGCGGTTCGATTCGCCGACGGTGCCGGTCGTCGCGGCGGGACGGCCCTTCGCGACCGGGCGGCTCTTCGCGGCGGGAGGGCCCTTCGCGGCGGCGGGCTTGCGCACCACCCTGCCCGACGCGGCTCGCGAGTGGATTCGCCTGGTCGCCATCTTCGCCCCCTTCTCAGTCCACGCCATGCGGACGGGCAGGCAGGTGGGTAGCTTAGGCACCGGCGACGGAGCAGAACAGTGACCCTCCCCCGGCTCCTCTTGATCAAGGCGGGCAGCACCCATCCGGAGGTGGTCCGCAGCCAAGGTGACTACGACGAGTGGTTCCGTCGCGCGCTCCCGGGCGGGGCGGATCGCTGCACCACGATCTCGGTCTTCGATGGTGAGGCGCTGCCCTCCCCCGCTGGCTGGGGCGGCGCGATCGTCACCGGCTCCCCCTCGTCGGTGCGGGACGAGGCCCCCTGGATGGCGCGCCTCTCGCGCTGGGCCCTCGACGCCGCCGGCGTGGGGCTGCCGATCCTCGGGGTCTGCTTCGGCCACCAGCTCCTGGGCGAGGCCCTGGGGGGCAGAGTCGACGAATCGCCGGCGGGTTGGGAGCTCGGCACCATCGAAGTGGAGCTCACCGACGAAGGGAGGCGGGATCCCCTCTTTGCCGGCCTGCCCCCTGTGCTGGTGGTTCAATCCACCCACCGCGACGAGCTGATCCGCGGCCCCCCGGCGCCTGGGAGCGGAACGCCTCCGCCTCGCAGCGTCCCTCGGACGATCCGCCTCGCCGGCAACGATCACTCCGCATGGCAGGCCTTCGCCGCCGGCTCGGCGATCCGCGCCGTCCAATTCCACCCCGAGGTCAGCGCGCCGACCCTCCGAAAAGTCCTCGAGGTCCACGAGGTGGAGCGGCCCATCCTCATCAGCGACCACGGCGTGCGGATCCTGCACAACTGGCAGGAGCACTTCGTCCGCACCCGCTGATCGCCGCCAGGAGAGACGGCGGATCCGGTCGTCAGACCCGGTTCAGAACGGCATGCAGGCTGGGTCTTCACCTGCGGTGACGTCGCAGCGGAAGCCGGGGTCACAGGGAGTGGTATCGGGGTTCTCGGGGTTGCATTTCCTCAGGCACTCGGGGGGCTGACCCGCCGACAGAGGCCTGCAGACGCCAGCAGCCCCGCATCGCTCCTCGCAGACGTAGCGGCAGATCCCCGCTGCCTGGATGCACTGCTTGCCATCGGTGCAGGTGTCGTTGATCACGTTGCAGCCCGGGGAGACCTCCACATCGTAGGTGTGGGCGCCGTCATCGGGGCAACCCGTAATATCCGTGAGGCCCTCGACGACCTCCACGTCACCGAAGCAGCTCTTGGCGGCGACGTTGCCACGAGGCGCGTTGGTCTCCGGATTCTTGGTGCTGTTGAAGAAGCGGGTGAGCACCAGCAGCGTCCGGCCCTTCTCATGGAGAGGGACCCGGTTGATGGGCACCTTGACGATGTCTCCATTCTCCGCCTTCACGTTCTCCACGGAGCGCGCCAAGACGTTGGAGAGGCTGGGATCGTCGGCGTCGCTCGCGCCGAGGAGGTCTTCGCAGCTCAGCTTCTTCCCGTCGGGCCTGATGCCGTGGTGCACGCTGAGCACATAGGAGCGCAGGTTGGGTACGTGGACGTTTCGATCGAAGGTATGGCCGACGTTCAGGCACCCCCGGACCAGGGCGCCCTCTTCGTCTCGAGGTCCCGCCGCCTGGCAGCTCCCGTCGACACAGATCCGATCGATGCTCCCGGTGATGGCGGCTTCGCAGGTCGGGACCTGGGCCGCACACTCGAGGTTGCACTCCGGCGCCGCGTCACAGAGCGGGTTGGAGCAATCCACCACGCCGTCTTCGCTGCGGCATTCCTCGAAGGGATCGGGCTTATCCTCGTCTTTGGGGCCACCTCCCCCCTTGTCTTCGCCGCAGGCGATCGCCCCCGCTGCCAGCGCCATCGCCAATCCCAGGATCCACAGGCTTCGTCCACCAAGGTTCGTTCTCACATGCACTCCGTATCGCAAATTCCGTCGTTGGGGTAGCAGCCTCTGGCGATGACGCCACCTTCACCGATCAGCCTCTTACAAAAGAATCCTCTCGGGCATCCCGCCTCCGGGCAGGGCGGGGCACAGCGGCCCTCGATGCAGAAGCCGCCGAGGCCACAGTCGGCGTCGCTTCCGTCGGTCTCACATGGGGCGCAGTATCGCCGATCCGGGAAGTTCTCGTCGAAGCTGAAGACGCAGCTCCCATCCCGGCAGGTCTCACAGGGGCCGCAGAGATCCGTCGCCTGGCAGATCGCGCCGCCACCGACACAGCGCCGGCTCGACGGATCGCAGCGCTCGACAGGCGCACAATCCTTGTCCTCAGCGCAGCCCTCGCGACAGGCGCGCCGCCCATCCTCCAGGGTGCAGAGCTGGCCGAGTGGGCAGTCGGCCGTCTTCATACAGGACGGGATGCACTCTCCCCTACCGTCTGCGCTTAACCGGCAGACCTTATCCTCTGAGCAGCTCTCATCCCTCGTGCAGAACTCCACCCGCCGGCAGAGCGCGTTGAGGCAGCGCTCGTTGGCATCGCAGTTCGCGTCGCTCAGGCAGCTCGGCACGCATTCGCGCAGCGGATTGCAGGCCTTGCCCGGGGCGCAGCCCGACTGCCTCGCCACACATTGGCCGACGCTGGCTTCGCAGAGCTGATCGCGACCCTCCGTGCAGTCGGCGGTGCTCTGGCAGGGTTGGAGGGAGTCCGGGGTACAGGGGACGAGGGCGGCGCAGCTCGTGTCGGGGATGCATTGGCCCTCGATGCAGCGGGTGTGTTCGGGGCAATGGGAGTCGGAGCCACAGGACCTGCCACAGAAGCCTCGGCTGCCCTGGCCGAGGATGCAGCGGTTGCCGCTGCCACAGGCCTCATCCCTGCTGCAGGGTCCGCAGAACGACGCCCGAGACTGACAGACACGGGTCTCCAGGTCGCACCACTGCCAGGCGCCGCAGTCGTGGTCGCTCCGGCAGCCGGGGACCTCCGTCACGCATCGTCCACTGAAGGGGTTGCAGAGCAGCGGCAGGACGCAGGACGCGTCGGAGGTGCAGACGCAGACCCTTCGGCTGGAGTCGCAGACCAGGCCCACCTCGCATTCGGCGTCCACGGAGCACGCCGCCCCGGACTCGAGGCGGACGAGGCTCCCGCTGGCACCCGGGCCGATCGCGGCGGGGTCGGCGGGGCAGGCGGCCAGGCCCAACAACAGCAAGAGCCAGCTTGGCAGGGCTCGCGGCCTCATCCTCCTCCTCGCAACCGGACCTCTCACGATCCCGCATCATAGCCCGTGAAGATTCGCCCACGCCTGCCGCGAGCCAGCCGGAACCGTACCGCCCGTCCGATCGAAGGGTCAACTGCCGGAAAGGCGTGCCATTCAGCTTCGGTTGACCAGCGAGGACCGGGATCCTACAACGCTGGAGGTGCACTCGACCCCCAGCGAAGCCCGCAGCGTCCGACGTCCCAGCCGCGCCGTGATCGTGCGCGCGGCGCTGCTCTGGCTATCCCTCCTCGCGGCGATGATCGTCTTCCGCCGGGTGCTCCTCCCCTTCGGCGCGGCGCTCCTCCTCGCCTATGTCCTCGAGCCGCTGGTCAGCCGGATCGCGGGGCTGAAGATCGGCCGGCGGCCGGTGCCGAGGTGGGCCGGGATCCTCGGCCTCTACGCCGTCTTCTTCGTCTTGCTCTACGGCTTCTCGATCGCTGCCGTGCCCCAGCTCTACCGCGAGGGCGTGCGCCTCACCGCCGAAGCCAAGGGCTTCCTCAACGAGCTCACCCCGGAGAAGGTGGCGGGCTACACCCGCACCGCCGAAGCCTGGCTGGCCACCCATGGGATCCCCGTGGTCTTCGGCGAGGAAGGCCCCGTCCCCTCTCTCGAGAACGTGATCGGCGCGGATGGAGGAGAAGGCCTCTTCGGGCAGAAGGTCCACATCGATCTCGGCGCCGCCATCCGGCAGTCCATCGCCAGCGGCTCCCTCTGGGCCGGGGCCCACCTGCTGGATCTGATGGAGCTCTCGAAGAAGGTGGTGGCCAGCGTGGCCTCCGGGATCTTCTTCACCTTCTTCCTGCTGATGGCCTCCGCCTTCCTCCTCCTGGACACCGACGCCACCCGCTCGTTCTTCCGCAGCATGGTGCCCTGGGGCTGGCGTGACGGCTACGACGGCCTCCTCTCCGCCATCGACGTGAAGCTCTCGGGTGTGGTGCGGGGGCAGATCGTGATCTGCCTCGTCAACGGCACGCTGACCCTCGTCGGCCTGCTGCTGCTGAAGGTGAAGTTCGCGCTGCTCCTGGCCACGATCGCCACCGTCCTCTCCTTCATCCCGATCTTCGGTACCATCATCTCCACCATTCCGATTGTGCTCGTCGGTCTCACCCAGAGCTTCGCCACCGCCACCGGCGCCCTGGCCTGGGTCCTGGGGATCCACGCGGTGGAGGCCTACCTGCTCAACCCGAAGATCCTGGGGGACTCGGCGAAGATCCACCCGGCGCTGATCGCCTTCGCTCTCCTCGCCGGCGAGAGCACCTTCGGCTTCGCTGGCGCGCTCTTCGCGGTGCCGGTGACCTCGATCCTGCTGGCCACCTTCCTCTTCTTCAAGGAGCGGGCCGACAGGCTGCAGGAGACGGAGCTCGCCGCGATCGCGACCTCCTCGACGGTCGGCGCCTCGCCCCCCGCGCCGCCGGCTTCGACCACCAACCTGGAAGTCGGCTGAGTCGTCGCGCCTCCCGCGCCGGCTGCGCACATCAAGCTGAGAGGCCAGCCGACCCACGCGCTGCGAGTCTCGCCGGGCCTTCCAATCAGGGCTTGGGCGGAGCCTGTTGGAACGAGGCCACCTTCCCGGCCACGGTCGGATCTTCCGGCAACTCGAGGACGAGATCGATGAACTCCGCCGCGAAGCGGGGACCTTCGGAAGTGCCGGCGGTGGCGACCCGGCCCTGTACTTGGGCGAGACGGGTCTCGAGCCTGGCGATCATCTCGGTGAACGCCTCGCGCTCCAGGCCACCGGCCGGTACCACCGCGAAGCGCGACCGCGCCTCCTCCAGGCGTCCCTGCAGCTCCCGCTGCTCCACCGCCAGCTTCGCCGCGGCGCCAGCATCCACCAGCGCCCCCTCGCCTTCGAGCCTCAGCTCGATCCGGGTCAGGGTACGGCCGAGCTGGCCGCCTCCGAAGATCCAGCTGCCGCCGGGCCGTGGCTGATAAGGATGGCTCAGCGAGCCGTCGTGGGAGGGGACGATCATGTCCACACCGGGGATCTCCGCGATGGCGCGCACGATCGCGGTGGGGCCGTGGACCAGCGCCACCACCAGGTCCGCACCCTCCTTGCGCAACGCTTCGACCTCGGCGATCGCGACGACAGCGGGCTCGTCCTGCTGCAGTCCCTCGGGGAGCTTCATCCCCTCCTGCTGACCGAAGATCCCGAAGACCCCCACCTTCGCTTCGCCCACGGTGAAGAGCCTGCGCGACTCGAAGGGACGTTCGCCGGACTCGGCGCGCAGATTGGCCGAGAGGAGCGGCAGGCCTGCTTCGGCCGCATGCTTCACCAGCCAAGGGTAGCCGAAGGTGAGATCGCGATCGCCTACCGCCATCGCCGCGGTCCCCATGCCGGCCATGGACTCCAGCAGGAGCGTCGCCTTCTCCTCATCGCGCTCGCCCCGGCGAAAGGGATGTTCGAAGAGAGCGTCGCCGGCGTCCAGCAGGAGGGTGGGCCCCGCCTCACGCGCCTCGCCGATCAGATGAGCGCGCCGGGACAGACCGCCCCTCGGATTCGTCCTGCAGCCACAGGGCTCGATCTCGCCACGGTTGTCGCCCATCGCGTAGATGGCGAAGGGCGCGAGCTTCTTCGGCTCCTTCGCCGCCTCGGCGGCCCCGGTCGCCTGCTGCGCGGGAACCGCAGGCTCCGGCGCCCGCGAGCTGCACGCCGCCATCAACAAGGCGGCAGAGAGAAGCCAGGAGGCGCGCATCCGATCGTCCTTTCGCTATTTCTTCTTGCGGAGCTGGACCAGCTTGGCCCTGGCATCCTTCCCCGCCTGCTGCGCGGGAAACTTGGCCGCCTCCTCCAGGAAGGTCGTCGCCTCGGCCTGTAACCCCAGCTCGAGGAAGGAGAGTCCCAACTTGTAGAGGGCGTCCGGCAGGTAGCGGCTGGTGGGCCAGACCTCACGGATCTTCTGGTACTCGTAGACCGCCGGCCGGTATTGCTTCTCAGCGAAGTAGCTGTCGCCGATGAGGAGCTGCGCCCGCGGCGCCAGATCATCGAACTTCCACTTCTCGATCAGCTCCCCGAAGAGCGTCCGGGCCGCCACGAAGTCGGAGCGGTCGAAATGGCTCTTGGCCAGGTCGAAGTACTTCTGCTTGTCGGTGGGCCGGTCCACGGAGCGGAGGCTCTGCTTCGTCTCCAGCTTGCGCAAGGCCTCCTCGCCGCCGAGGGCCGCCACCCGCTTCTCCAAGGCGTCGAAGCGGAGGGCCACGTCCTCGAAGCGGTAGGTCATCTCCTCGAGCTTGCCTCGGAGGAGCTGGACCTGACGGACCATGTCGTCGGTGGAGGCCGCCACCTCGGCGGTGGTGCGACTCGCCGAGGTGGTGATGCGCTCCAGGGTCTCGCCCAGCTTCTCCAGCCGATCCGAGAGATCCCGTCGCGCGTCGTCTGCATGGGCGCGATCGTCGCGGACCGCGTTGTCCATCGTGTCCACCCGATCGGAGAGCGAGTTGCCCAACCAGATCGGATAGCACGCGGCCGTCGCCGAGAGGCAGACGGCCGCGAGGAACACATGAACGGTGGGGAGGAGCCTCAAGGTTCCTACCGGGCCAGCGTGAACTCGACCCGGCGGTTGGCGGCCCAGGCGGCCTCGCTGGAGCCGTACTCGGCCGGGCGCTCCTTTCCGTAGCTGACGGTCCGGAGGCGAGAGGAGGAGACGCCGAGGTTGCCCAGGTACTTCTTCACGGCCACCGCGCGCTTCTCGCCGAGGGTCATGTTGTACTCCTCGGTGCCGCGCTCGTCACAATGGCCCTCGAGGGTCACGGTGGCGTTCGCCGCTTCCTTGTTGAGGCAGGTGGCGAGGGTCTGCAGCGCCATGCGGGCGTCCGGCGAGAGGGAGTACTCGTTGAAGCCGAAGCGCACCGGGTTCTGCTGACAGGCAGGACCGACGGCGACGCAGCTCCCCTCGATGCAGTTGTTGCCCGCGCGGCAGTCCTCGTCCACGGCACACTCGGCCTTGGGCTCACAGGCGCCAGCGTTGCAATACATGTTCGCGCCACACTGTGCGTCGCCGTCGCAGGCCACGCAGGAACCCGACTCGCAGACCTTGCCGCCGCTGCAGTCGCGGTTCGAGTAGCACTCCGCGGCGGGGACGCAGCGGTTGCCGCCACCCGTCTGCGACTCGCACTTGAAGCCGGACTGGCAGTCCGAGTCGGTGCCACACTCTTCGCAGAGTCCGTTGACACAGACACCGGAGTGTCCGTCGGTGTTGCAGTCACCATCATCCGAGCACTTCGGATACTTGGAGGAGCAGCCGGCCAGGAGGCCGATCAGCATCAGGGTACCAATCGCGAGCAGGAAGCGAGACGTCATCGGTTCAACCTCCGAATTTTCAGGCGTTCTAGGCGACGCCGGGGCCGTTGTCAATCACCAGATCCATCGGCGCAAGCTCCTGGATTTCCTTAGCGAGCCAGTGACTTGCGCCATGTCGCCCTGCCGACGGACCATCCCCGCGACC
The DNA here is from genome assembly GCA_040391605.1 of Vulgatibacter incomptus. Taxonomy (GTDB): domain Bacteria; phylum Myxococcota; class Myxococcia; order Myxococcales; family Vulgatibacteraceae; genus Vulgatibacter; species Vulgatibacter incomptus_A. The sequence continues at coordinate 118,118 of JBEBXK010000009.1, forward strand.
GGACGAACTGAGGTACAACTTCTCATAGAATTAAAAAAGATGCTAGTCAGCCGGCCCTGTCGTGCGGTGGCCGACCCACCATCGAAAGCGAAGTCGGGCTTCGTCCCCAATGCCCCCGATGCCGTGTTTACCCACCTGTTTTCCTCGTAGTACATCGACTCTCGTCTACCCGCCGATCCGACGATGCTCGGAGCTTGGTGCAATTCGCGGGGCAGACTACCATGGAAGGCCAGATGTCCACCACGCGAAGAAGACGCCCCGTCCGTCCCCGCAAGAAGCGCCGACGCTCCTTGACCCGCCTCGTCCTCGCGCTCCTGGCCTGCGGCCTCATCGTCGGCTTGGGGGGTGGCGTCTACCTCCTGCTCCTGATCCAGGATCTGCCCCGCCTCGACCAGCTCGTGGACTACCGGCCCATGGAGAGCACCAAGGTCTTCGCCTCCGACGGTTCGCTGGTGGCGGAGTTCTTCGAGGAGCGGCGCACCGCGATCCCCCCCGCCGAGATCCCCGAGGTGATGAAGCGCGCGATCCTCGCGGCGGAGGACTCGCACTTCTACCAGCATGAAGGATTGGACTACCTCGGGATCGCGCGGACGATGGTAAGGAACGTCAGCGCCGGCAGGATCCGCGGCGGCGCCTCCACCATCACCCAGCAGGTGGTCAAGACGTTCCTGCTGACGCCCGAGCAGACCTACACCCGTAAGCTGAAGGAGGCGATCCTCGCGCGGCAGCTCGAGAAGAACTTCAGCAAGGACGAGATCCTCTACCTCTACCTCACGCAGATCAACTTCGGCCACGCCCGCTACGGCGTGGAGGAGGCGGCGCGCCACTACTTCGCCAAGCCTGCGAAGGCCCTCACTCTCGGTGAGGCATCGCTCCTCGCGGGGATCCCGCAATCCCCTACGAGGCTCACGCCGCTGCGACACCCCGACGCAGCCAAGAGGCGGCAGCTCTACGTGCTGGGACAGATGCTGGACAACGGCTGGATCACCCGGGCGGAGCACGAGCGGGAGGTGGCCGCGCCGATCCGCCTCGCGTCGCGCCCCGATCCCGCGCCGGGTCCGTATTATACCGAGGAGATCCGACGCTACCTCTTCGAACGGTACGGCGTGGAGAAGACGCTGACGGGCGGTCTTCGGGTGGAGCTCGCCATGGATCCCGCGCTGCAGCGCGCCGCCGATGACGCCCTGCGGGGCGGACTCCTCGCCTACGATCGCCGACGCGGCTGGCGAGGCGCCAGGGGGACGATCGATCCCGCGATGAAGGCGGCGGCAGAGGCCGCTCGCGCAGCGGCGGTAGGAGACGGGAGCTCGACCGGTGATCCCACTCCCATCCTCCTGGTCGATCTCGCCGACGCCAAGGTTCATGAGGCGCGAAAGGGCCTCGTCCTCCAAGGCGCCATCGAGGGTCGCTCGGCGAGCGCCGCCGAGGTGTGGATGGGCGGTCCCCTCGGCACGATCTCCGCCAAGGATGTGGGATGGACCGGCAAGAAACCCGACAAGCTCTTCGCCAGGGGCGAGCTGGTGCAAGTGGAGATCGCCTCGATCCAGGGCGCCAAGGTCGAGCTGAAGCTGGTGCAGGAGCCTGAGGTCCAGGGTGCGCTGGTGGTGCTCGACCCAAGCACACGAAGGGTCCGCGCCCTGGTGGGCGGCTGGGACTTCGGCCAGAGCTCCTTCAACCGCGCCACCCAGGCCAGGCGGCAGCCGGGCTCCGCGTTCAAGCCCTTCGTCTTCGGCGCCGCCCTGGAGAGCGGCCGCTGGACGCCGGCGAGCGTGGTGGCCGACGTCCCGGAGACCTTCCGCGATCCGTGGACGGGCAAGGAGTGGAAGCCGCAGAACTACGAGCGCAACGCCTTCGAAGGGAACATGACCCTGCGCCGCGCCCTGGCCCGCTCCAAGAACACGGTGGCGGTCCGGCTCATCTCCGAGCTGGGCGTGGATCCGGTGATCGACTTCGCCAGGCGCTCAGGGATCCGCAGCGAGCTCCCGGCGAATATGACCCTGGCCCTCGGCACCGGAGAGATCACGCCGCTGGAGCTCGCCAACGCCATGGCCACCCTGGCCAGCGGCGGCATGCGCTCCTCGCCGGTGATGATCGAGCGGGTGATCGATCGGGACGGCACGGTCCTCGAGGAGGCCAGCTCCTCCCCCACCCCGGCGATCTCCCCAGCGATCAGCTACGTCCTCACCCGCCTCCTGCAGGCCGTGGTCACCGAGGGCACCGGCAGGGGCGCGAACGTCCTGGGCCGCCCGACCGCGGGAAAGACGGGCACCACCAGCGACGGGCGCGACGCCTGGTTCGTCGGCTACACCCCCGATCTCGTGGCGGTCTCCTGGACCGGCTTCGACGATCCGAAGCCGCTGGGTCGTGGCGAGACCGGCGGACGCACCGCCCTCGCGGCCTGGGTCGACGTGATGAAGGCGGGACATGGGGGCCTGCCGATCCGCGACTTCCCCATGCCCGAGGGCGTGGAGGTCGCCGCGATCGATCCGGGCACCGGCCTCCTCGCCGCCGAGGACGCCCTGCCCGCCGATGTCGAGCTCACCGCGTTCGTCGCCGGCACCGCCCCCACCGAGCGGGTCATCGCCCCCGGCGTCGCCCACGAAGATCTGCCGGTCGAGCTCTTCCTCGGGGGTGGCGGCACCGCGGCCCCCTGACGGTGGCCCCGGCGCAAAAGAAAAGGGCCGGCACGCTGCGTCAGCGTCCGGCCCTTCGTCTTTTTGGAGCCTCGTCGGCTGCCAGCTTTGGTGCCCAGGAGAGGACTCGAACCTCCACAGCGTTGCCGCCACTAGACCCTGAATCTAGCGTGTCTACCAATTCCACCACCTGGGCGAATCGGCGGCGGTTCTACTGGCAGCCTCGCCTCCAGTCAAGTCGGATCGATGGCAAATCGCTGAAGGACTTGGGCCGTCGGGCAGGAGGAGCCAACCGGCGCTTGCATGGGCGATGGGAGGGTGGGCGATCGGCTACCCACGGGAGGCGAGCATCGCCTCGATGGAGCGGCGGCAGCCCGAGCAGGCGGTGGTCGCGCCGGTGCGGCGGGCGATCTCGGGGAGGTCTGCGCCCTCCGCGATCAAGGCCTCGATCTCCTGCTCCTCTACGGCGTGGCAGCGGCAGACGAGGCTCCCTCCGCTGCCGAGGGGTGTGGGCCAGTCGTCGTCATCGAGGAGCTCGTCCCGCCAGTCCATGGAGTCGTCTTCGGCGCTCATCGCGATGCGGTCGTTGGGGTGTGGGCGTCTCTGTGCGATCGGCTCAGCGTGGGGAGCTGCGCCGCCTCGCTAGAGCCTGTGAAAAAACCGCCCTCGCACACGAAGGGGGCGGTTTTTTCACGCGCGCTGCGCGCTACGGCCCTTCCTGGCGTTCGCTCGCCTCCGGCTCGCAGAGTTCGTGACTGCTTCACGAACTCAATCCTCGACCTCGTCGAGCCAGGCCATCTGGATGGCTTCCAGGATCTTCTCGTTGCTGCCGTCGGGCTTGCCCTCGAAGCCCGGCAGCTCCATCACCCATCGGTGGAGATCCGTGAAGCGCACCGAGAGGGGCTTCACCTCCGGATGCCTCTCGCTGAGCTCGATGGCGATGTCTCGAACGTCGGTCCAGATCATAGCTCGCCTCGCTCCTCGGCGGCGCGCCGCTCGTTGGGGTGTTCGTCGTACCAGGCCTGCAGGGACTCCTCGCTGACCTCCACCACCAGGTCCGTGGCGCCGACCTCCGACTGGCAGCCGAGGCGCGAGGTGGGCTTCACGTCGAAGGCCTTGTCGAGGATGTCCTCCTCCGCCTCCGAAGGATCCTCCAGCGAAGTGAGACCCTCCTTCACATAACAATGGCAGGTGGAGCAGGCGCAGACGCCGCCGCAGACGTGGCCCATCTTCACACCCTGTGACTCCGCCTGCTCCGCGGCTTCCAGGATGGTGGTGCCGGGCTTCACCTCGACGGTGACGCCCCAGTTGACGAAGGTGATCTTGGGCATGTCTTTTACTCGAACTCCTCGACGGCGTGACCCGACAGCGCCTCCCGGATGGCCCGCTCCATCCGCCGCCGGGCAAAGCCCGAGGAGGCCTGGTCGAGATCCGTGATCGCCAGGTTGATCCGATCGTGATCGGTGGACTCCATCGCCGCCCGCAGCGCCCGCTCCGCCTCGTCGATCGTCTCCCGCTCCCCCTCTTCGAGGAGGGCGGGATCCGCGGCCTGCGCCTTATGGAGATCGTTCATCACCCGCTCCGCCTCCACCCGTGCCTCGACGACGAAGCGCACGGCCACGTCCTCCTCCGCGTGGTCCAGGGACGCGATCAGCATGTCCTCGACCTCCTCGTCGGTGAGGCCGTGGGAGGGCTGCACCACCACCGACTGCTCCACACCGGTGGTGAGCTCCTTGGCCGAGACCTCGAGGATCCCGTCGGCGTCGACGGCGAAGGTGACCTGGACCCGGCCCATGTTGGCGGCCATCGGCGGGATCCCCTGGAGTTGGAAGCGCGCCAGCGAGCGGCAATCCTGCACCAACTCGCGCTCTCCCTGGAGCACGTGGATGTCCATCCCCGTCTGGCCGTCGGCGTAGGTGGTGAAGATCTGCGCCGCCGACGTGGGGATGGTGGAGTTGCGGTGGATGATCTTCTCCACCACGCCGCCCATGGTCTCCACCCCGAGCGAGAGGGGGATCACGTCGAGGAGGAGGAGATCGTCGCGGGGCACGCCGCCCAGGTTCTCCGCCTGGATCGCCGCCCCCATCGCCACCACCTGGTCGGGATCGATGTCGCCCAGGGGCTGCTTGCCGCCGAAGATCTCGGAGACGAAGCGCCGCACCAGCGGCAGGCGGGTCGAGCCGCCCACCAGCACCACGCCGTCAATCTGGGAGGCGTCGATCTCCGCGTCCTGGAGGGCGCGCCGGCAAGCGACGGCGGTCCGCTGCACCAGCGACGCGATCAGCGACTCGAACTGCGGACGGCTGATCTCGACCTCCACCGTACGCTCCGGCAACGCGATCACCGCGACGGCGCTCTCTCGCTCGGTGAGCTCATGCTTGGCGGCGCGGGCCGCGGCCATCGCCGCCTGGATGGCGAAGGGATCGAGGGAGAGATCCCGGCCCAGCGCGTCGGAGAGCTGATCGAGGAGGACCTGAGCCAGGGCGCGATCGAAGTCGTCGCCCCCCAGCGCCGAGTCGCCGGTGGTGCTCTTCACCTCGAAGACACCCTCGACCAGCTCCAGGATCGACACGTCGAAGGTGCCGCCCCCCAGGTCGTAGACCGCGAAGGTGCCTCTGGCCCTCCGATCGAGGCCGTAGGCCACGGCGGCGGCGGTGGGCTCGTTGAGGAGCCGCAGCACCTCCAGGCCCGCCAGCCTGCCGGCGTCCTTGGTGGCCTGGCGCTGGGCGTCGTCGAAGTAGGCGGGGACGGTGATCACCGCGGCGCCCACCTGGGTGTCGAGGATCGCCTCGGCCTTGCGGCGCAGGGTCTTCAGGATCTCGGAGGAGACCTCGACCGGTGAGACGATCTTCGACCCCACGTCGAAGCGGACGATGGCGTCGCCGGGCGCCGCGCGGAAGCGGAGGTGGCCCAGCTTGCGGGTCTCCGGATCGTCGGGGCCCTTGCCCATGAAGCGCTTCACCGACGAGATGGTCTCGTGGGGATGGGTGGCGAGCTTCTCCCGGCCCTGCCGGCCCACCATGGTGGAGCCGTCCTCGGTGTAGTGGACCACCGATGGCAGCAGCTTCTGGCCCTCCGCATCCACGGGGAGGGTGTGGGCACGCCCTTCCTGGTCGACGTAGGCGACCAGGGAGTTGGTGGTGCCGAGATCGATCCCCACCGGCTTGCCGTAGGGCTTGGAAGGATCGCGGATCTGCAAGAGGCCGGATTCAGCCATGTGTCTCCTCGAACATCGCGTCCTCGTAGGCCCTCACCTCGCCGAGGAAGCGGTCTTGGTATCGAAGCACCGAGAGGCGGCGGGCCGCCTCCTCGTAGTCGTCGCGATCGAATGCCGCCCCCAGATCCTCCAGGGTCTGGGCGCGCTCCTGGCGGATGGACGCCGCGAGCTTGTCCACCGCTGCCTGATCCTTTGCGGCGCGGGCTTCATCGAAGGCCTCCCGATGCTCCATCACTTCAAGGAGAAAGCCGGGGGGCAAGTATCTCGAGGCGCCCTGGGCGCCGGTCTCGCCGAGATCGATGCCGCCCTCGCGCAGGAGCCAGGCGGCCCGCCGCGACGGATCCTTGAGGACCCTCCAGGCGTCGTTGACCTCGATCATCTTCTCGAGGGCGAGCCGCCTCGCCGCCGCGCCTGCCGCCGCGTGGCGATCGGGGTGGAGCAAGCGGGTCAGCTCGCGGTGGCGCTCCTCCAGGCGCTTCGCGTCCACGCGAAAGCTCCTGGGGAGGCCCAGGATTTCAAAGTGATCGGCCACTGGGTCTATGCCCCTTTTCGGGAGGTGCCGCATGGGCGCCGATCAGACGCTGAAGGAGTCGCCGCAGCCGCAGGACTTCTTCGCGTTGGGGTTCTCCAGCTTGAATCCCGACTCCAGCAGGCCCGCCTGGTAGGTGAGGACGGTCCCGATGAGGAAGATGTAGCTCTTGGGATCCACGAAGATGCTCACGCCATGGTCTGCGAAGACGCGATCCCGCTCCTTGGCCTCCTCGGCGAACTCCATATCGTAGGTGAGGCCGGTGCAGCCTCCCCCTCGCACCCGGATCCGCAGCCCGGACGCCGGCGTCCCTCGACCGGCGAGGAGCTTCTTGATCCGATCGGCCGCGGTGGTGTCGATGGCGATCCCCGACCTCCTCGGGGCCGGCGCCGCCGGAGCGGCAGCCGGCGCCGCAGGGGCGGTGGATCCCAGGCCCGTCAGCCCCGCGGGCGCGGCAGCGGCAGGCGCGCTCTTCGAGCCCAGGCTGGTCAGCCCCGCGGGTGCTGCAGCGGCGGGCGCGGCGCCCTTCGAGCCCAGGCTGGTCAGCCCCGTGGGTGCAGCAGCGGCGGGCGCGGCGCCCTTCGAGCCCAGGCTGGTCAGCCCCGCGGGTGCTGCAGCGGCGGGCGCGGCGCCC
>JBEBXK010000010.1:0-107442 GCA_040391605.1 Vulgatibacter incomptus
CCCAGACCGCCGGCGTCTCCCTCACCGCGCAGCAGCCCTACAACAACGTGGTCCGGGTGGCCCTCCAGGCCTTCGCCGCCGTCTGTGGCGGCACCCAATCCCTTCACACCAACTCGCTGGACGAGACCTACGCGCTCCCTACCGAGGAGGCCGTCACCATCGCTCTGCGGACCCAGCAGCTCATCGCCAACGAGTCCGGCGCCGATCGAGTCGTCGATCCGCTGGGCGGCTCCTACTACATCGAGTACCTCACCGACGAGATGGAGACGCGGGCGATGGAGTACATCGATCGCATCCGCGATATGGGCGGCATCGTTCGTGCAGTGGAGGAGGGCTATCCTCAGAAGGAGATCGCCGAGTCCGCCTTCCGCTACCAGAAGGAGGTCGAGAGCAAGGAGCGCCTCATCGTCGGCGTCAACGCCTTCCGCTCCGACCGAGAGACCCCCATCGACCTGCTCAAGATCGACGACGCCCTGGTCCACGACCAGATCGCCCGCCTCGAGGAGGTCCGGGCCAAGCGCGATGCCACCGCCCACGCCGCCGCCCTCGCCGCCGTGGAGAAGGCCGCCGAGGACGGCACCAACCTCATGCCCTCCGTCCTGGACGCCGTCCGCGCCTACGCGACGCTAGGCGAGGTCTGCGACGTCTTCCGCAAGGTCTTCGGCACCTACCGCGAGGTAGGCCGCTTCTAAACGCTCGAGGGCCCTCGGGCCCCCTGGCAGGAGAACAAAGCAATGGCAGCACGAAAGATTCGGATCCTCGTCGCCAAGCCGGGCCTCGACGGCCACGACCGGGGTGCGAAGATCATCGCACGCGCCCTGCGTGACGGCGGCTTCGAGGTGATCTACACCGGCCTCCACCAGACCCCGGAGATGATCGTCGCGACCGCCATCCAGGAGGACGTCGACGGGATCGGGCTCTCGATCATGTCCGGCGCCCACATGACCCTGGCCCCCGACATCCTCGAGCTCCTCGAGGCGCAGGGGGCCGGCGACATCTCCGTCTTCCTGGGGGGCATCATTCCGCAGGACGACATCGTCGCGCTCCGCAAACTTGGTGTGCGGGAGGTCTTCCTCCCGGGGACGACCACCGAGCAGGTGATCGGCTGGGTGAATCAGAACGTCCGCCATCGCTCCGAGGCGGCGTGAACCGGAGGCGCACCAGCGCCCGCATGGCGAAGGGAGCGGGTGGATGCGCTCCGAGGCCGGCAGGTGCGTGCGCCCGTAGCGTCAGGAGGGCGCCGCGATGAGCACGCCGAAACCAGCCTCTCCGCCGACCCTCTTCGGGCGTCCGCTTCCAGCGGAGGTCTCGATCTACGAGGTCGGCCCCAGGGACGGCCTGCAGAATGAGAAGGCAGTGGTCCCTACCGAGGGCAAGCTCCGTCTCATCGGCGCGCTGGCCGACGCCGGTCTCCGACGGATCGAGATCACCTCCTTCGTCTCGCCCAAGTGGATCCCGCCGCTGGCCGACTCCCTCGAGGTCGCGTCCAGGGTGGGAACGCGCCCCGGCGTCACGTGGTCCGCGCTGGTCCCCAACGCCAAGGGCCTCGAGGGCGCCATCGCCGCCAAGATCCCCGAGGTGGCCGTCTTCCTCTCGGCCTCCGAGACCCACAACAAGAAGAACATCAACAAGACCATCGCCGAGACCTTCGAGGCGTTCGAGCAGGTGGTCGGCCCGGCCCTCGATGCCGGCATGCGGGTGCGCGGCTACGTCTCCACGGTGTGGGGCTGTCCCTACGAAGGCTACGTCGATCCGCTGCGCAGCCGGGAGATCGCCTCGAAGCTCCTGGAGATGGGCTGCTACCAGGTCTCCCTGGGCGATACGATCGGCGTCGGTACGCCGGGCCAGACCGAGACCATCCTCCGGCTGATGACCGAGACCCTCCCGCTCCCGAAGCTGGCCCTCCATTTTCACGACACCCGGGGGACCGCCCTCGCCAACGCTCTGGTGGGCCTCGCCTACGGGATCACCACCTTCGACGCGAGCGTCGGCGGGCTGGGCGGTTGCCCCTACGCCCCCGGCGCCTCCGGCAACCTGGCCACCGAGGATCTGGTCTACATGCTCGACGGCCTCGGCGTGCGACACGGCGTCGATCTCGAGCGGCTGGTGGCGGCTGGGGAGCTCGCCCAGCCGCTCGTCGGCCGAGAGCTCACCGGCCGCTACCTCAAAGCCCACATCGGAGAGCGAAAGCGCGGTAGCTGAGCGGACAAGAGGCGAACGAAGAAGGAGTCGCGCGGACGTTGGCGAGGATAGGGATTGGCTCCGTCTCAGCGAGCTCGATCCGTCACGCCCCTTGCTGATCCACAGCGGATCGGTTGCGCGTCGATCATCTTTGGCTGATCCTGTCCCCTCCTGCCTCAGGAGGGACGATGAGATCGACGAAGATCGCGATTTGGGTCGGTTTGGCGCTCGCCGCAACCGCCTGCTCGAAGAAGGACGAGTCTCCCAGGCCGAGCTGCGAAGCCGTCTACCTCGATCCGTCGGGCGGATGCTCTCTGGGGGCGATCTCGGGTTTCGTCTCTCTCGCCCATGGAGGACCGGGCGGCGTCCCGATCGTCAGCCTGATCGAGTTGGATGGCTCGGTCGCCGCCTCCCTCGAGGGGATCGGGCCGTTTGAGATCCCGGCGCTCACTCCAGGCTCCTACCAGCTGGAGGCAGAGGCCGAGGGCTACGTGACCCGCGGGGGCCTGGAGGTGGAGGTCGTCGCAGGCAGGACCACCGAGGTCGCGGCGATCATCCTCGCGCCTGCCGACGTCGAGCGACCCTCCGCCATCGTTGGGACGATCCTGCTCCGCGACGCCGTCGATCACGGAGGGATCCGGGTCAGCCTGGATGACTCGACCCTGATCTCGACCACCTCGTCCGACGGATCGTTCCAGATCGGCGACGTCGAGGCGGGGCTCCGTGTACTTCATGCCCGTCAGCCAGGGTACGAGGACCTCGACGTCGAGGTCGTGGTCGCCGAAGGGCGTGATACCTCCGTCGACCTGGAGATGATCCCGCTGCCCCAGCCAGGAGCGGTTCATGGCCGGGTGAGCTCCGCGGCGGAAGGCCTCCCCTTGGAGGGGATCGACATCCTCTTGGGTGAGCTGGACCTCCGCGCCACCACGGATGCCGCTGGCAACTACTCCATCGCGGGGATCCCACCCGGCACCTACGAGGTGCGGGCCGGATTGGAGGGTTGGCTCCCCTCCGTCGCCCCAGAGGTGGTCGTCGAGGCGGGACTCTCCACCGAGCTGAACTTCGAGCTCGAGCCAGGCACCATCGAGGCCGAGGTCAGCGGCGTCGCCCGCCGCATGCACGCTCCGGCCAACGCCCATGGCGGCATCGTCGTAGGGATCGACGGCAAGCCGGGCTTCGAGACCGTCACCTCGGCCAACGGGAGCTGGGCCTTCGAAGGCGTTCCCCTCGGACTTTACTCCTTCACCTTCACGGACGACCGACTCCCCGCTCTCACCCTCGCCGGCGTGACCGTGCACCCGGGGCACAATCAGGTCGATGTCGTCCTCGGGCCAGCCAGAAGGCTCGCCAACGATCTCGTCGCCAGCAGCCGCCTCTTTCCATCATTGGACAAGGCGCTGATCACCTTCCAGCGCGATCCCGCCACCTACCTCTACGACGCCGCCAGCGACGAGCTCCAGGAGGTCGCGGATGTACCCCTCGCTGCCATCTCGGTCGATGACCAGGCGCGCTATGCCACCCTCCAGGGCGTCGACGCCCTTTACCGCCTCGACCTCGCCGACGGCAGCCTCCTCGAGATCCCCGGCTCCGCTTACGCCAGCCTCGTCTCCGATCGTGGACTCACCGTCCTGGTCGGCGCCAACGGCGAGCTCTACTCCCTCCGCGCCGGCGAGGCCGCTCTCGACTTCCACATGCTGCCCAGCTCCGGCAGCAGGGTCTCGGTCGAGAAGACCGTCGACGAAGAGCGTGGCCTGCGTCTCCTCGACATCCGTCTCGACCAGGGTGGAAGCGCCAAGGTGGTGGTCGACTTCAACGGCCGGGTAGGGCGGGTGAGCAGGCAGGTTGTCCTCGGCCCCGACCTCGCCGGCTTCGCGTCCATGGGCTCCGCGGAGCCCGTGGGCTTCTCCCAGGATCTCGTCTGGACCGGCTTCGAGGGCTTCACCGAGTCCGTGATCACCCCTCAATTCCATGACGCGCGCTGGCCTGTCGACGCCGCCTCGCTCCTCTTCGTCTACGATTACGATTCCGACACCGGCCTCTCCTCGGTCGGGGTTCTGGACAATCGAAGCGGCGCCGTCAGTCTCCTCGTGCAGGGCGTGCATGCCTCTTTTCTCGGACTCACCACGATGATCGCCAGCGAAGGCGAAGGGGAACCGGTTCATTGGATCACCAGCGAGCCACCTGCCACCGGCGTGGTCTGCGCGGCTCGTCAGGGCGATCCCATCAGCGCGGGATCGATGATCGCATGCCTGGACGGTCCCGCCCCCCACGCGCTACGGCTCTACGACGGAGAGAGCGTCGAGATCCTCTCGCTGGACGCCGAGGAGCCGGTCTTCTCTGGTTGGGGCGCGTTGACGTGGAGAGACTCCACAGGACTCCTCCACATCCGGCAACCCTGGTCTGCCTCGCTCATCTTGACGATCGACTGCGCGGAGGCGGAGGTGGAGTGGGTCGGCGGCGTGGCCTCCGGCACGATCGCGCCCCTCTTCCTCGCGCGCTGCGCCGATCCGTCGCCGTCCTATCTCCTCGACTTTGGAGCCGGCACCATCCTGCCCCTCCCCAACCACCCTGAGGGCTGCTCCGGCTCGCCCATCGAGCCCCTCGTTGCCTGTGGCTACCCCTGCGCCGACGGCAGCTGTCTCCACTTTCTGCACGATCTCGGCACCGGCCTCTCCACGCAGGTCGGCGCCTCCGCAATCCCCCACATTCAGGCCAAGTGGGGCAGCGAGGGAGGCGTCGCCATCCGCCTCGGGGGTGCGGTGGCCTACCATGGCAAGCGCGGCGCATCCGGCATGGCACCCATCGTACGTGCCTGCGGGATCACCGATCCGATCATCGCTGAGGTCGAGGTCGATCGCAGCCTCTGGCTCACCGCCACCGGCCACGCCTACCTCTGCTCGTTGAGCGGACCAAGCTCGGCGGGCCCCTTCTCTCCGTCGCAGATCTCCACCAGGCGCGTCGGCGCGAGCAGCCGCGTCTATGTCGGCGGCCTCCTCTTCGACCTGGCCGACGGGAGCCAGCAGCAGCTCCTCAGCGGCAGAAGCGCGCTCCATCCCTACGCCAACGGGCTGCTGATCACCTCGGCCGAGGGGCTCCTGCGCATCCCCGAGGTGGGCGCGCCCGTCTGGATCGTCGACGACGCCGAAGTGAAGGCGGCCATCCGGCCCCACCGTGGCCTGCTCACCTTCGAAGTCGATAGGCAGCCCGGCTACGATCTGCTGGTGATCGACGAGGACGGGAGCTCCCACCTCCTGGCCACCCACGTAGATCAGCTCCACACCGCCGGCGATCGGGATCTCGTCTTCCACGATCGCGACGATCGAACCGCCTCCTCCGCCGTCACCATCCTGGATGGCTTCGATGCCCGGCCCATCCTCCCGAGGATCGCCACCGTCGAGCCCTGGCATCTCGAGGGAAGCCGGCTCTTCTTCAACAGTCCGACCCAAGCAGGCCTCAGCCTGATCGAGGTCGATCTCGAGAGCGCCTCGACCTCCAACCTCTATCAGCCTGCCGGCGGCATCATCCTCGGCCTGATCGGCGATGCCCGGCAGGCCTTCTTCGCCGCCGACGGCTGGTCGTGGCTCGAGAGCGCCCCGGCACCCACTGCCATCCTCGCCGGCCCAGCCGAGCGCCTCGAAGCGGCGAGCGAGAACGCGCTCCTCTTCGAAGCCATGGCCCCCGAAGCCACCTACTGGCTCAACCTCGACTGAGACCGGTCGTGCCTGAAGCGATCGCGAACGACCGACCGATGACGTCGCTCATTCGCGCGAGGTGACACTTCACGGACGCCGAGACGCCTGGGATCCGATCGGAGTCGGTGGGGGCGCGCTCACTTTTTCTGTCCGATACCTTCGGCTGCGAAGGCGCGCTGCGCTGCCGGTCGGGCCTTGAGCGCGTCGGCGTGGCGGAGCAGGTTGGGGTAGGGCGCGCGGTCGAGTTTGGCCACCGGCGCTACCCAGGAGAAGAAGACGTAGAGGTAGGGGTCCACCGCGGAGAACTTTTCACCGAGGGCCCAGGGGCCGCTGCCCAGCCGCGCCTCGGCGATAGCCAGGCCGCGCTGCAGCCTCTCGATGGCGACCTTTCGGGCGTCGTCGAAGTGGGCCGGATCGGAGACGGCGTTGGCTTGGTTGAAGATGGGCGTGTAGGAAGGATGCACCGTCGTGCCCAGGAAGGCGATCCACTCGTCAGCCCGTGCGCGCTCCAGCGTGCCCTCCTTCGGCAGCAGCGCGGCGGCCGGCGCCTGCGCCGCGATCCAGGCGAGCATCGCCGCGTTCTGGGTCAGCACCGTACCGTCGTCGAAGACCATCACCGGCACCTGCCCCATCGGGTTCAGCTTCCGCACCTCGTCGAAGGACGGCTCCGTCTTGCGGACCAGGTGGAACTCGTAGGGGATCCCCGCCTCCTCCAACGCGATGTGAGGGGCGAGCGAGCAGGCACCGGGCATTCCGTAGAGCTTCAGCATTCTCTTCACCTTCCTTGTTCCATGAGGGAGTGCCATGAGATGCCGGTTCGCCCGAGCTGTTTCAAGCGGTTCCTCCCGGGGAAGGTGGCAGGGTCGATAGGCGCCGTCATTCAGGGGCGCTCCAGGCGTCCTCCTCCCTTCGCCCCGACGAGAGCTGCCGGATCGGCCTTGACGAGGTTCAGGGATCGAGCTGCCACCTCGTGGTGGTGATCAGCCGGGCGCCCCGCTTGGCGAAAACGTAGCTCCACACCCACTCGGCGAAGACGGTCGCCCGGTTCCGGAAGCCGACGAGCTGAAGTACGTGCACCAGCAGCCAGGCCAGCCAGGCGAGCCGGCCGGTGAGGTCGAGACGGCCGACCGTCGCCACCGCCCGGCTCTTGCCGATCGTCGCCATCTGCCCCTTGTCCTTGTACCCGAACGGCGTCCGAGGTTTGCCGCGGATCGAGGCCAGGATGTTCTGCGCCGCCGCCTTTCCCGTCTGGATCGCCGCCGGCGCCACCCCCGGCAGCAGCCGCCCGCCGCCGAGGTCCACGTGGGCGAAGTCGCCCACCGCGAAGGCGCTCGGATGATCGGGGATGGAGAGGTCCGGCTCCACCTTCACCCGCCCCGCGCGATCCAGCGCGACGTCCAGCGTCTTCCCGAGGCGGGAGGCCTGCACCCCCGCCGCCCAAAAGACGCTCCCCGCCCGGATCGAGCCGTCGCTCAGCCGCACGCCGTCGTCGCCGATCTCCTCCACCCGGCTCGAGGTCCGGACCTCGACCCCGAGCTCCCCCAGATCCCGCTCCGCCCGCGCCGAGAGCTTCTCCGCGAAGGCTGGCAGCACCCGCGGCCCCGCCTCCACCAACACCACCCGCGCCGACGCCGGGTTGATCCGCCGGAAGTCCTTCACCAACACCGTACGGCTGATCTCCGCGATCGCCCCGGCGAGCTCCACCCCAGTCGGCCCCGCCCCGACCACCACGAAGGTGAGCAGCTCCCGCTGCCTCTCCTCGTCGAACTCATTCTCCGCCGCCTCGAACGCCCCCAAGATCCGCCGGCGGATCTCCGTCGCCTGCTCCAACGTCTTCAGTCCCGGCGCCCGCTCCTCCCACTGGGGATTCCCGAAGTAGCTATGCTGCGCCCCCGACGCCATCACCAGGTAGTCGAAGGGCAGCTCCAAGCCGCCCACCGCCACCACCTTCCGAGCCAGGTCCACCCGCTCCACCGCCCCCAGGTGCACCGCGACGTTTTCATTCCCCGCAAACTGCGCTCGGATCGGCACCGCGATATTCGACGGATTCAGCCCAGCGGTCGCCACCTGATAGAGCAGCGGCTGAAAGAGGTGGTGGTTCCGCTTGTCGATCAGCGTCACCCGCACCTCGGGCTGGTCCGCCAGCTCCCGGGCGGCCGTCAGCCCGGCAAAGCCTCCTCCAATCACCACCACATGCTTGCGCTCTAGGGCGTTCACGTCGCTCGTCCGGGCCATCTCCAACCTCCGAAATTGGAGGGTTGGATGCACGCCAGAGGCCGTCGTTGCCAAGCCTCCGCTGGTTCGAAGTCTCCACCCCAGATGCTCGCACCGCGCTCGCCGGACCCCATGTTCCTTGAAAATGCAAGGTGCCAACACTTTTAGTGTTGGATCGATGACCGTTCACGGGTTTTCGCGCATGAGCTGTCAGGACTTCGCTTGCTCCGGCGTCCCTGTATTCGGTGGAGGTGCGCAGCGAGGATCAGCATCTTCACGATCGAACCCGGTGCCGACCCCCGTCCTCGCAAACAGGGTCGCTCATTGTGCTTTCGTTGGAGGTCTCATGTCTGATGTTCCCGAGCTGATCCCCGTCCGAATGATCAACGAGTTCGTCTATTGCCCCCGTCTCTTCTATCTGGAGTGGGTCCAGGGAGAGTGGGCGGACAACGCACACACCGAGGATGGACGCTTCGTTCACCGCCGCGTGGACAAGAAGGGAGGGAGGATCGCCGAGCCGGAAGACGAGGCGCCGTTCTCCGCCCGCTCCGTCTCGATCTCCGCGCCGATCCTGGGTGTCTCCGCAAAAATCGATTTGGTGGAAGGGGAGGGGGGAGAGGTCTCGCCGGTCGAATATAAGCGTGGAAGTCCGGCCCCTGTCCCCGGCGGCGTCTGGGATCCTGAGCGCGTGCAGGTCTGCGCCCAGGCCCTGGCCCTCCGTGAGAACGGCTACTCCGTGTCGCGTGGCTTCGTCTACTTCCGAACCACTCGAGAGAAGATCGAGGTGCCGATCGATCAAGAGCTCGTGACACGGACCCTCAATGCAATCTGGGACGCGCGAGCCAGCGCGCTGGCTGGCGAGATCCCGCCCCCACTCCACGGCAGCCCAAAGTGCGCAGGCTGCTCTCTCAACGGCATCTGCCTCCCCGACGAAGTCCGCTTCCTGACCGCCGAGCTCGACGAGGTCCGCCTCCTCCAGCCTGCTCGTGACGACGCCGTCCCGGTCTATCTCCAGACCCAGGGAGCCAAGCTCGGGATCTCCAATGAGGTCCTCTGCGTGCGAGGCACCGACGGCAAGAAGATCCAAGAGATCCGGCTGGGTGAGGTCTCGCAGGTGAACATCATGGGCAACGTCTCCGTGACCACACCCGCCATGCGGGAGCTCGCGACCAAGAAGGTGCCGCTTAGTTTCTTCAGCTTCGGAGGATGGTTCTACGGCCGCCTCGACGGGGCCCATCACAAGAACGTGGAGCTGCGTCGTGCGCAGTATCGCAGCGCCGATATGCCCGGGGTCTGCCTCGCCCTCGCTAAGCGGTTCGTCACCGCGAAGGTCGCGAACTCTCGGACGCTCCTTCGCCGCAACCATCCGGAAGCGCCCCGTGCCGTCCTCGAGGGGATGGACGAGCTGAAGCAGTCGGCGATGGAAGCCAACGACCTTGCTGCCCTCTTGGGCCTGGAAGGAAGCGCGGCGCGTCTCTACTTCTCTGCCTTCGGAGGGATGCTCAAGCCGTCGACCCCCGATGACGCCACCGACTTCGAGATGAACTTCGATGGCCGAAACCGGCGGCCACCCCTCGACCCCGTCAACTCGCTCCTCTCCTTCACCTACGCGCTCCTCACGAAGGATTGGACCAACACCGTCGGTTCCGTCGGCTTCGAGCCCTTCCTCGGCTTCTACCATCAACCTCGCTATGGCAGGCCCTCCCTCGCCCTCGACCTCATGGAGGAGTTCCGACCCTTGATCGCTGACTCGGTCGTCCTCACCGCCATCAACACCGGGATCGTCACTGCCACCGACTTCGTCCGAACCCAGCTCGGCGTCTCCATCAAGGATCCCGCCAGAAAGAGGGTGGTCCAGGCCTACGAACGTAGAATGGATCAGCTCGTCACTCACCCGGTCTTCGATTATCGGATCAGCTACCGCCGCGTCCTCGAGGTCCAGGCCCGCCTGCTCGGCCGCTTCCTCCTCGGCGAGATCCCTACGTATCCGTCCTTCACGACGAGGTAGCCCATGCGAACCTCCTATCTGGTAACCTACGACATCAGCGATCCCGACCGTCTCCGGAAGGTATTCAAGGTCATGAAGCGCTTTGGCGACCACGTTCAGCTCTCTGTCTTTCGATGCGATCTCAACGGGCGCGAGCTCATCCGCCTCAAAGCCGCGCTCGTCCCCGTGATGAACCAAAACGCCGACCAGGTCTTGTTCGCAGATATCGGCCCCGAGGAGGGCCGCGGCCAAACCGCAATCGAGGCACTCGGAAGGCCATACGAGGTAATCGAGCGACAGGCCGTCGTGATCTGAGATCGCCTGGTTCTCTGACAACCAGATACTCCCCTTTCGGGGATTCGCTGATCGAGCGCCGCGGAGCCGCAAGAGCGCCCGTAGGCGCTCGCATCGCGAATCCTCCATAGATCCAAGTAGTTGACGAACCGTTGCTGAAGCACCAGAGTAGTCCTATGGACACGACATCCACATTCGTCAATTTCCAAGGCCTCTCGCTAGCCCCAACCCAACCCGCCGGAATCACACGCCTTCCGGCGGGCGGGGTCTCGGTGACCACTAGGTCACCGCTCCGTTGAAGCAGCTAGAGACCCGAGATCTTCGACGAGAGAACCAGGAGTCTCGGTGACCACTAGGTCACCGCTCCGTTGAAGCGATGGGTACGCCGCCGTATTCAACCGCGAGACCGAGAGTCTCGGTGACCACTAGGTCACCGCTCCGTTGAAGCTTCCGTAGTCTCGGTGACCACTAGGTCACCGCTCCGTTGAAGCTGGTGCGCCCTGGTGGCCGCACAGTGAATGACAATTGTGTCTCGGTGACCACTAGGTCACCGCTCCGTTGAAGCGCCCTCCGCGGCAAGCACCTGTTCGTGCGGTCCAAGTCTCGGTGACCACTAGGTCACCGCTCCGTTGAAGCGGGGATGGGGAGCTTCTAAACATCCTAGCGATCACGTCTCGGTGACCACTAGGTCACCGCTCCGTTGAAGCCAGAGTTGAGCGGGAAGGCACGCTTACACGTAGCGAGCTGTCTCGGTGACCACTAGGTCACCGCTCCGTTGAAGCCGTCAGCGGGCAGACCGTGTCCGGCAGGTGAGGGCAGGTCTCGGTGACCACTAGGTCACCGCTCCGTTGAAGCGAAGATGGCGGAAACCCGAAATCAATCCAGGTCAAATCGTCTCGGTGACCACTAGGTCACCGCTCCGTTGAAGCGGATTCGATTCGCGTTGGAAAATCTCCGCCGTGCATTGTCTCGGTGACCACTAGGTCACCGCTCCGTTGAAGCAACTGCACCGCGACGCTGTAGTACGGCGGCCCGATCTGTCTCGGTGACCACTAGGTCACCGCTCCGTTGAAGCCCTGGGCCCGCATCCCTGGCCGCGACCACCCGGACTAGTCTCGGTGACCACTAGGTCACCGCTCCGTTGAAGCTGGAGAACGTCGCCGACTACCCCGCCGCGATCGCCGGTCTCGGTGACCACTAGGTCACCGCTCCGTTGAAGCGCTGGCCCATGTCTCCCCCGGCGTCGCCGCCGCGAGTCTCGGTGACCACTAGGTCACCGCTCCGTTGAAGCACGATCACCTCAACCCCGGCGGCGTCGAACAGCAGAGTCTCGGTGACCACTAGGTCACCGCTCCGTTGAAGCATCACGTTTTGGACCGGGCGCGAATCCTGGAACTTGTCTCGGTGACCACTAGGTCACCGCTCCGTTGAAGCGGCGCATCTTCTCGCTCACCGAGGCCGGACAGTCGGTCTCGGTGACCACTAGGTCACCGCTCCGTTGAAGCGGCTCCGAGATCCTCACGTCGAAGACGGAGCAGGACGCGTCTCGGTGACCACTAGGTCACCGCTCCGTTGAAGCGAGGATGGCCGGTCTAGCCGGGCGGCGGGAGACCAGGGTCTCGGTGACCACTAGGTCACCGCTCCGTTGAAGCATCCCGTACTCTTCAAGGATGGCTGCCACGTCCCTGGTCTCGGTGACCACTAGGTCACCGCTCCGTTGAAGCGTGAGGCCGGCGGTCTCCCGGAACTCGGTCAGTAGGTCTCGGTGACCACTAGGTCACCGCTCCGTTGAAGCCTGCCGCTCGCCCGCGCGTTAGGCGTGGAGCTCGAGTCTCGGTGACCACTAGGTCACCGCTCCGTTGAAGCGCGACGAGCGTCGTTCAAACTCGCACGTGCTCGCTGTTGTCTCGGTGACCACTAGGTCACCGCTCCGTTGAAGCGCGCCGGCCGATGCCGCTCCGGAGGTGGCCCATGGCTGAGTCTCGGTGACCACTAGGTCACCGCTCCGTTGAAGCGAGCCTCGGCGCGACCAAGGCGATGCTGGCCGTGGCCAAGTCTCGGTGACCACTAGGTCACCGCTCCGTTGAAGCCAGCGCGTTGGCGTCGTTGTGGGTCAGCCATTTCAGTCTCGGTGACCACTAGGTCACCGCTCCGTTGAAGCGGGAGCGACGGGGGCAGGCGCTGCGGCGGCTGCCGCTGTCTCGGTGACCACTAGGTCACCGCTCCGTTGAAGCGAGGCCAGCCTTCTCTTCGCTGCCGGCTGCAGGGGGTCTCGGTGACCACTAGGTCACCGCTCCGTTGAAGCCATGCAGCACTACACCTGGGATGACGGAGGTTGGCACGTCTCGGTGACCACTAGGTCACCGCTCCGTTGAAGCATGACCTCGCCGGCCTCCAGCGTGAACCTGCCGTCATGTCTCGGTGACCACTAGGTCACCGCTCCGTTGAAGCCCCACCTCTCGTCGCCCGCCGGCCAAGGCGAGATGGGTCTCGGTGACCACTAGGTCACCGCTCCGTTGAAGCGGGAAGGCGAGTGGGAGCGACGACGAGGCGAGGTACGTCTCGGTGACCACTAGGTCACCGCTCCGTTGAAGCGCCCCGAGGGCCCGGGGGATACGGGCCTGCACGCTGGGTCTCGGTGACCACTAGGTCACCGCTCCGTTGAAGCAGACTACTATGCTGCGACAGCACCTCTTCGATTTAGGTCTCGGTGACCACTAGGTCACCGCTCCGTTGAAGCACCTCCTGGTCGAGGTCGCCGTGTACCACCCCGACCTTGTCTCGGTGACCACTAGGTCACCGCTCCGTTGAAGCTCGTGAAATTGACCCAGGCCGAGGTGCTTGAGCGAGGGTCTCGGTGACCACTAGGTCACCGCTCCGTTGAAGCCAGGTGGGGATCCGCTCGATCAGGCGCGCCTTCTCCTCGTCTCGGTGACCACTAGGTCACCGCTCCGTTGAAGCTCTCGGGGTGCCGGTACGAGTCCAGCAAGGCGCTCGAGGGTCTCGGTGACCACTAGGTCACCGCTCCGTTGAAGCCGCGAGATAGCCGGGGAACTTGTCCTCGCGAAATGGAGTCTCGGTGACCACTAGGTCACCGCTCCGTTGAAGCGCACGCCATCGGGCCGCTGGTGCTGGACGACTCGGACCCGTCTCGGTGACCACTAGGTCACCGCTCCGTTGAAGCAATTTCCACAAGGCGCGAGGGTTAGTTACTGACGTAGTCTCGGTGACCACTAGGTCACCGCTCCGTTGAAGCCGCAGATACAGCGGATGTCTCGGTTCTCCGTCTCGCGTGGTCTCGGTGACCACTAGGTCACCGCTCCGTTGAAGCTCGGACCCGCTGGCGCTCTACGCATATCGAACCGGGTCTCGGTGACCACTAGGTCACCGCTCCGTTGAAGCCGGAAGTCGCTGTCTTGGGTTCGTCAGGCAGCGGCGGGTCTCGGTGACCACTAGGTCACCGCTCCGTTGAAGCACCCTGACCGTTTTCACTTGGTCCCGGACCAGGGACGCGTCTCGGTGACCACTAGGTCACCGCTCCGTTGAAGCCACCGCTCCACGGAGGCGGCAAGCCGGCCCCTCTCCCGCGTCTCGGTGACCACTAGGTCACCGCTCCGTTGAAGCACGTGCTCCGCGAGGCTGCCGGTGTTTCGCGCCGCGTCTCGGTGACCACTAGGTCACCGCTCCGTTGAAGCGTGACGCTGGCGAGCGTCATGCGCGATGGCGCGACCTGCGTCTCGGTGACCACTAGGTCACCGCTCCGTTGAAGCAGCCCCACCTCTGCAATCGTCGGATAGCTGCCCGACCGGTCTCGGTGACCACTAGGTCACCGCTCCGTTGAAGCTGGACCAAGCGCCCGTTGAGCTTGGCGACTTGGTCGCGGGTCTCGGTGACCACTAGGTCACCGCTCCGTTGAAGCTCGTCCTGCATGATGATGCCGCGAGCCGTCTCCAACGTCTCGGTGACCACCAGGTCACCGCTCCGTTGAAGCCGCGACATCGTGGACACGCCGCGCCTCTCCGGCACCAGGTCTCGGTGACCACCAGGTCACCGCTCCGTTGAAGCGAGCTATTGACCAGCACAGCGGTGCTCCCGCCGGCCCGTCTCGGTGACCACCAGGTCACCGCTCCGTTGAAGCGTCACAGTCTCTTTCCGCCATCGTGGCGAGGTCGGCAGTCTCGGTGACCACTAGGTCACCGCTCCGTTGAAGCAGCACATTCTGGCCGGAGAGATGAGGCTCGCCGCAAAGTCTCGGTGACCACCAGGTCACCGCTCCGTTGAAGCATCGCCATCCACGCCGGGCTGCGGTCGGATTCCTTCTGGTCTCGGTGACCACCAGGTCACCGCTCCGTTGAAGCTTGATGTGCTCGTAGTCGATGACCGGCCCATCGGTCAGTCTCGGTGACCACCAGGTCACCGCTCCGTTGAAGCGGGCTTCATGCTTCCCCCCGACCCAGCGCCAGGCGCGGCGTCTCGGTGACCACCAGGTCACCGCTCCGTTGAAGCGCGCCTACGTCGCCGGGGAGCTTCACGGTTGCCTTGGGTCTCGGTGACCACCAGGTCACCGCTCCGTTGAAGCTGGAGCCCGGGTTCGGCCTGCGGGATGCGGCAGTCGAGTCTCGGTGACCACCAGGTCACCGCTCCGTTGAAGCGCATCGCCGGGCGTCCAGGGGTCCCCGGGCTCCTTGTGTCTCGGTGACCACTAGGTCACCGCTCCGTTGAAGCGCCCAGATCCGCCTCGTGCGTGATCACGAACACGCTGTCTCGGTGACCACCAGGTCACCGCTCCGTTGAAGCAAGGCGCAGCTTGCCGCGATGGACCCTGACGCGCGAGTCTCGGTGACCACCAGGTCACCGCTCCGTTGAAGCCGACGTAGGCGCGCGTGTTGTCGATGGCGGTGCGCCAGTCTCGGTGACCACCAGGTCACCGCTCCGTTGAAGCGGCCCGTAGATCATGGCGAGCGGGCCGGGCGTGAGGGTCTCGGTGACCACCAGGTCACCGCTCCGTTGAAGCATGGAGCCGGCGCGGGAGCGGAACCCACCCTCGAGGAGTCTCGGTGACCACCAGGTCACCGCTCCGTTGAAGCATCAGATTGAGGCCCGGTGCCGACAGCCATACGTGGGTCTCGGTGACCACTAGGTCACCGCTCCGTTGAAGCAGGACCTGAAGCTCTTCCGCCGGCG
Source organism: Vulgatibacter incomptus (assembly GCA_040391605.1). GTDB lineage: Bacteria > Myxococcota > Myxococcia > Myxococcales > Vulgatibacteraceae > Vulgatibacter > Vulgatibacter incomptus_A. The sequence continues at coordinate 15,553 of JBEBXK010000010.1, forward strand.
TCCAGACTAGCGGGCTTCGTGGGCCAATCCTTCCTGCTAGGTTCCCGAAATGGTCATTTTGGGCGTCGGCTAATGTTTGCTGTCGGCTTTGCGATCCGTGCAGGTGTGAAGCTTCCATAGCCACCTTGATCAGTTCTTCGAACTCCTGCCTCGAAGACGACCTCAATTCCCCTCGCGCGAAGCGTGGTGGGATCGAGCTTATAGAGCTCAGGAGAGGTCACCAGTGACCTAATGACGTCTCGGCCAATTGGGACATTCCAGAGGGGCCAGCGGAAGGTGCTCGTCTTCCATTCCCCCTTGAAGCCGGTGGTGGCGATCCTGTTCTTGATTGGGACTGTCCGAAAATAGGGCAGACCTCGAAAGGCTAGCCAGTCTGCACCAGGAACACCGAGCTTCTTTTCGTTGGATGGGTTGCTCGCTCGAAGCGCGTAGTCCCGGGCAGTCGTGTTGTCCCACGAAAGTATCGGCAGTGGACGTTCGTACTTCCAGGGGCCGAAAATTGCTTCGGAGAGGTCCTCTCGGCTCACGCCTTGGATCCTATCCCGACCATGAATTAACTCCGATACCATTCGGAGAAATTCTTGCTGGCCTGCGGTGAAATGAAAGGCGGTGGGCTTTGTGTTTCCGTTGTTGTCTGTCGCAACGTCGGTCGCGAAGGCCGCAGCGAAATCCAGGCTTCTCAGGCTCCCGCTAGCGACCAGCCTCTTGAGATATTCGGTGAAGAATACGGGGGGAGGCTTCAGGTCATGCGCTTGGCTCTTCCCCTTGGCGTATCGGAGACCTTTAATCGCAGGCTCCTCTCGAAATGTTTCAAGATCCTCGACGAGAAGATTGAGTAGATTTTCCCGTTCGGGTCCATCGATGAGCGCGGGAACGAATGAGCCTCTAGGTCGCCAGACCAGTTTGGGAGATCGGAGATCGGAGGATACGTTCTCACTTAAGGCGTTAAGGACTCCCAATGCGGCGAGAAACGAAAGGGGGTTATTTCCGTCCAAGCCCGTCAATTCCTGCTCGCTCATGATCCTGTTCCCTCTTCGCCACGCTGCTCTGCTTCACTTTGGCGGTGGTCCGCCAAGCGTAGAATTGACTCCATCCAAGCTAGCCCAAACCAGCCGTATCGCTCAATCAATCGCCAGAATCTGGCCGGAACACCGGAGTCGAGGCGCGCGAGTCCGTGGTCGCTGGAATTCCTGACGTCTATGCTTGCATCGCGATCGTGGAAGTGGATCTCCACCGGTGAGGCATCTACGGAGACGGGAGCGAACGGCCTGCAGTAGCCGTGGTGAGAGCTCACCAGATACATGATCAGATCGAGGTCGTTGGGGGCTATGGAAGGGCCTGACTCTACGTACCGTGCCAGGAGCTCCACAGATGCAAGCTCGTGACGGGCGCCTTCAGGGTAACCCGATCGCTCGCGTGCGAAGTGGTGCGCGCGGCGATCTCGTGCAGTTGTTCCCGACTTCGCCAGTGGTTCGTTCGCAACTGCGGTGAGGAAGGCACTTCCTTCGTTTAGGAGGCGCTGGAATCTCGGATCGGCCTTACCTGCGTCATGCCAATGGCCTGCAGTGGCGATGGCGTCAACGACGTCGGCGGGCAGGCCACAGCGTTCGGCGTAGGCCCTGGCACGGCTCCCGACGCCGGCCAGGTGGCGTCGAAGTGGGACCTTCACTCCAGTGAAGGAGCCCGTGTCCTCTTCTGTATTGATGTCGCCTCCTCGTGCTGTTCGACCGATCAGCACGAGGTAGCCTGGTATCGTTTCGGGATGCCCTTTGGCAGATGTGTATGGGACCTCTTCGATAGCGACAATGGAGCGCCGGCCTTCATGCTCGAGTAGAGCTACGGTCTCGGTCAGATCAGCATCCATTGGTGACTTGACGGCCGTTTTTAGCCAGTCGCTGACTTCGGTTCGGACGTCCTGCTCCTTTTCCTCGGAGCCATGCGGCCCAGGGGGTGGGTGGGACGAGATGGACTGGACGAGATCGGGGAGTAGCCGAAGAAACGGTCGCTTCGTTTGAATCAGTCTGGCTCTTGTCCCGAGGTCAACGACTGTGCTGGAGGCGCCGGGATTCCAGTTGCTTAGCTCGATGCCCCCATAGCTGACGGGGACCACGATGGTGCCGCCAGGGCGAAGGTTCTTGGCGACATCGACTGTACTGGCCTCGCCTTGGTACAAGAAAAACGGGCGCCCGCTCGCACTGCCTTCCTTCATCTCGGCGTTGATGGAGCGTCCTTCGACGTCCGCCAGCTCGGCTTCCGAAGCGCCAAGGAGCCATCGTCTGACCGCTGGGAGCGGCAGCGAGAGCGCCTCGAGGGGGGAGGGGGGGCACGCTTCGATCCGGTTGGTTGCCGACTCAATCGCTCGTCTCTTCAGATCATGATTTTCATCGAATGCCAGGTCCAGTAGATCTTGCGTGAGTTCGACTCGCCAGACAACCTGAACTTCAGGCGTCTCGCGACGATCGACGCCATGCAGCCAAAGCGACGGATCAGGATCGGGATCCGGAATGGGACTGGTCTGAACCCAAGAGTCCATGTGGGCAGGTAGCAGAACAGGCGCTCGTGTTGGGACTGGAACGAGCCGCGCCAATTCTTCGTCCTCTGGCAAGTCAAAGGTATTGATTCCGAAGTCGAGGCTCCCTTTCGAATTGAGCCAATTCCAGGTTTCCTTGAGGGCGATGCCGTAGATCGGATCATCCGCAGTGCCGGAGAGAGAGTCGGAGCGGACCAGGATTTCTCCCCGAGCGGTGTCAGTGTTTCCAATTCTGTTGAGCCGACCGAAGCGCTGGCGCAACGAGTCGAGAGACGCACATTCGGTGATGAGGACGTCAAAATCGTAATCGGCTCCGGCCTCGATCGTTTGTGTGGCGACAACGATAATGGGCCGGTGTAGTTCACCCTTGGATCGTGCCTCCGATCCGACGGCGGCCTGGAGCTTTCTGTTGATATCGACTCGATCGAGCGGCCGCATTCGACCGGTTACAAGAACGACCTCGGCGTCTTCGCCACAGAGCTCTGCCAAGATCGTCGCTATATCACGTGCTGTCGCGACCCGATTGACGACGATGCCGATCGTCCGTCCTGAACTCAGGTTTGTTTGGGTCCGTTCGGCGATTGCCCGTGCAAACTTCTTGCGACGGTCCGCCTCGGAGCCGGTCACGGCGACGGTCGTAAGAGTGGTGGGTTTCTTTGCGGCCAAGCGCCTGGACAGGATCGGATTCCTCCTGTCGGATTCGTTCAACGTGAACGCAACGTGTTTCGACTTGCGCGCTGTCGCAGACATCGCCACCACCTGCCATCGATCAGGCAATCTACTTAAGGTCCGACTGCGATAGTTCCCAAGGGCACTGAGAGTTTCGAGGAAAGGATGGGAGAGATGTACCTCGTCGAGCAAGATGAGGGTGTCCTGGCCGAGGAGACCGGCGTGGATGGGTCGCATCGAGTTGCTGACGCCGTAACCGCGGAAAAGGAGTCTGGAGCCTACCTGATCCACGGTGGATGCGGCGATGAGAGGCTGATCGGGGTGGTGAGCCCAGGCGTCGTCTCTGGGCATCCCACCACGAAGCTGCGTGATGGCGAGTGGGGACTTGTCTCTCTCCTGCAGTCCGCACAAGCTTCGGAGACCATCAGCGACCGCAACGACCACTGGGTCATCGGAATGAAGGAGCGACTTTCGAATCTTCTCAGCTCGCAGATAGGCTTGATCCACGATGGTTCTGCGATCGACTACCATCACGATACGCAGCGGGGCGGTGCGTTCGACTCCGGCAGACGCCTCGAGTGCCAGTTGGAAGAGGGCGACGTCTAATGCGGCGGTCTTCCCCGTCCCTGTCGGGAGGTCTAGTAACTGCGGCCATTGCTTGGTCTCATGCACGTGGGCCAGAAGCCGATCCTGCCATGGGAATGGAGGAGAGCCGTGGATCGCTTGGAAGAAGTCACGGAAGTTCGTCGGAGAAAGGTCAGCCACGGTTCCTCACGGGTCGAAAGAGGCCCAGCCCAAAATAGCGACCGGCACCAAGCAGGATGGGCCCTGCTACAGGCGCCGAGAAACGAAGGGCTGCATGTACGAGAACTCGCTGGATAGAGGGCTTGCCGGTGCGGAAAGCGGGGAAATTCCTGGTCTTCGGTGCACCGGCTAACGGAGCTGCAGGGAGGATCTCGACCAACTCCGGCGAAGGGAGCCCGATATTCGCGCAAGCTCGTGAGACAATCGCCTCCGCCTCGGCAAATGCCGCGGCAGCGACACTGGGTTTGCTCGATCGGAGATCGCCTGGATTCCGATCGAGCGCCACCGGGGTCGTGCTGACCCAATGTGTGGACGGATGGCACCACGTTTTGGCTTTAAGTGTTTCGAGCGCGCTGGCTCCATCCAGGCGTTGAACGCCCACGACTCCGGCTCGTCCCATGAGCAAGGGAAGGCGGGGCGCCTCGACATCGGGATCCCTCAGTCGGTCCTCCCAGGATGCGAGGGTACGATAGACCAAGAGGCGGTCCGCTTCGGACGTTTCCCGCGGGAAGACGAGCGCGACGCCAAGGATCGACCCATCTGCATGGGCGTGGCCCACGAAGGGAAGGGGCACGTACGCTAGGTGGTGGGTCGCAGACGGGACATTTGGTGCCCGGTGTCCAGAGATAATTTCGGGTGCGCCTGGCCCGAACGACTCGAGGAGGGCGTTGCGGAGGGTACGGGCGACCTCGACAACCCGAGTCGAGGGCAACCTTGGGCCATCCAGACGGCGGAGGATGATCCAGTCTTCTCCAAATGCTCCTCTTGGAATCGCCTGATCTCTTGAAGGTCGTGGTCTGACGTACCGTTGGAATCGCGCCGGCAAGACTCGTCCAGCGACATCAGCCTGTCGATCGAAGGACTCGCAGAGTCGATCCATCTGGCCGGGGGCCACGATCCGTAGGGTCTCGGATACCGCGTGAGCATCTCCGGCCTCATCATTAGGGACCCAGGTCGGCTCGGGGCTCGTATCGACGACTCTAAGGGAAACGAGGCAGGACGAATGGCCGAGGCGAACCACTTGAGACGCTAGCAGGTCGAGGTGGCTTCGCTGCGCGTCCGTCGGTCTGGCATCAGGCCACGCGAATACGAAGCTGGGAGAATGCGGCTTCACGGAAGGGAACGTTCTGGGCTGTCGCAGGCGCCGTTCGGGGAGAAGCGACGCCGCCGTCCTGGGCTCCTCCTTTCCTGGCACACCGGAGGACGGTTGGATCGCTCCCTTGATCCTCTGCTGGAGTCTGGCCTCTGCCTTGCCAAGGCTCAGTTGGGCCCGTTGCTTCGCCTTCGCGTCGATCGACTTCAAAGCGAGCAAGGCCTGCCGTGCCTCGTCTACGGCGGCATCCTCCTTGTCGAAGGAGCCGATCACCGTGGGGTCGTTGACCGGGACGAAATGGGTGACGACGTCACGTGCGAACGCATCGGAAGCGGCGATCGTTGGGGCACCTTGGGTCTCGAGCCACTCCAAGGCGGCGCGATGCTCTGGTGCCGACTGGGTTTCGAAGTAGGTCGCGACCAGGGCAGAAAAAAGCCTCGCTGGATGAGGTGGCCACTCTGCCTTGTCACGGTCATCGAAAGAGGTCGCGACGTAACGCTCCGTCAAGAGCGTGACCTCGATGGCGAACATTAAGCTTCCTCGGCGTCGCCGCTCTGGGTCAGCTCGCGGCTCTTTCGGATCAGCGTCGCGAGCTTCGGAGCAGGCGCGAGCGTGATCGCTTCCGGGTTCCAACCCAAGCCGAAGGCTCGCGCCTTCTTTTCCGCGGCCTTCAAGAGCTCCATGGCTTCGCTCTTGGTAAGCGTGAACCTCTCTGGCTCGCCTCCATTCCGGCCGACGATCTCGAAGACGAGGGGCTCCTTCGCGACGAGGAGCGAGCGGGAGCGAAGGTCGAAGTCGTTTTCGCGCTGATAGGCGACAGCGGCGAGCGCCAGGGCAGCGAGAGCCGTCCTGGCGGCGGACTCTGCATCGTCACGCTTGTCTTCTGGGATGCGTTCACCGCTCGCTTGGGTCTGGAAGCGCAGACGGCGGAGCCCCGCGAGCGAGAGGACTGTAGTCTGGACGGCCTCTCTCATGGTGACACCTCCGCTGGCGTCGTCGATGCTCGGCGGAATGTTGCTGTGGTTGGCAGCCGACGGCGTGCCCTTTTTTCCCTCCGAGTTTCCGCGTGAGAACTCGACGGGCTTTTTATTGGCCTGCTCAGCCTCAGCGGGGTCCAGGGTCCATTCGTGACGTGGATCCTTGTGCTTGAAGATCGGCCCGGCCTTGTTCTGGATGCCTGCCGGATCGATTCGACTGGAAACTTTGACTCCGGAGACCACCTCGAGTCCCACGATCTCGGAGACGAGGCACCGCTGGAACTTGGCTCCCAGCCCACCCTTCGGTCCCGTGCTGTCCCAGACCCCAAAGATCAGCGCCGTCGGGCAGTACTTGTACATCGCAGTCGCGTGGTTCGGCCGCGCGTCCGTGATCTCCTTGCCCATACCGGTGTGCCGAAAGGGAACTTCATCAAGAACGCTGTCCCGCAAGAGCGCGTCCGCGATTCGATGGGGCGCGGTCAGCGAGGTGATCTGCTCCAGATCCTCGAGTTCCTTCTCGCCGCTGAAGTCGACCTGCACGAGGGGAAACGCGAGCTCCTTTCTGCGCCATCCCTCCAGCAGGGCCTCCTCCAGCCGGTTCGCTTGGCTCGCCACCGAGTCGAGCAAGACCGTATCCACCTCCCGCCCATCTTCGAGCCGACGCTTCTCCATCGCATACTTGGTCGCGGCGTTGCGCTCCTTGACGTAGGTCGGGGGAAAGACTTTGTCGCCCGGGCCACCGGCCGGGTCCAGCGTGGTCCGTGCTCGAATTGCGGCGGCGTTCGAGAGAGCGTTCGAGAGGCGTTCCAGGTCGAGAGGCTTCATGGTCTTCTCCAAGGGCGAGTTCAACGACATAGACGCACGATAGCCCATAGGTCTGACACTGCCAGAGTTCAAACTCCCATGATCCAGGCTCCAGGCAACGAGGCCCGGCTTTTGCCGGGGGGTGGCGCAGACCGGTCGGTCTTGCACCGAAAGCTTGGGCACAGCTTCAACGAAGCCGCCTTGGTGGCGGAATCGCCCTCGCTTCCAACAGTGAAGCGAGAGCGAGGAAAATCTCTTTCAGGGCTTGATCTCGAGGATAATCCGCTCGGAGTTGGATGCCTTGTGGGAGAATCGAAGAGTGGGGTATGAGGGGCCGGAATTGCCCCACACGGGGGGCCTCGGCCGTTTGGGTCCGCGGGTGTCGGTCCCATTTCTCACATGATGCAGGGGCTTGGTTCGATCCTTCTTCGAGTTTCTCATTTGAACCTCCAGTTCTCCAACTGGATCGTCAGAGAAATCGAATGTTGGTGCGGATCAGAAGCTGCTGCAATGACCCGTCGGGAGTTGCGCGGCGTGAAGAACCCCGGTCTTAAACCGAAAACTTGATCACACAAGGCGCCGCCCAAGCGTCCACAGGTGAGCCACGGAGCAAGAAAGGACGAGCCCCTCGCCGCATGGGGCAGCAGGGGCTCGTCCGAGCGATCGCGGTCGGCCTCGGGAGGCTCGACCGGACCGCCGTTTGTAGCGGGCTACTTCTGGGTCGGGTTGCACGGGCCGGGGTGGGCGATGGGCGCCCCCCAGCATGTGGCCTCACAGCCGTTGCCGTAGGTCACGCCGTCCTCGCCGCAGACGGGATCGACGACCGCAGGGCAGATGCAGTTGTCGCCGCAGCGCCCCTCGCGGGCGACCTCGGCGCCAGCGCAGGTGGCCTGACACTCGTTGGGGTAGCTCACGCCGCCCCAGGCGCAGACGGGGTCTTCGATCCCGTTACAGAGACAAGCACACGGCCCCGGATGGGCGACGCGGATGCCGTGGCAGGTGGCGTCGGTCTCGTTGGCGTAGGTGGTTCCGTCCTCGCCGCAGACGGGATCGTAGGGGGGAAGACGGCCGCATTCACCGCATGCTCCATGGTGAGCGACGTCGGCGTCGACGCACTTGGCGTGGCACTCGTTGAGGTAGGTCTCGCCGCCCCAGGCGCAGACGGGATCGTCCTCGCCAGAGCAGAGGCATTCGCACGGCCCCCTGTGGGCGACCCGGATCCCTTCGCAGGTCGCGGCCTGCTCGTTGTCGTAGGTCTTGCCGTCCACGCCGCAAACGGGATTGGGGAGCTCCGTCTGGAGGCAGATGCCGCACTCGCCCTCGTGGGCGATCTCCGCATCGTCACAGGCAGCCAGGCACGAGTTGCCGTAGGTCTGGCCGCCCCAGGCGCAGACCGGATCGACCACGTACGGGCAGATGCAGATGGGCCGCTCCAGGCCCTGCTGGTCGGAGCCGACGTCGGCCTCGGCGACGGGTGCGCCGCATGCGATGAAGAAGGAGGATGCCAATATGAAGAGACTTGCGAACAGGGTTCTCATCCTGAGCTCCAATCCGAATTGAGTCGATCGAGGATCGAACGACCGACCCAGTCAATCCGGCTCTCACGTTTATTTCAAAGGATGAAATTACAGAGTGTTCGGCTCCGAACGGAATCCTGAGCGGCGGCGCAACAGCGCACACTGTCGGACGATGTATGTAATCGGTCGCTTTTTACTTCGCACTCGCGCCTTATTCCCGTGGAGGTGCGGCGAAGCATGGAAGGCCGGCCAGCACCTTGTGTGTGGCACGACGGGAGCCCCATCGCGTCGTGTCACAGTGCAGATCCGACATCGACGTCCATCAGGCAGGTTGTTGTTCAGGCAACCCGTCTCGAACTCGCGCGGGGCACGTTGGATCAAGTTGGGGCGAGAGGGAACGGGGCAGGGGGAGGAGCGGCTGGGCGCATGGGCCAAGGGCGCCACGAGCTGCCGCTGGTCCAGCTATGCAGGAGCCAGATCCAGAGGGCGAGGGCGACTGCGAAGGTGGTGGTGGCCTGCCAGGAGTTGACCTCGAAGAGGAGGTTGAACCAGAGGTGGAGGCTGTGGGCCACGAGGAGGGACCGGCTGCGCTCCACGGCCTCGCCGATGAACCAGGAGAGCAGGATGACGGCGGGGTAGGAGATGAGGAGGCGCAGGGTGATGTTGAGCGCGGTGCCCTCGTGGACGCGGTTGGTGAAGTGCCAGAACTCCCACATAACGCCGATGAGGAGATAGCGCCTGGCGGGGGTGAGCGGGCGCAGGGCATCCTGGAGAAAGCCGCGCCAGCCGAGCTCCTCGCCGAAGATGGTCGCGAAAGTGAGGACGATCACGAGCAAGGGCATCGTGTGGCCGGAGTCAGCCCATCGGCCGCCTCCGCCAATGATCGCGAGGAGGCCGAGCGGGAAAAGGAAGAAGGCCAGACTCCGGACGACGGAGGTGCCGGTGAGGGTGAGCGTCCGGCGATGCCGCCGCCGGAAGCTGAGTAGGCAGATCAGGGCCGCGATCCCTGGGCCCCACATATAGCTGGCGGTCTTGAGGATCCCCGGGGCACCCCACGCCGCCCAACTCTCGGAGGCCATGTCGCGCCACCAGAAGAACGGCCAGGAGACGAGGCAGGCCAGCGCGTAATAGATCCCCACCGCGAACCAACTCACTCGCTGTGCAGGCGGGTCGCCAGCAGCCGGGTCTAGGACGCCCTCATGGCGCGACGAGTCTGCAGGCTGGGCGTTTTGGGACATGTCGCCTCCTCCGAGCTGTGGTCGAGGGGCCGCTCTCGTCGCGAAGGGAGGACGGTGGCGGAGGGAATCTCCGATTCTACGATGATTCTTGGGTGGCTGGGGCGTCTAGGTGGTTGGCGGTAGCGTCAGACTTGGAGGGCGCGGGCGGCCTGCCGGATCCCGATGGTGGGACGGCGATTGAAAGGATGAGAGATGTACGTCGACGGATTTGTCGCGGCGGTGCCGGCCGAGAAGAAGGAGGCCTATCGCAAAGTAGCGGCGGAGGGGGCGGCGATGCTGAAGGAGGGGGAAGTGGTCGTCTTCTCGTGGATCGAGTATCCAAACAAGGCGGTGCGGGACGCGGTGCAGAAGAGGATGATGAGCGATCCGCGGATGGAGGCCTTGGGGGCCGATATGCCCTTCGACGGAGCACGGATGATCGTCGGCGGCTTCGAGGGGCATCTCGACGAGTCTTGAGAGTCGGTGGGGAGCTACTCCCACGAACTGAGGCGCGCCGACTTCGGCGGCCGCCGCATCCTTGCCCGCGGTTTGACCTCTGGGAGAGCGAACCGCGGCCGTGTTGGTCTCCTTGCGCCCCTGGGACGAGGCCCGTTTACCTGGAGGCTCCCAGGGCTGCGGCTCGCTTCTTCGCGAGGGGGCGGAAGGGGCGGCGAAGGGCTCCTTGGACGAGGCGGTGGCCGCGCTCGCCAAGTACACCGGCGCCAAGGTGCCCAAGAGACAGCTCGAGGAGCTCGTCGTGCGGGCGGCACAAGACCCCGGCGACGTGATTGACGAAGCCTTCCTCGACGCGCTGTCGCGAGATCCAGGGCGTGAGCGAAAGTGGGTCGTCCTCGTCGACGGCAACAAGGACCATATCAAGCACGTGCGAGCTGCGGCCAGGCGCCACGGCGTCGAGGTCACGATCGTGATCGACGTCATCCACGTGCTGGAGTACCTCTGGGCGGCGGCACCGGTCTTCCACGAGGAGGGGACGCCCGAACTCGAGGCGTGGGTGACGGAGCGCCTGCTCTGGCTCCTCTGCGGAGAGGCCGGCCAGGTGGCGGCTGCCATTCGTCGCAGCGCCACCAAGCGGGGCCTCTGTCCTGAGCAGCGGAAGGCCGCCGATCGGTGCGAACTACATCACGGGCTACAAGCAGTACCTGCCGTATGATCGCTGCCTGGAGGAGGGACTGCCGTTCGCGACGGGCGTGATCGAAGGAGCGTGCCGGCATCTCGTCCGCGATCGGATGGAGATAACCGGGGCGCGGTGGAGCCTCGTCGGGGCGGAGGCGGTACTCCGCATTCGGTCGCTTCGATCGAGCGGCGACTTCGACGAGTACTGGAAGCATCACGAGAAGATGGAATACGAGCGAAACCATCAGGCCAAGTACCAGGACGGGAAAGCGCCCGAGCTCACGTCCCCCGCCGAGGCCAGCGCCTCGACCAATACGCGAGGCCCCCTGCGGCCGGTGAAGTGATGTGGGACTCGTCTACCCAAAGGAGCCGCACCCTATTGAGAAGCCCTGCGTTCTCCTCGGCTCCCCTGGGCTGCCCTTGAGTCTCCCCGAACTGCCTTCGGGTCGGCTCTTGGTGCGGCCTGGGGGATCGCCCGGAGAGCCCGCCCCAACCCCTGCCTGCATTACCCCATCCCTAAGCCAAGAACTGACGTTCATTCGACTGGGATCAGGTTGGCCCTACGGTCGGCTACGCTACTTCAAACAGGAATTCCCGCACGCTTCATAGTCGGCTAGGCACTGGTTGCTACATGATTCCTTCTTTTGGCGGCAGGATTTGGTAGACCCGCATTCCAGCGCCCAGCAGCGGTCAGTGCAGGCGTCAGCGGTCGCGGAACATTCGTCGAGGCAGTCACCGTTCCCGCCGCAGGCTGACAGGGCCAAAATTGCAGTTGCAGCCGCAGCCGCGATGAAAAACCTCATGATCCCTCCATGACGGGGTTGGTTCCGGCAGTAGGGTACTAATACCCCATCCCTAGGCTAAGAAGAACTTTCTAATTCAAGGGCTGTGAGATGCCCTAATTTCAGCCGCAAAGGGATCGCTACCCCAACAGCGACGTCTGACCATCTGCCCTACGAGGGCAAGCTTCAGGGGAGGTGATAGGCCCCCTGAAGTGGTGACTCATCCGGACAGGCAGAAACCTAAGGTTTCATCCTTTGGTTATCTTCGGGCAACCTAGAAATTGCCCTCAGCCGCAGGCCGCGCCACCCCGCCGCCACCCCCACCAAGCGCCGCCGCAAGACCGAGGCCCACCTTGGTCTCTACGGCAGCGTCGCTATCCCAAGGGCCTACTGATCTAGCCCAGCTACATGGACCTTCACCACGACTTCGAGCCTCATTCCCGAGGCACAAGTCCCTCGGGAGAGGTTGAATGGGCCCCTATTCGAGCGGCAACAAACAGGCCGCCCGACGGCTCTCGCTGCAAGGCTCCTTCATCAAGCATTGAACGATAAGCGGGTCGAGCTCTCTTGTGGCACAAGCCTTTCCGCAATCAGCTGCAGAAAGAATGGTCCCACCGATCACCAGGTAATCGCTACATCCATACCCGGTGGACCCGTTTTCCGTTGTCGAGCGATAAACCTTGGAGCACATCACAAGGCAGGCTTCCTCTTCCTCCTCCTTGGTTGGCGGCTCCTTGCCGTCCTTGTAGACGACTTCTTCCTTCTGCCCATCCTCGTCCCAGAAGGTCCAAACGCCCTCTCTTTTGCCGTTCACGAAGGCACCCTCTAGTCGCTGCTTCCCGTCCTCATACCAAGCGGTCCAGACCCCCTCCTCCTTGCCTGCCCGATACGCCCCCTCCTGCTCCTTCTGCCCGTTTTCGTGCCACAAAATCCAGAGACCATCTTCCAGGCCGTTTTTGAAGGCACCCTCCATAGCCTTCTGACCGTTCGCCTGCCACCAGGTCCAGGTGCCCTCCTTCTTGCCGTTTTTGTAGACGCCCTCTACTCCCTTCTGTCCGTTCTCGTACCACCAGGTCCAGGGACCCTCTTCTTTGCCGAAATCAAAGACAGCTTCCTGGGCCTTCTGCCCGTTTTCGTACCACCAGGTCCAGGGTCCCTCTTGCAAGCCGTCTACGGTGCCGGCGCAGCCTCTGAACCTCATCTCCTGTTGTTCGCTGGAGAAACTCCCTTCTTGCAACTCCTGCCCTGGAGGACACGGCCCTTCCGACGACTCCTCGGAACACGAAGTCAACGCGACAGCGAAGATCAGCCAGCCTCTTGCGATTCCCCTGAGCACTTGAGCCCTCCTTGAGCTTAGGTCGGACAGCTCGGCAGTATCGAGCAAAACGGTCCTAGCACAAGAAAAGTTCTTTCAGCAGGTAGGCCCGGTAGAGCGGCGCGTTCACCACAGCGATCCAGGCGAGGCTGGTCTTCTGCCTCGAGGTGAGGTCCTCTGGGTTCTTCCAAAGAGCCCATCGAGCTCCCTTGAGATCCTTTGCGTCGTCTAGTCTCCCCCTACGCCGGAGGTCGTTCCACACCCGGCGCCGCACCTCGTCAAGGGCCTTCGTGGCCCATTGCACAACGTGGAAGTGATCCAGGCATAGGACCACGTGCGGCGGGCAGGCCCGAACGGCCTCATCGATCCACGATGCGCCATCGGCGCTGACGAGTTGCAGCTCCTTCGTTTGCTCCGGGCCTAGTTCGGCGAAGAAGGACCGGACCGTTGCCGGGTCGCGATCAGGCGCCATCCAGACAAGGCGGCCGGTGTCGTGATCGATGACGACGGTGACGTACTTGTGCCCCTTGCGGTAGCTCAGCTCGTCGATCCCGATCCGGCGCAGGCCGCTCAGCAGATCGACGCGCCGGCGCGCTTCGGTGCCGACCGAATCGACGATGCCGCCCACCGTCCGCCACGCGATACGAGCGAGTTGGGAAACCGCGGACTTGCTGGTGTGGACGGCGAGCCGGGCGCACTGGTCCTCGAAATCGCGCGTGAACCCCGAGGTGGGGCGGGCCCACGGAACCTCGGCGACGACGACCCCGTGGTCAGGGCACTCCACTCGCGGGGACTCCGCTTCGATGAACACCTTGGTCACTCTCAGATCGAGCCCCCGCCATCTCCGCAGACCTCCGCCGCGCCCGCGGGACGCGTTCCGGCGGCCCCACTCATTTGGCGACCGTCACCAGGGCGATCACCGATGTGATCCCTGCCCGGGATGGTATGAGTGGAGCAAGCCGTGACGGAATGCGGCCAGCCCCCGCTTCGTTTTCGAGGGATGCCAGGGCAGGTCCGCGACGCGCGCGGGCGGCAGGGCGAGCAGATTGCAGCCAAGAGGTCCATCTCCCCGCCTGGACCTTCCGGGGCCTCTTACGGCGGGATCTTAGCTTGGTAGGAGGAGTGATGAAGGTCGGGCGAAACGACCCTTGCCCCTGTGGCAGCCGGCGGAAGTACAAGGTCTGCTGTGAGCGCAAGGGATCGGATGGCAAGGGCGATTGGTCGAAGACGGGGATGATGGCGGTGGGGGTGGCGCTGCTCCTTGGCTTGGCGGGCTTCGTGGTCTCCCTCTTCAACGCGGACACGTCCACGGACGGGATGGTCTGGTCGGCGGAGCACGGCCACTACCACGCGGCGGATGGCAGCGAGTTGGAGGCGACCTCGGCGCCGCGGCCGCAGCCGCCTGGGCCGGCGCCCGCAGGGAAGGTCTGGTCGCCGGAGCACGGCCACTGGCACGACGAATAGGCGCGCCTCCTGGTCTGAATCGCAAAGCCCCGCACCGATTCATCGGGCGGGGCTTTGTCGATCCAGGGCGCCAGCGCTCCGGGCGTGAGTGGCTATGCGGGCATCGGAGCGCGATCGGCTGCGGGCGAACCGGCCGATAGCCCGGACGATGTAGCAGGGGCGGACCGCTGGAGGCCGATCGGCGCGTGCGAGGGGCTCTCTATCGTTCGTTTGGCTGGAGGAGCGGACTGGCCTTGCCGCTCCAGGCGAGGACGAGCTGGTGGGTGGCGCGGGTGATGGCGACGTAGAGGGCGCGGCGCGATGCGGGGCTGTCGGGGAAGGAGTGCTCGTTGGCGTCGGCGACGATGACGGTGTCGAACTCGAGGCCCTTGGCGGCGACGACGGAGACGACGTGGGTGGCGCCCGGGAGCAGCTCTTCGGCGCCGACGACGGAGGTGGCGCGGGAGAGGAGGCGGGTGAGGCGCGCGGCGTCCCGGGCGACGACGCCGATGGTGGCGGCGGGATCCTGGAGGCGCAGGGCGCGCAGCTCGTCGACGAGCCAGCTGATCAAGTGGGTGTCGTGGGCGTGGGGGACGAAGCGCACGGCGTCGGAGGCGGCGGCTCTTCCACCCTGGGCAATCACGTGGGCGAAGTCGGAGATGGGGGGCGGGCAGCGGTAGCCGATCTTGAGCTCGGTCTGCGCCGCGTCGGGGACGCCGAGATCGCGCAGGGTGGCGTCCCAGCCCAGGAAGTTCGCGGAAGGATCGACCTGCTGGCCGGCGTCTCCGGCGACGATGAGGGAGCGGCGGCGGGCACGGCCCAGGAGCTCGAGCTCGAAGGGCGCGAGCTCCTGGGCCTCGTCGACGAAGAGCAGGTCGAAGGGGCGGGGATCGATCGCCGGGCTGCCGCTCCTCTCCGCCCGCAGCTTGTCCAGGGCGAAGAGCACGGGGGGATCTTCGGGGTCGAGGGTGCCCGCGTCGCTGTCGTCGTCCAGGCCGGCGCCGTCGACGCCGGTGATGGCCTCGCCGTCGTCGCCGCTCCACTGCTCCTCGGAGAATTGGACGCGGGTATGCTCGAGGACCTCGTCGATCTGAGGCAGGGGCACCAGGGGCTCGGCGTGGGCGGCCATCAGCTCGAGGAGGCTGCGATCGCCGAAGAGGTCACCGAGATCGTTGCGCACGATCCGGCGCTTTCCTCTGGACCATCGGCTGGCGAGCTCGCGCATGGCCACCCGCAGGGCGGGGTCGCGCTTGATGCGGACGATCCCCGCTGGGGCGTGGCGGCTGTCTCGGGTGGGGAGGCCCGGGAAGGCCTGCCGCGCCTCGAGGGAGGCCCAGCGATCGAAGCCGAGGACCTGGACCCTGGTGACGCCCAGCCGCGAGAGCATGTTCTCGATGCGGTGGCGCAGGGGCTCGGTGGGGACGATGACGCCGGCTCGCCAGCGGGGGTTTCGGGCGAGGAGGCGTTGGATCCTGTGGACGGCGACGGTGGTCTTGCCGGCGCCGGCCTCGCCCAGCACCAGGACGTCTTCGTTGGGCGGCCGATCGACGATGGCCTGTTGGGCGGCGTCGAGCTTGACGGTGCGCGGGCGGCGATCGCCGGGACGGGGAAGCAGGGTCTCGGCGCGGGCGACGATCGACCAGCCCTCGGGCCCAAGGACGCAATGCTCGTCCTCGGTGATCACCTCGGCCAGGGTGCCGTCCACGATCCGCAGGAGGTTGCGCTCGAGGACCTGGCCCTCGAGGCTGCGATCGCCCAGATCCAGCTCGTAGTCGTCGCCCTCGCGGGCCTCGAAGAAGACGTCAGCGAGGGGGGCCCGCTCCCAATCGACCACGGGGGGCCGGGAGGCGGGGTTGCCGACGTCGCCCAGGAAGATGTCGCGGACGCGGCCGCCTGTCTGGATGCGGAGATGGGCAGAGACGGGTCGGGATGCGCGCTGGACCAGCTCCTGGAGGGATTCGAGACGGCGGATCAGGGTCTTTTCGATTCGGGACTGCAACGTTGGGTAGCCTCCGGCGCGGGATAGATCCAAATCGGAACGGAAGAAACAAGATGCATCTCGCTTCCTATCCCGATTCGTCCGCTGCCAAAGGCCCTCTTGCCCGCAAGCGCGTCATCTCGCAAGTGGCGCGACCGGGAGGAGTCGCGCCCAGCGGTGCCGAGGGGGTGATCCCCAACGCAGCTGGCGGGGCGGCGCGGACGATCGCATCGCGGAGCTGCCGTGCGTGGCGATCGAGCGCTGCCGGCGGCGTGCATGATCGCGGAGTTGCGGCAGGCTGCGCTCGAGTTGGTCCCCCGCGCTGCTGGCGGCGCGGGGGAGGATGGGCAGCGCGAAGCGTGATCCCTCTGCCGCCTCCGGGAAGGCTCGCGCGTGATGTGTCGCTCCCCGATCCGGCTGGGCGCAGCGAGCGCGGCGCCCAGCCGAGATGGGATTCAGCCGCGCCTGGAGCGGCGGGCGACGAGGCCCGCGCCCAGGAGGAGGGCGAGCAGGCTCGGATCGGCGCCGATGGCCTGGCAGCCGCCTCCGTCCTTCTTCTTCTTCTTGGGCCCGGCCGGCTCCTCGGGCTCCGGTTCGGGGTCTGCCGGCTTCACCAGGTGGATCTGGAGTGGGGCCGAGAGCGAGCCGCTCGAGTCTTTCAAGGAGACGACGAAGGCGAAGTCCCGCCCGTCGGCGCCCTCGAGATCGGACTCCACCGGGGTGCCGACGATGCGGCCGGTCGCCTCGAGATCGAGGCCGGTGGGGAGGCTGCCCTCCTGCAGGGACCAGCGCAACAGGCCCGCGCCCCCCTCCGCCCGGAGGAGGAAGTCGTAGGCGATCCCTGGCTTGGCGTCAGGGAGCGTGGTGGTCAGCAGGCGCAGGCCCACCGGCTTCGAGGTCTCCTTCACCTCCACCGAGATCTCGCAGTTGGTTCCGGTGTCTTCACTGTCTCGGACCACGGTGGTCCAGGTGAAGGCGCCGGCCCGGCTGGGGCTGCCGGAGATCTCACCGGCGGCCGAGAGCTGCAGGCCGGGGACGGCGTTGAAGACCTCCTCTGCGTCTGCGAGGCGCGCCTCCACGCTCTCCCATCGGTAGGGGCGGATGCCGCCGGACGCCGAGAGATGAATCCCGCTCGTGGGGTGGCCGAGCTCCAGCGCCCGCAGGGAGGTGGTGTCGCAGCTCAGCGGATCGGGCTCGGCGATCTCCAGGGTGAAGGTCGCGGTGGTGTGGAGGTCGCTGCTGTCGGCTACCGTCAGATCGAGGTCGAAGCGCCCGCTCTCGAGGGGCGTGCCGGAGATGACCCCCGCCTCGCTGAGGGAGAGCCCCTCGGGGAGGGAGTCGACCTGCCAGACGTAGGGAGGCAGGCCCCCGATGGCGGAGACGGTGGTGTCGTAGGGCGAGCCCCGCTTGCCGGAGGGGAGGGAGGTGCCCGTGGTGATCTCCAGCGGCGGAAGGACCACGGTGATGGAGAGCTCTTCGCTGATGGTGCGGCCGGCGGAGGAGAGTTCGAGGCTGAAGTCGAAGACGCCGGCCTCGCTGGGGATCCCCTCGATGAAGGTGTCGGTCTCGGTGTACATGAGGGAGAGACCGCCGGGGAGCGCCGACCCTTCGGGGAGAAACCAAGTGTAGACGCCATCGCCACCTGAGGCGACGAGGGGAACCAGGTAGACCTCGCCCACGACGCCGTCGTCGAGCACCTTGGCCTCGACCCGTAGATCGAGGCCGATGACCAGCGGGTAGGGGGAGCTGCCCGTGTTGTTGAGGGTGTTGGACTCGTCGATGGTCTCCTCCGGATCGATGACGAGGTAGATCCGATAGAGTCCGGGCTCGACCTCGGCGGGGATCTCTACGTCGGTTTCGAAGTCGACGCGCGCCCCGACTGCGGCGTCGAAGCTCGCCTCGTGGAGGACGAGGCCCGGCTCGTCACCGGCCGGCTCGGGGCGCAGGAGGATCTGGTAGGGGACGTCGGCTGCGTCGAGGGTGCCGAGGTTGCGGGCGCTCCATGCCACCTGGATGATCCCCGGCTCGTCGATCCAGCGGGGGGCGTCGAGCGTGCCTCCGAGCACGGCGAGATCCGGCATGGGGACGGTGACGGGGAAGGGGCCGTAGAAGCCCAGGGTCGGTGACGCGCCCGGGTCGAGGACCGCATGGAAGGGATCGGCCTCGGCGATGAGGTAGTAGAGGCCCAGCGGCAGATCGGCGGGGATCTCCTCGTCGAGTTCGAAGGTGGCGTGGAGGCCTGGGGCCACGGTCTGCGCGCCGGGGACGACGCCGAGCTCGATGGCGTCGGTCAGCGAGGCGTTGGGGCCGATCCAGAAGCGGACGGTAAAGTCCTCGGCCGGGTCGATGCCACCGTTGCGGACGGTGGCCGCCATGGACATCGGCGCGCCGGGGTTCCCCTGGGCGCCGCCGGACACGGAGGTGACGAGGAGGGAGGGGCCGGCGGTATAGGTGATGGAGACGTTGGAGGGGAAGTTGGTGACGTTGCAGTCGGGGCTGCAGTCGAGGCCACCCAGGGCGAGGCCCGGCGTGCCGTCGGTGCCGTCGATGTTCTCGACGCCGATGGCGGCGCCCAGGTGAAAGCCGGTGTCCCCGAAGTTCGGATCGTGGATCGTGCCGTAGCGGACCTCGATGGTGGTGGTCGCCTCCGAGAGCCAGAGCTGCGCCTCGATGTTGGCAGGGGAACCCGCGTAGCGCCGGCAGTTGGTCCATTGGAGCACGTAGAAACGGTTGGGCGCGGCGCCCACGACCTGCTCGTTGATCGGACCGTTGCCGCCGTCATTGCAGACCAACTCGTCCCACCAGACCGCCACGAAGTTATGAGGCGCGGCGGATCCTGGGATGGTCCGACTCGCGTTGGACATGTCGGGATAGGCATCGCCGAAGGTGACCATGCCGGTGCCGGTGACGTGGATCTCGGTGTACGCCTCACCGAAGAACGTGACGGGGAAGGGCAGAGCGATGGGCAAGGTCGTGGTGGTCCAGGCCCAGCCGATCCCCTCCGTGCCGGAGATGTTCGTAACCGGCCCTCCATCGGGGAGCGGCATCGGCGTGTAGGTGATGGGCTGGGTGGTGGCGGCGTAGGTCTGGGCCGAGGCAGCTGCCGGCGCGAGCCAGCTTCCTGCGAGGAGCGTGGAGGCGAGAGCGAGGACGTTTCGCTGCGAGAAGAAACGATGACTGCGGGAGCGGATGCGCTGCGACATGACGCGACCTCGATGCATTCGAGCCCTGGGTGGGGATCTCCCCTGGCCCAAGGACTTGTGACGACGATGGGACGTGCATCGTAGCCCAACAGAGGGTGCGTGGCGCAAGGGGCAGGAGCGCTTCGGCAGGGCCGGCGCTGTGGGTCACGCCTCCCGGTAGTGGTCGACCATCTGGTAGCGCCTGGCGTAGAGGCCGAAGGCGACGGCGGCGACCAGGGCGAAGCCGGCGAAGAAGAACATCTGGAAGCTCATGGCGCCGATGCCGGTGGACTCGATGGCGGCGGTGACGCCCTCGCCCTTGACGGCGGCGTTGACCAGGAGCACCCAGAGGTTCCCTACCGTGACCGAGAGGCTCCAGAAGCTCATCAGCACGCCCTTCATTTTGGCGGGCGCCTGGCTGTAGGCGAACTCGAGGCCGGTGGCGGAGACGAGGACCTCGCCGAACGTGAGCAGGGCGTAGGGGGCGATCTGCCAGAGGATCGACGGCCTCGCGCCGCCGTCCATGCTGAGTTGGATGGCGCCCACCACGATCCAGGAGAGGCCGGAGAAGGCGATGCCGGCGGTCATCCGGCGCAGGGGGGTGATCCGCAGGCCAGCGCGCTCGAGGAGCGGGTAGAGGAGCATGTTGTTGAAGGGGATCAGGGCCATGACCAGGAGCGGGTTGAGGGCCTGCATCTGGGAGGCGCTCGTGAACCAGGCCCAGCCGGGCATGCCCATCTCCTGGGCCTGGAGGATCCAGGTGGAGGCCTTCTGATCGAAGAGGGACCAGAAGGGCGTGACCAGGGCGAAGATCACCAGCAGGCGGAGCACGGCGCGGACGCCCTCGACGTCGTCGTCGGGGTGGTGACCTCTGGCCCTGTCGAGTTGGAGGAGGACGCCGGCGCCGAAGGTGGCGAGGAAGATCACCAGGGCCATACAGACGGCGACGGCGAAGCCCAGGCTGGGCATGGTGCCCAGGGCGCCGAGGCCCACGAGGCCGCCGACAGAGGCGATGGCGAGCCCCGGTCGCCCTTGCCCGGCGCTCGTGGCGAAGAGGGCGGTGCGAGCCACCCGGACGAAGCCGTGGGGATCGGAGGCCGCGGGTGGGGTGCGGACATAGCGCTCGCGGCCGGCCCAGAAGATCAGGGTGGCGACGAACATGAGGGCGCCGGGGATCCCGAAGGCGACGCTGGGGCCGAAGGCGGTCAGGGTGAGGGGGATGAGCAATGAGGCGAAGAAGGAGCCGAAGTTGATGATCCAGTAGAAGCCGTCGAAGACCACCCGCGCCAGGTGCTTGTTGGACTGATCGAATTGATCGCCGACGAAGGCGGAGACACAGGGCTTGATGCCGCCGGAGCCAAGCGCGATCAGAAAGAGCCCCGTGTAGAAGCCGGGCTTGCTCGCCTCGGAGACCGCGAGGAAGAGGTGGCCCACGCAATAGAGGAGGCTGAGCCAGAGGATGGTGCGGTACTTGCCGAGCCATTTGTCTGCGAGCCAGCCGCCCAGGAGGGGGAAGAAGTAGACCCCCATCACGAAGAGGTGGAAGACCTCCTTCGCGTCGGATTGGCGGGTCTGTTCGTCGGCGACGTCCAGCAGCAGATAGCCCACCAGGAAGGCGGTGAGGATGTTGCGCATGCCGTAGAAGCTGAAGCGCTCGCAGGCCTCGTTGCCGATGATGAAGGGGATCTGCCGCGGCAGGCGGGCGGGGGCGGTGGTCGACGCGGCTGGGGTCATCGGCTCTGCATAGCGCACCTTTGGATTCGCAGATATAGGGAGGCGCGAATGGAGGCAGCCATGGCAGAGCTACGGATCGAGGCGAGGGATGGCGGGGCCATCGAGGTCTGGACCATCGACGGCGAGGCGCGGCGCAACGCGATCTCCCGGGCGATGCTGGCGGAGCTCGAGGAGCGGATCGCGGCGGCGGAGGGGCGCAAGTCCCTGCGGGTGGTGGTGATCACGGGCGCGGGGGAGAAGGCCTTCTGCGCCGGTGCGGATCTCAAGGAGCGCGCGGGGATGAGCGAGGAGGAGGTGCGGACCTTCCTCCTGGATCTGCGGCGGACGCTGCGGGCGATGGAGCGCTCGAGCCGGATCTTCGTGGCGGCGATCAACGGCGCCGCCTTCGGTGGCGGCACGGAGCTGGCGCTGGCTTGCGATCTGCGGGTGATGACACCGACGGCGAAGCTCGCCCTCACGGAGACGCGCCTGGCGATCATCCCCGGTGGCGGTGGGACCCAGCGCCTCGCCCGCCTCGCCGGACCAGGCGTGGCGAAGGATCTGATCCTCACCGGCCGCCCGGTGGGGGCCGAGGAGGCGCTGGCGCTTGGCGTGATCAATCGCATCGCGCTCGGTGGCGACGTGGTGGAGGCAGCGCTGCTCCTCGCGGGACAGATCGCCGGCGGAGGCCCGATCGCGTTGGCGGCTGCCAAGGCTGCCATCGAGGGCGGCCTCGATCTGCCGCTGGACGAGGGATTGGAGCTCGAGTACCAGAAGTATCAAGCCACGATACCAACAAAGGATCGCCTGGAGGGGCTGGAGGCCTTCCGCGAGAAGCGGGCGCCGGTCTATCGGGGGGAGTGACCCAGGAGGGTCGCTGGCGCCCCTGACCTCTCGGTGGTGGCGCGCGCAGAAGATACCTACGCTAGGTGGAATCTCACCCTCCTATGGAGCAAGCCGATGCGATACCTCCCTGCCCTGGGCCTCCTCCTGATCCTCCCCACCTTCGCCTTCGCTTCGCCACCGAGCGATCCCGCCTTTTACCAGGAGAAGGGCGCCTTCGAGATCAGCGGCACGATCTCCAAGGTCGAGTCCGACGAGATCGAGATCGCACGCGACGGCCTCCCCGACGCGGAGTTGGAGATCAGCAAGCAGCACACGAAGATCACCGTGAACGGGAAGCCCGGCCAGGCGTCGCAGCTCACGAAGGGGACGCCGGTTCGCGCGAAGTTCCAACTCGACGGCGACGACATCGTGGCGATCTCGATCGAGGCCGGAGCCAAAGCTCAGTGAGCGAGCTTCTCGTCGCCTCATGATCGATCGATCACCGGCAGCACCCAGGGGCAGCCCAGATCGGGGTGGGTCAAGACGCGGGCGCCCATGCCGTAGGCCTGCCGGATCCGCTCCGAGGTGAGGACCTGCGCCGGGCTGCCGGCGGCGACGATTCTCCCGTCGGCAAGCAGCGCGATGCGATCGGCGTGGAGGGCGGCGAGGTTCAGGTCGTGGAGCACGGCTACGGAGCCGACGCCGTGGCGCGAGAGGCGTCGTACCAGGCCGAGGACGGCGTGCTGATGCGGCGGATCGAGGCTGGAGGTCGGCTCGTCCAGGAGGAGGTAGCGGGCGCCGTCGTCGGGAGCCTCCCAGAGCTGGGCGAGGACCCGTGCGAGCTGGACCCGCTGCCGCTCGCCGCCGGAGAGGGAGGGGTAGAGGCGGTGGCTGAGGTGGCCGACCCCTGCCAGGATCAGCGCCTCTCGCGCGATGGCGAGATCCCGGCGGCTCTCATAGCCCGTGCCATGAGGCACCCGCCCCAGGACCGCGACCTCGAGGGCCTCGAAGGGAAACTCCACCCGGCTCTCCTGGGGGAGGAAGGCCACGCTCTTGGCGCGTTCGCCTCCCGGGATCGCCTGGATCGGACGACCTCCCAACTCGATCGCTCCGGCGGCTGGCTCGAGTTCGCCGGAGAGGGTGTCGAGGAGGGTCGACTTCCCTGCGCCGTTGGGGCCGAGGAGGGCGAGGAACTCGCCGGGGCGGACCTCGAGCTCGAGGTCCCGAAGGATGGTGCGGTTCCCCCGCCGCACCTCGATCTTTCGGGCGCGCAGCATCAGCGCATCCCCTTCTTGTAGCGCAACAGGAGGAAGACGAAGAAGGGCGCGCCCACCGCGGAGGTGACGACGCCGATGGGGAGTTCGGCCGGCGCGGTGGCGGTCCGAGCGACGAGATCGGCGCCCAGGAGGAGGAGGGCGCCGCCCAGGGCCGACGCCGGGAGGAGGTAGCGATGGCCGGGGCCGATGGCCATGCGGATCAGGTGGGGGACCACCAGGCCGACGAAGCCGATGACGCCGGAGGCCGCGACGGCGGCGCCCACAGCCAAGGCGGCGAGGACCACGATCCAGCGCTTGAGGCCCTCGACCGAGACGCCCAGGTGGGCGGCCTCCCGCTCGCCGAGGAGCAGCGCGTCCAGCGGCCTGGAGAGGCGCCGAAGGGAGAGGAAGAGCAGGCCCATGGGAGCGGCGACCCAGGCGGTGGTGGTCCAGGTGGCGCCGCCGAGGCTGCCGAGGCGCCAGGAGACGATGCTCCGGAGCTGGGCCTCCGTGGCGAGGTGGCTGAGGAGACCGGTGCCGGCCTCCGCCAGGGCGGTGAAGGCGATGCCGGCGAGGAGGAGGGTCGCGACCTCGGTGCGCTTGCCGGACGACGCGATACGCTGGACGATCACCATGGCGATGAGGGCGCCAGCGAAAGAGAGGATGGGGATGAGGGCGTTGCCGAGCAGGTTGGTCAGCGGCTCGAGCGAGCCGCCGAGGACCATGCCCACGGCGGCGGCGAAGGCGGCACCGCTGGAGATCCCTAGGAGGGTGGGATCCGCGAGCGGGTTGCGGAAGAGGCCCTGCAGGAGCACGCCGCAGGAGCCGAGGGCGGCCCCGACCAGGAGGCCGAGGGCCACCCGGGGGAGGCGGATCGCGAGGAGGATCGCCTCGAGGGTCGGATCCACCACCGCCGCGTCCACGAAGCCCAGCCGCTTGCCCAGGATGGCGAAGATCATCCCGGGCGAGATGGCGACCGCGCCGATGCCCGCCGCCGCGATGGAGACGAGCGCCAACGCCATGACGAGGCCCGCGATGGTGAGCCGGGCCCGCCGCCGCCTCGATGGCTCGGCGGCGAGGGAGGCTCCCTCCGTCGCCGGGGCACCCAGCCGCCTGACGACGCCGAAGTCGGTGGCGGACGACACCGCCTCGGCCAGGGCGACCGGCTGCCGTGGCGGGCGATCGTTGGCGCTCGTCTCCGCCACCGCGTCCGGCTGGGGCGCGACGATCCGGGAGTCGGTGGCGGCGCGGCTCATTTGCCGGCTGGGTGGAGGTGGCCGGCGAGGGTGGCTGCTGCGGCGCCGGTGCGAGGGCCAAAGCCCAGGAGGAAGAGGTCATCGAGGATGACGACCCGTCCTGCCTTGCCGGCTGGGGTAGCGGCGAGGCCGGGTAGGGCGACGATGGAGTCGGCGCCGCCGAGGTGGGCCGCGGTGGCGGTGGTGACGACGATCACCTCGGGGGCCGCGACGATGGCCGACTCCGCCGATAGAGGCTTGTAGCCCTTGTAGCCCGAGACGGCGTTCACGCCTCCGGCGAGGCGGATCATCTCGTCGGCGGCGGTGTCCTCTCCTGATACCGAGAGCGCGTGCCCTGGTGAGAAGAGGAAGAGCACCTTGGGGCTGGCGCCGTCCCCCTTGGCGAGGGAGGCGGCCCGGGCGAGCTCGCGATCGATGGTGGCGATCAGCTCCTTACCCATGGCCTCACGCTCCAACGCCGTCGCGATCGCGCGGACGCGATCGCGGGCGCCGTCCGCCGTATGGGTCGCCGGGACTAGGACCAGCCTGGCGCCGGCACGGCGGAGCTGCTCGAGGACCGGCGGCGGCCCCGCGTCGGTGGTGCCGAGGATGAGGGTGGGGCGGAGGGAGAGGATCCCCTCGGCGCTGACGTCGCGGTAGTAGCCGACCTTGGGGAGCTCGCCGACGCCATGTGCGCCGACGCTGGAGTCGTCGATGCCGACCACGCTCGAGCCGGCGCCCAAGGCGAAGACGGTCTCGGTGACGGCCCCGCCGAGGGTGACGATCCGCGGGGAGGCCTCGGCAGGGGCAGCGGCGTGGGCGGTCGCCCCCAGGAGGAGCAAGGCAGCGGCGGAGAAGGGGATGAGCTTGCGGCGATCAAACATCGAGTGCGCCCTCGACATCTCGGAGGAGCGCGCGCCAGGAGGCGGCCTCGGGGGTGCCGGGCTTACGGTCGCCGAAGAGGAGGCCGATCTCCCTGCCGGCCTCGTCGAAGAGCTCAACCGAGGTGACGTCGCCGTCGCTGGTCGGCTTGCGGACGATCCAGCTCGAGTGGATGTGGTCGTTGCGCAGATGCATCCCGAACTCGTGGTCGAAGATGTTGAGCCACTCCCCCTTGGGCGAGAAGCGCTCGATCGGGCCGGCGTGGATCTGGATCAGCCCGCGGTTGCCTACGAAGACCATGATCGGCACCTGGGTCTCGCTGGCGCGCTGCAGGATCGCCTGGGTGATGGAGTTCGGCACCTTCCGCGCCCAATCGCCGGCGACGAGGCGCATGGCCTGGAGCCGCCCCACCTCGAAGCGACGCAGGATCCCGTAGAACTGATGGGTGTCCTTCATCTCGCTCCAGGCGGCGCGGAGGCCCTCGACGTCGATGTCGGCGTCGGGCCTGTCGACAGGATCCTGGAAGTCGCGCAGAAGGACCTCGGCCTCCTGGGCGGCGAAGTTCTCGACCAGCGCGTCGAAGGCCGCCACGTCGCTCTTCTCCTCGAGCCAGATCTTGTGGACGGCGTCTCCCTTCGGATCGAAGAACTGGAGGCTGCGGCGCTCTTGGCCCCTGGCCTCGTCGCGAACGGCGAAGCCGCTCTGCCAGCCCAGGAGGAAGACCCGCAGATCGATGTTCTTCGAGTGAAAGAGGCCCACGTGGCCATTGATGCTGGGCTCGGGGTAGACCCCGCGCTTCTCGTGGACGGCGGACTCGTTCCGCGTGAGGGCGAGGACCTCGCCGAGCGAGGGGAGCGCCCGGAGGATCTCGGGAAAGTCGCTGCGAAGCCTGATGCTCCCTGGCATCGAGGAGACGAGCTCGGCCTCGGAGACGCCGAGCCTGGCGGCCGCGTCACGGGCTCGCAGCTTGGTTTCCTGCATTAGATCCTGATACCTAGAATAAATATTGTTATCTGCCTCTGCGTACATGTCTTTGCTCCTTTCGATTCGAGAAATGAGGGGCGACGGCCGCGCTCAGCGGCCCATGGAACCCCAGCGGAATGACGGGACTGCGGCGGTGCCTGCGGCGTCGTAATAGCCAAGGAAGGTGAGGGCGAAGAGAGCTCCCTCGCCGCTCCGCACGAAGTAGACGCGGGCGTG
Organism: Vulgatibacter incomptus; assembly: GCA_040391605.1. Taxonomy (GTDB): domain Bacteria; phylum Myxococcota; class Myxococcia; order Myxococcales; family Vulgatibacteraceae; genus Vulgatibacter; species Vulgatibacter incomptus_A. The sequence goes on from JBEBXK010000010.1 coordinate 42,109, forward strand.
AGGGGTGAGGGTGTGGGTGGAAATCTCGTAGGAGTACCAGGGGTCGTCGGTCTGGAAGCTGCTCTCGCTGACGGAGTCCTCCAGATTCGAAGGCTCTACGAGGAAGGCCCCCTCTGCGGGGATGAGATCGGGAGAGGGGATGGCGCCCTCGATCCACGCGACCGCGACGCCTTCGGCGCCGTTGCCCGCCACGTTCATTCGCTGGAAGGCGAGATCCCAGGCGGTGCTGGAGGCGGTGGTCTCGGCGGCACCGTCGAGGTCGTAGTAGATCCATTCCTCGAAAGAGGTGGCGTCCACCGTGGTGGTCCAGGTGCCGTCCTCCGGGTTCAGGGACTGGCTGATGTGGCCGTCGGTGATCTCCGGCTCGTCGGGGCCATCGTCTGCGGGGGCAAGATCGTCGGCACAGGCGGCAGTGAGGAGAGCGAGGATGGCGGGGATGGCGGGGATGGCGATGCGTCTACGGAACATGGCGAGCTCCTTCTATGTCAGCCTGTTCAGCTTCAGTAAGAGGTGTGGACACCTGCGAAAAATGATCGGGGGGTGAGGGCGAGGTCGTCGGGGTTGCCGGCGTCGAAGATGTTCTCGGCCCCGACGAAGACGGAGACGTTGGCCCCCAGCTCCTGCGCGATACGGGCGCTCGCCAGGGTGTAGGGATCGGCCCATCGCAGCGCCCCTTCGCCCAGCCCGCTGCTCACCCCGTAGAAGGGACGCTCTCCGACCCACTCTCCTCGGACGTTGGCGGTGAAGCCCGCGGCCTCGGCGCGCCAGGTGGTGCCGAAGGTCGCGCGATGCCTGGGGCGTCCCTCGAGCCACTGATCGGCGGAGAGGTTCTTCGCGTCCGTGAAGGTATAGCCCAGATCGAAGATCCACCCGGCCCACGGCCGCAGCCGGACCCCGCTCTCGACGCCCTGGGTCCGGGCCTCGTCCACGTTGGTGTATTGGAAGATCTGCGGGGCCCCCGGGGCCGGGGCCTGCGTCGTGGCGGAGGTGATCAGGTTTTGCAGGTCGTTGCGGAAGACGCCGAGATCGGCCCGGAGCCAGCGGGTGGGCCGGTAGGTGAGGCCGGCGCTCGCGCCCCGGGAGCTCTCGGGGCGCAGCTCCGGATTTCCCTCCACCACGTAGCCAACGGAGGGGTTCTCGAAGTGCATGAGGAGCTCCTGGAAGCTCGCCGCCCGAAAGCCCCAGCCGTAGCTCGCCCGGACCAGCAGTTCCTCCACGGGCTCCCACCGGCCCGAGAGCTTCGGCGAGAATTGGCCCCCGAAGTCCGAGTCGTGATCGAAGCGGAGGCCCGGGGTCAGGGCGACGAGGGGCTCGTCGGAGAGCTGCCAATCGTCCTGGACGAAGACGGCGGGGCGGAACCGCTCGCCCTCGCCGGAGTTCAGCCGCGGCGACTCCAGGTGCTCATAGAGGATCTCCACACCTGAAGTGATGTGGTGGTCTCCGAGCCGCACGGCGTGGACGGCGCTGGCCTCCCAGAGCTGCTCGCCCTGGATCTGGAGCTGATCCATCGCGCGGGATCCCCGCTGATCCTGGAGGAGCTGGTTCTTCAGGTCGGTGAAGTGGAAGGCGAACTCGAGGGAGTGCTCGTCGCCGAGGGTGATCCCTGGCGCCAGCCGCAGCGAGAGGCTCTCGGTGCGATCGCGCCTGTCGAAGATAGCACCGCCAGCGCCGAGATCGACGCCGGCCCGTTCGGCGGACATCCAGCCGACGTTCCCGACGATCCGCAGCGTCGAGTTGAACGCATGATCCCCGCGTACATCCAGATCCCAATCGCTCCGGGCGCTGCCGCTGGTGCTCGGGAGGGCGTCGTCCAGCTGGAATGGCTCGCTGCGCAGGAGGCCCGCCCCGACACGAAGCGAGGAGGACTCGCTGGCGATCGCCGAGCTCCCCCGGACCTCGTAGCCGTTGGCGCTGTCGCCGCGGAGCTGGGCGCTGGCCTCCAGCGGCTTGCCACCCCCGCGCCGGGTCGTGATGTTGATCACGCCGCCCATGGCCTCGGAGCCATAGAGCGAGGAGCTGGCCCCCCGGACGACCTCGACAGAGGCGATGCGGTCGGTGCTGATGCGAGAGAGATCGACGTTGCCGCGGGTGCGGCCGTTCATCCGCTGACCGTCGATGAGCACGAGGACGTGCTGGCCCTGGAGGCCCTGGAGCCGCAGCCCCGCGCCGAAGGATCCGTCCCGGATGATCTCGACGCCAGGCTGGCTCTCGAGGAGGTCCGCGAGATCCCTCGCGCCGGTGTCCTCGATCTCGCGGCGGGTGATCAGGAGGGTGTCGACCGGGGCGTCGTCCAGCCGCACCTCGACTCGCGAGCCGAGGACGACGACCTCGGGCAGCTCGGAGGAGATCCAGCCCGACTCCCGAGAGTCGGAGGTGTCCAGGTCGGCGGCCCACGCCGACGCGGGCAACGAAGCGACGGCGATCAGGAGGAGCAGGGATCGGGGGGGGAGAGGTCGCGACAAAGTGGGCTCGAGGACGGCGGGTCCGGTCGGGGTTTCTCAAACCGGGCGCTGAGCTCGAGGCTTCGGGCCGCTGGGATTCGGGAGCCGAGGCTCGCCGATGCTTCTACGAATCGCCTCCCGAGGGGAGGAGGGAAGACTCCAGAGGGATGGTGAGCTGCCGCTTGCAGCGCCTGCACCGAAGCTCCACTCCGCTGGGTACGAGCTTGGCGACGAGGCTTCCGCAGAAGCAGCGGACCTCTTCCCCTTCTCGATCGGCGTCGTGGCCGGTGGTTGGCTTGGTGTTCCTCATCGTTGGCAGCCTTGTAGCTGATGTTGAGATTCAGAGTCAATCTCAATCTGTAGGGATCGCGAACCCTTCGAGGGGCTCACGAAGATCGCCCGTGATTTCATGGAGATGCTGCGTGGGTTGATTCGCGCCGATCGTGGAGCCGCCGGCGTCTGGACGTGCCGCGCAGGCCCCTGCCTTCAGGATCGCCCGATCTCTTAGAAGAAATCGCTCATCGCAGGGGCGGGGCCGGCGAAGGCGGTGGCGGCTGCCTCCAGGACGTGGTCCGCGCCCTCGGCGAGGCCGATGAGGGCGAGCTGTCCAGGCGTAGAATACCCAGAGTAGAGGGCGGCGAGGCCCCGAACATGGACCTGGAAGAGGCCGTCGCCCCCAGCGCGTACCTCGCTCCGGCCGCCGTCGATCTCCGCCACGAAGCGGCCCTGGTTGGCGGGGAGCACCTCGTCGAAGACTTCGAGGTGGAGGCTGGTGGAGACGCCGGCCGGCCAGCCGCGGCCCTCGAGGGCCCGCCGCACGTCGAGGATTCGGAGCATCCACGCCTCCTGGAGCTCCACCCTCTGGCGCTGCTCGCGCAGCAACATCAGCAGCGGATCGGAGGCGCTCCCGTACCAGACCACCTCATCGGCCAGCGAGCGATGATCGCCGAGGAAGCTGAGCAGGGTGGTGGCGGCCTGCGGGGAGCTCACGGCCAGATCATCCACGTGGACCTCCTGGCGCTCGTCCGGGCGGTGCTCGCGGCGCAGATAACAATAGCCCTCGATCGTGCCCTGCCGCTCCACGACGTAGGCCATTGGACGCGTGCGACGTTGGGGCGCCACGATGCGGTTCCAGAGGAGGGGTGAGCGATCCAGCGATCCCGATCGGAGGGCCGCCTGGCTGCGATAGAGGGCGCGGATCGCCGCGTCATCCTCGGGGCTGGCGTGGCGCAGCGCGAGGCTATGATCGCCCAGGGCCAGCTCGGAGGTCGGGATCCGGATCCGGAAGCGGCTGCCGCCCTGCTCGTAGCCCGCGCGCCGATAGAGCGGCTGGGTCGCGGCGTACAGGCAGGAGAGGGCGAAGCCCGAGGCGGCGAGATCGCCCACCGCCGCGCGCATCATCCGCGTGGCCACGCCCCGCCCCCGCACGGTGGGGTCGACGCCGACACCGGCGATCCCCGCCATAGGGACGCTCCTGCCGCCGAACCACTGGCCCATGGAGTAGACCAGGAGGCCTCCCGTGACCTGGCCGTCGTCGACGAAGACCCGGAAGTTCTCGTGGCCCACCGAAGCCAGCCATGCGTGGGCGTCGGGCAGCGCGACGCCAAAGGCCTGCGCCTCGATCGCCGCCAACGAGTCGATCTCGCTGTGGGTTGGAGCTCGGTATGCGTGCATTCTTGACCTCGAGCAGGCGGCAATCCTGAGGCCGCCTCGCTCAGCCCGCAGTGGAAGAAGGCGCAGACTTTACCATCGCTCGACGGGAGGAGGGCCAGAGCCGCACAGCCGCGCCGTCACCGAGGCAGCCGGAAACGGCGGCGGCCATCGCCAGGCCCTCCTCGAAGAGGGCTCGGGCTCCATCGTCGCCCCGCCGCAGGAGGGCCCGCGCAGCACGGCGGAAGGCGTCTCCCTCGTCGGATCCGGGGCGCTCGCTGGCGCCAGCCCCTTTGAAGACTGCGGTTGACTTGGCCTCCGATCGTGGACGAGAACGGCCTTCCTTACGGGAGGTTGCAACGTGAGCCTGGAACCAGGAGCCAAGTCGAAGTCCCCCACCGCCGCCGCCGAGGCCATCGAGGAGTTGGAGGCCCGGATCCGCGAGGGAGGGGCGGCGCGTTACCACGAGAAGAACGCCTCGGTGGGCAAGCTCTTCGCGCGGGAGCGGATCCGTCTGCTCACCGACGAGGGCTCCTTCGTCGAGGATGGCCTCTTCGCAAATTGCGCGGATCCCGAGCTCCCCGCGGACGGCGTGATCACCGGGATCGCCCGGATCGACGGGCGTACGGTGGCGGTGATGGCCAACGACTCCACCGTGAAGGCCGGCTCCTGGGGCAAGCGCACGGTGGAGAAGATCCTGCGGATCCAGGAGCAGGCCAAGAGCCTGCGTTGTCCGCTCTTCTATCTGGTGGACTCGGCGGGGGCGCGGATCACGGATCAGGTGGAGATGTTCCCAGGCCGCCGAGGCGCCGGCAGGATCTTCCTCAACGAGGTGGAGCTCTCGGGGATGGTGCCCCAGATCTGTCTGCTCTTCGGGCCGTCCGCGGCTGGGGGCGCGTATATCCCGGCCTTCTGCGACGTGCTGGTGATGGTGGAGGGCAACGCGTCGATGTACCTGGGTTCGCCGCGGATGGCGGAGATGGTCATCGGCGAGAAGGTCACCCTGGAGGAGATGGGCGGGGCCAGAATGCATTGCTCGGTCTCCGGCTGCGGCGACGTGCTGGTGAAGTCGGAGCCCGAGGCCATCGAGTGGGCCCGCGAGTACATCTCGTTCTTTCCGCGAAACTGCGACGAGCAGCCGCCCCGGGCCGAGGCCCGAGCGCCGAAGGCCGGTGGGAAGACCATTGACGAGCTGATCCCGCTGGATCAGAACAAGCCCTTCAACGTGAAGCATCTGATCGCGGAGCTGGTGGACGAAGGCTCCATGGTGGAGGTCAAGAAGCTCTTCGCCCAGGAGATGGTCACCTGCCTGGCGCGCCTGGACGGCAGGCCTGTGGGGATCCTCGCCAACCAGAGCAACTACAAAGGCGGGGTGCTCTTCGTGGACTCGGCGGATAAGTCCGCCCGCTTCATCCAGCTCTGCGACGCCTTCAACATCCCGATCATCTATCTGGCGGACGTCCCCGGATTCATGATCGGCACCAAGGTCGAGCGAGCGGGGATCATCCGCGCCGGCGCGAAGATGATCTCGGCGGTGTCGGAGGCGACGGTGCCGAAGATCAGCGTGATCGTGCGCAAGGCCTACGGCGCCGGCCTCTACGCCATGGGCGGGCCGGGCTTCGCCCCCGACTGCACCCTCGCGCTGCCCCAGGCGATGATCGCGGTGATGGGGCCGGAGGCGGCGGTGAACGCGGTCTTCTTCAACAAGATCCAGGAGAAGCCCGAGGCCGACCGCGCCGCCTACGTCGAGGAGCTGCGCCGCGCCTACGAAGACGACATCGACGTGAAGAAGCTCGCCAGCGAGCTGGTGATCGACGGCATCGTCCCCAGCGCCCGCCTGCGCGCGGAGCTGATCGCTCGCCTGGACTACTATTCGGAGAAGGTCGTCGAGCGCCCGCGCAAGAAGCATTCGATCTATCCGGTCTAGAATCGTATCGACGGCTCTCACCGACAGCTGAGACCTCGTAGCGCCAGCTCGAGGGCAACGCCTTCGGGGAGTTCTCAGCCCTCCACTTCATCCGTAGAGAGAACCATGGACTTTCAGCTACCCGAAGATCTCGTCGCCTTGCAGAAGACCGTCCGCAGCTTCTGTGAGTCGGAGGTGAAGCCCTTCGCCCGTGAGTGGGACGAGGAGGAGAGCTATCCCGCCGAGACCGTACGCAAGTTCGGTGAGCTAGGGCTCCTGGGCATGGGCGTCCCCGAGGAGTACGGTGGGGTGGGGCTGTCTGCCCTGGGCATCGCCACGGTGGTCGAGGAGGTGGCGCGCTACGATGGCTCCCTGGCGCTGACCGTCGCGTCGCATAACGGCCTCTGCACGAACCACATCCGATCCTTCGCAAGCGATGAGCTGAAGGAGAGGTGGCTGCCCAAGCTCGCGACCGGCGAGGCGATGGGGGCGTGGGCTCTCTCCGAACCCGGCTCGGGATCGGACGCCGCTGGGCTGCTGACCACCGCGGTGCGCCAAGGCGACAAGTGGATCCTGAACGGCACCAAGATGTGGATCACCCAGGGGACCGTAGGCGGCGTCTACGTCGTGCTCGCCTCCACCGACAAGGCCAAGCGGCAGAAGGGGATCACGGCCTTCGTGGTGGAGCCGGGGACGCCGGGATTCAAGACGGTGCCGGTGAAGCATAAGATGGGGATGCGCTCGTCGGATACGGCCGAGCTGGTCTTCGAGAACTGCGAGATCCCGGACTCCAATCGGGTGGGCGAGGTGGATCGGGGCTTCATCGACACCCTGCAGATCCTCGACAAGGGCCGGATCACCATCGGCGCCCTGGCAGTGGGACTGGGGCGTGGGGCCCTGGAGGAGTCCATGGCCTACGCCCAGGATCGCCAGGCCTTCGGCCATCCGATCTCGGACTTCCAGGCGATCCGCTTCATGATCGCGGATATGAAGACGGAGAATGAGGCCTCGCGGCTGCTGGTGCAGCGCGCCGCCTCGCTGGCGGATCAGGGGCGGCGCTACGGCAAGGAGGCCTCGATGGCGAAGGTCTTCGCGTCGGAGGCGGCGACCCGGGCCTGCAACCAGGCGATCCAGATCCACGGCGGCTACGGCTACACCAAGGAGTTCCCGGTGGAGCGCTACCTGCGCGACGCGAAGCTCTGCGAGATCGGTGAGGGCACCAGCGAGGTCCAGCGGATGGTGATCAGCCGAGAGGTCCTCCGCTAGATGGCGAAGGTCGCGCGAGGCGTGGAGTCGAAGGAGGCCATCGCTGCCCGGGTCCGCGCCGGCGAGGTGCGGGCGGCGGCGCGGCTGATGCGCGGGCTGGACGACGAGGATCCAGCCGCCATCGAGGTGCTGCGCACCCTCTATCCCCACACCGGCAACGCCTATGTGATCGGGATCACCGGCAGCCCTGGCGCGGGCAAGTCGAGCATCACGGATCGGCTGATTGGTCGCTACCGCAAACTCGGGAAGACGGTGGGGGTGGTGGCGGTGGATCCCACCAGCCCGTTCTCCGGCGGCGCGATCCTGGGGGATCGGATCCGCATGCAGGATCACGCGTTGGATCCTGGCGTCTTCATCCGATCGCTGGCCACCCGTGGATCCCTCGGCGGCCTCTCCCGCGCCACCTCGGACATCAGCCGGGTGATGGACGCCATGGGCAAGGACGTGATCCTCATCGAGACGGTGGGGGTGGGGCAGGACGAGATCGACATCGCGTCGCTGGCCCATACGACGGTGGTGGTGGTGGTGCCGGGGATGGGCGACGACATCCAGGCGATCAAGGCGGGGATCCTGGAGGTGGCGGATATCTTCGCCATCAACAAGGCCGACAGGCCGGGGGCCCACCGTACCGAGCGCGAGCTCCAGTCGATGATCGAGCTGCGCCACGTGACCATGCCGGCGGAGCATGACTCGCTGCATCACTTCCACGCCCAGACCCCTGCCGCGGCGCGCTCGGACGACTTCAGCTGGGAGCCGCCCATCGTCAAGACGATCGCGACGACGGATAAGGGCTTCGACGTCCTGGTGGAGACGGTCGACAAGCATCGCGCCCACCTGGAGAAGGCGGGGGGCAGGCTCGCCCGAGAGGCGACCCGCGCCCGGGCCGAGTTCCTCGCCATCCTCCGGGATCGCCTGGTGAAGTCGGCCCTTCAGCGGATCGCCCAGGAGCAGGGGGAGCTCGACGAGCTGGCCACCCGGATCGCCCGCAAGGAGACCGATCCCTACGCGCTGGTCGACGAGATCGCCGCGCGCCTCCGATAGACGAGCCGCCGGTCGGGCCCCTGAGGGGACCGCCGGAGCTCATGCGGGAGCGATCTCTTCAGCTCGCGCTCTCCTCGAGAGGGCGCATCGACCTTGGCGCGCCTCCGGGCGCTCGCGACCGCAAGGCTCCGCGAGCGCGTCGCGTTCTACAGGCTGACCACCAGCCCTGCCGTGAGGAGGTAGTCGCTCTTCTTGAGGGCGGGCTCCTGGACCGGCGGCGCGTTCTCGAAGTGGTGGGAGGCGGTGAGCTTGAGGGCGAAGCCCTCCGCGATGGAGGCCGCCACGTAGACCGAGGAGTTGACCACGACGTTGCTGGTGTCGACGAAGTCCTGGATGTACTCGACGTCCACACCCGTGGTCGCCGTCTTGCTCAGGGCGTGGAGGTAGTGGGCGGCAGCGCGGGCCGCGTAGATCTTCCGATGGTTCTGGTCGAGGACGGCATCGGGTTCGGAGTTGGGCGGGAGGACGAAGTCCTCGCGGGCACCGTAGCCGCCGAGCTCGAGGCGCAGGCGGTTGGTCACGAGGTCGGCCTTCTCCGCGTCGCGGGTCTCCCACGCGAGGTAGGCCGCGCCGAGCTGCCCCGAGAGCCGGCGGTCCAGGCCGGCGAAAGGGTTGCGGGCGATCTCACCGGCGGCGAAGATCGAGAATCGCTGAGAGACGAAGCGATCCACCCGCTCGGAGAGGGACCAGCTGTTGGCGGTGACGATCTCCCGGGACTTCTCATAGAGCGCGCGGGCTCTGGTCTCCAGGACCCAATCCGTGGCCGGGACGATGATCACGCGGACGTCGCCGTTGATGTGGAAGGTGTCGGTGTTGCCCTTGGCGAGGGCGGTGCCAAGCTCTCCGATCAGCTGGAGCGTCCGATCCGTCTCGGGGGACCTCTCGGCTACCGCCTGCTCCTTGGTGCGTGTCTCCAACTCGTTGACAGGGAGTGCCTGGGCCCAGGCGGCGCCTGCGACGGTCAGGGTCAGGGTGGCCGGAAGCAGTCTTCTCATGATTCCTCGAGGGTTGTAGGCTCGACTCGAACGTCGAGATTGTTCGATACTGAGCGTCCATAGCAGAAAGGGCAGGGAGGTGGGCCTTCGATGAGCGCCCACGCCACGTCGGGCAAATTTGCTTCTGCCCCGACGCGCTCTTCGCCTAGATTGGCTGGCTCAAAGATGATCGACCGCGTCACACAGCTCGAAGCCCGCCTGGGGTTGTCGTTCTCCGATCGGCGGCTGGCCCTGGTGGCGCTGACCCACACCAGCTACCTCAACGAGCATCGCGACCAGGGGCTGATGGACAACCAGCGCCTCGAGTTCCTGGGAGACGCGGCGATCGATCTGGCGGTGAGCCAGCGGCTGATGGAGCGCTTCCCGGAGGCGAGCGAGGGTGAGCTCACCAAGCTGAGGGCCTCGGTCGTGAGCGAGGAGGGGCTCTTCGAGGTGGCGTCTTCGGCGCGGCTCGGGGAGCTGCTGCTCCTGGGCCGGGGCGAAGAGGCGATGGGCGGCAGGAAGCGGCCGAGCATCCTGGCGGACGCCCTGGAGGCGGTGATCGCCGCGCTCTTTCTGGACGGTGGCCTCGATGAGGTGCTGGCCTTCGTCGATCGTTGGTTCCAGCCAACCATCGATCGGGCGGCGTTGGAGAACCGCGACTACAAATCGCAGTTGCAGACGCTGGCCCAGGCGACCTTGGGAGACGCGCCACACTATCGGGTGGTGAGCGAGTCCGGCCCGGCCCACGAGAAGATCTTCCTGGTCGAGCTGACCATCGGCGAGGTCAGCTACGCCAGCGGGGAAGGGCGCAGCAAGAAGGCGGCCGAGCAGCTCGCCGCCCGGATGGCCCTGGAGGCGTTGGAGTCCGGCGGCTGATGGCAGCTCATCGGCCCGAAGACGCCGAAGAGCCGTACGCTGCGAGCCGGAGGCGAGGGAGCAGCCAGGAGGCGCTCGAGGCGCCGGCCGCTGGCTCGACCGGGAGGCGACGGACAACAGGGGCCGCCGCCATGTTTCGCTTGCTTGAGGGGGGATCGAAGCCTAATAGATTCCGCGGCTCGAGCATGAGGCCGTTTCCACGAGCGGGCGCCATCGCGCGTCGCGCCGACCACGAGCACGCCGAGGAAGAGGATATGGAACCTACGATGAACGATACGCTGCGCGCGACCTTCGAGACCAGCCTGGGCACGATCGAGCTCCGGCTCTTCCCCTCCGAAGCGCCCAAGACGGTGGAGAACTTCGTCGGCCTCGCCCGCGGCACCAAGGAGTGGACCGATCCGAACGACGGCGAGAAGAGCAAGAAGCCGCTCTACGACGGCACGATCTTCCATCGGGTGATCCCGGAGTTCATGATCCAGGGCGGCGATCCCCTGGGTCGGGGCACGGGTGGCCCCGGCTACAAATTCGAGGACGAGGTGGAGAGCGGCCGCAAGTTCGACAAGCCGGGGATCCTGGCCATGGCGAACGCGGGCCCCAACACCAACGGCTCTCAATTCTTCATCACCGAGATCCCGACGCCGTGGCTGAACGGCAAGCACACCATCTTTGGCGAGGTGGTGGAGGGGATGGAGGTGGTCCGCGCCATCGCCCGGGTGGCGGCGGGTCCCAGCGATCGCCCCCAGCAGGACGTGATCCTCGAGAAGGTGACCTTCTCCAACGAAGGGGCCTGAGCGACGGCTCGCCCTCGTCGATCGGCTTGGATGGTTGGTGCAATTGGTCTCGAAGAATCGTAGCGACGCACCGCATCGGGCAGGCTTCTGTGCGATCATCGGGCGGCCCAACGTGGGCAAGAGCACCCTGCTCAACCGCGTCCTGGGCGAGAAGCTCTCCATCGTCAGCGGCAAGCCGCAGACCACGCGCAACCGCATGCTCGGCATCCACACCGGCGCCGACGCGCAGATCGCGTTCTTCGACACGCCGGGGATCCACAAGGCCAAGGGCAGCCTGAACCGGTTCATGGTGGAGCAGGCCCTCGGCGTCCTCGGCGAGGTCGATCTGATCCTCTATCTGATCGAGCCCGGGCTGGTCCGCGACTCTGCCGAGGCCTCGGGGATCCGGGTGGAGATCGGCGAGGCCAACCACTTTATCCTCGAGAAGCTGCGGGCCAGCGGCAAGCCGGTGATCCTCGGGATCAACAAGGTCGACACGCTGCCCAAGCACGAGCTCCTCCCGGTGATCGCCGCCTGGCAGCACGAGCTGCCGGACGCGATGATCTACCCCCTCTCCGCCTTGAAGGGCGATGGAGTGGACGAGCTGATCCGGCTGATCGGTCAGCGGCTCCCGGAGGGGCCGCCGATCTTCGACGCAGATATGCTCACGGACGCGGCGGAGCGCTTCCTGGTCTCGGAGTACATCCGCGAGCAGATCCTGCGGGGCACCCACCAGGAGGTGCCTTATAGCTCCGCGGTGGTGATCGAGGACTTCAACGAGACGGAGCGGGAGGGGCGAGGGCTGGTGCGGATCTTCGCGCGGATCTTCGTGGAGCGGGACTCGCAGAAGGCGATCCTCATCGGCAAGCAGGGATCGATGTTGAAGAAGATCGGCACCGCCGCCCGCAAGGAGATCGAGCGGATGCTCGGCTGCAGGATCTTCCTCTCGCTGCAGGTCTCCGTGGAGCCGCGGTGGAGCGAACGACAGGACGCGCTTCGGCGTATGGGGTACGACACGTGAGCGCAGAGCGAGTGATGCCGGTGGTGGCGATCGTGGGCAGGCCCAACGTGGGCAAGTCCACCCTCTTCAATCGGATCGTGGGCCGGCGGGTGGCCATCGTCGAGGACGTCCCCGGCGTGACCCGCGATCGGAACTACCATCCCGCCGAGCACGACGGCAGGCGCTTTCTGCTGGTGGACACCGGCGGCTTCGAGCCCGACACTCCGGATCGGCTGATCCAGCAGGTCCGCGATCAGGCCCGGCTGGCGGTGGACGAGGCCCAGGTGGTGCTCGTGGTGGTGGACGGCGTCGCCGGCCCCACCGGCGTGGATCAGGAGATCGCCAGCATGGTGCGGCGCAGCGGCAAGCCGACCTTTCTGGTGGTGAACAAGCTCGACTCCCGCCGGCGCGAGGAGGAGGGCTTCCTCTCCGAGTTCCATCGCTTCGGCATGGACGAGATCCACGGCGTCTCCGCGGAACATAGCCTGGGGATCGAGGACCTTCTCAGCGCGGTGGTCTCGACCCTCCCTCCCCCGGTCCCCGGCGAGGATGAGGAGGATCTGCAGCTCCCCGAGGAGGACGAGGAGGAGGAGCTGGCCGAAGGCGAACGCAAGCCCTGGAAGCTGGATCTCGATAGGCCGATCCGCCTGGCGATCATCGGCAGGCCCAACGTGGGCAAGAGCACCCTGGTCAACCAGCTGATCGGCGAGGATCGCTTCGTCACCAGCCCGGTGGCGGGCACCACCCGCGATCCGGTGGACGCCGAGATCGAGCATAAAGGACGCAAATTCATCCTCACCGACACCGCCGGGATCCGGCGCAAGCGCTCCATCGCCATGAGGGTGGAGGCCTACTCGGTCTTCCGCGCCCTGCAGGCCGCAGAGGCCTCGGACGTGGTGGTGGTGATGCTCGACGCCACCGAGTTCGCGGTAGAGCAGGACGCGAAGATCGCCGGGCTGGCCGTGGAGCAGGGCAAGCCGGTGGTGGTCGTGATCAATAAATGGGATCTGGTCGAGGCCGATCCGAAGAAGGCCGCCGAATTTCGCGAGAACCTTTTGTGGCGCATGCCCTTCCTCAGCTTCGCGCCCTCGGTCTTCGTCTCCGCGCTCCACGGTGACAAGGTCGCACACGTGATGCGCCTGGCCTCGGGGCTCTTCGACCAGGCCTCGTCGCGGGTGCCGACGCCCAAGCTCAACCGCCTCCTCGAGGAGATCTCGAACCACCACGGGCTGCCGGTGGTCGGGGGGACCAGGGCGCGGGTCTACTACATCGCCCAGGTGGCGGTGCGGCCCCCGACCTTCGTTGTCCAGACCAGCCGCCCGGATCTGGTGCCACCAGAGTATCGGCGCTACGTGGCCAACAAGCTCCGGGAGGTCTTCGGGATCCAGGTGCCGCTGCGGCTGATCTTCAAGCGCAAGGCCTCGCTGCGGCCGCCCCCCAAGCGCGTGGTCTCGGCTGCTGCCGCGCGGACCGCCGCGGTAAAGCGCAGACGCCGATAGCCGCTTCGCGTTGGCTCGCGCTGGTGATCGCTGTCTCCATCTCCGGCGCGCGGATCCGAGCAGCCGGGCCCCTCGCCGCCGCGAGCCTCGCTGCAGCTGCTGGGGGATCGCATGGCCATCCGCTTGGAAGCGATCCCCCGGAATGCAACCGCCTGCCGTCTGCGTTCGGATCTCCGTTGACGTTCCAGCAAGGTTTCTCTAGGGTTGCGCCGTTTTACGACGCGTAAACGAGGAGGCGATCGCCTTTGTCGACAAAGATGACCAAGCGGGAGCTGCAGAGCCCCGATTCGTTCATGACCCACGTGGGATCGTGGTTCAATTGGGCCGGAGAGAATCCCCGCGAGACGACCATCGGCGGGGTGGTGCTGGTGGCGATCCTGGTCGCGATCGGCCTGATCTTCGGCAGCGGCCCCTCCGACAACCCCAAGGCCGGCGCGGCGCTCTCCGCGGCGTTGGAGCTCGCGGATCGACCAGTGGTCGCCAAGGGGGCGGAGGCTCCCGAGGCCGCCGACGTCGAGGCGGAGGAGAGCTTCGCCTCCGAGCGCGAGAAGCAGCAGGCCATCGCCGACGCGCTGGAGGCCGTGCGCAAGGAGTTCCACGGTACGAAGAGCGCGTTGAGCGCGACCCTCTCGCTGGCCGACTCGAAGTATACGCTGGGTGATCACGACGGGGCGCTGGCGCTCTACGACGAGTACCTGGCCCAGGCGCCGAAGAGCGGGACGCTCCGCTTCCTCGCCCTGGACGGTCGCGCGCTCGCCCTGTTGGCGAAGAAGGACTTCGACGGCTCCATCGCCGCCTACGATCGCCTGGCCAAGGAGGCGCCTGCCTCCGAGGATCGCGCGATCTTCGGCAAGGCGAAGGTCTTCGAGACCCAGGGTGAGTGGGAGAAGGCGCGAGCGCTCTACGAGCAGCTCCAGGCCGACTTCCCCGCAGGCAGCGTGGCCCGCTCGGGCTCCGAGGCGCTGAGCGCGCTGAACTTCCGTCATCCCCCGGCAGCGCCGGCAGCCGAAGCCGACAAGTGATCCTCCGACGCCGCGTTCGTCTCCGCCGTCTTCTCGAGGCAGGCGCGCTGGCGTCCCTGCTGATCGCCGCAACGGCGGAGGCGTCGCGCCTGCCGCCGCGCCCCGAGCTGCAGCGTGGGGCCGCCGCGCGCAGCCGCTACCGGGCGGTGCGGGTCGACTGGCAGAAGCCGCTCACGGAGCGGATGCTCCTCGAGTACGAGCCCCGGGAGCTGGGAGGGCCCGCCATCGATCCCGTCTCCGGGGACGTGGTGGTGGCCAACCGCAGGGGCTCGATGCTCCTCCTGGACGCGAAGGGCCGGCAGATCTGGGCCATCGAGCTCGGCGCCGCGCCCACCTGCAGCCCTTCGCTCACCGAGGATGTCATCGTCGTCGGCACCGCCGACGGCAAACTCCACGCCATCGATCGCTTCAACGGAGAGCATCTCTGGACCCAGCCCATGGGCGCCCAGGTGCTCTCCCCGCCGGTCGTGACCTTAGACGCGATCTTCGTCGGTACCGATCAGGACGCCGTCCATGGCCTCGATCCCATCAGCGGCGAGACGCTTTGGGTCTACCGCCGCAGCACGCCGGATCGCCTCACCATCCGCGGCGGGACCGCCGTCACGGTCGCGGACGGCAGGGTCTTCGGCGGCTACTCCGACGGCGCCCTGGTGGCCCTCGGCGTCGAGGACGGCAGGGTGATCTGGCAGACCAGCGGCGCGGGCAGTTCCCTGGAGAAGTTCCCCGACTCCGACGCAGCCCCAGCGGTGCGGGATGGCGTGGTCTACGCTACCGTCTTCAACGACGGCGTCTACGCCTATGAGGCCGCCACCGGCAAGGTGCTGTGGCGGGTCGACGCGCAGGGCGCCCATTCCCTCACGCTGGCGGAGGATCTCCTCCTGGTGGGGGGCGCCAGCAAGGCGCTGGGCCTCGATCCCTCGACCGGCGCCACCCTTTGGTCCAAGCGGCTGGGCAAGAGCTGGATCACCAGACCCATGATCACCAAGAAGGTGGCCTTCCTCGCAGGCCCCGACGGGATCTTCATCCTCAGCAGCGAGACGGGGAGGCCCCTGGGGCACTTCTTCCCCGGATCTGGCTTCTCGGCGCCTCCCGCCGGGAAGGGCGCCGACATCTACGCCCTCTCCAACCTGGGCTTCCTCTACAAGCTCGACCTGGTCGCCGGCAGCCGTTGAGCGCTCGTCTCCCCAACTCCGATTCCACGAGCGGGAGGCGTTGATGCGCCGGATCCGAGTGGTCGCGGCCCTCTTCGCCAGGGGCTCTTCGGTGCTGGTGCAGCAGCGGCCGGCCAATAAGAGCCGGGCTCTCCTCTGGGAGTTTCCCGGGGGCAAGGTCGAGGCAGGGGAGGGCGACGCCGCGGCGCTGGCCAGGGAGTGCCTGGAGGAGCTCGGCGTCGTGGCTCAGGTGGGCGAGAAGCTCTGGGAGGCCGTCCACGAATACGAGGATCTCCACGTGGAGCTCCTGCTGTTTCGCGCGGAGATGGCGCCCGACGCCGAGCCCCTTCCACACGAGGCGCATCAGCTCCGCTGGGTCGAGCGATCCGAGCTGCCATCGCTCCCATTCTGCGAGGCGGACCTTCCGCTCCTGCCCCGCCTCGCTTCAGGAGAGCTGGCGTAGGAGGCTTTCCCGTCTCCGACATGTTACGAGAAGAGACGCCATGATCCTCTCCACCTTCCGATGCATGCCCGGGATCGGCCCATCTCGAGAGAAGGAGCTCTGGTCCAAGGGGATCCACCGCTGGGACGATCTCCCAACCGCTGGCTCAATCCTCTCCCCCAAGCTGGACCCCAAGCTCCGCATCGCCATCGACGAGGTGCGGGAGCTCTTCGAGCGCCACGACATCCGTGGGCTGGCCCAGCGGATCGCCCCGACCGAGCATTGGCGGCTGTGGCCGTGGGTCGAGGCGCGGACCTGCTTCCTCGATATCGAGACCGATGGCTTCTCGGACGTCGTCACCTCGGTGGGCATCCACGGCCCCGACGGGCCACGGGCCTTCGTCCGCGGCTTCGATCTCCACGAGATCGAAGCCACCCTCGAGTCCTACGATGTGGTGGTCACCTTCAACGGCGCGAGCTTCGATCTGCCCGTGCTGCGCCGGGCCTTCCCCGGGCTGCCGATCCCTCCCATCCACATCGATCTGCGCTCGGTCTTCGGCAAGCTGGGCGAGCGCGGCGGTCTGAAGAAGATCGAGTCCCGCCTCGGCCTCAGCCGCCCCGGCGCCCTCGACGGCGTCGACGGCTGGGAGGCGGTGCGCCTCTGGCATCGCTGGGCCAGGGGCCGCGACCTCTCTGCGCTCTGTACCCTCGTCGAATACAACCTCTACGACGCGATCCAGCTCCGCCCCCTCCTCGATCTCGCCTACAACCGCTTGGTCGCGCAGACCGGCCTCCCTCACGATCCGCTGCCCATCTGGGAGCGGGGTGGGGTGCTCTACGACGTCTCGAAGATCATCGGCGGCCTCCGCGATCGAGCCTCCGCCGCCTGATTGGCAGACCCCTACCTGCACCGCGGCAGAGGATCATCTGGAGCTCCGCCGGCTGGATTCAGGCCGCTCCGCGTCGGATCTAGTCTCCGCCAGCGGCACGCAGTCGCCTGGCTTCGAGTCTTCGCTCCAAGGGGCGGAACCCGGGCTCAGCGACGTCCGCGGCGCTTCTTGGCTGGAGGCGGGGGCGGGGGCTTCTCTCCGGCCGTGCGGAAGGTGAGGGTGCGGGGGGCGTAGGACTGCCCCGCGGCGTCCTTCGCGAAGGGCGAGCGCTGGCCATCGATCAGGAGGCGATAGGTGGTCCCGGGGAGCAGGGGATCTCTTGGCCGGAGCTCGTAGAGCGTGCCTTGGCCTACGGTGGCGCGGTCGTTGGACGGCACGAGGGAGCCCGCCTCGTCCCGGAGACGGATCCGGAGATCCACCAGCGCCTCCTCGGAGCTGAGCACCAGCTGCGCCGTTGGCGGCACGTCGCCGATGGGCTCCTCGCCGTTCAGGCTCACCTCCTCGCCGTCCCAGCCACGGGCAAGGATCTGGACGGGGATCGGGCGCTCAGGCTTGGACTGGGGGGTTGCCTCGGCTCGGGATCCCTGCGGATCGGCTCCCGTGGCATCGGCTGTGCTGTCGTCCTCTCCCGGCTCGGAAGCGGGCATGGTCGGCTCAGCTGGAGTCCCGCTGCCGGGGGGCACGGCACCGGGCCCGACTTCGGCGGCGCGAACGGTCGATCCGATCAGCATCGCGCTCGCGGCGAGGATCATCGCGGGTCGGCTCAGGGGGACACCTCTTCTCTGTGGCGCGCTCGATCGGCGCTGGCCGGGAGGGTGGGGGCCGCTCGGCGCAGAGGCCGCGACAGCTGTTGGGCGCAAGATAGCAGAAGCTATGCCGGGAGGAGGTCGGGAGTGGGCGGCGCCTCGAGGCGCAGCGGGAGACCGGTGGAGGGATGAAGCAGCTCGATCCTCCAGGCGTGGAGGCGATAGCCCTCGTCGCCCGGGATGGCGCGGGGATCTGCGTGGCCGCCGGTCAGGTAGAGGGGATCTCCCAGCAGCGGATGTCCCGCTGCCGCGAGGTGGATGCGGATCTGATGGGGGCGGCCGGTCTCGATCACGACATCCAGGAGGCAGCTACCGGTCCTGCGCTCCACCAGCCACGCCTCGCTGCGGGCCGCCTTGCCGCCTGGGCTCGCGGCGTGGATCGATCCCAGGAGCGGATGCGCGACCGGCCCGATGGGCGTCTCCATCACCAGGTGATCCCAGGAGGGATCCCCCGAGGCGATCGTCCGATAGAGCTTGTGGATCCGCCTCTCTCGAAAGTCGCGGGAGAGGGCGGTCCGCGCCTCGCTCGTTCGGGCGAAGACGACGAGCCCCGAGGTCCCGCGGCCCAGGCGATGCAGCGGCGTCGCGTCGGCGAAGCGCCGCTGAACCAAGGAGGAGAGGGTGTTCTGGTAGAAGCCGCCGGCGGGCATGGTCGGCAGCCCCGACGGCTTGGCCACCGCCAGCAGCGACTCGTCCTCGTGGAGGATATCGTACGAGAGGGGGACCGCGGGCTCGATCCAGGGGGGCCGATGCCAGACGAGGAGCTGACCTGCGGCGAGCGCTTCGTCGGGCGCGGCGATCCGGCCCTGCAGTTCGACCTCGCCAACCTCGATCCGTCGCCGCCAGGTCTCGCGATCCGAGTGGCGATGACCCGCGGTCAGCCAGTCGAGGACGGAGCAGCCCACGGCGCGCCCGCCGACCACCTCTCGATAGCTGAAACCCTGATTCGGCTCCATGGTGCGGCTCTACTGCCTTTGGGCATGGGCGACAAGGACCGGCTTCTTCTCCGAACCGGCCTTCGGCTGGCTCTTGCGGACGCGCAGGCTCTTCACCCAGAGGTTCATGTCTTCGAAGTCACCGAAGATGTCGCAGTTGTTTACCATCCGCCCGTTGAACTCATAGCCCAGGGAGTGGAAGGCGGCGTTCATGCCGTAGCTGGGCGCGCGTGCCATGGTGTATGCGCATTGATAGCCGTTCCGGCGGAGATCGTCCTCGAGCGCATGGAGGAGGACGCTGATCAGTCCCTTGCCGCGTTCGTCGGGGTGGGTGGCGCAGTCGGTGAGCTCCGCCGAGAGGTTGGCGGCGTGAAGCTCGGCTGACGCAGCCGCCACCACCTGGCCGCGGCGGTTGCGGATCACGCGGAAGATGGCGTCGCGGTGGAGCACGGAGACCAGGTATTCGCGGTAGGTGAGTGGGGACGGGTAGGTCTTGAAGACCCGTCGGTAGAGGGCGAGCATCCCGTCGATGTCGTCCTCACGAGCGAAGTCGAGGGTGTAGCCGGGCTGGAGGGCAGGGGCCTCTTCCCGCTTGTCCCGCTGCATGATCTGCTCGATGAGCTCGATCTCCTTGATCAGCCCACGCGATTGGATCCGTCGCTGGCTCTTGAACTTGGAAACCATGTACGCAGTCTTGCCACGATTTACATATTTCAGGAGCCCCTCGAGGACGTATCCATGCCGAAGAAACTGCTCCCAATCATCCTTGCGGGCCTGGACGGTGATCTTGTCGAATTTGTTGGCGGCGGCCAGGAACTCGAGCTTCTCGATCATCGGCCGGTAGTCGGTGGCGCGGTACTCGAGGATCTTCAGGCGGCGGTTGTAATGGTCGAGAAAGACGCGGAGCTTGTAGTCCGCCGTCTTGATCTGGTGGGCCAGCCCGTAGACGATGCCCAGCACGTCGGTCGTCTCACCCTTGTCGAGGACGAGCTGCACGTTTCCGAGCTGTCGGTTCTGGCGGATCGGCTTCGGGAGCGCCTCGTCGCGAAGCGTCGGACGTGGCCTGGTTGCGGGATCGGCTGCCAGTTCGGCGGCCGCCGCGGGAGCGTTGCTCATGGGATTCCTCCATGCGGTGACGCCGTCCGGACGCGACCTCGAAGGGCCACGCGCCAGGGACGCGCATCCGCGGACTCACGTTTGGGCAGGGCCCGCCTGGGCACGCCATGCCGTGATCCGACCCCCAAGTCTGATCGGCTAGGGGCCGACGCCGTCAGGACCCGCTCCACGACCGAACGAGCGATCCAAAACCTGGGCCACGAAGACGACGGGGCGAGACCCTATCGCGAGCGACCCCTCGATTCAACCCATGTGCCGATATTTCTTTGCGTTTTGCTCGCCAGACGGGCGATCACGGCGCTCCGACCAGGGTCTTGTAGACGCCGCGCAATTCCGTTCCCGCATAGACGACGTCCGGCCGCTCGGAGTCGACCGCCAGGTAGTCGACGTCCAGATGGCCGAGACCGTCGACGATGCGCGTCCACTCGCCACCGCGATCGTGGGAGACGAAGACGCCGTTTCGGGTTCCGGCGTAGAGGAGGCCGGAGGTCACCGCGGCCAGGCTCTGGACCGTCTCCCCCCGCAGACCGGCAGAGACCCAGCCCGAGAAGTCACGCCAGAAGACGCCGTCCTCCGTTCCGCAAAAGATGATGCCATCGGCGATCGAGAGGGATCGGACCCTTCGTCCATCGCCTTCCGGGAGGCCCGCAACGTCCTTGGTCCAGGGCGATCCTCCCACCTTGGCGAAGACGCCGAGCCAATTTCCCACCATGTAGGAGTCGGCGCCGGTGCGGAGCAAGGCGCGCTGCTCCAGCTGCGGGAGGTCTTCATCAAACTTCGCCCACGTCGCGCCTCCATCCGTCGATCGGATCACGCCGGTGCGGTTTGCCACCGCGATGATCATGTCGGGGTCGAAGGGATCCGTGACGAGGCGGGAGAAGGCCGACGGGTAGTAGCCACGCGAGGCCCAGGTGTTGCCGCCATCGTCGCTCCTGTAGACCGCGCCTCGCGCTCCGGCATAGACCGTTCGGTGCGCATCCCCTGCGAAGGCGAAGCCCTCAATCGACGGGAGGGTCTCGATCCGGCGCCAGCTCTCGCCTCCGTCCGAGCTCTCGTAGGTTCCTTCGCTGAGGCTGGCGAAGACACGATCGGAGTTGCCGGGAGCCAGCGCCAGGGCGGTGGTCCAGCCGGCCCTGAAACCGGCGTTGCGAAGCTCCCAACTCTCCCCCTCGTCGGTGCTCACCATGTTCCCGGCGGAGCCGGTGGCATAGAGGGAGTCGCCTCCCGAAACCAAGGAGTAGACCTGATCGGGCGAGTCGCCCACCTTGGTCCAGGTCGTCCCCCGATCGGTGCTGCGGTAGCCGATCATGTAATCGGCGAGGACATGGAGCACGGAGGGATCCCGGGGGTCCAGGGCGAATAACGTTTGGCCCTCTTCGATGCCGGCGCCGATGAACTCCCACGTCTCGCCTCCATCCGTGCTCCTGCGAAGGCCGTTGCCGCCGTCCCAGGCTTCGGCCTCGAGCCCCGACCGCAGGGCGGCGACCACCCCGCTGGCGGCGTAGAGGACGCGCGAGTCGGTGGGGTCTACGGCAAAACCCACCAGATGATGGTGTTTGGCGCCGATGAGCTCCCAACTCGAGCCACGATCCCGACTCCGCCATAGACCGGTCCCCAGGCCCCAATCACCGGAGTAGGCATATAGGACGGAGGGGTCGTTGGGATCGAGTGAGAGGCCCGATGCAGGGATTTCGCCGATGGGTTCCCAACTCTCGGCGCCATCGTCACTGCCGTAGAGGTAGATCGGCTCATTCGGATCCCACTCGGCGATTGCACCGACGGCGAGGACGCGCCGCGGGTCGGACGGGTCGATCGCCAGCGAAAAGTAGTAGTGATCAGCAGGCAATCCCGATGCGGCGGAGACCCAGGTCTCGCCACCATCCACGCTCTTCACAAGGGGCGCGCTCACGGAGGCCACGTAGACGGTGAATGCGTCCGTCGGATCCACGGCCCATCCTGTCGTACCGCCGCCCAGATCGTCTCCGATGGAGCGCCAGCTTCGCGCGCCGTCGTCGCTCCGGAAGAGCCCGCCCCACGACTGTGAGTAGATCATGGAGGGATCGCTGGGTGCCACGGCGATACGGCTGCCAACGCCGCCATCCGGGCCGATCCCGAACCATGTGGAGGCGTGGAGGTCCAGCGTCCCTCGCAGCGTGCCAGAGCTCGCCTCCAGGGTAAAGTCGCCGGCACGGTTAACGACCAGATCGGTGAAGGGGGCTACCCCGGCGATCGCGGTCTGGGTGGGCGTCCCCGCCAGCGTGGCGCCGGCGGGTCCGGCGATCATCTCGAGGGTGATGGCGTCGGTCGCCTCCTCGACCACGTTCTCGGCCACGTCGAGGAGGGCGACCCGGAGCGAGAGGGGCCGTCCCGCCGCCGCCCTCGTCTCAGGGTTCAGGAAGCCGAGCTTCACCGGGGGCCCCGGGACGAAGGCCACCTCTACCGTCGCCTCGAGGGGCAAGACGGCCTCGCCCACCAGGGCGGAGGCGGAGACGACCTTCGACTCCGCCTTGGTGGAGGAGAGGGTGGCGCGCAGCTTGCCGGCCTCGTCCGTCTCCTCGTCCGCCGCGATCGAGTTCGACGTACCCGAGGCGGCGAGTTTCACCCGGATGCCGGCGGCAGGGGTGCCGGCTCGAAAGAGCGAGAGGGTGAGGGTGGCGACGTCGGCGCCGTCGGCGACGACGCCGTCCGCGCGATCGACCTCGAGCTTCGTCGTGAAGCCAGCACTCACTGGAGGTGTGGGGTCCGATGGAGGCGCGGGGTGGGAGCTCTTGCCGCAGCCACCCAGGATTGCCACCGTGGCAACGGTGTACCAGACGGTCGATCGCATGCGGCTTCCATTCCCGCGTCCTCGCGAACCGACCCGATGCGCGATGGTCCAAAGTGACTTCGAAATCGACCCACGAGACGCCAGCAGCGCCGTGCGCGCACGGCTCACAGACACGAATCCAACTCTGCTCATGATCTACCCCCGACGGCTTCCACCAGCCGTCGCCAATGTCGCCGCACCGAATCCCATTCGAACGGACGACCGCAACGACGGCTACATCGCAGAGATCCAACTTCGATAGCAACTTTTCGCCAGCCATCGCCGTGACATGCGGAGTGGATTCCAGGTCAGCCAAATGTAGTCAAGCGGTAGGGCTGATGTGGATCCCGCGGGCGGCTCGGAGCAACGATGGCCCGAAGGCCAAAGGCCAAGCGATCTATGGCCTGTACGACGCCCAGCTCAAAGCTGAGAAGGCAGTTTGAAGTGACCCGGCGATCCCAGGCGCCTCCCCTTGGGCCGATTCCATGGTTCGTCTAAGGTGCGTTATGTAACCTAGCATGGAGGGTTGCGGAGAGGCGTAGATCGTGGAGTTCGCGACAGTCGCTCGAGCTGCCGCCTCATGCGCACGGATCGTTTCGGCCCCGTTTGGTTGACGGATTCTCTACTATCGGCACGTCTCGTTTCTGCCGGCCGCACCAACCCTTCCAAGGCAACCGAGCCGCTCGCTTCGTAGTTGAACGCTGACAAACCGAAGGTGCAGCGCCCTAGACCACGTGTACCTCGGTCCAAGGAGAGGATCGGGGCAGATCGAGCCGGGGTCGTCGCCCTCTCCCGGTAGGAGTCCAAGATGAGCCTTCCATCCTTCACGCGCTTCATGTCCGGTGTTCTTGTGTTGGTGCTCTTCACCTCTGCGAGAGCCGATCCGCTGCCAGCGACGGGGAACATCGCGGTGCAGCCGTCGCTGATCGTCACGGATCCGGACCTGCTGACGGCGTTCTCGCTCGAACGAGTGCTCACCCAGATCGCGGGCCAGAGCGGCGATCCGGCGGCGACTGCCCTGAGGATCTTCGAGGCGATGTTCGACACACAGAACATGGCCGCGGACGGCAAGGACTACCCGTTCCACTGCGATGACGAGGTCACGGCCGACGGCAGGTGGGGACTCAACGGATTTCCCTGGCAGTGCCCCAGGAACGAGGGCAGCGAAGCCACGATCAATCCGTTCAAGCAGGGGCCGCGCTATTTTCCTGCGGCGCTCGTGAACCGTTTCGACCTCGCTCCGAAGGACGGTGCGACTTGTGGAGAGTACCGGATCGTCTACGGGACCTGGAGCGAACCCATCTTGATCATCTTCGAGGCGGTGCTCCCGAACCCGTCGCCGCATCTCGGACTCGAGGGATGCCGCCCGGTGGCACAGTTCTGGGCTGATTTATCGGGCCCTTCGTCCGCCACCTCGCCGACGCTGGAGGACTTCTACTTCGAAGGACTCCCGGGCTTCCCGCCGGTGGTGCACGTGGATCACTACGGTATGGGATTGAGCTCGTCGCGCGCCCGGCCGAGCGGCCAGGTACGGCTCAACCAGGTCGCCAGCCGCCCCTGGGCGTTTCGCGAACTAAAGCTCGTTCATGACTGCCGCTGCCTCCCGTGCCAGCTCGTGGTCACGCCGGTCCCCGTGCAGGAGAACCCGTACGGTGAACTCTTCCGCGGCGATCCGACGGAGCCTTTGGACCCCGTGTTCCGGGCAGCCTTGATCGCGAACGTCCCCTCCCTGGCGATCCAGGACATCAATCTCTTCCATTGGGGCGCCATCCCGGCATCGCTCGGTGCCCCGGAGAGCGAGGTCGAATTTGGGATCCCCAGCGATTACGTCTCACGGTTCGACGACAACCCCCGGAAGGCGGGGAACCTGCGCTCGGAGATCCGGGCGGAGCTGACTCGGATCGGCTCGCCGCTCCAGCCGATCCACATCGTGCGCCGGGCCCAGGCGCTGTCGTGCGCCGGCTGTCACTTCCTCAGCAACGGCGAGGATATCGGCCTGCCGCATGGCCAGCGCTGGCCCTTCACGGAATTCAATCACGTGGAGATCCAGCCCACAGGGGGGGCGAGCCTCTCCCACTCGTTGACGGAGGTCTTCCTCCCGTATCGGCTGAAGATCCTCTCCACATTCCTCTCGAACCCTCCAGCGGTTGGGCTCGCGGCGGCGGGGGCCTCCGACCGGCCGCTGCCGCAGACGCTTTCCCTGCTTTGTCCCCAAGAGGAGGCATCCCCGATGACGAGGACCCGCGCCCTCCCCGCGGCGACGATCGAGGCACTGAAGGTTCCCCTCACCGCGCCGATTGGTGGACGCCGAGTTCACTAGAAGAGGCGGTCGCGCTGCCGCACCCCAGGCCCTACCAAGCGAACGGCATGGGACCGCCTTCGTCTCGTTTAGGAGGAGTCCAGTCCTCGGATCAAATGGGGGGAAGATCCTACGGGCGACCGCGCTGCCCGCCGAAGGCCAGGCCCATCCCGGCGAACGGCACGGCGGAGACCTCGTCGCGCTCGGAGGCGTCCAGCCCTCGGATGAAGCCGACATGGGGCCGGAGGCTGAAAAGGCTCGTCAGCCGAAGGTCCAGGCCCGCGGTTCCTTGGAGCAGCCAAGCCGCGTGCTCCCGCTCCGCCGGGTAGATTCTGCTCGGCGCGGCCATGGCGATCATCGAGATGTCCTGGCTCAGGTTTAGATCGACGAGCAGCACCGCCGATAAGAGCTGCGCCTCCAGGAGAATATCCCAAACGAGAGACGGCCCCACCGCGACATCGAGGAAGCTCGTCTCGAGGAGTCTGACGGTCGCGTCCAATGAGAGCGCCGTGGGCGTCGACGCGCCGATTCCGATATCGAGGCCCGGAGCCGCCCCGTAACGCAATGTATAGCTCGCCCCTGGCAGCAAAATATTTGGCTTCTGCCGCTCACATCCGAGAAGGCTGGTGCACGCCGCATCGGCGCCGTTCGGTAGGCGAGTGGAGTAGACCATCGTGCCGACCGTGTGTTCGACTTCGCCCTTCGGAACTGTCCGTGCCGGGCGGAACGCGGCGGGAACACACGAGGCCAATGCGAGCGAGGCAACTACCAGCAATCGGATCACACGCCCTCCTCCGTTTTCCGGATACTCGACCGCCTAGCGTACCACGTCGATGTCGACGCAAGGAGAACGCCGATCGATCCGATCGGTTCGGCAAAGATGGGTCTTCCTACTCTTTGGATCGACTCGACCCGGGAGAACGTTGGTTTCGCTGGTGGACCCGACTGGCTCTGAGGGAGCCCACCGCCGGGATGCCCCGCTCAGATGTGCTGCGCCAGCGAGGCGATCGCGATCCGGCGGAGCTTGAGATATCGATTCCTGTCGATGGGCCCTGCGCTGAGCCTCGCGAAGAGCGCCTCACCCGCCGGTCCGATCTCGGAGGCCCAGGTCGTGGGCCAATGGTGGCGGAATGCAGCCAGCCAAGCGAGGAGCGGATCGCGGAGGGGGGGCGCCGGCAGCTCGGCTGCGGCCGCGAGTCGTTCGATCACCTTCCTGACCTCGGTGAGCGTGGCGTTGGGAGGCGTAGGCGCTGCGCCAGGCGGCCCCCAGGGCAAGCCCATCGACATGAGCGGCTCGAGTTCGTTCATCGCCGCTATAGTGTACCCCATGCCTGAGCCTCTGGACCGTCCGGCCATCGAGAGAATCGTTCACGCGGTCGCCGACAACCTCGATGGTGATTGGCTCCTGATCGGGGGCGCTCTCGTCAGCCTCTGGCTCGATTCGCGGCGGATGACGGCGGACATCGACATCGTCGGGATCTCTGGCGGCCAGGCGGATCGCTTCGCGCTCATGGGGCTCGCGGAAGAGCTCGGTATCCCGATCGAGACCATGAACTCAGCGGCAGATTTCTTCGTGCAGAAAGTCCCGGGCTGGAAGGACGAGTGTCGCTCGGCCGTGGATGCAGCGCGCGTCGGCGGCCTGGGGTTGGATGAAGAGCGGATAGAAGGTTGGGTCAGCAGGCTTCCCGCGACCGACGATCCGGCGCTCGCCGAGAGAAGGTCACGACTCCTGACCCTCCTCGACGGCTAATGAGCGCGCTGCCCACCGAACGCCAGACCTAGACCGTAGAATGGGTTCGGTCGACCTGGCGGCGAGCGACCCTCCGATGAGCCCTGCATACGGCCGGAGGCTCAGCCACGAGGTCGGCCGGAGATCGAGGGCGGCGCTAGCTTGGAGTGGCCATTCGGCGGCACGGCCATGGCCGACTTCGTCGGGGGGCGTAGTCGGCGGCCACGAAGGCCCCCGAAGCCGATCACCTTCAGATCAGGTGCGCGAGAGAGACGCGGAGATCCTCCATGCGCGATGGTCTGCCGCCTGCCGGATCGGCGCCGATCGTACCCTTTGTCCAGGGCCCGACATTCGCTGGCAGGAATTGGGAGGATAGGGCCAATCGGCGGTTGACTCTAGGTTCAATCGAAACGAACAGTCGGACGTTACGTTCAATTGATTCTTTCGGAGGTGTCGAATGAGGTATCGAGCGATCGCCGTCGCGATGCTGGCTGCACCGATGATGATGGGTCTGGGGGGAACCTCGGACGCCTTGGGGGGCGGTAGCGATGTGATTCTGCCGGATTTTCCTATTGTGGCCGAGCGATCCCTTGTGGTGACGGATCCGGCGGTGCTTGCGAATTTTTCGCTGGAGCGGGTCCTCACTCAGCTCGTCTCGCAGAGCGGTGCGCCGGGTGCGACTCCGTTGAAACTCTTTCAGCAGTGGTGGGACATTCAGAATCCGGCCGGGCCGTCCATTGGGCTCGAGCCGCGAATTCACTGTGACGATGAGCTGACCTGGCAGGGGGTACCAGGCCTCAACGGTTATCCCTGGGAGTGCCCCAGGCGCGAAGGAGGAGAGGCCCGCCTCGATCCCTTCTCTGGCAGGAGCCCCCTGTACAAGCCGGTAGGCCTCTTCAACCGCTTCGACCTCGCGCCGTTGGACGGGGCCAACTGCGGCGAGTATCGGATCGTCTACACCCGGACGTCCGACACGAACTTCATGATCTTCGAGGCGGTCCTCCCGAACCCCAACCCGAGCGTCGGACTCGAGGGGTGTCGGGACGTCGCCCAGTTCTGGGCCGACCTCTCGAACCCACGGGCGCCGATCGCAGAATTGTTGGAAGGCTTTTATTTCGTCGGCATCCCGGGCTTCGAGCCCGTGGTTCATGTGGACCACTACGGCATGCGACTGGACGGCAGCGGCTTCGGCGTCTCCTCCGGCCAGATCCGGACCAATCAGTTCATGCAAGGTCCGTGGAATCTGCGCGAGTTCAAGCTGGTCCGCGACTGTCGGTGTCTTCCGTGCCGTCTCGAGATCGTCCCCACCACCGTGAAGGACAATCCCTACGGTGAGTTCTTTGCGGCGAACAACCAGGAGCCGCTCCGCGCCGGATTCGAGAGCGCGCTCATCGAGAGCGTGGAGACGCTGGCCATCCCCGACGTCAACCGATTCCATTGGAACGTCTCGAACAAGCTCAACGCCGCCGAGAGCGAGAGCGAAGGGAACACGTCGAGCGATTACGAGTCGAGGTTCGGGGCGCCGGGGCTGATCACGCTGAATAGCTTACCCGCTAGGCTCAAGGCCGAACTTCTACGCATCGGTTCGTCGCTCGAGCCCATCCACATCGTCCGTCGGGCGCAGGCCCTCTCTTGCGCCGGCTGTCATCTACTCAGCAGCCGCAGTGGGCCCGGCACCGATCCCGGCAGCACCGACCTCGGCGACGGCATCTTCTGGCCTACCGGTGTCCGCTTCACTCATATCGACGAGGGCGGCAACCTCTCGGCCCCCATGAACTCGACCTTCCTGCCATTTCGGCTGGAGGTCTTGATGGACTTCCTGGCAGGCGGCTTCATCCCCGTCCCGCCAGCGCCGCCCCAGGTCCCCCTTCCCGCCGAGCTGCAGTTGGTCTGCACGCAGCAGATCGCCGCCTCCGGCGTGAGCCGGACCTACTCACCAGAGGCCATGGACGCGCTGCGGCAGGTTACCGCTGCGCCGATCGGCGGCAGGCGGGTCCATTAAATAGTCCGTCGGGTGCGGGAATTCGCGACAGCCTCGTGAGCCCCCGCTCCCGAGGCGCATCGGCGATCCTCTCGAGGAGTACCGAGCTGGCAGCGGCGATCCCGCTGGCCCGGGTGCCCGGCGAAGGGATCACGCGACGAGGTGTTCGACGAGGATCTTGAGGCCGAAGCCGACGAGGACGAGGCCGCCGATCGTGTCGAGAATTGGGCCGCGGAGGGCCTCGAGCTTGCGCGCGGCGAGGAGGCCCGCCGCGCTCAAGAGCGCGGTGGTGATGCCGATGGTGAGCAAGGAGAGCAGGAACGGCGCGTCGAGCATGGGGAGGGTGATCCCGACGGCGAAGGCGTCAACGCTGGTGGCCACGGCGAGGAGGAGGAGGACGCGCAGCCGAAATGGGTCCCGGATCGGCGGGTCGGGCTTGGTCGGCTGAGAGACGGCCACCCAATCGCCCTTCCCTTCCCAGAGCATCTTCCCGCCGATGCCGGCGAGGAGGACGAAGGCGATCCAATGATCCCATGCCTCGACGAAGGGGCCGAGCTCGCTGCCCAACCACCAGCCGAGCAACGGCATCAGCGCCTGGAAGCCGCCGAAGAGGCCGGCGACGATGGCGACATCGCGGACCCGCAGCCGGCTGGCGGTCGCACCGCGGGTGGCGGCCACGGCGGTGGCGTCCATCGAGAGGCCGATCGCCAGCAGAAGGATGGAGAGGAACGGCATAGGCATCCGGATCTCTCGGACTCACCTCGCGCTCGGACACCTGAGCCCGAGACCCATGGAGATCCCCCAACTCCCTAGAACAATCGGGGGGCCTTCGCCATCCCCGCCCTGCCCCCTACTCCCACTCGATGGTAGCGGGGGGCTTGCTCGAGATGTCGTAGACGACGCGATTGATACCCGATACCTCGGCGCAGATGCGGGAGGACATCCTGGCGAGGATCTCATGAGGGATTCGGGACCAGCCGGCGGTCAGGGCGTCGACGGAGTCGACGGCCCGGATGGCGCAGGTCTCTTCATAGGTGCGCTGGTCGCCGGTGACGCCGACGCTGCGCACCGGGAGGAGCACGGCGAACGCTTGCCAGATCTTGTCCTGGAGGCCGGCTGCGGCGAGCTCCTCGCGGACGATGGCGTCGGCTTCGCGCAGGGTCTCGAGGCGGGCCTTGGTGAGGTCGCCGAGGCAGCGGATGGCGAGGCCGGGTCCGGGAAAGGGCTGGCGGTTGACGATGTGCTCGGGCATGTCGAGCTCGCGGCCGAGCTGGCGCACCTCGTCCTTGAAGAGCTCGCGGAGGGGCTCGACCAGGGCCATCTTCATCTTCTCGGGGAGGCCGCCGACGTTGTGGTGGCTCTTGATGGTGGCGGACGGGCCCTTGAAGGAGATCGATTCGATCACGTCGGGGTAGACGGTGCCCTGGGCGAGGAAGCGCGCGTCGCCGACCCGGCCTGCGGCCTCGTCGAAGACCTCGATGAACTCGTGGCCGATGATCTTGCGCTTGGTCTCGGGGTCGGTGACTCCGGCCAGCTTGCCGAGGAAGCGCTCCTCGGCGTCGATGACCTCGAGGGGGACGTAGAAGTGATCCTGGAAGACCTCGCGGACCTGCTCGCGCTCCCCTTTGCGCAGCAGGCCGTGGTCCACGAAGATGCAATGGAGCTGATCGCCGATGGCCTTGTGGATCAGCAGCGCGGTGACGGCGGAGTCGACGCCGCCGGAGAGGGCGCAGATCACCTTGGCGTCTCCGACCTGGGCACGAATCTCCTCAATCAGCTCCTTGGCGAAGTCGGCCATATTCCACTTGCCGCTGCAGCCGGCGAGGCGGAGGAAGCCGCCGAGGATCTCGTCGCCCCGCTCGGAGTCCTTGGCCTCGGGGTAGAATTGCAGGCCGAAGATCGGCTTATCGACGTGGGTGATGGCGGCGTAGGGCTCATCCTTCGCCGAGGCCAGGACGCGGAAGGAGGGGGGAAGCTCCTCCAGTCGATGACCCGGCCGGCTCGTGACTTCGAAGGACTCGCCCAGCCGGAAGGACTCAAAGAGCGGAGAGGCAGCCTCCAGCCGCAGCGTGGCTCTTGCGGGCTCCGCCAGGGGCGAAGGCCCCACCCTGCCCCCCAGCGTCGGGACGAGGTGCTGGAGGCCGAAGCCGATGCCGAGGAGGGGGACGTCGAGGTCGAGGATGCTCTGGGCGGAGACGAGGGGCTCGATCGTCTCCACCGGCCCGTCGCCGCCCGAGAGGATGATCCCCTTGGGCGCGAAGGAGCGAATCGACTCTTCACTGGTGGTGCAGGGCAGGATCTCGCAGTAGACGTGGGCCTCCCGGATCTTCCGCCCCAGGAGCTGCGTGAGGGGGCTGCCGAAGTCGACGATCAGGATCTTCTCTGCGTGGATGTCTGTCATCTCTGGTCTCTCGCCCGCTGGGCGAGTCCTCTCTTTCATCAGAAAAAGGAGGGACGACGCCCGTCCCCCTCCCTGAGGATCTGCGACGCTCGGACCACCGGGTCTTCGCCTAGTCGCGGCGGTAGTTGGGCGCCTCGTGGGTGACGATCACGTCGTGGACGTGGCTCTCGCGCAGCCCCGCGGCGCTCATCTTGATGAAGCGCGGCTTGGTGCGGAGCTCCTCGATGTTGCGGCATCCCACATAGCCCATGCCGGCGCGGAGGCCGCCCATGAGCTGGTGGATGATCATCGAGATCGGCCCCTTGTACGGGACGCGCCCCTCGATCCCCTCGGGGACGAGCTTGATCTCCTCTTCGACGTCGCCCTGGAAGTAGCGATCCTTGCTGCCCGCCTTCATGGCCCCCACCGAGCCCATGCCCCGGTACTGCTTGTAGGAGCGGCCCTGGAAGAGGATCACCTCGCCGGGCGCCTCCTCGCAGCCGCCGAAGAGGGAGCCGATCATCACTGTGTTGGCGCCGGCGGCCAGGGCCTTGACCACGTCGCCGGAGTACTTGATGCCGCCGTCGGCGATCACCGGGACGCCGGAGCCGGCGCAGGCCTTGGCCGCGTCGAAGATGGCGGTGAGCTGGGGCACCCCCACGCCGGCGACGATACGGGTGGTGCAGATCGAGCCAGGCCCGACGCCGACCTTTACGCCGTCCACGCCGGCGTCGATCAGCGCCTTGGCGCCGGCGCCGGTGGCGACGTTGCCCGCGACGATCTGGAGTTCGGGGAAGCGCTGGCGGGCCTCGCGGACCGCCTCGAGGACGTTGCGCGAGTGTCCGTGGGCGGTGTCGATGACCACGAGATCGACGCCGGCCTGGACCAACGCCTCGATCCGCTGGTCGCGATCCGGGCCGACGCCCACCGCCGCTGCGGCGAGGAGCCGGCCCAGCGGATCCTTGCTGGAGTTCGGGTGGCGCTGGGTCTTCTCGATGTCCTTGATGGTGATCAGGCCTACCAGGCGCCGCTCCTCGTCCACCACCAGGAGCTTCTCGATCCGATGCTCGTGGAGGAGGACCTTGGCGTCGTCCTGGGTGACGCCTTCGCGGGCGGTGATGAGCTCGCGGGTCATCACCTTCTCGACAGGCTGGCCGAGGTTGCGCTCGAAGCGCAGGTCGCGGTTGGTGAGGATGCCGACGAGGTGGCCGCCCTTGGTAACCGGGATGCCGGAGATGTTGTGCTCCCGCATCAGCGCCACCGCCTGATGCAGCGGCGCTTCGGGTTCGATGGTGACGGGATCCACCACCATGCCCGACTCGAACTTCTTGACCTTCAGCACCTCGAGGGCCTGGTCTTCGATGGGCAGGTTCTTGTGGATGACGCCGATGCCACCCTGCTGCGCCATGGCGATGGCCGTCCTCGACTCGGTGACGGTGTCCATGGCGGAGGAGACGAGGGGGATGCTGAGCTGCAGCCCCCTGGACAGCCTGGCGGCGGTCTCCACTTCTCGGGGCATCACTTCGCTCTCGGCCGGGACGAGCAGCACGTCGTCGAAGGTCAGAGCTTCCTGGATCGTATCGGGGTCGAGCACCGGCGCACCTCGGCGCGGCCGTGGCGCGAAGGGCGCGAGAGGCCGCGATGGACCTCTACAACAGGGCCCGCGCCATCACCTCTTCCTGAATTTCGCGGATGGCGCCGGCCCGTGTCGCGAGGGGCGGCAACCTATACAGAAGGAGTCATTTCCCGTCAAACGAGGAAGGAAGATAAATTGCTCGAGCGTGGCCTCTAGAAGCCGTAGCGAGCGCGCAGCCGACCTCTGGAGGCCCGATCAGCCGAGGGCGCGCTCATCCCTCGCGAGCTCGTCCCCGGTGTGCTCGGAGCCTTGCGCCTCATCGGAGGCCAGCGCCGAGTCCGGACCCGCTCCGACCATGGGCTGAGCGACGAGGCCGTTGGCCAGGGGCGCCTCGCCGCTTGGGCGGTGGATGCGCAGGGGCGGGAGTCCGACTTCTGCCACGGGGGCCGCCTGGGGATCGGACGCAGCGGCGAGCGCGGCCCGCTTGGCCCTGCGCCCCGTCCAGAGCGAGCGGATCACGAAGGCCAGCACGCCCACGACCATCGCGCCGATCAGCCAGTTGTGGAATTGCTCCGCCCATTGGATCACCAGGGTGATCTGCTTGCCGAAGTGATCGCCGAGGAGGACGAAGAGCGGCGCGGAGAGCAAGGCGGCGACGCCGTCGTAGAGGATGAAGCGGCCGTAGCTCATCTTCGCGCCGCCGGCGACGAAGTAGGTAGCGGCGCGCACCCCCGGAAGAAAGCGCGCGATCACGACCATGATCGCGCCCCGCTTCTCGAATTGCGCCTCTACCTTGGCGATCCTCTCGGGGGTGAGGTGTCGCGACAGGAGCCCGGTCGGGCGACGCCCCTGGGCCCTGCGCCCCATCCTCCCCAACAGGAAGACCAGGGAGTCACCGGCGAGGATGCCGGCGAAGCCCACCGCCATCATCACCGGCAGGCTCGCGTGGCCCTTGGACACGAGGTAGCCGCCGGTGATCAGCGCCACGTCCTCGGGCAGGGGCAGGCCGAGGCCACACGCCACCAGCACCCCGAAGATCAGGCCGTAGGCCACCGGGCCGGAGGCCGAACCGAGAAATTCGAGTAGGAACTGCTCCACTACAGCTCTTTTGCCTCTCTAGGGCCTGGGTAGCTTCGAGGCGTCGATCTCTCGGAGGAAGTCGCCGAGAAACGCGTCCAGAGGCTTTCCTGCCTTGGCGAAGATGGCCATCCCACGGTTGAGCTCGCGCACGAGCAGGAAGCCGTTGCGCACCTCCTCGTCCATGGCCTTGCCGGCTTGGTCTGCCGGCATGGCGGCCTTGATGGCCACGACGCGGGCCAGGCTCTCCGCGACGTAGTCGTCCACGGTGTCGGTGCCGACCGTATAGCCGGAGCGGACCTCGCGGAGAAGTTCTCTGCCGCCCTTGAGGCTGGCGCCCTTGCCCTTGGCCATGGGATCGAGCTCGGCGCGGGCGAAGGCGCGGGCGATCGGAGCGGGGTCGACGGCGGCAGGGGCGGCGGCCTCGGGACCCACCACCAGGTAGGTCTCGTCGCCGACGGTGATGCCGTAGCCGGAGCCGCGTCCGTCGAGGACGTTGATCACCACCACCACCTGGGGCGAGTCGTCATTCGCCACCGCCTTGAGGATGGAGCGAGACTCGGCGACGGGACGATCCACCGCCGGCGAGAAGCGCTTGAGGATCTCTCGCTGCGGGTTGGTGAGCAGGGTGAAGATCTCCTTGATCCGGGCCTTGCTGTAGAACTCCTCGAGCAGGGCCTCGAATCCCTTCAGCGCCTCGGTGCCCTGGGGCAGCTTGACGGCGCCCTCCCCTGCCGGGAGCGCGAACTTCGGCGCGTCGCCCAGGGCGAGGGTGAAGGCGAGGTAGTTGCGCAGGGGCATGGGGTTCTTGTCGAAGAAGGCCTCGAACCGCGCCCGGAGGTCCGGGGTCATCACGATGGCGTCACGGACCTGCTGACGCAAGGGGTCGAACTCCCGCTTGGCGACGGGATCCTGCCGGCTGATCGGCGCGGTGTCGTGACCGAGCTCGTTCATCGCCGCGAAGAGGGTGAAGACGCGCTCGTCGATCCGGAGTTCGATCCCGCCTTCCGAATAGACGGAGCTGGCCCAATCCTGGGCCGAGGCCGCGAAGGGAACCATGAGAAAGGCCGCCGCTGCAGCCGTCAGTCGAATGAAATTGCGAGCCATCGGTCGATCCGCTCCTTACCGTGGGGGTCTGGGCCAGGGCCCGTAAAGCGCGCTAAACTACCCAGGGCGGCAACCACCATGCAAGGCGAACCAGCCAGCCGCCACGATCGTTCCCGCCGCTTCCATGGGATAGACGAGGCGCTCGAGGCAATATTCCACCGCGTCTCGGCCCCTGCGGCCCGGTGGCAGGCACCCGCCGGCCTGCCAGGAACGAGAGGCGGTCCGTGACTCGAAGGACGTGGCTACCAGAGGGTGCACGGACGTCAGGGGGTTGCGAAGGCCTGGCCGGCGCGGATGTTGATGGTGACGGGTGAGAGGCCGGGCACGGACTCGATGCGCCCGAGCGGCACGGCGATGTCCACCCCAAGGACCTGGGGGCGGACGCCGAAGAGGGCGTAGTGGAGGCGCAGCCCGTAGCCGAAGTCGGCGAAGAGGCTGGAGGAGGGACCGGGCTCCACGGCCTGCGGCCGCAATGTGCCGCCCATGGCGGCGCCGTCGGCGAAGAGCGCGCCGCTCAGCCCCTGGATCCTGGCGAAGCCGAGGTCGAGATCCATGTCGACCACGTAGGGATGCCTCCACTCCAACGACGCGATGGCCAGCCGGCGCCCGAGCACCTCCTCGTAGGAGAAGCCCCGCAGGCCCGCGTCGGATCCCCCCAGCGGGATCAGCTTCTGGAAGGGGGCGTCCCCCGTGATCAACGAGCCCTTGAGACGCAGGGCCAGGGTCTGGGAGTAGCTCAGGGGGAAGAGGCGGACGGCGGCCAGGCTGGCCTGTTCAAAGAAGGCCGACTCCCCTCCCTTGCTGGCGCCGATGGCGGGGCTGTAGGCGGCGAAGACCGCGGTGCCCCGCATCGGCGACACGGAGTCGAGGCGATCGTCGAAGGTGTAGAAGAGGGTCGGGCCGATGGCGTATCCCTGCGGGGCCTCGCTCCCGGCGAAGCCGGCGCGGAGCAGGTCGACGAAGAGACCGATGCCGGCGTTATGGGTGTAGCGGGCAGCGCCGACCAGCTTGCCGAAGCCAAAGGTGAGACTGGTGTTCACCTCGGCTCGGGCCTTCTGGTAGCTGAAGCCCAGCGCGAGGCGCCGCCTCACTGCGTCCCTGGGCCGGAAGAGGACGAAGACGTCGCCGAAGAAGGCGCGATCCGAGGTGGCGTAGGAGAGCGACAGCCTGGTCAGGAGGGGCTGCAGCCGCGGCGGCACTCGATCCCCCAGGGCGGCGAGCTCACCTGGCTCCGCCGGGGTCTGGAAGACGCGATCCCGCGGATCGACGCGGACGCTCTCCACCGGCGCGGCGCTGTCGATCTCGAAGATGTGGCTGGAGACACCGGCTTCGGCGATCCAGACCAGCGGGATCCGGGTCCCCAGGCGATCCCGTGCCTCTGCCTCGATCAGCTCAGGTGGGGTGTCGCCGATCCGCCAGACCTCGACCAGGCTGCGGTATCCCCTGCCCTTCCGCCTCTCCACGGAGATGATCCGGGTGCGGAGATCTTCTTCGGGGAAGCGCTCGCTCCAGGCGCGGAAGAAGGGGCCGAGGATCCACCCTGAGTGCTCCTCCGCGAAACTCTGTAAGCTGCAGGGGCCCGCGTCGCTCCAGGATCGTGGTGGCGGCGGGCATCCCGGATGGGGCGTGAGATAGTCATTGAAGACCAAGGGGAGCTGGAAGGGGCCAAAGCGATCCTGGAGCTTCTCTCGCAGCAGCTTGCCGCGGGGCGCCTCATCGTTGAAGGTCCACGCCTCGTCCCGCACGTGAATGGGATCGGCCACCGGCTGGAAGTAGACGTGGGCGAAGGCGCTGTCTGCGGAGCGCAGGAAGTCGTCCACCGAGGGGATGAAGTCGAAGGCCCCCAGGATCCCGGAGGCCCCCTTGGACTGATCCAGGACCTGCTCCGCGAAGCGATCGGCGAAGATCGAGGCCAGGGCGTCCGCCACCTGGAAGACCATGGCCGGCGTCTCCCGCTGACGCACCAGCGGGAGCAGCCGCCTCATGAAGTAGGCGCGGGCGATGGCCTTGCCGTGGAAGCGGAGGAGCAGCGGGATCGGCATCACCTTGTAGGCGCGATCGGAGATCGCGACGATCCCCGGGGTCGCCACCGCGAGCTCACCGCGCATGGGGACCATCACCAGCTCGATGGGGCCGGAGGCCGGGATCACCCCCTGGAGATCCGCCCAGCGATCGAGCTTCTCCATGAGGTCGACGATCGAGTCTCCCACCCAGCTGCTGGGGAGGGGATCGGGATCGGGGATGGGGCGATCCGGATCCCCCGGAGACGGGGCGCGCTCCATGGGCCAGAACGCGCCGTGCCGGGTCATCACCGGACGCAGGCCCTCGGGGCGGACCACCAGATCCACCCACTCCCGATCCTGCAGGAAGACCCATCCCGCCGAGTCCGCGAGCTCGCCACCGATCAGGGCGATCGTCCCGTCGGGGAGGCCGAGGCGGACGCTCCAATCGGCGGCGCGGGGCCGGCGGTCCAGGGTGGCCATGGTCTCGGGATCGCCTGCGATCAGGTAGGGATACCAGCCCCCCAGGGCGGTGAGGATGCCGTGGGCTTCGGAGAGCGGCCCGAGCCGATGGGGTATCCGCGTCTCGAAGGCGATCGACACCTCGACCTCATCGCCGGGGCCGAGGAGTTGGGCCAGCGGCAGCCTCCAGGCGGTGCCCGCAGGAGCGTGGGAGACCGGGACGGGCGAGGCGGTGGCGGGGCTGCCGTCGACGGCGAGCTGCCGCAGGCGCATGCCGCCCAGGCCCGGCCCGAAGGGTTGGTAGAAGTCCCGGTTGGCGGGCTTCACCCCGGCGACGGCTTGGGCGAAGGTGTTGGGGTAGAGCCAGATCGAGAGCTGATCGACCGGATGCTCGAAGTCGTTGACGAAACGGATCCGGATCCTGCCCTCGATCGTCTCCAGCTCGTCGCTCACCCGGGCCTCGATCCGGTAGGCGCTGCGGGGAAGATCGAGACTCGGGCCCGAAGGCACCGCGCCGGCTGCATGGGCGGCGGCGAGGGCGGTCAGGAGTACTGAGAGTTTGTGAAGGAATCCACAAACAGCGCTAGGAAGAGTCCTGCGCGCGCGACGCGTTGGAGAGATCACCTCCGCCTCGAGCGGGGGCGGTCTTCTTATCGGCTCAGGGCGGCGGCCGGCAGCAGGAGCGAGCGGAGGAGATCGCGGTTGTCCCCCAGCTTCCGCCCGAAGGAGGCGGAGATGGCGAGGATCAGCTTCAGGCACGCCTGCGGCTTCTGGGCTTGGAGTCGGAGGAAGTCCTTCTGGCGGATCTCCAGCACCCGGACCTCGGTCTCGGCGACGGCGGAGACCACCCGTGCGCCACCCGGGGTGAGCAACGAGAGCTCCCCGAAGGAGTCTCCCTCGGCGAGCTGTCCCAGCGTGCGATCCTTGCCTGCGCCATCACGCAAACAGATGCGCACATATCCCTCGGCGAGCACGTAGAGGGCGTCGCCGATCATGTTCTCGACGAAGATCGAAGCCCCTTGGGGTACGACCCGCTCGGTGGCGATCGCGGCCATGATCTCGAGACCGGTCGGCGAGAAATCCTTGAAGAGCTCGCAGCGGGCGAGATGGTCGACGGTTCGGGACACGATCCCCAGAGCTAGCACGGGCCCCGGGGCCCGGCAAATCACATGGCATGGGACGGTGGAGGAGGAGGATCAGCTACGGCTGCGCGGCTTGGCCGGGGCCTTCTTCGTCGCGCGCCTGGCGGCGGTCTTTCGCTTGACTGTGACTTTGCTCTTCACTTCTGGTTCCAGGGCGGAGCCCACCTCGCCCCGCGGCTTGATCGCCACCTCGGCCTTGACCTCGAAGGTCACCTGGGTGAGGAGATCGAGGAGATCCTCACGGACCTTGGAGCCCTCGAGGAAGGTCCGCACCTCCGCCCCCACCATCCGCACCAGCTCGCTCTTGGTGCGATCGGCCTGGGCCAGCGCGCCGGCCAGGGCCTCCTTTGGCAGCTTGAGTTCCTTCACCAGGGAGCGGACGCCCTCCTCGGTCATGAAGAGCGCGCCCACCCCGGAGAGGAAGACCTTGCGGAGTAGATCCTTGGCTCGAAAGCCCTCGCGCTCCGAAGGGTCGGAAGAGGCGGAGTCGATCATGGCGTTGCCTTTCTGCGGTTCACGTCGCCCCCTGGGGCTCCCCACACTCGCGGAGGATACGCCCTTTCGGCGGCGTGGGCCCGCGGGCTTGCTTCAGCTGGCCAGGCACGAGATCGAGCGAGGACGGCGCTGGGCCACGTGGATCAACCCGCCAGCTCCTGGCACGCACTTCAAGAGAGGTTGAAGACCGGCAGTTTGACCTGATGGGCCTGGACCGAGACGCGGCCGGCGATGTTGCGGGCCATCGCCCGGAAGGCCTCCGCCTGCTTGGAGTCGGGGTGCTCCACGGTGACGGGGACGCCCTTGTCGCCGCCGGCGCGGATCGCGAGGTCCAGCGGGATCTCGCCGAGGAGGGGAATCTTCATGGCCTCGGCCGCCCGTCGGCCGCCACCTGCGTCGAAGATCGCCGTGCTCTCGCTGCAATGCGGGCAGACGAATTGGCTCATATTCTCGACGATCCCCAGGATCGGCACCGAGACCCGATCGAACATGGCCTTGGCCTTGACCACGTCGGCGAGGGCGACGTCCTGTGGCGTGGAGACCAGGACGACCCCGGCGGCGTTGACCAGCTGGGTGAGGGAGAGGGGCACGTCGCCAGTGCCCGGCGGGAGATCGAGGACGAGGTAGTCGAGCTCACCCCAATTCACGTCGCGCAGGAGTTGGGTGATGGCGCTGTGGAGCATGGGCCCCCGCCAGACCATGGCCTGATTGGCATCCACCAGGAAGCCGATGGACATCACCTTGAGGCCGTGGGCGTCGATGGGCTCGAGGCTCTTGCCGTCCTTGCTGGTGGGCTTGCCACCTTCGAGGCCGGTCATGATGGGCACGGAGGGGCCGTAGAAGTCGGCGTCCAGCAGGCCCACCGTGGCGCCGTCGAGCTGCAGCGCGGCGGCGAGGTTCAAGGCCACGGTGCTCTTGCCCACCCCGCCCTTGCCGGCGCCGACCAGGATCACGTTCTTCACGCCGGGGATGAAGCTGCCCTTGCTCTGCTGGGCGCCACGGCGCACCTGCGCGCCCCACTCGACCTCCACCTCCGTCACCGAGGGCAGCGCCCGGAGCGCCGCCTCGACGTCGCCCTGGATCTTGCCCTTCATCGGGCAGGCAGGGGTGGTGAGATCGATCCGGAGCTTGATCGCGCCGCCAGGGAGCAGGCGGACGTCCTGGACCATATTGAGGGAGACCAGATCCTTATGCAGCTCCGGATCGTTCACCTTGGAGAGCGCTGCCATCACCTCGCGCTCGGTAAGCTGGCTCATCTTCGCTCCTGGCTCCCGCTCGGGGAGCGTCGAAGGACTATGGTTGCGGGCCCGGCCATATATCGTCCAAACCCTCGGCCCGCATCCGGAAATCCATGGCGTTGGATCGCAGCTCGCCAAGGAGGGCGCGGATGCCGTTCACCGTCTGCGCGAGAGCGAGGAGCGACGCAAGCCCGTCGCCTGCTCCCAACTTGTCCTCCACCCGGACCTCCACCCGCGCGGGCTGGAGCTTCGCCTGGGTGCAGACCCAAGCCAGCGCTACACGGAAGTCGCCGATCTCGTCCACGATGGCGGGGGGCGCCTGGCCGGCGACGAAGACCCGCCCCTCCCCGTGGCCTCGGATCTCCTCGGTGGTCCGCCCCCTCCCCTCCGCGACCCTGGCGACGAACTCCTCGTAGACCGCGGCGATCTCCGCCTGCATCACCTCCCGCTCGCGATCGCTCAGGGCGTGGGCGGGCTCGAGAAGGCCGGCGTTGGCGCCGCGCAGTACGACCTCCTGGTGGATCCCCAGGCGCTCGAAGAGGGCGCGGGTGTCGAAGCGGCCGGAGAAGACGCCGATGGAGCCCAGGAGGGCTCCTGGGGTGGCCACGATCCTCGAGGCGCCCGCTGCGGCGAAGTAGCCGCCGCTCGCCGCCACCGACTCGACGTAGGCGACGGTCGGCTTCTCCTCGGCGCAGCGTCGCACGGCGCGCCACATCAGCTCCGAGGCAGGCGCCGCGCCTCCGCGAGAGTCGATGGACACAATCA
Organism: Vulgatibacter incomptus; assembly: GCA_040391605.1. Taxonomy (GTDB): domain Bacteria; phylum Myxococcota; class Myxococcia; order Myxococcales; family Vulgatibacteraceae; genus Vulgatibacter; species Vulgatibacter incomptus_A. The sequence continues at coordinate 82,953 of JBEBXK010000010.1, forward strand.
CGCCCTTGATCCGCGGATCCTTGCGGACCCGGGCCAGGGCCTCCGCCACGGTCCGCTCCCCCGCCATCGCCGACATGCCTGGGAGGCGGAGGCTCCGCCCCGGCTTGATCAGCCCGTCGATGGGCACCACCGCGATGATCTGGCGCGGCAGCAGCCGGGGCCACCTCATCCGCCACCGCCTGCTGGCGTGGAGGCGCGCGAGGGAAGGGAGAGCTTCGTGGCCCTTGGGGTCCCGCGCCTCTCCGGAGTTCCCAGCTCGCCCTCCATGCGATGGCCCACCGATCGCTGCGGGCATCGGCTCGGCCTTCGCCACGCGCGGAGATCCGGATTTCGCTTCGGATGGCGCGCCATCACGGAGAAAAGAGGCGAGATCGTCGGGGTAGACCAGGGCGTCCACCAGCCCGGCATCCAACGCGCGGCGGGACGTATAGGGCCCCCTGTCGATGACGGCCTTCGCCCACTCGCGATCGCCGCCGCGCCGGCTGGCGACCCCGGCGAGCAGCCGCTCCTGCCGGTGGTCCAGGACCTCCTCGACGAAGGCGCGATGCTCCGGGGAGATGTCGGGGCGGGTGAAGCGCTCCGGCGCGGTCTTCCACCTGCCGATGCGGACGAACTCCCCGACCACCCCCACCTTGTCGAGGCCGCCGCGCCAGGAGGTCATCGACGCCGCGTGCCCCACCAGGAGGACCATGCCGCCCGGCGCGAGGAGGATCCGATCCACCGACGGCGCCAGATCGAAGTCCCTGGCGGTGGCCTGCTTCCAATAGAGGACCACCTCCTTGCCCGATCGGCGGAAGCGCTCCAACGCCTGGCCCACCGCCGCGAGGCGCGAAGGATCCGCGTGGAGATCCTCGGTGTGGACCACGATCCCTCGGAGACCGGGCTCCCCCGCCGCAGCCTCCAGCCGCTCCTCGATCGCCTGGATCGAGGGGCCCGGCCGCTTGCCCACCTTCCATCGCTGACGCCGCGGCGTCCGCCAAGGGAGCGTTCCGTGGGCCTTCAGCGAGGCCCACGGGCGTACCTTGCGCCGAAACGGGAGCAGGAGGATGAAGCGGACCACCGCGAAGAGGAATCGGAGCGGTGCCACGATCAGGGCCGCGAGGAATCGAGGGATCATCCCACGATCAGTAGGCCTCCTGCCGCTCCCCGTCCATCGCTACCAGCCGTAGTTGGGCTTTCGATCGAAGTGGTGCATCGACTCGACGTAGCGGATGGTGCCGGTGGCCGAGCGCATCACCACCGAGTGGGTCGCGGCCCCGCCGCCAAAGAAGCGGACACCCTTGAGGAAGTCGCCGGTCGTGACGCCGGTGGCAGCGAACATCACGTCGCCGGCGGCCAGCTCGTGGAGGCCGAAGACCTTGTCGGGATCCTCGATCCCCATCTCCTTGGCTCGGCGGATCTCGTCGTCGTTGCGGAAGGCCAGCCTGCCCTGGAGCTCGCCCCCGACGCAGCGGATCGCCGCGGCGGCGAGCACACCTTCGGGGGCGCCGCCGGAGCCGATGAGCACGTCCACGCCCGTCTCCTCGAAGCAGGTGGCCACCGCGGCGGCCACGTCGCCGTCGCCGATGAGCTTGATCCGGGCACCCGCTTCACGGACCTCGCGGATCAGCTTCTCATGACGGGGGCGGTCGAGAATACAAACCGTGAGGTCCTCCACGTACCGACCCATGGCGTCGGCGACCCGCCGCAGGTTCTCGGTGGCGCTCAAGCGCAGATCGATGGCGCCCTTTGCCTTGGGGCCTACGGCGATCTTGTCCATATAGGTGTCGGGGGCGTGGAGGAAGTGGCCCTTCTCGGCGAAGGCGATCACCGAGATCGCGTTGCCGCGGCCGGTGGCGCAGATGGTGGTGCCTTCGAGGGGATCCAGGGCGATGTCCACCTCGGGAGCGTCCTCGCCGCCGGAGCCGACCTTCTCGCCGATGTAGAGCATCGGCGCCTCGTCGCGCTCCCCCTCGCCGATGACCACCGTGCCGCGGATGCGCAGGGTGTCGAAGGCCTTGCGCATGGAGTCGACCGCGGCCTGATCACACGCCTTCTCGTCGCCGCGGCCCATATGCCTGGCGCTGGCGAGCGCAGCGGCCTCCGTGACACGAATCACCTCGAGCGCCAGATTCCGATCCATCTCTCGTTCCTCTTTTCGGGCCTGGCCCCGGCGGAGTCCGGGGCGGCGTCGTACAGCGTTATGCGGCCCCTATACCATGCCCGCGCCTCGCGGCCAGGGGCAGCGGCTCCCATGTGCAGGAGCGAACATGCTGCCAATCAGGTCCGGGTGGGATCGTCTGCGTCCGGCGTGGAAGCCTGACGAACGCCGCCCAGCAGCGAGACGAGTTCCTCGGGAAAGCGCCTGGGGCGATGGTCGCGATCGATGCAGGCATGGGCGGTGAATCCCTCGACCAGCAGCCTTTCGTCCTCGACGCGGATCACCCGATACTCGAAGCGAAGGCTGGCTCGGCGCAGCGTGGCGATCCACGCCTCGATCCGGATCCGATCGTCGTAGCGGGCCGGATGCCGATAGACCACGTTCGCCTCCACCACCGGAAGGAGGATCCCGAGGCTCGTCTCCAGATCGCGATAGCGAGCGCCCTTCTCCCGAAGGAATTCGTTCCGAGCCGCCTCGAAGTAGCGGAGGTAGTTGGCGTAATAGACGACGCCCATCTGATCGGTGTCGCCATAGATGACTCGTAGTTCAGTCGAAACCACGCGGGGACCTCCGCTGTCGAGACGGTCGTGCTGGGGATTCAGGCTATCGAGAGGAGGCGGTGTCGTGGAGGCTGAACTCGCCGAGCTCGATGGTGGGCTGTCCGACTCGCTGCTTGCCGTCGACGACTGCGGTGGTCTCGATGCGGAGGAGGCCTACGCCTCGGGCGTAGGCCCACTCGCGTTCGAGCTCTGTGCGGGGGTCGACGCGGGTCTTGGCGCGGATCAGCAGGACGCCTTGGAAGCGCCCGGCGGGGACCTCGATCACGGCGTCGGTGGTGAGGATCTCGTAGCGCTCCACCGCGCCGCCCGGCACGCGGCTCTCCCATCGATGGCCGGCCTGCAGGGGGAGGTGGATCAGGTAGCGAGCTTCGTCCCGCAGCCCCTCCACGTCGAAGCGCAGCCTGCCGCCGCGGTTGTCTTCGTAGAAGCCGCCTTCCCGCTTCTCGATGCGGATGTCGTTCCGCTCCTGGCGATCGCCGACCTGGGTGAGGTAGGTCCAGCGGTTGCCAACGGCGAGGGGGAAATAGGACGTCGCGGTTTCCGCGATCAGGCCCGGTGAGCTGGCGACGCCGACGCCGCCAGGGCTCGCGCAGCCTGTGATGACGAGGGCGGCGATGGCGGTGAGGAGGGCTGGGCTTCTCATGGCGGAGGCTCCATGGGGCTGGGGCTTGATAGCGTCACGGTCGCGTCGGGAGCGGCTGTGGCGCTCGTCGCGAACATTCGCGTTCGAGGCTGGAGATCTTCGAGGGGGCGGGCGGGCTGCGCGGGGGATCAAGGCGCGGCGCCTTGCTCGGCTGCGGCCCCGTCGCCAATCGGGGCGATCCGTTGGGTCTGGAGCGCGCGAAGGGCCTGGGTGGCCGCGGAGCGGACCGCGGCGTCGGGATGGCCGGTGGAGGCGGTGAAGAGGTAGGCCTCGGCGTCGTCGCCGCCGATCTCGCCGAGAGCGTAGACCACCTGGATCACGAAGGCCGGATCGCGTTGGGTGCTGGTGTCGATCAGCGCGAGGGCCGCGGCGGGATCGCCGATGGCCACCAGGGCGCCGACCGCCCGGAGCTGGAGCTCCCGATCGTCCTCACGGAGCCGGGCGATCAGGCCGGGGATGGCGTCCGTGCTCTTGCGATCGGCGAGGACGCGCATGGCGAAGTCTCGGATGATGGGCTCGGAGGACTCCAGATCCTGGATCAGCTCGGCGTCGGGCTTCGTCGCGGCGTCGAGCTCGGCGGCGAGCTGGCCGGTGGCCTCGGCCAGGGCGGCGTCGAAGGCCAGGCGGAATCGATTCTGCCGGCTGGCAGCGTCGCCGGCAGGGAGCTCCGACTGGCCTCGCCCCTCGGCGCGTAGCTTGTCGCCGCTGCTGCGCCACAGGCCGATCCGCACTGCCACATCGGCCACCCCGGGGCCACCCTCGAGGGAGGGGGGCAGCGCCCGCACGTAGAGCACGTCGAGGCGCGCGCGCCATGGAGGCGGACGCTGCTCGATGGGGCGCCGATCGGCGGGGAGGACAAAGAGCTTCCCGGTGGAGCTCAAAGCCGTCCCGGTGCGGCCCTCCATCTCGGCGGAGGAGAGGCCCAGCAGCGCGTCGACCCGCTGGTGGGCGGAGACCTCGATCGCCTCTACGGGTTCGCCCGTCGGTGGCGCCTTCTTGCTGCAACCGAATGCAGCCAGGGCCACGAGGGCGAGGAGCGCCGCTCCTCCTGGACTAAGCCTCATCTCCATTGGCCCGACGCGGCGCCTCGGCCTCGGCCTCCGTCCGATCGCCGACACCGGTCCCGGCTCCGCCCGATGCCTCAGGCCCTTCGCCCGATCCCTCGGCGCATCCGCCACCACCGGTCGAATCGCCGGAGGCTGCCTCGCCAGACTCATTCGCACCAGCGCCAGCCTCCGTCCGCGCCGCACGATCGGGGGCTCCCGCCTCGGCCCCACCTCCGGCGGCAGGGTCCTCGCCAGCGCTGGGCTTCTCTTGTGACACGAGTTCGGCCGAGGCGGCCTTCGTGTCAACGGGCTCGGCAGGGTTCTCGCCCGCGCCGATCGACCCGCGATCGGAGGCGGCAGCCTCCGTATCAGCGGGTTCGGCAAGGTTCTCGCCAGCGCCTGTCTTCTCTCGTCTCTCGCGATCGGCGGAGGCGGCAGTCGCCTCGAGGCCGTCTACAGGGATCCCGTTCGCGCCGGCCTCCTCTCGTGATCCGCGATCGGAGGCGGCCGTCGAGTCACCGCTGCCTTCGGCGGGCGTCGCTCCGCCGGCCTCTCCGGCCTCGGCGTCGGCCCGCTGGCGGCTGCGCTCCTCCCGCGCCTTCTCCCGGCGCTCGCGCCACTCCTTGCGCTCGCGATCCCGCCTCTCGCGGCGTTCGTCGGCCGTCATATCGGATCGCCGGGGCTCCTGAGTGGCACCCTCCGCCTGGGTGCGGGCAGGTGCCCTGCGGAGGAGGGCCCGGAAGGCGGTCTCGTCGTATTCGACGTATTGGATGGTGCGGGTGGTGACCCCGACGCCACGCTCGGCGAGCTGATCGGCGAAGGCGTCGGCGCAGAGCAGCGTGACCAGCGACGCGGCGGGCTGCGAGGTCTCGTTCCGCGCCTCCCGGGTGACGTCGGCGGCGGAGACGACCACCCCCATCTGGGCGGAGTGGCTCGCCATATCCTTGCGCAGCTCGGCGATGTCCTCGCGGCGGACCTCCCGAGCCCCCTGGAGCACACGGATCGCGAAGCGGACCTCGGTGAGGCCCATGCGCCGCCGCGAGGTGAAGAGCGCGCCTTCTTTATGGCGCTTCGCCACCCGCAGCTCGCGGTAGCCCATGGAGTCGAGCATCGCGGAGACCACCGCCTCCAGTGCCGGCGCCTCGAGCTCCATCAGCCGCTTGCGGAGCTGGCGGATCGCCCGCTGGCGCTGCTCGTCCACGGCGCGCTCGACCGAACCGGCCCCCTTGCCCGCAGCAGCTGTCGGCGCCGGCTTGCGCTCCTCGGCGATCCGCTCCAGGGCCTTGGCCACCAGGGCCGGATAGTCGTGGGCTTCACCGGACGGCTCCGCCCCACCCTGCAGCCCCACCAGCCCCTCGTCGAAAAAGACGAAGTGGGGCTTGCGGTTCTCCTCCTCGCGGCGCTCGTTCTCCTTCACGAGCATGGCCTCGAGGCCCTCGCGGCCCAGATCGTCGCCGCCGAGGTTGCGCTCGCGCGCCGCTGCGGCCAGCTCGAAGAGAGGCACGGGCTTGCCGATCCGCCCCAGGAGCTCGAAGACCAGCTCTGCCACCGGCGGCAGCCGCTTCTTGCGCTTGCCCTCGTCCCGCTTGCGATGTCGATCGCCCCTGCCCGACGTGCGCACGTTCTCCTTGTCGACCTTGGGATGCCGCTCGCGCTCGCGAAGCTGAGGGCCGTCCTCCTCGTGGACCTCCGGCAGGCCGCTCTGCTCCAAAGCCTCCGGGACCGCCACGATGTTCCAGTCGGTGAGGCCGAAGGTGTCGGGCTCCACCGCTACGAGGCGGCGATCGCGGCTGCTCTTCGCCATGGCTGCGAGGCGGGAGGCCATGGTGACCTCCGGCTCCTTCCCCACGTGGGAGAGGAGGCTCTCGCTGATGGCGATCTCGGTGATCTCTTTGGCGTGGAGGGGGTGTCCGGCGCGCTGCAGGATCAGGACGGCGGCTTCATAGAACGTCATGTAGACATCGAATCATACGACCGAGGCGGCGGCGCTCCATCCGATCCACGGGGAGCCCACGGCCAAGGCGCCCGCGCATGGTCCCGCGAGGCTGGTGGACAGATCGTCAAAACCCTAAAGTGCTTGAAGTTACAAGTCAATCTGATTGAGTGGCGCGGTCCGGTGGGAAAGTTCGGGCGCTGGTTGCCGCCCGCTCCGGCGATCGGGAGAATTCCACTTCGCACGGAAGCGGGCGATTGTTCCTGCATCGTCGAGGGTTATGGACGGATGATTCGACTCCACAGCGGCGCGTCGTTGGAGGCCCCCTATCTCGCCTCCCCCGGCATCCTCGCCATCGAGGTCGATGGCGTCGATCTCGGCGCCGGGCTGCTCGAGGGGCCGCTGCTGCCGGCCTTGATCGAGCTCGTCTCCGGATTGGCCCTGCTCTGGCGCGAGCCGGGCCACGAGCTCGACCTGGGCTTCGCCGAAGGCTCCCTGGACCTCCTGCTGGCCAGGCGCGGCGAGGACGCCCTGCTCTCCCTCGTCTCGCTGCAGCGGCCGGCGCGGATCCTCTTTCAGGACGTCTCCGTCGAGCTCACGGCCCTCACCGACGCGACGATCGGCTACGCCCGCTCGCTCCTGGCCCAATCGAAGGAGCCTGCAGCGAGGGAGGCGAGCCCGTCGTCCGGGGGACGGAGGTCAGGCGACCCGCTTGGAGATCGGGACGAGTTGGGGAAGAGTCGCGAACCTGAGGCGAGCCGACGAGGGAGCGCCTCCTCGCGTGGCGCTCGACGCGACGGCTCCGCGTCGGCGCACGAGGCCGCGCTTCCTTCACGAGGTCGGGAGACGGATCTGGCCCGGCTGGAGCGGGAGATCGCCGGGCTCCTCCGCAGCAGGTGGCGGGGAGACGACGCCATGCCACGGTCGCGGCGTGAGCGCCGTGAGCGCCGCATGGAAGCGCCCGCCGTCGGACCGAGTTGGCTCCCGCCCCTCCCCACGCCGCCGCGCGCCGCCCTCGAGATCCCGGCCTTCTCCTTCGATCTCTCCGACGACGAGGGGAGGCTCCACGCCTATGAGGGCGGCTCTGGGCTCCATGCCCTGCTGGTGCAGGGCCACGTCTTCCTCCACGGCCCCGACGGCGAGGAGTTGGGCGCCATCGGCGGCTCGCCTTTCCTCCTCCTCCGCGATCTCTCCGACTCGGTGGCGCGGCTGCTGGAGCCGGACGGTGGGCGCGCCGGCAGCCATCCTCTGCCGATGGGACCCACGGGCGCCACCCTCGATGTTGACTCAGTTGGATCTACATTTACTATGGGTGGACGCACCCTGCGTTGCCCGACCTTATACCTCGCCCGATCGATCTTTCAGGCAGCGCTCGACCTCGGCGCCGTGGTCTCGGCCCGCAACCCACGCCTCGGCGAGAGCCCCTACCTGCGGCTCCTCGTCGACGAGGCTCGCAGCCGGATGGCGCTCTGCAACGAACGCATCGGCGGGTTGAGCCGCGGCGGCAGGGGGCGGCCGGTGGAGGTGGCGGCCACCGTCCCCGGCGGCGCGAAGACGCAGCCCCCCCTGGCGATCGGCGCGCTGCGACGGGTCAGCCTTCGCCAGGCCTGGAGGCTGGAGCTCCCGAGGATCTCTCGGATCATCGCCCTGGCGCCCAAGGCGTGGGTGCGCCACCAGGAGGGCCTCAGCCTGCTGCGGCTGGACGACGGCGAGGTGGAGGCCCGGATCCCACTGGAGCCCCAGGCGGAGGTGGCCGTCGCCGGAGTTCGCGCGCCGCTCTTCGTCTTCGATCGGGGCGCTCTCACTTGCTACTTCCCCGACGGCCGCCTCGCCTGGAGGCGGCGCGATCCCGATCGCCTGGGGCTCCAGGGCGCGGTGGTGCCCGCCGGGAGCGCCCATGCCTGGCTCCACGATGGCGCGTCTCTTCGCAGCGTCTCCGTCGAATCAGGAGAGGAGCGCTTCCGCTTCGGCGCGCCGGCCTCCCATCGCGCGAGGCTCGCCGCCAGCGGCGCGCTCATCGTCCTGGCCGCGGACAATGGGATGCTCTACGGCTTCGACACCAAGCGATCCGATCAGCCTCTCGCCTGGAGGATCCCCCTGCCCCGGCGCCTCGTCGACGTGGGCATCGCGGCCGGGAAGGTCTACGGCGTCAGCGTCTCGCCAGGGAGGGTCCACCTCGACTCGCTCCAGGCGTCCACCGGCGAGCCCTCGACCTCCCTCGATCTCCCCTTCCTCCGCTTCGGATCGCTGCTGCCGGTACCGGGCGGCGTCGTCGCGGCAGGGGTGGGGCTCGCCGGCGGCGAGCTCTTGCGGGTGGATGAGGTCAGTGCCATCCGCTGGCAGGCGCGGCCGATCCTGGGCCCGCGTGCGCCAGCCCTCCTACGGATCGGCGGCTCGATCTTTGCCCGAGGAGACGAAGGGCTGTGCCGGATCGAGCGAGGGAAGGTGCGCTGGAACGCCCCCTGTGGATCAGGAGGCGCCCCGACCCTGATCCGAGGCATCCTCGCCCTCCCGGGCGAGCCGCTGCGCCTCCTCGACGCCGAGACCGGCCACGAGCTCCAGATGGCATCCGACGCCAGGGCGCTGCCGACGGCGGAGCGAGTTCTCGCCACCCGAGCGGGGACCCTCGTCGTCTGTGACGCGGAGGGGTCCCTCGTCGGCCTTCGGATGGCAGGCGCCATCGCCGTCGTCCCGGATATCCCTTGAATGGCTCGGAGGTGTGGCGGCACGGGCGCCCCGGCCTCGTGCCTTCCACACCAGACGAGCGGCCTTCATCTGATCGTCTTCTGAGGCCAGCGGCCTAGCTCAAACGCCCAGGAAGGGCGGCGTCGATGGAGAAAGCTCTCGACACGCCTTAGAGGATAGGGGCGATCGCCTCGAAGTCGCTGAGATCGCTGAAGGCCGCGAGGCGTTCCTGGATCTCGGACTTGGCGAGATCGCGGAAGCGGTCGAGGGAGAAGCGCTCCACGCAGAAGCTCGCCAGGGTGGAGCCCGCAACACAGGCCTGCCGGAGAGAGCCCAGGCCTACCGCGCCGCCGTGATGGGCGAGGTAGCCCATGAAGCCGCCGGCGAAGGAATCCCCTGCCCCGGTGGGATCGAAGACCTCCTCCAGCGGGTAGGCCGGCGCGGCGAAGACCTGGCCGCCTTCGAAGAGGAGTGCGCCGTATTCGCCGCGCTTCACCACCACCCATTTCGGCCCCATGGCCAGGATGGAGCGGGCCGCCTTCACCACGTTATGCTCGCCGGCGAGCTGGCGGACCTCGGCGTCGTTGATGAAGAGGAGATCGACGCGCTTCACCACCTCGAGGAGCTGGTCGCGCGAGCCCTCGATCCAGAAGTTCATGGTGTCCATCGCCACGAGCTTCGGGCGGGCCGCCACCTGATCCAGCACGAGCCCCTGTAACGCGGGGTGGATGTTGCCCAGAAAGAGGAAGTCGGGCCGGCGGAAGCTCTCGGGCAGCGTGGGCTGGAATTCGCCGAAGACGTTGAGCTGCGTGTCCAGCGTCTGGGCCTCGTTCAGATCGTAGCCGTAGCGCCCCTTCCAACGGAAGGTGCGGCCCGGGGCGTGGACCAGGCCCTCCAGATCCACGCCCCGCTCCTCCAGGAAGCGCACGTGCTCCCCGGGGAAGTCCTCTCCCACCACGCCCACGAGCTGTACGGGCCCGAAGAAGGAGGCCGCCGTCGAGAAGAAGGTGGCGGAGCCGCCGGGCACATCCTCCCGGACGCCGAAGGGTGTCTCCAATGAATCCAACGCCACCGAGCCTACGACCAGAATCGACATCGCCATGTCCTCCTCGCGACGCACCTGACAAGCGCCGCCGCTAGACGTGGCCCGCTTTCTAGCCCGCATGACACCGGCATCGCAAGCTGACGGCGGTGACAGAAGCGGGACCTGGCGACAGTAGGTGATTACTTCACCCCTGGCGCGGGCGACGAAGCCTCGGAGGCGCTGCCTCAGGTACGACGCGAAGGGCGCGCAGCGTCCGCGGGGGAGGCGCCGTCTCCGCTCCTCGCTCGAAGGTCTTCGAGCTCTCTCAGATCGGGCGGAGGAGCTCGCCGGTGAGGATCCCCCGGGCCGGCTTGCGGCCGGGGCCGCCCTCGGCGGCGAGCTGGCCACAGGCGGCGAGGATATCCCTGCCGCGGTTCTGCCTGGCCATGGCCTGGACGCCACGGCGCTTGAGGCCCTCGACGAAGGCGTCGACCCGCTCGGCGGGCGAGGGCTCGTAGGGGAGGCCTTCGTTGCGGTTGTACTGGATCAGGTTCACCTTCGCCGGGACCTGGGAGACGAGCTTTGCCAGCCGCTCCAGATCCGCGTCGGTGTCGTTGATCCCGTCGAAGAGCACGTACTCGAAGGTGATGCGCCGCCCCTGCTTCATGGGGAAGCGGGCGCATGCTTCCATGAGGTCCGCGATCTTCCAGCGGCGGTTCACGGGCATGACCCGATCGCGGATCTCGTCGGTGGTGGCGTTGAGCGAGACCGCCAGCTTGACCGTGGTCTCGGCCCCCAGCCGCAGGATATTGGGGACGATGCCGGCGGTGGAGACGGTGACGTGGCGATGGGAGAAGTTTGGCCCCTCCTCGGAGAGGAGGAGCGCCAGCGAGGTCCTCACGTTCTCATAGTTATGCAGCGGCTCGCCCATGCCCATGTAGACGAGGTTGGTCAGAGGGCGCGGCCCGGCCTCGAGGCCTTCTTCGATGAGGAAGCGGTTCACCCGATGGACCTGGTCGACGATCTCGCCAGGGCTGAGGTTCCTCGAGAGGCCCATGGTGCCGGTGGCGCAGAAGCCGCAGCCCATGGCGCAGCCGACCTGGGTCGAGATGCAGAGGGTCCGTCGCTTGCTCTCGCGGTCGGGCATGTAGACCGACTCGACCGCCTTGCCGTCCTCGGTGCGCCAGCGGAATTTGATCGTGCCGTCGGAGGATCGCTGCTCCTTGTCGAGGACCAACGCGCCCAACCTGGCCTGGGCTTGCAGCTTCTCCCGGAAGGCCTTGGGCAGATCGCTCATCTCCTCGAAGGAGGTGGCGTACTTCTGGTGGAGCCATTTAAAGACCTGCCCCGCCCGATAGCTCCGCTCCCCCAGGCGGCCGATCTCCTCGCGCAGCTCCTCCGGCGTCAGCGAGCGGAGATCTGGCATGGCGGGATGATTCTCGACGATGGGAAGGCTCGTGCTCACGAAGATCACCAGGGAGGATCGCCGCCTGCCCTCTCTGGGCGGTGGGCGATGGGAGAACGCGGACTACCCCGATTCCTGCCGCGGGGCAACCGGATGGCTGGTCTCAAGGCTCCCGCCCCGCGTACTAACTGCGTCGGGCGCCCATGACGGGGGCGCCGAGGAGATCGGCGCCTTCCCGCTCGTCGGCGGGATCGAAGCCGGCCTCCGGAGCCTCTGGCTCCGCCGCGGACTCCGGACGCTGCGCCGCCTCGTCGGACTCGAGCGAGAGTTCGACCTTGAGGACCCGCTTCTCGTCGGCGGCGCGGACGGTGAAGATCAGGCCGCCGTAGCGGACGGTCTCCCCCTGGTGGGGGACCCTGCCCGCCATCGCGGTGATGAAGCCACCCAAGGTGTCGTAGTCGCCGTCCTCGGGGAACTCGAAGTCGTCGTCGTTGTCTGCGTGATCCTCGCCCCGGGCCAGCGGGAGGGCCTCCTCGAGGAACTCCTCCGCGTCGCGGATGGAGACGCCGCCCTCGGCGAGGAAGAGACCGTCGGCCAGGACGCGGATGGGCTGCTCCACCTCGTCGTCCTCGTCGCGGATGTCGCCCACGATCTCCTCGACCACGTCTTCGAGGGTGACGATGCCCGAGGTGCCCCCGAACTCATCGACGACCACGGCGATCTGCAGCCCGCGCCGCTGGAACTCAGCGAGGAGGTGGCTGATCCGCATGGTCTCAGGGACGAAGAAGGGAGTGGTGAGATAGCTCTGGAGGCGGAAGCGCACCTTGCCGTTGCCCGCCTTGGTGCTGATGTCCTCCAGGAGGCGCTTGGCGTAGAGGACGCCCACCACGTTGTCCACCGAATCCTCGAAGACGGGGACCCGGGAGTGGCTCGACTCCACCACCACCCGGACCACCTCCTCATAGGAGGCGTCCGCCGCCAGGGCCACGACCTTGGGCCTCGGTACCATGATCTCGCGGACCCGGACCTGGGAGAACTCGATCACCGACTCGAGGAGGTCCCTCTCATCGTCGTCGAGGACGCCGGACTCCGAGCCCTTCTCGATCAGATACTCGAGCTGCTCGGTGCTGCCTTCTGTGGAGGGCATGCCCTGGCCCCGCACCACGCGGGAGAGCGCCGCCAGCGGGGCGATCAAGGGGCGAAGGATCAGCTCGGCGCCAGCGGCCACCGGCGCCGCCCACCCCAGGCTGCGGATGGGATCCCTGCCGGCGAACGCGCGAGCGGTGGTCTGCACCAGCAGGAGCAGCAGGGCCCCTGCCACCAGGATCAGGCCGGCGGAGAGCCAGCCGCCCGCCAGCCCCATGGCCCAGAGGGCGAGGGCCACGCCGAAGACGATCTTGGCGGTGGAGTCCAAGGCCAGGAGCGCGAGGCGAACGGTGTCGGGATGATCGACGACCCGACCAAGACCGGCTGGGGCGTTGTCTTCTCGATCGTCGAGGATCGATTCGGCGCGATGCTCGCCCAAGGCGGCCAGTGTCGCCGACGTCGAAGATGCGAGGGCGGCGGTGAAGAGCGCGGCGCCCGCGGCGATGAGGTACTCCAGGGTACTTGAATCCAAATACGCAGCTCCGACCGCCGGCGGCTCCCTCCCCAAACAACCGTGGGCGAGAGGGAGGATCGGCTCCGGAGGTCGAACACCTCGGCGCCGTGCCGGCCGTCGCAAACCTTCGGGACACATAGGTGCCGCCCATGTGCCCTGCAGCTCCCGACATCGGGAGCGTTGTCATGGTCGCCCGGCTCGCATAGCCCCCCACCCTTCCTATGGGGCGAGGGGCGACTGAGTTCCGGACGACCCGATCAACAGCCTACTACTTCTTGTCCTTCCAATCATAGGCCACGATCTCGGTGGCGGGGAAGAAGTAGGCGATCTCCGTCGCGGCGTTCTCCAGGCTGTCGGAGCCGTGGACGGTGTTGGCGTCGATGCTCTCGGCGAAGTCCTTGCGGATGGTGCCCGGGGCGGCGTCCTTGGGGTTGGTCGCCCCCATGATGTCCCGATTGGCGAAGACGGCGTTCTCGCCCTCGAGGACCATGAGGAGCACGGGGCCCGAGGTCATGAACTGGACCAGGTCCTTGAAGAAGGGACGCTCGCGGTGGACGGCGTAGAAGCCCCCCGCCTCCGCCTCCGTGAGCTGCTTCATCCGCATCGCCACGGGCTTGAGCCCCCGGGTCTCGAAGCGGTCGACGATCTTGCCGATGACGCCCTTCTGCAGTGCGTCGGGCTTGAGGATGGAGAGGGTGCGTTCGATTGCCATGATGGACTCCTGACGAGAGACGCCTCGAGAGAGGCGCCTTGGACGTAGATGGTGGATCGGCGGAAGGGGGCCAAGGCCCGGGCAGCCTGTCGAGCGGCCTTTTACGGCTTCCCGCCCCATCGACGCAAGGGCGGGATCGTGCAGGGGCGCGAAGGCGCCCATGGGAGAAGGGGCCCTGGGCGCCTTGCCGATGGGGCACTAGGGGGTCACGCCCCGCTCCGCGAGGAGGGCCTTCAGCGTGGTTCCGAGCTCGGCGGGGGTCGGGGCGACCTTCACGCCTGCCGCCTCCATCGCCTTGATCTTCTCCTCGGCGGTGCCCTTGCCCCCGGAGATGATCGCGCCTGCGTGGCCCATACGCTTGCCCGGCGGGGCGGTGCGCCCGGCGATGAAGCCGACCACCGGCTTCTTCACATGGGCCTTGATGTAGGCCGAGGCGTCCTCCTCGGCGCTGCCGCCGATCTCGCCGATCATGATGATCGCGGAGGTCTCGGGGTCGGCCTCGAAGGCCTGGAGGCAGTCGATGAAGTTGGTGCCGTTCACCGGATCGCCGCCGATCCCCACCGCAGTGGACTGGCCCCAGCCGAGCTGGGTGACCTGGTGGACCGCCTCGTAGGTCAGCGTGCCGGAGCGCGACACGATCCCGATGGAGCCCTTGCGGTGGATGTGGCCGGGCATGATGCCGATCTTGCAGCCGCCCTTGGAGCCCTCGCCGGCGCCAGGCGTGATCACGCCAGGGCAGTTGGGGCCGAGCAGGCGCGCTCCGCTCCCCTCCATGGCGCGCTTGACCCGCACCATGTCGAGGACGGGGATCCCTTCGGTGATGGTGACGATCAGCTTCACGCCGGCGTCCACCGCTTCGAGGATGGCGTCTGCCGCGAAGGGAGGCGGCACGTAGATCACCGACGCGTCGGCGCCGGTCTCCCGGACCGCGTGGGCGACGGTATTGAAGACCGGCACCTTCTTCTCGAAGAGGCTGCCGCCCTTGCCCGGGCTGGTACCGCCCACGAGCTGGGTGCCGTACTCCAGCATCTGGCCGGCGTGGAAGCTCCCGGCGGAGCCGGTGATCCCCTGAACGAGTACCTTGGTGTCATTGTTTACGAAGATCGCCATGGATCACTTTCCTCCGGCGGCTGCGACGGCCTTCTGGGCGCCTTCGAGCATGGTGTCGGCGGTGAGAATGTTCATGCCGCTCTCGGCAAGCTTCGCCTTGCCGAGCTCGACGTTGGTGCCTTCCATCCGCACCACCAGGGGGAGGCGCAGGCCCACCTCCTTGGCGGCGGCGATCACGCCGTCGGCGATGATGTCGCACTTCATGATGCCGCCGAAGATGTTGATGAAGACGGCCTTCACGGCGGGATCGGCCAGGATCAGCTTGAAGGCCGCGGTGACCTTCTTGGCGTCGGCGCCGCCGCCCACGTCGAGGAAGTTGGCCGGCATGCCGCCGCAGTATTGAATGATGTCCATGGTGGCCATCGCCAGGCCCGCGCCGTTCACCATGCAGCCGATGTTGCCGGTCAGCGAGATGTAGGCCAGGTCGTAGGCGTTGGCCTCCCGCTCCCGGGGATCCTCCTCGAGGGGATCGCGATACGCCTGCAGGTCGGCGTGGCGGAAGAGAGCGTTGTCGTCGAAGTCGACCTTCGCGTCCAACGCCACCACCTCGCCTGCGCCGGTGATCACCAGCGGGTTGATCTCGACCAGGCTGGCGTCCGTCTCATCGACCACCTTGGAGAGGCCGGCGCAGAAGCTGACGAACTTGCCCACCGTGGGGCCCTGGAGACCGAGGCCGAAAGCGAGCTCGCGACCCTGGTAGGCTTGGAAGCCCACCGCCGGATCGATGGCGACCCGCAGGATCTTCTCGGGATGGGTCTCCGCCACCTCCTCGATCTCCATGCCGCCCTCGGTGGACGCCATGATCGTCATCCGCGAGGTCTCGCGATCGAGGGTGACGCCCAGGTAGAGCTCCCTGGCGATGTCGAGGCCCTCCTCGATGTAGAGCTTGTTGACCTTGGCGCCGTCGGGGCCGGTCTGGATGGTGACCAGGGTCTTGCCGAGCATCGCCTCGGCGAAGGTCTTCGCGTCCGCCGGCGAGCGGGCCAGGCGCACGCCTCTGCCGCCGTCCGAGTCGGTGAAGGTCCCCTTACCGCGGCCTCCCGCGTGGACCTGGCTCTTCACCACCACGATAGGGGTCCCGAGCTGCTTGGCCGCAGCCTCCGCTTCGCTTGGCGAGGTAGCGACGATGCCCCGCGGGGTCGGCACGCCGAACCTCCGGAAGATCTCCTTGCCCTGGTATTCGTGAATCTTCACGATGGCTCCTTCCCGTCCTGGACGGGATCCATTGGTCATCAAACGATGCGGTCCGGGAGTCGCTCTCGGCGCCTTCGCCTCTCGCGGCGGGTTACCACAAAGTGCCGCCCGGCGCATGGGGCACGGCCGGGAGAGACCTCTCCTCCCGGCACGGCCTTTCATCGGCCCTCGCCGCCGCTCAGGCGCGCTTCCCCTTGGCCTTGGCGCGGATGAACTCGCGGTTCATCTCGGCGATCACCCGGATGGGGATCTCCTTGGGGCAGACGGCCTCACACTCTCGGTGATTGGTGCAGTTGCCAAAGCCCTGGGCGTCCATCTCCGCGACCATGGCGTTGGCCCGAGACGATCGCTCCACCCTTCCCTGCGGCAGATGCTTGTACTTGGAGATCTGCGCGCCGACGAAGAGCATCGCCGAGGCGTTGGGGCAGGCCGCTACACAGGCCCCGCAGCCGATGCAGGCCGCCGCGTCCATGGAGAGGTCCGCCTCCTCCTTGGAGATGGGGATGGCGTTTCCGTCCGGCGTCCCGCCGGTGCGCACGGAGACGAAGCCCCCTGCCGCCACGACCTTGTCCAGAGCGGTGCGATCCACCACCAGGTCGCGGACCACGGGGAACGCGCCGGCGCGGAAGGGCTCGATGGTGATCTGCTCCCCGTCCTTGAAGGTTCGCATATGGAGCTGGCACGCGGTGACCCCGGCGAGGGGGCCGTGGGCCTGGCCGTCGATGACCAGGGAGCACATGCCGCAGATGCCCTCGCGGCAGTCGTGGTCGAAGGCGATGGGCTCCTCGCCCTTGGACTCGAGGCCCTCGTTGACGACGTCGAGCATCTCCAGAAAGGACATGTCGGGGCTGACGTCCTCGGCGAGGTAGTCGACCATCTTGCCTGGGGTGTCGTGGTTCTTCTGCCGCCAGACCCGCAGCTTCAGCTTCATGGTTCCGCTCATTACTTGTAGCTCCGCGTCGCCAGGTGGACGTTCTCGAATTCCAATGCTTCCACGTGCCGGATCGGCGCCTTCTCCGGCCCCTGGTATTCCCAGGCGGCCACGTGAGCGAACTTCTCGTCGTCTCGCAGGGCCTCGCCGTCCTCCGTCTGGTACTCCTCACGGAAGTGACCGCCGCAAGACTCCTCGCGCTCCAGGGCGTCGCGGACCAGGAGCTCGCCGAACTCGAGGTAGTCGGCCACCCGCCCTGCCCGCTCCAGCGCCTGGTTCAGGCTCTCATTCTCGCCGGTGACCGAGACGTTCTCCCAGAACTCGGCGCGGAGCTCGGGGATCCGGGCCAGGGCCTCGCCGAGCCCCTTGGCGTTTCGGGCCATCCCGCACTTCTCCCAGAGGAGGCTCCCCAGCTCGCGATGAAACGAGCTGACGGTCCGCTTGCCATTGATCGAGAGGAGGCGATTCAACTTGCCGCTCACCTCCTCGATCGTCCGCTTGAACTCCGGATGATCGGTGGTGACCGCCGGTTGCTTCGCCGTCGCGAGGTAGTCGCCGATGGTGTAGGAGATCACGAAGTAGCCGTCAGCGAGGCCCTGCATCAGCGCCGACGCCCCCAGGCGGTTGGCGCCGTGATCGGAGAAGTTCGCCTCGCCGAGGACGTGGAGCCCCGGGATGGTGCTCATCAGGTTGTAGTCAACCCAGAGACCACCCATGGTGTAATGGGGCGCGGGGAAGATCCTCATCGGCACCTGATACGGATTCTCGCCCGTGATCTGCTCGTACATCTGGAAGAGGTTGCCGTAGCGGTCGCGGATCGTGGCCTCGCCCAGGCGCTGGATGGCGTCGTGGAAGTCGAGGAAGACGCCCCTGCCGCCGGGGCCCACTCCCCTACCCTCGTCGCAGACCTGCTTGGCTGCCCGCGAGGAGATATCCCGCGGCGAGAGGTTGCCGAAGCTGGGGTATTTGCGCTCCAGGTAGTAGTCGCGCTCGTCGTGGGGGATCTGGTTGGGCGCGCGGGTGTCGTGCTTCTTCTTGGGCACCCAGATCCTGCCGTCGTTCCGGAGGCTCTCCGACATCAGCGTGAGCTTCGACTGATGCGCGCCATGAGCGGGAATGCACGTGGGGTGAATCTGCGTATAACAAGGATTGGCGAAGGCCGCGCCCTTCTTGTACGCCCTCCAGGTCGCGGTGACGTTGCAGCCGGCGGCGTTGGTGGAGAGGAAGAAGACGTTGCTGTAGCCGCCGGTGGCGAGGACCACCGCGTCGGCGGCCCAGGCCTCGATCTTCCCGTTGGTGAGGTCGCGGGTGATGATGCCGCGGGCATGGCCCTCGACGGTGACCAGCTCGAGCATCTCGTGGCGGGAGTGCATCTGCACCGCGCCGGCACCGATCTGCTTCTCCAACGCCGAGTAGGCGCCGAGCAGGAGCTGCTGGCCGGTCTGGCCCCTGGCGTAGAAGGTGCGGGAGACCTGAGCGCCACCAAAGGAGCGGTTGGCCAGGGTGCCGCCGTACTCCCTGGCGAAGGGCACACCCTGGGCCACGCATTGATCGATGATGTTCACGCTCTCCTGGGCGAGGCGGTAGACGTTGGCCTCCCGCGAGCGGAAGTCGCCCCCCTTCACCGTGTCGTAGAAGAGGCGGTACACGCTGTCGCCGTCGTTCTGGTAGTTCTTGGCGGCGTTGATGCCGCCCTGGGCGGCGATGGAGTGGGCGCGGCGGGGGCTGTCCTGAAAGGCGAAGCAGTCGACCTTGTAGCCGAGCTCGGAGAGGGTGGCCGCAGCGGACGCGCCGGCGAGGCCCGCACCCACTACGATCACCCGATGCTTCCGCTTGTTCGCCGGGTTGACGAGCTTCATCTCGAAGCGGTGGTTGTCCCACTTCTTCTCGATGGGACCGGCGGGGATCTTGGAGTCGAGTTTCACGGTAATGCCCTCGCGAGGATCAATGATGGAACCCGAGCAGGATCCCGATGGGAATGGCGACGAATGCCGCCGCGATCATCACGGCGATGACGCGACCGGCCTGGACGGCGAACGGCGTCCAGCGTCGACCGTTCAGACCCAGGGTCTGGATCGCGCTCCAGATGCCGTGAGAGAGGTGAAGGGCCAGCAAGGCCATGCCCACCACGTAGATCGCGACGATCCCCCCTCGCTCGAAGCTGGCCACCACCATGTGAAAGACGTCGGGGACACCCTGGCCGGACATGCTCTTGAACTCGCTCGGGATCACCCAACCCAAGGTGAAGTGCGCGAGATGGAAGAGGATGAAGGCAAGGAGGAGGAGGCCGGTATAGGCCATCGTCCGCGTGATCCAGGTGGCCTTGCGGTAGCGGTAGGCCTGGTAAGCCTGGGGCCTGGCCTTCCTGTTCAGATACCAGAGGCGCAGGCCCGCGGAGACGTGCAGCACCACGATCACGAAGACGAAGAGCCGCTGCCCCCAGAGGAGCGCGGGTTCGTTCGCGAGGAAGGCCGCGTAGCCGTTGAAGATCTCGGCGCCCTTGAAGACCTGGAGGTTGCCGACCAGGTGGAGGATGAGCCAGAGGACGAAGAGGACGCCGGTAACGGCCATCACCCACTTGGCGCCGATCGACGACTCGGCCACGCGGCCGAGGATCGTCTTGTCGGCGCGAGGGCCGCTGATGGTTGAACCCGAGTGCATACGAAGGTTCCCTGTTGGAAAGTGCGATGGGTGGAACCTAACAGATCTCCACCATTCGTCGCGCGCCCGACTTTGATCGGGCAGCCAAGATGCGACGAAAGGGCAAGAGCGAACTCACCCTTCCCACGCGATGGGTCCGGGCGCCGCGCCCGGGATCTACGCGCGACTCAGCGGGCTGCCAGTCGAAGCCCACGGAGCCGATCGTCCTGCTCGTTGTGCATCTACATCTTACAGGCGTCGACCACGCTCTGTACCGCCGCGAAGGATCGAGACAGCATCGCCTTCTCCTCCTCCTGCAGCTCGATCTCGTAGATCTTCTCCACCCCGGCTCCGCCGATCCGAGCGGGGACGCCAAAGAAGTAACCATCGATGCCGTACTCGCCGTGGAGCCTGGCCGCCACCGGGAGGACCCGCTTCCGATCCAGGAGGTAGGACTCCGCCATGGAGACCGCCGACTCGGCGGGGGCGAAGTAGGCGGAGCCGGTGCCGAAGAGCTGCACCAGCTCGCCGCCTCCCTTGCGCGTTCGCTCGACGATGGCGTCGAGCTTCTCCTTGGGGAGCAGGCTCTCGAGCGGCACGCCGCCCACCGAGCAGAGGCGGGTGAGGGGGACCATGTCGTCGCCGTGTCCGCCCAACACCACCGCGTGGACGTCCTCGATGGAGACCTGCAGCGCCTCCGCCACGAAGAAGCGGAAGCGGGAGGAGTCGAGGACGCCGGCCATACCGCAGACCATGTGATCCGCCAGCCCCGCCACCTTGTGCATGGCATAGACCATGGCGTCCAGCGGGTTGGAGATCACGATGACGAAGGCGTTCGGGGTGTGCTGCTTCACCTTCTGGGCCACGTCCCCGATGATCGGCATGTTCACGCCGACCAGATCGTCTCGGCTCATCCCCGGCTTGCGGGGGACGCCGGCGGTGACGATCACCACGTCGGCGCCGGCGGCGTCCGCGAAGTCGCTGGTCCCCGTGAGGTGGGCGTCCAGGCCTCGCACCGCGCAGAGCTGGTTGATGTCAAGCGCCTTGCCCTTGGTGGGACCCTCGACCCGCTCGATGTCGTAGAGGACGACGTCACCGAGCCGGCGCTCGGCGCAGAGCAGCCCGATGTTGCCGCCGATGTTGCCCGAGCCGACGACCGCGATCTTGTTCCTTCGTGCCATAGTCCGTGACCTCCGCTGATCCGTTACATGGAACGCCGAACGACTTCCATCGTCAGCCTCATTCGACGTTCTAGAGGGCCAAGCCCCCTGCTGCAAGCGTCTACAATCCAGCTAATGCGTCGGATTGCGCGAGCTTTCGCGGGTGCGGGAGGGGATCGCATCCGCTTGGAGCAGATGCGATCCGCGCGTCCCGCGACGCCCCTGGTGCGCGTCTCACATCAACTTGCACATGGCGACGGCGAACTCGGAGGCCTTGAGGAGGGTGGCGCCCTCCATATTCCGATGGAAGTCGTAGGTGACCGTCTTGTTGGCGATGGCGCCCTCCATGGCCTTGATCACCTTGTCGGCCGCCTCGTCCCACCCCATGTGGCGCAGCATCATCTCGCCGGAGAGGATCAGGGAGCCCGGGTTGACCTTGTCCTGCCCCGCGTACTTGGGGGCCGTGCCGTGGGTCGCCTCGAAGATCGACGCCTCGCCGCCCACGTTGCCGCCGGGGGCGATGCCGAGGCCTCCCACCTGAGCGGCCGCGGCGTCGGAGAGGTAGTCGCCGTTCAGGTTCGGTGTGGCCAGCACCTGGTACTCGTCGGGGCGGAGGAGGATCTGCTGGAACATATTGTCCGCGATCCGATCGTTGAGGAGGATCTTGCCGGCGGGGAGCTTGCCGTCGTGCTTCTCCCAAAGGTCCGCCTCGGAGATCACCACGTCGGCGAACTTCTCCTTGGCCACCTCGTAGCCCCAGTCGCGGAAGGCACCCTCGGTGAACTTCATGATGTTGCCCTTATGGACCAGGGTCACCATGGTGCGGCCGTACTTGATGGCGTAGCGGATGGCCGCCTCCACGAGGCGCTTGGTCCCGAAGGCGGAGATCGGCTTGATGCCGATGCCGGATCCCTCCCGGATGGGCTCCTTGGGGCTGAGCTCGGTGTTGATGAAGGTGCGCAGCTTCTCCGCGGCGGGGGTGCCGGACTGGTACTCGATCCCCGAGTAGACGTCCTCGGTGTTCTCCCGGAAGATCACGACGTCGAGCTTGCCCGGCTCCTTCACCGGCGCCGGGACGCCCTCGAACCAGCGCACGGGGCGGATGCAGGCGTAGAGATCGAGCTCCTGCCGCAGCGCCACGTTGATCGAGCGGATGCCACCACCCACCGGGGTGGTGAGCGGGCCCTTGATGGAGACGGCGTACTCACGGATGGCCGCGAGGGTGTCCTTGGGGAGCCAGGTGTTCGGGCCGTAGACCTCGTTCGCCTTGTCTCCGGCGTAGATCTCGAACCAATGGATCTTGCGCTTGCCCGCGTAGGCGCTCTCCACCGCTGCGTCGAGGACCATGCGGGTGGCTCGCCAGATGTCGGGACCGGTGCCGTCGCCCTCGATGAAGGGGATGATCGGATCGTCGGGGACTGTGAGCTCTCCGCCTGCGCCGACGGTGATCTTGGAGCCGGTCTCCGGCCGCTTCAGCTTCTCGTAGGTTGCCATGTCCTGGGCTCTCCTATTTGCGGTTGGTCCAACACTGGGCGCGGCTTATACCACATGGGCTCCCACCGGCTGGGGGAGTTTCAAAGGTGAAACCTCAGGGCGCGGCGGACCACCATGCGAGAATCCTTGACCGCTCCCCTTCCCCTTGGCTAGCTACGCGCCTCATGACGATCGACTTCAATTGCCAGCGTTGCGATGCCTCCTTCGAACTCGAGACCGTCGAGATCCTCGAGGGTGAAGCCATCGCTTGTCCCAACTGCGGCCAGCGGGCGCCACGCAAGGCATCCGAGGAGATCGGGGATGCTTTGGACAAGCTCCTCGCCAAGGTCGCCGAGCTGCGGCCCAAGTTCCTCCTCGCCCTCGCCGTCGAATCCGACGATCTGCCGCCTCCCTATGACGAGGCGGACGGCGGCGACGATGACGAGCCGGAGGAGGACGACGAAGACGAGGACATCGACGAGGACGACGACGAGATCCTCGACGACGATGATGAAGACGACGACCACTAGACCGTCGTAATGGAGGCGTCGCCGCCCTGATTGCTCGCGGGCGCGCCGGCGCTCACTCACCCAGCCGCGAGGATCCGTAGACCCATGCGCAAAGCGAAGATCGTCTGTACCCTGGGCCCTGCCACCGACACCCTCGAGCAGATCACGGCGCTCGTTCGGGCCGGGATGGACGTGGCCCGGCTCAACTTCTCGCACGGGACCCACCAGGATCACGAGCGCCGCTTCCACTTGGTGCGCGAGGCCGCCGAGCGGGAGGGCCGGCCCGTGGCGGTGCTGCAGGATCTGCAGGGGCCGAAGATCCGCACCGGTAAGATGCGTGGCGGAAAGGTCAGCCTGGTCGCCGGCGCCGAGGTCACCATCACCACGGAGGAGGTCCTGGGCACCTCCACCCGCTTCTCCACGACCTACGAAGGGCTGATCCGCGACGTGCGGGTCGGGGACGAGGTGCTCCTGGCCGACGGCCGCCTCAAGCTGGTGGTGGTGAAGAAGGCCAAGCGGACCGAGATCCGCTGCCGGGTGATCCAGGGCGGCGAGCTGGGAAACAACAAGGGGATCAACCTCCCGGGCACCAAGGTCTCGGCTCCCTCCCTCACCGAGAAGGACGCCATCGATCTCGAGTTCGGTCTGGCGCTCGGCGTCGACTACGTGGCCACCTCCTTCGTCCGCTCGGCTGACGACGTGCGGGGGGTGAAGGAGATCGTCGGAGAGCGCGCCCCGATCATCGCGAAGATCGAGAAGCCCCAGGCGGTGGCGGACATCGACGCCATCGCCGAGGTCGCCGACGGGATCATGGTGGCGAGGGGCGATCTGGGGGTGGAGCTTCCGCTCGAGCGGGTGCCGCTGATCCAGAAGATGCTGATCGAGCGGACCAACGCCATGGGCAAGATCGTGATCGTGGCCACCGAGATGCTCGAGTCGATGATCCACGAGGCCCGTCCCACCCGCGCCGAGGTCTCGGACGTGGCGAACGCGATCCTGGACGGCGCCGACGCGGTGATGCTCTCGGCGGAGACCGCCAGCGGCGACCATCCTGTGGAGGCGGCCTCGACCATGGCCGCCATCGTGCTCGAGGTGGAGCGCAGCCAGCGCTTCCGCTCGCTCAAGCCCCACAACCTCGCCCGCTCGGATTCCTTCTCCTCCGCCGTGGCCCGTGCGAGCTGCGCCGCAGCGGAGCAGCTGGGGCTGGAGTCGATCGCCGCCTGCACCCAGACCGGCCGGGCGGCCCGGCTGATCTCGGAGCATCGTCCGTCTGCGCGGATCTTCGCGCTGACGCCGCTCCCGGACACCTATCGCCGCATGGCGCTATGCTGGGGTGTGGTGCCGCTGATGATCCCGCCCTACCACAACTCGGACGAGATGCTTCGGGTGGTGAGCGAGGTGCTGATCCGGGAGAAGTACGGCAAGCAGGGAGACGCGGTGGTGATCTCGAGCGGCGTCCCGAACCAGCCCATGTCGACCAACCTGATGACCATCCACCGGCTATAGGTCGGCGAACGATCTATGGGTCGGCGAACGATCTGGGGGCTGCGCGTCATCTGCTCAGTCCTCCCTCCCTGCGACGTACCTGCGTACGTCTCAGTCGGTCGTCCCTGCGCGGATGCCGCTCGCACCCCACCTCGCTCGCCTCTCCACTTTGTACATCGTGGGGGGGGGGGGGATTGGGAGGGATTTTTTTTTGGGGGGGGGAGTAGGGGGAGGGTTGGG
>JBEBXK010000011.1:0-105957 GCA_040391605.1 Vulgatibacter incomptus
TAATGAAGGGATGCAGGACGGCCAGAGATCGGAAGAGCGTCTTGGAGGGAAAGACAATATACAAATTTGGTTAGTAATCGGTTAGGGCAGTGAAAATAAGATAAACTGTCAGGGAGTGTGGGTTTAGGGGGAGGGTTGGGGGGGGAAGGTGTAGATGTTTTCTACGGGGACGGATTTGTAGCGTTCGAGTTTTAGGGCGAGCTTGGCGAGGTCGTGGGCGAGCTCGGTGGGGGAGGCCTCGGGGGAGTCGCGGCGGCGGCGCTTGACCTCGCGGAGGATGGCTTTGCGGGCCTCGGCGGGGTGGTAGATGAAGTGGCCGCTGAAGACGTAGTTGCCGTCGATCTCGAGGAGGCGGGCCTCGAGGATGTCGCCCTTGGAGAAGCCGACGAGGCCGCGGCGCTCGAGGACGTCGTACTCCTGGTTGGTGATGAGCTCGCGCACTTTCAGGCCGAGTTTGGTGCCCAGCTTGCGGACCTCGAAGACGCCGTGGACCGTCCGGGTGAAGGAGTCGAAGGTCTCGAGATCCTCCGGCGAGAGTTCGTCGCGGTGCTGGTCCAGAAACGCCTGGGCCGAGGTGGCGTCTCCGCCGTCCAGCGGCCGGTCGAAGAGATAGTACTCCACGAAGATCGCCAGGCGCGCCTCGAAGGAGCGATCCTCCTCGTGGGCCTCTCCGATCCGATCGAAGAAGGCGGCCTTCGCTTGGAGGATCTCGTCCTGGCGCTCCGGACCCGAGGCCCAGGCAAGCAATCTGTCGAGCTGATGCTGGTACACGCGAAGACCTTCGAGGCCCTGGGCCTCCTGGCGAATGACGACGCGATCGATCCCCGCCCTCCCCTCGCCTGGCCGCTGCGAGTCGAGGCGGCGATCGGCTAGCGGCGGGCTTCCCCCATCATGGCAGTGAAGCGATCGAAGAGGCCGAGAGAATCATGGGGTCCCGGGGAGGACTCGGCCTGAAACTGGATCCCGAAGGCCCGTCGCCCCGGGAGATCGATCCCCTCGACGCAGCCGTCGTGGACCGAGCGATGACTGACGACGGCGGCGCTGCCTTCCAGGCTCGACTCCGATACGGCGAAGTCGTGGGCCTGGGCGGTGATCAGGATCCGGCCCGTGGCGGAGTCGCGCACGGGCTGGCCCAGGCCTCGATGGCTCCGCTCCAGGCGGACGATCGCAGCGCCGGCGGCGAGGGCGAGGAGCTGGTGCCCGAAGCCGATCCCGAAGATCGGCAGCTTCCCCAGGAGTGAGCGGACGACGCCGACCGCGTCTCCCGACGCGGCGGGGACGCCCGGACCGCCGGAGAGAAAGATGCCGTCCGGCGCCAGCGCCAGCGCCTCGGCCGCAGGGGTCGTCGAGGACAAGACGGTGATCCGGCAGCCGCGCTCGGCGAGACGGCGGAGCATGGCGCGCTTGATGCCGAAGTCGTAGGCCACCACGTGATGGAGGGCGTCACCTGACGCCGGCACCTCGTAGATGGCTCGGGTGGAGACCGTCGCGCTCAGGTCGTGAGGGCCGGGCGCGCTCAGGCTGCGGGCCCGCTCCACGAGCTCCGGCGCCCAGGCATCGGCCCTGGTGGAGAGGAGAGCCTGCTGCGGCCCTCCGTCCCGGAGCCGGCGGATGAGCATCCGGGTGTCGATCCCCTGGAGCCCCGGGACGCCCTGCTCCGCCAGCGCTTCGCCGAGGCTGCGCTGGGAACGGTGGCTCGACGGAGCCAGCGCGAGGTTGCGCACGATCACGCCGGCTGCGTGGATCCCGTCCGACTCACAATCTTCGTCGTTGATCCCGGTGTTGCCGATCTCGGGATACGCGAAGACGGCGAGCTGCCCCGCCGACGCCGGATCGCTGAGGATCTCCTGATAGCCGGTTGCAGCCGTATGGAACACGAGTTCACCGCTGGTCTCCCCCTCGGCGCCGAAGCCGATGCCGTCGAAGACCGAGCCATCGGCGAGGGCCAGGATCGCGCGTCGCTTCGCTGCACTCATCGGCTTCTCTTCTCCCCGGATCCGGAGGCGGCTTCGCGATCGAAGACGATCGCGCCCCCTACCAGCGTGTAGTCCGCGCGACCGCGGAGGGTCCAGCCCTCGAAGGGCGTGTGGCGTCCCTTCGACTCGAAGGCCGCGGGGATCACCAGCCACTCGGCGTCGGGATCCACCACCACCAGATCGGCGACCGCTCCCACGGCGATGGTCCCGCCGGGCAGATCGAAGCAGCGGGCCGGCCCCCGGCTGAGGAGATCCACCGCCCGCGCCAACGGAATCACCCCGTCGCGGACCAGGGCCAGGGTCAGAGGCAGCGCGGTCTCCAGGCCGACGATGCCGTTGGCGGCCACCTCGAACTCGACGTCCTTCTCCACCGACGAGTGCGGGGCGTGGTCGGTGGCGATGGCGTCCAGGGTGCCGTCGGCGAGGCCCTCCCACACCGCCTCGCGATCGGCCTCCGAGCGGAGCGGCGGGCACATCTTGGCGCGGGTGTCGTAGCGGCCCACGGCCTCGTCGGTGAGGGTGAAGTGATGGGGGGTGGCCTCGGCGGTGACCCGCAGGCCGCGGCGCTTCGCCTCCCGCACCGCCCGCACTGCTCCGGCGGTGGAGAGGTGGGCGATGTGCAGCCTGCCGTCGGTGAGGGCGCAGAGCTCGATGTCCCGCAGGACCATCGCGTCCTCTGCCACGTTGGGCGATCCCCGCAGGCCCAGCCTGGTGGAGACGGCCCCCTCGTTCATGACGCCGCCGGCGGCGAGGTGATGATCCTCTTCGTGGACCATCACCGGGAGATCGAAGGCCTTGGCGTACTCCAGGGCGCGGCGCATCAGCGCGGGGTTCATCACCGGCAGGCCGTCGTCGGTGATGCAGACCGCGCCGGCCTCGCGCATATCGCCGATCTCGGCGAGCTCGCGGCCCTGCTGCCCCTTGGAGATGGCGCCGCTGGGGTAGATCCGGGCGAGGCCCGCCTCTCGGCCCTTCTCCAGGACGAAGCGGACCAGGTGGGCGCTGTCGATGGGTGGCTTGGTGTTGGGCATGGCCACCAGCCCCGTGAAGCCCCCGGCCACTGCGGCGCGGGCCCCGCTGGCGATGGTCTCCTTGTACTCCTCCCCGGGCTCGCGAAGGTGGGCGTGGAGATCGATCAGCCCCGGGAGGACCAGCTTGCCGGAGCAGTCGATGTTCCTCGCACCGGCCAGCGGTGCGGGTGGCGGCCCCGCCTCGATGGAGCGGATCCGCCCGGCGGCGATGGTGACGGTGCGGAGCGCGTCCAAGCCGCTGGCGGGATCGATCACCCGGGCGTGGGTGAGGACGATGGTGGGATCGCTGCTCAAGCCTCGGCCTCCGCGGCGCCGGCGAGGAGGAGGAGGATCGCCATCCGCACCGCCACGCCGTTCTCCACCTGATCGAGGATCACGCTGCGCGGGCCGTCGGCCACCTCGGGTTCGAGCTCCACGCCGCGATTGATGGGGCCGGGGTGGAGGATCAGCGCGTCGTCCTTCATCCACGCCGCCTTGGCGACGGAGAGGCCGAAGAAGCGCGCGTACTCGCGGGTGTTGGGGAAGAGGCTCTCGTCGCTGCGCTCCCGCTGAATCCGCAGCATCATCACCGCGTCGGCGTCGGAGATCGCGTCCCGGAGATCCGAGCTCGCCTCGCAGCCGAAGCTGTCCTGGCCAGGGGGCAGCATGGTGGGCGGCCCACAGAGCTTCACCCGAGCGCCGAGCTTCTGCAGGCAGAGGATGTTGGAGCGCGCCACCCGGCTGCTGCGGATGTCGCCGACGATGGCCACCGTGCGTCCCTCCAACGAGCCCCAGTGTTCACGTAGAGTAAAGGCGTCCAGCAGCGCCTGGGAGGGGTGCTCGTGAGCGCCGTCTCCGGCGTTGACCACCGCGCACCCCACCCGCGACGCCACCAGTTCAGGCGCGCCGGCGGCGGCGTGGCGGATCACCAGGATGTCGGGGCGCATCGCCTCGAGGTTCTTGGCCGTGTCCACCAGGCTCTCCCCCTTGCTCGTCGACGAGCCCGCGGAGGACCAGTTCACCGCGTCCGCCGAGAGGATCTTGGCCGCGATCTCGAAGCTGGAGCGGGTGCGGGTGGAGCTCTCGAAGAAGCAGTTGATCACCGTCTTGCCGCGGAGCGCCGGCACCTTCTTGATATCCCGTCGGAGCACCTCCTTCATCGAGGTGGCCAGATCGAGGATCCGCTCGATCTCGGCCCTGCCGAGAGGCTCGATCCCAAGGAGGTGCTGGTGGGGGAAGGGCATGCTGGAGGCGGAGCTATAGCGCAAGGCCTGCAACGGTTCAACGGCAGACTATGGGAGACGCGCGCTGGCGACGCGCCGCTCAGAGCCAGCGGCGGAACCTGCCTATGAACCACGAGACGAGGCGGGCGCCCCACGAGCGCCGGCGCCAGTCGTCGAGGTGGATCTCGACGCATTGTTCGAGGTCCTCGTCGAACATCTTCTCCATCGCCGAGGCGAAGCCCTCGTCGTCGAAGACGGCGTTCACCTCGAGGTTCATCCGCAGCGAGAGGGTGTCCAGGTTGGTGGAGCCCACCGTGCCCCAGCTCCCGTCGACGACGGCCGTCTTGGCATGGAGGACCCTGCCGTACCACTCGTAGATCCGGGCGCCCGCCGTCAACAGCGATCCGTAGAAGCTCTGGGCGGCGAATCGCGCCGGCGGAATGTCGGTTGTTCCCGCCAGCATCAGCTCGACCGCGACCCCTCGCCGCGCGGCGGATTTCAGGGCCTTGAGCATCCGGGTGGTAGGGACGAAGTAGGCGCTGGTGATGAGGATCCTGCGCCGCGCCCCCTTGATGGCCTGAAGGTAGGCCTCCTGGATCTGTTTGCGCTCCTGACGCAGGCCGCTGGCCAGGATCCGCACTTTGGGATCGGGGCTGCGGGCCTCGTTGCGGTAGCGGCCGGGATCCAGCGGCGCCCCGCCCTGCTGCCGCCACACCGTGAGGAAGTAGAAGAACAGCTCGTTCACAGCCGGCCCCTCGATGCGGATCTGGGTGTCACGCCAGCCGCCACCCCCTTGCGCCGCCGGCGCGTAATCGTCCGCGATGTTCAGACCGCCGGTGAAGCCCACGACCTGGTCGACGACCAGGATCTTGCGGTGATCGCGGCGCATCAGCCGGCTCAGGGCCTGGGAGAGGATGCCCCCCGCACGGGGCGGCAGCGAGCTCCTCACCTGGGCGGCCCGCGTCGGGCTCAGCAGGCGACCGACCCTGCCGTCCCAGGCCAGGGGGTGGAAGGCGACGGTCCGGATCCCGGCCTCGTGGAGCCGCTGGAGCCAGGCGGCGGAGACCGACGATCCCCAGGCGTCGTAGATCAGGTTCACCTCGACCCCCGCCAGGGATCGCTCGATCAGCGCGTCGGCGAAGCGCTCGCCCATGCGATCCGAGCGGACGGTGTAGGACTCCAGGCAGACGCTGGTCCGCGCGGCGCGGATCGCCTCGAGCATCGCCGGGAAGGCCTGCTCGCCGTCGCGGAGGAGGGCGAGCCGATGCATCCCCACCTCGAGCTCCGCGAAGACCCCGGGGCCCGGCTGCGGCTCTTCGCCATCCATAGCTTCAGCCCAGGAGGATCACTTCGTCCGTGGAGTCTTCGCTGCCTGCCTGGAGCCCGCCGGCTAGGCGGACCTCCACCCGCTCCGAGGGATCGGCGTCGACCTCCTGGCCGATGAAGTCGGCCTGGATGGGGAGCTCGCGCCCGGGCCGGGCCACCAGCACCGCCAGGTAGACCCGCCGCGGTCTGCCGAAGTCGGCCAACTCGTCCAACGCCGCGCGGACGGTCCTGCCGGTGTAGAGCACGTCGTCCACCAGGATCACGATCCGATCGGTGATGGGAAAGTCGATGCGGGTCGGGCCGACCTTGGGCACGGGGTGCGCGCCCAGATCGTCGCGGTAGAGGGTGATGTCCAGGCTGCCCAGGAGGGGCGCCACCCCAGTGGCTGCGTGGACCCTGGCCGCCAGGCGCTCCGCCAAAGGGACGCCGCCCCTGCGGATCCCCACCAGGCAGAGGGCCCTGGGGGCGATGCCGACAGCCAGGATCGCCGCCTCCAGCCGCGCGATGGCGCTCGCTACCCCGCCGTGGTCGAGGAGTCGCCGCTCTGCGGGCTCGCTCATCGGGTCGGGACCTCCAGATCCGTATGGATCCGGTTCTCGAAGCGAAGATCCTTGTACTTGGACGACCACGGGAAGCGCATCGGCACCTCGTAGGAGAGCTCGATGTAGACGTTCTTCGAGTCCCGCCGAATCACGACCATGGTCTCGTCGATGGCGGGATACGGCTCGTCCTCTCCGTCGTCCACGAGGACGATCCGATCGGTCCGATCCAGCACCATGTTTAGGAGCACGTCGTCGCCCTGGCGCCACGCCTGGTAGCCGGCCTCGCGCATGGCGGAGATCACCTCGCGGTTGCGCATCCAATGCGGTGCGTAGGCGGCGCCGAAGTAGAGCGCCGCTCCTGCCACCGCGAGGAGGAAGAGGACGAAGAAGTTGATGGCGCCTCTCTCGTTGGACCACGGGGCGGCGGGGCTGGGACGGCGGGGGCCCCTGTCCCGGGCCGGAAGAGGCCGCTCTCTCGCGATGAATCCCATGGCCCATCCTCGCGCACACCTTCCCGCCCATGCAAGGTTTCCGCGAAAGATGCGCGCAACGAAGGACTCGCTCCCCAGAGGTCGGCTCGATCGAGAAACGGGAGGCCGCCTCGAGGACGACCTCCCGTTCGTGGAGAGGGATCTACTATTTAGAGGCCCGAGCCGGCCTCAATTGCTGAGGCACGCGACCTTGTAGGTCGCCGAGAGCTGCGAACCCGGCTTCGGGATGAAGAGCGGCGTGAAGTCTACGGAGATGGTGATGGGATCATACGTCCATACCCGCGCGCCGGTCTTGCTCCTGGGCGGGGTCCTGAAGCCGTCGACGAAGACCTCGATGTCGTCCTCGGTCACCCTGCCGTCGCCGTTCACGTCGCCGGGCATGCCCCGGAGGTTGAAGCGGGCGGAGAAGCCGAAGGCCCCCTTGGACATGGCCTCCAGGCCGGCTCCCCACGCATCGTTGTTCTGCGGGGTGCAGATGTCGATCCAGGTCCCCTCGGTGGCCTCGACCGCCCAGTTGATCCGATCTCCGTAGTCGACGCCGCAGGTCCTGTTCTGTCCGGTGCTCGGGGTGGTGATCGCGTGGAGCTTGAACATATTCTCGTTCCGAGCGCCCTTGATCGACTTGTAGAAGTCCACGTAGTCCGCGGGCTGGCTGTTGGGGATGCCGAGCTCATAGGCGTGATCCGCCTCGTCGGTCACCAGGATGATCGAGAGCGAGGCGTCCTTGCGCAGGAAGCCTGCGTTGCCGTCATCCCATTGCGAGTTGTGCTGAGAGCTCTTCACCTCGTTGATCAGCGGCGGCGAGAGCGCCCGCTTGGCGGCCTCGAAGGGCTGCTCGTCCCAATGGCAGTCGCCGACCCTGATGTTGGCCGCCCAAACCGCATCGAGATCCGGGGTGGAGGGGGTGAGGATCCGCGGGCGGCTCCCGTCGATGGGGAAGAAGCGCCCGTCTTCGGCACCGTTGGCGCCCCCCGGGCAGTTGCCGCCGTTGATGAGGCCGGTGGTGGTGACGGCGATGTGGTAGTCGACGGTCTGGGCGTTGGCGAAGGTGAGGAAGGACGGCAGGTTGGCGCTGATCATGTTCTGATAGGGCGTGAACGAGCCCGAGTTGTCCATCACCCAGAGGATGTCGACCTTCGGCCGATCCTTCTGGTTGAAGACGTCGGTCTGGTTGGCGTCCATCGCGCCCTCCCCCAGCAGCGCCGCCATATAGGTCTCGCCGGACGCCGTATCCACCCGGACCGCGCCGCTGAACTGGCCGTAGTCGTCGGGGTTGAACTTCATCGTGAACTCGTCGCGCTCGTTGGGGTTCAACGTGCGGGGGAGGATCGGCCGCTGGCTCATCTTGAACGCGCCGGCGTCGGCGGTGTCGTTGACCTCGACGGAGACGACGGTCACCGGCTCGGTGCAGACGTTGGACACACCCACGAAGCGATCGCGGGTGTTGCAATCCGGCTCCACCTTTCCGAAGTCGAGGACGGGCGGATCGATGACCAGGCAGGGCTTGGCCGAGGTGCCGCGCAGCACCACCTCCTGGTTCGGATTGTCCTTGTTGGAGATCTGGAAGACGGCCTTGCCGAGGATCAGCGGCTGGTACTGGGTGGGGGCGAAGGTCACCTCGACCTTCAGGGTCGCGAAGGGACCCAACTCGTAGCTCTCGATGGGCTCGAGCGAGTAGGCCGGATCCGAATCCTCCGAGAGGTGGAGGTCGTTGATCAGGCAGGAGGTCTCCAGGTTGTTCGTGATGCCGAAGCCCTGCGTGAGGGTGCCGCCGCGATCCACCGTGCCGAAGTTGAGGGTAGCGGGCGTGAGCGTGAAGTTGCACGGCGGCAGGTTGCGGCCCTCGCCCGAGACGCCCATCTCGTAGGTGCCGCCGACAGCCGACTGGGTGTCGATCATGATGGAGGCGCTGTCGAAGTTGTCGTCGATCGGGTTGTAGACCACGTCCACGAAGAAGTAGTCGTCGACCTCGTAGCCCTCGGGCCTCGGGCTCAGCGAGCCATCCCTCCAGTTGCGGATGGTCGGCTCGAACTGCGGGAGGTCGGAGTATGGCGCTTCGACGAAGAGCGGATCGATGGGGGTCCCCGTCGGCTCCTCGCCGACGTTGGTGCAGCGGAAGGTCCGGGTCACGGGCATGTCCACCGCCACCAGGCCGAAGTCGATGGCCTCCGGGCTACACGCGAGTTGCGGACCGCCGCCGAAGCCGCTGACGCAGGCGTCCAAGGTGCCGATGCCATCCCGCAGGTCGTCGGTCTCGATCTCGATGGTGGTGTTGATCGGTCCGCCCCTGGTCGGATGGAAGGCCACCCCGATCTCCTTGGTGTCGCCGGGCTCGAGGGTGATCGGCGCGGCGGTGGTCACGGAGTACTGGTCCCTGTAGTCGGTGGGGATCCGGAAGCCGAGGATCCGCACGTTCTCCGTGCCGATGTTCCTGATGTTCAGGAACTTCTCGTCGGTCTCGTTCTTGGCGCGGTAGCCGAAGTCGAGGCAGGTCTGGGGCTCGAGCAGCAGCGCCGAGCGCGAGGCGAAGGCGAGGAGGTCCACGTTGGCCAGGGGGTTCCCGCTGGGATCCACCATGGCCAGCGTGGCGTCGTGCTGTCCTTCGACAGGCGCCTGGAACGAGACGAGGAGGGTGACGGTGCCGTTGGCGGGGACGGTGGTCACCTCGTCCACCCCTCCCTCGACGGCGGCGGTGAAGTGCTCCCGGGAGTTCCCGCTGATCGAGCGCTCCATCTGCACCGCGACATCCAGGGTGTTGGTGCAGACCAGGGGCAGAGTCTTGACCTCGTCCCTGACCACCGAGCCGAAGTCGAGGACCTCCGGATCGCAGATCAGGCCGGGCTTCACGGCCTGGCCGACGATCCGAAACTTGTGGACCTTGGTGCCCTTCTCCTCGTTGGTCGCGATCTCGACGATGTACTGATCTTTGACATCCCTGGGCTCGGTGGGCGCGTACTCGAAGACGATGGAGGCCTCGGCGCTGCCCGGGACGCCCGCCGACGGGAGGGTCATCCGGAACGGCGCCTCGGCGCCCTCGCTCCGAAGCTGGAGGGCCGTATTGCCCCTGTTGCGAATCTTCACCTCGTTGCGGCCAATGGTGTTGATCGCGACCGTGCCAAAGTCCACCAGATAGTCGGCCTGGCCGCTGACGTCCGCGCCAGAATCCGTCGTCATCACCGGCTCCTGCGTGTTGATTGGGCCCCCGCCACACGAACACGAGCTGGCGATCATTCCCAACGCGATCAGCGCGGGGAGCGCGAAGCGACTCGATCTACGATTCATCTCTTCCTCCGGTCCAAGCAAAAGGGGGGCGCGGCCGACTGTCCGGGCTGCCACCCCCCTCCCATTTCACCGGGCCGGCGGATTGATCAGTCGAAGCCTTCGAAAAAGTTGCCTCAGCGGAGAGCGGGAGCGATTCCCTTGAACGCTCTCCGCGCAACAGGCTTCGATTGCTTCCGCTCGAAGAGGCCCCTTCAGTTGGTTCGGATCACGGACTCAGCGCGTCCACGCGCCGCAGGATCCGATCGAGGACGGGCCCCTCGTCCCCCCAGGGCCAGATCCCCTCCCTCCCCCATGAGAAGACCACCAGCGCCGCCCTGCCCCGCACGTCGCCGACGGGGACGTACCAGCCGCCGCCGCTCCTGCCGTCGTCGGAGTCGTCGCGGTTGTCGCCCAACACGAAGACGTGGCCCGGGGGCACCTGGAAGGGCCCCTCTTTCGCTCTCGGGCTGGGGAGCATGCGGGAGTGGATCGTGCCGTGCCGGATCCCGCCGAGGGTCTCGAGGTAGAGAGCGCCGCTCTGGGGATGCCAGTACTGGAGATCGTCCCGGTAGTTCCAATATTCGAAGCGCTCCAATGCAAGCTCCCGGGGCTGGCTTTCGCCGTTGACGAAGACCTCCTCGTCCACCAGCTCGACCTCGTCGCCGGCCAGCCCTGCCACCCGCTTGATCAGATCGTGTCCCGAGGCGTCACGAAAGACGATCACCTCGCCCCGGGACGGCATCGCCACCTCTCCCACTCGATCGATCCAGGGCAGCCTCCATCCGTAGGCCAGCTTGTTCACCAGGATCACGTCCCCCGGATGGAGGGTGGGGAGCATGGAGCCCGAGGGGATCCGGTAGGTCTCGGCCACGGAGTAGCGCACAAGGAGGGCCGCTGCTGCGGCGGCGATCACCACCTCGAGGTAGCTGCGGAGGAGGCTCTTGCGCAGCCGCGAGAGCCGATGGTTCCGGGCGGCGGCGTCGAGGCCCGCCAGGGCCAGCTCCATGCGGCGGGGATCAGCCGAGGCCAGCGCCTCGCGGGCCTCCACCTGGACGGCGCCCAGCTCGGCCATGGCGTTCGGCCCCAGCTTGCGCCGGCGCGCGCGGCTGATCCGGAGCGTCTCGTCCAGGAGCGCCTCGAGCTGACGCTGCACGGTCGACGATCGGCCCAAGGATCACGAGCCTTCCGGCACCTTCGCGTCGATGCCTCGCATGATGCGATCGGTGCGCAGGCCGTCCTTGCCCCAGGAGAAGCCCACCACGTCGGCGCGGCCGCGAATGTGTCCCAGCGGGACCACGCCGAAGACCCTCGAGTCCGCCGAGTTGTCCCGGTTGTCGCCGAAGACCAGGACGTGACCCTCCGGCACCTTCCACGGCCCCTGGGCAGGCTGGCCCCGGAACTGCTCCAGCACGAAGTGCCGATGCGCTGCGCCGGGCTCCGAGAGGGACTCCACGTAGAGATCGGCGGAGGCGCTGCGCCATTGACGCCGGCGCTCGTCGTAATCGTCGAAGCCGTAGCGCCGCTCGAGGAGGGAGCGGGGTTGGGGCTCGCCGTCGATCTGCACCACCCCGTCCACGATCGAGACGGTCTCGCCGCCCAGGCCGATCACCCGCTTGATCAGGGTCTCCGGCTGGACGGTGGGTCGCTCGAAGACGATCACGTCCCCGCGCTCCGGGGCCGAGCTCTGGAGGAGCATGCGGTTGGTGAAGGGGATCCGGACGCCGTAGGCGAATTTGGTGACCACGACGTAGTCGCCGATCTGCAGGGTGGGCAGCATCGAGCCCGAGGGGATCGAGAAGGGCTCGAAGAGGAAGGCGCGGATCCCCAGGGCGATGGCGAGGGCCGGGGCCACCGAGCGGACGAAGCCCATCACGCCCTTGTTCTTCTTGGCGGCCTCCGCCTTCCTGACGGCCTTGGCGGCGCGGCTGGCCTCCGGCGTGGCGGGGCCCCTGGGCGCCGTGGCTGCCTCCTCGTGATCGAGTCGCTGCTCCTCTGGATTGATGGCCACCTTGAGCTAGTCCTCCGACTTCAACACGGCGAGGAAGGCTTCCTGCGGGATCTCCACCGAGCCCACCTGCTTCATGCGCTTCTTGCCCGCCTTCTGCTTCTCGAGGAGCTTGCGCTTGCGGCTGATGTCGCCACCGTAGCATTTGGCGAGGACGTTCTTGCGCATGGCTTTTACGGTCTCGCGCGAGATGATCTTCCCGCCGATGGCCGATTGGATCGCCACCTCGTACATCTGCCGGGGGATCACCGTGCGCAGCTTGGCGCAGACGTCCTTGCCCCGCTGGTAGGCCCGATCGCGGTGGACGATGATGCTCAAGGCATCCACGGGTTCGCCGTTCACCAGGATGTCGAGCTTCACCAACGGCGAGACCTGGAAGCCGCTCAGCTCGTAGTCCAGGGAGGCGTAGCCCTTGGTCGCCGACTTCATCCGATCGAAGAAGTCGTAGACGACCTCCGCCATGGGGATGTCGTAGGAGATCAGCACCCGCTTGGGCCCCAGGTAGCGCAGATCCCGCTGGATCCCCCGGCGATCCTCGCAGAGCTTCAAGATCGCGCCGACGTAGTCGTTGGGGACGTGGATGTTGCAGCGAAGGACCGGCTCCTCGAGGTGATCGATCTTCTGCTGGGGCGGCAGCCGCGCGGGGTTGTCGATGAGGTGCAGCTCCCCGTCCGTGGTGTGGACCCGATAGACCACCGAGGGGGCCGTGGTGATCAGGTTCAGCCCGTACTCGCGCTCGAGCCGCTCCTGCACGATCTCCATGTGGAGCAGGCCCAGGTAGCCACAGCGGAAGCCGAAGCCCAGCGCCTGGGAGACCTCCGGCTCGAAGGTGAAGGCCGAGTCGTTGAGCTTGAGCTTCTCCAGGGCGTCGCGGAGGTTCTCGTACTCGTGGGACTCCACGGGGAAGATCCCCGAGAAGACCATGGGCTTGATCTCCTTGAAGCCCGGATATGGCGCGTCGGTGGGGCGATCGACGCTGGTGATCGTGTCGCCGACCTTGGCGTCGTGGACATCCTTGATGTTGGCGATGAGGAAGCCCACCTCGCCCGGGAGCAGGCGATCGGAGGGTGTCGCCTTGGGGGTGAAGTAGCCGACGCTCTGCACCTCGAACTTGCGGCCGTTGCTCCAGAGCAGGATGTCCTGCTTCGGCTCCATCGTCCCCTCGATCACGCGGACCAGCATCACCACGCCGCGGTAGCTGTCGTACCAGGAGTCGAAGATCAACGCCTTGAGGGGCGCGTCTCTGCTGCCCTTGGGCGCCGGGATCCGCGCCACCACCGCCTCGAGGATGTCCTCGATGCCGATCCCCTCCTTCGCCGAGGCGGCGACGGCGTCCGAGGCGTCCAGGCCGATGGTCTCCTCGATGTCCTGGCGCACGCCCTCCACGTCGGCCGAGGGGAGATCCACCTTGTTGATCACCGGGATGATCTCGTGGTCGTGCTCCAGGGCCAGGTAGACGTTGGCGAGGGTCTGGGCCTCGACCCCCTGGGTCGCGTCGACGACCAGGAGCGCCCCCTCACAGGCGGCCAGAGAGCGGCTAACCTCGTATTGGAAGTCCACGTGGCCGGGGGTGTCGATCAGGTTGAGGACGTAGTCCTCGCCGTTCCGCGCCTTGTAGGCCATGCGAACGGATTGCGCCTTGATCGTGATCCCGCGCTCGCGCTCGAGATCCATCGAGTCGAGGAGCTGCTCCTGTTTCTCACGCTGGGTGATGGTCCCGGTTTGCTCCAGGAGCCGATCGGCGAGGGTCGACTTGCCGTGATCGATGTGGGCGATGATCGAGAAGTTTCGAATGTGGGAGTTGTCTGCAGGCATCCAGTTCTTTGTCAGGCAGGCAAGAGGGCGCGTGTTGGTAACACAGTCGCAGACCGCGTTCCATGGAGAACAGGGCGAGGCCCCCTCGCCATTCTTGCCGAAGGCGATGCTCGGAGCCCATGGCGGGGCGATCAGGCGGCGACGCGATCGCGGAAGAAGGCGGCCGTCCGGTCGATCCCTTCCTCGAGGCTGACCTCGGGACGCCAGCCGAGGACGCGCGCCGCCAGCGCCGGATCGATGCAGGATCGTCGTTGCTCACCGGGGCGGGCCTCGCCAAAGACAGGCGCCTGCTTGGATCCGGTGGCGGCGGCGATGAGCCCGTGGAGGCGGACCACGTCGGTCTCCCTGGCGGTGCCGATGTTCAGGGCGCCGACGTAATCGCTCTGCAGCGCCAGGAGGTTGGCTCGGGCGACGTCCTCCACGAAGACGTAGTCCCGGGTCTGCTTGCCGTCACCGTAGATCGTGCAGGAGGCCCCGGAGAGGCAGCGCCCGGCGAAGATCGCCACCACGCCGGCCTCGCCCAGGGGATCCTGCCGCGGACCATAGACGTTGGCGTAGCGAAGGGCGCAGTAGGAGAGCTTCTTCTCGGCGGCGTAATAGCCCAGGTAGAGCTCGCCTGCGGCCTTGGACGCGCCGTAGGGCGAGACGGGCCGGATGGGATGACGCTCCGACGCCGGGAAGGTCTCCTGCTCGCCGTAGCACGCGCCACCCGAGGAGGCGAAGAGGAAGCGCTTCACCCCGGCGGCCGCCGAGGCCTCCAGGAGGTTGAGCATCCCCAGTAGATTGACCTCGGCGTCGTAGCGGGGCTCGGCCACCGAGCGACGGACGTCGATCTGCGCGGCCTGATGCACCACCGCGTCGAAGCCGCCGGAGCGGATCAGCGCCTCGGCCTCTTCGCTCCGGATGTCGGCCTCCACGAAGCGAGCATCTGCGGGGATCTGCTCCCGCCTCCCACTCGAGAGGTCGTCGAGGACCGTGACCTCATGTCCGCCGGCGATGAGCCGATCGGAGACGTGGCTCCCGATGAAGCCCGCGCCTCCAGTGACCAGGACCTTCATATTTCCTCCCTCTCCCGTGCACCCGAGCGGCGCAAGCGGCAAGCTAGCGATTGGCACCCGGCCCAACAAGCCGCCAGGGCCATCGAAGATCGCCCGCGTCCCCTCTCCTTTGCGACACGGCCGCAGGGCGGTTCGCGTTAGGTCCGCTGCGCGTCGTGGCACCTTCGTGAAGCCTCAGCGTTCCCCTTTGTCGAACATCAGGAGCTGCTGACCCGGGATGTCTGCCTGATGTTGTTGCAGGATCAGGTCGATCCCCTGCCGGATGTACTCGGCGACGGGGACCTTGGTGGCGCGGTTTAGCGCCTTGAGCTGCGCATCCTGCTCGGGCGTGATGTAGATGGTGGTGCTGATCTTCTTTCGGGCCATGTGGGCCTTACCCTACGTGGCACTATCTCGGAGGGTCAAGTTCGCGGCTCCGCCCAGCTCCTCTGCAGGAGTCCTTCGACGCTCAGCCCTCTGCCACCTCGGCCGGCGGGGCCCTGCCGTAGGCGTCGTCCAGCCGGACCACGTCCTCGACCTCGGGGGTCGAGACCTCGAGGACGTCGCTGTCTTCGAGGGCGACGATCCGATGGATGGTGCCGGGGGGGATGTGCTGGCTGTCGCCGGGCTTCATGGGCCTCTCTTCGAGGCCCTCGCCCTCATCGATGACGAGGAGGATCGAACCCCGCTGGAGATGGAGCGTCTCCTCCTTCTTCACGTGGTATTGGAGCGAGAGCTTATGTCCCGCCTTCACATGGAGGAGCTTCCCCACATACTTATCGGTCTGGGCCCACCACAGCTCGTAGCCCCACGGCTTCTCTACCTTCGTGATCTGCATCAGCCCTCCATCGCCGCGACGAAGCCCTCCAGGCGGGTCTCGCGACGCACGTCGTCCAGGTAGCGCAACGCCTCGTCCCGGCTGTCGAAGCGGCCCAGCCGGACTCGGTAAAAGGTACCCTTACCAGGGATCTCGGCGGCGGTCACGATAGGCGCCAGCCCCTGCTGCCGGAGCCGGGAGGCGAAGGCCTCCGCCTCCTTGCGATCCGGCAGCGAGGCCACCTGCACCGTGAAGCGGACGCCACCTGCCGACGTGGCCTTGTCCTCCTTCGGAGATTCCTTGCGTTGAGCCGAACCCGAGGCGAGGGCCGCGGAGAGATCGGTGGAGGCCCCCTTCGCGGCGCGGGGCTTGCCGGCGGCGACGTCGGCGGCGATGTCGGCGGCGGCCTTCTCCGCTGCTGCCAGCCGGGCCTCGGTATCGTCGGCTGCGGCTCGCTCGGCGGTGGCCTGCTCCGCCCGGGCCTTCTCCGCTGCGGCGGCCTCCGCTGCGGCCTTCTCACCTGCGGCCACCTCCGCCGCGCGGCGATCGGCGGTGGCCCGCTCCCTGGCCGCGGCCAGGGCCACTGCGTTCTCGTCCTCGCGGATGAGATCGTCCGGGAAGGTGATCTCCGAGCCGGGCGCTGCCGCCATGCGATCGAGGCGCTCCAGGGGATCGCGCGGCGGCGCCTCCCCTACCCCGAGATCCTTGCCGACGGTGACGCCCAGGTAGAAGACGATCCCCATCAGCACCGCGGCGCCAAGGACGATCGAGACCACCTGGCGGGTGTCCAGGGTGAGCTCGATCCGCTCCTTGATCCGGCCGTCGTCTCTCATGCGCTCTCCTCATCGTCGCCCGAGCGATCCATTCGGTCGGGCGCGGAGACCCCCAGGAGGGCGAGGGCGTTGGCGAGGACCCGCTTCGTACTGGCGATCAGGAAGAGCCGCGCCGCCGTCTTGGCGGGATCGTCGGAGATCGCCTTCTCGCCGGCGCGCTTGCCCACCTCGTAGTAGTGCTGGAAGACCGCCGTCGTCTCCTGGATGTAGAAGACGATCCGATGGGGCTCCAGCGCCTGGGCCGCCCCGGAGACGACCTCGGGGAAGGCGAGGAGGCGCTTGGCCAGCTCCAGCTCTTCCGGGAGGGTCAGGGCATGGGCGTGCTCGGGCGAGAACGCCGGCCCGGGCAGCCCCGCCTCCAGCGCCCTGCGCAGGATCGACGCACAGCGGGCGTGACCGTACTGCACGTAGAAGACCGGGTTGTCCTTGCTCTGGGCCTTGGCGAGATCGACGTCGAAGTCGAGCATGGCGTCGCCTCGCCGCATCAGGAAGAAGACCCGCACCGCGTCGGAGCCCACCTCCTCCAGCAGCCAGCGCAGGGTGATGAAGTTCCCCGAGCGCTTGCCCATCTTCACCGGCTGGCCGTCCCGGAGCAGATTCACCATCTGCACGAGCACCACCTCCAGGGTCTCGGGGGGATGACCCAAGGCCTGGATCGCCGCCCGCACCCTGGGGACGTAACCGCCGTGGTCGGCGCCCCAGACGTTGATCAGCTTGTGGTAGCCGCGCTGAAGCTTGTCCCAATGGTAGGCCATGTCGGCGGCGAAGTAGGTGTAGGTGCCGTCGCCCTTGCGCAGGGGTCTGTCGACGTCGTCGCCAAACTGCGAGGAGAGAAAGACGAGCTGCGGCCTCTCGTCGACCTCGGCGTCCGGCGCGCGCTCCTGGCCCTTGGGCGGCGGGAGGACCTTCTCCTCCACGAAGCCGCGGCCCTCGAGGTCCTCGATCGCCCGGACGATGGCGCCTGAATCGTGGAGGCTCTTCTCCGAGAACCAGCGATCGAAGCCGGTGCCCAGCAGCGCGAGGTCGGGCTTGATCATCGTGTCCAGCACGACCTGGACGGCGACCTCGGCGATGCGATCCCGCCATGGGCCGAAGGGGCCCTCCACCAGCTGCTGCCGCTCGCCTTCCGGCCAGCGCTCCAGCACCACCTTCGCGACGTCGCGGATGTAGGCGCCCTTGTAGTCGTCCTCTCCCAGGGCGACCGCATCGAGGCCTGCGTCAGGGTGGTCCTCGGTCCAGATCTCTCGGGCCCGCACCCAGACCGAGCGCGCCAGGGCGGTGACCTGGCCGCCGCTGTCGTTGACGTAGTACTCGCGGGTGACGTCGTAGCCCGCCGCGGCGAGGAGGCGCGAGATGGCGTCGCCGGTGACGGCGCCTCTGCCATGGCCGACGTGCATGGGGCCGGTGGGGTTGGCGGAGACGTACTCCAGGAGGACCCGCTGCCCCAGCCCATCGCTCACCTCGCCGAAGCGATCGCCCTGCTCCTCCACCGAACGCAGCGCCCGGAAGAACCACGAGGGATCGATGTGGATGTTGAGGAAGCCGGGGCCTGCGATCTCCGCCTTGGCGATCCTCCCGTCGGGATCGTCCAGCTGATCGAGGAGGAGCTGGGCGATCTCCCGCGGGGGCTTGCCCACGGCGCGGGCCAGCATCATGGCCGCGTTGACGGCGAAGTCTCCGTGGGTCGGATTCCTCGGGGTCTCTACGGCGAAGGCCACCTTCTCGGCGCCATCGGGCAACAGCCCCAACGCCATGCATCGGGCGATGGTCTCTAGGAAGATCTGGCGCACCAGCTCGCGCATCTCATACCCTCGGGTCTGGGCGAAGATCGCCCTCACAATGAATCTTCATACCGCAAGGCGTCGCAGGCCCATGATCCGAGCCTGTGAAGAGATCGCCCCCCGCAGAGGGCGCGGGCGATTCCTTGCGCTCCCGCCCCGCATGAGCGGCGCTTCATCGCGGGCTCGCAGGAGGCCGCGGCTCCTTCACGGTTCCCCGACGCCGATGCGCCGCGGGATACCATGATCGGAGGCCACGCGCGCGACCCTTTTCGTGGGGCCCTGCGCCCTGGCGATGGTGTCCCACGCGTAACAGCGAGGGCATCGAAAGAAGAATTGGGTGAGCTCCATCGCGCAGTCGCCGCAGAGGAAGGGGCGCGGTGGATTCCCCGGGCCCTTGACGATGGCGCGACTGGACCTGCCGCCCTCCCCGCAGTCGACGAAGGCCCGGATCTCCAGGCGGAGATCGTCGTCGGTGGAACCATCCAGCAGGAGTTCGCCCAGCTCGAGCCGGGCCTCCGCCTCCTGCGGATCTGCCTCGAGGATCAGGCGGAGCTGACGGGCCGCCTCCGGCGCCAACCGGCGCCTCCGCAGGTGCCGCGCCAGGGCCAGCCGCAGCGAGAGATCCTCCGGCGTCCGCTCCAGCCGCCCCTCCAGGAAAGCCCCCAACTCGGCATAGGCGCCTCGGGCGGCGAAGGCCGCCTCCAGCAGGGGGAAGATCGCCGGCAGGACCTCCGGCTTCCGCTCGTGGGCCTCCCCCAGGGCGGCAGCCGCTGCGCCGCCATCCCCTCGGGCCAGCGCGACCTCGGCTCTGGCGACGAAGGCGTCGGCGCAGCGTGGATCCGCCTCAAAGGCGCGCTCCAGGGCGAGCTCGGCTTCGTCCAGTCGCAGCTCGACCAGCAACTTGCGGGCGTGGCCGGCGTGGAGGTGCGCCGCGAGGATCGGCGACGATGCCCCCAACTCCACCAGCCGCCGCTGATGCGCCGCGGCCCGCTCCCAATCCCCGGTCTCCTCGCAGATCTCCCGCAGCTCCCGAAGCGCCTCGCGATGGTCGGGCGCGTCGGCCAGGACGCGCTCCAGGGACTCGGTGGCCCGCGAGAACATCCCCAGCCGGCGGAAGTCCACCCCCAGCTCGTACTCCGCCGATCGTCGCCAATCCGCGGCGATCCCCGGCAGCGCCAGGATCCCCTCATGTAGTCGCACCGCCCGGACCAGATCGCCCTTTCGTCGAAAGTGCGCGCCCAGCGCGAAGGAGGTCGCGAGGGCGTCAGACTCGGTGGAAGAGCGGCCGGCGAGCTCCTCGAGGGCACCCTCGGAGTCACCCTCGAGCACGTAGCGGAAGGACGAGAGGAACGCCCTGCCCCCGCTTCGCTCGGCAGGCTCGACCCGGCGCTTGCCCGCCGCCGCCACCAGGACGCCGACGATCGCCCCGAGTGAGATGCCGAGGAGCGCTGCCCAGAGGAGGTTGGCGACGAGAGGATCCAATAGGTGAGGCACGATAGCAGATGGGCGCGCCCTGCGTTGCGCGACGCTACGTGGCCGCCTGCCTGAGCCAGCGGCCCAGCCGGAGGCGCGACGTCGATACGCCCGCTTCCCGAGAGAGAGCTCTCGTTGCGCTCACTCGCCTCCGGATCGCGAGCGTTTCAGCCTTGGGGGCCGAGGGCGCGGTCGAAGGCGGGGCGGAGCTTGGCCCAGGACGAGTCCAGATGCTCCGGGATCACCCGGGTCTCCGCCAGAACCGGCATGAAGTTCACGTCGCCGGCCCAGCGGGGCACCACATGCCAGTGGAGGTGATCGGCGATCCCCGCGCCGGCGGCCCGGCCCAGGTTCATCCCGACGTTCATGGCGTCCGGCCCGTAGACCTCACGGACCACGCCGATGGAGAGGCGCAAGGTGCGCTGCAGATCATCGAAGGCGTCGTCGTCCAGGTCGGCGGGATCCGCCACGTGGGCCCGGGGGACCACCATCAGGTGTCCGTTGTTGTAGGGGAACTTGTTCAAGATCACGAAGGACGAGGCCGAGCGTCCCAGGATCAGCCGCTCCCTGTCGCGATCTTCACCTGGGAAGACGCAGAAGATGCAGCCATCCACCTTCTCCGCGCCCTCGATGAAGGCGAGGCGCCAGGGCGCCCAGAGTCGTTCCATCACTTCCTCGAAGTCGAAGTGCGCGGTTCAGAGCGATTCTCTCACTTGCGCTCCGCGCGAAGGGCTCATGTTGCCGCGGAGTTGGTGCAACTCCGCGCAAACTCCTAGTACTAGTACCCCGGAAGCCGGTACTCGACCCGGTCCGCGCCGGCCTCGCCGCGAAGCTGCGCGTTCAGCTCGGAGGCCGCCGCCCGGACGGCCTCGCGGACGCTGCCGTTCACGAAGGATTGGAAGAAGAGC
This sequence comes from Vulgatibacter incomptus, assembly GCA_040391605.1. Taxonomy (GTDB): domain Bacteria; phylum Myxococcota; class Myxococcia; order Myxococcales; family Vulgatibacteraceae; genus Vulgatibacter; species Vulgatibacter incomptus_A. Next base: position 20,499 of record JBEBXK010000011.1, read on the forward strand.
GGCTCATCCTTCGCCGGATAGACCAGCTTGGGCTCGCCCTGGATCCCGGCGAGCTCACCGGCGAGGGTCACCGCGTCGTTGAAGTTCCCGAGATCGTCGACCAACCCTGCCGCTTGCGCCTGCTCGCCGGTGAGGATCCTGCCGTCGGCGATCTTGCGGACGTCCTCCACCGGGATCCCCCGCCCGTCCGCTACCGCGGCGACGAACTGTCGATAGACATCGTCGATCAAGCCCTGGAAGACGGCGCGATCCTCCTCGGAGAACGGCCGGAATGGGTTGCCGATATCCTTGGCGGGGCCGCTCTTCACCGTGTTCATCTGGAAGCCGATCTTGTCGGCGATCTCGGTGAGATTGGGGAGCTGGGTGATCACGCCGATGGAGCCGGTGATGGTGCCGGGGTTGGCGACGATCCGGGTCGCCGGCGCGGCGAGGTAGTAGCCACCGGAGGCTGCGACGTTGCCCATGGAGACCACCACCTGCTTGCGCTCGGCCAGCCGCTTCACCTCCGCGTAGATCTCCTGGGAGGGCGCGACCGAGCCGCCGGGAGAATCCACCCGGACGATGACGGCCTTGATCTTGTCGTCGTCGAGGAAGCGATGCAGGTCCCGGACGTGTTTATCACTATCCGAAATTGGGCCTATCACATCGACCACCCCGACGTTGCCGGAGGAGGCGAAGCGACCGTGGCCGCCGCCGCGACCCACCACCGCGACGGCGAGGATCACGAAGGCGAAGAGGGCCAGGAAGAGGCCCCCGAAGATCACGCCCAGGACGATGGCGGCTCTGCGATCCACTGGCTATCGCTCCGCGATCGTGGCGCGCATCTCGACCCGATCGCCCTGGCGCAGCTCGCGGAGCGAGCTCACCACCAGCGCCACCGAGGCCTCGGGCCTGGCCTCCACCACCATCACCTCGCCGATTCGCTCCGCCGGGAGCTCGTCGTCGTAGCGAGGCGTGAAGCCATCGTCGTCCAGGCCGTCGGTGGCGCGGACCACCGAGAAGGTATTTCCCTTCGCCACACCGTGGGTGAGCCCCTTGTCCAGAAAGACGAAGTGGCCCTGGGCGAGCTCGGCGACGTCGTCATCCATCGTCCCGGCGATGACGCCGGCGACGTCTCGAGCGTTCTCGATCCGATGGACCTGATGGCTGAGCTGGACCCCCACGGGCCCCACCATGTCTCCGCGGCTGATCTCCATGGTCGCCCGATCGATCATCGCCGTGACGTACCTCTGCTTCGGATTCGCGTCCACCACCTTCGCCGAGCCCAGAATCCGGATTACGGAGCCGAGGCTCGAGCCGGAGTCGGGGTGCTGGATGGCGCGCTCGATCCGGAAGATCACGTACTTCGTGCCCTCACGTGCGGCGTCTCGTCGATCCATCTCGAGGTAGATCCTGTCTCCCTCGTAGAGGAGCTCCTTCTCTTCCCACGACTTGGCGATGCGTCCGGCGCGGCCCAGCTCCTCGTCGGTGGCGAAGCCGACCCTGGCGACCTGCTGGCTCCCATGGCCCCGATAGCCGATGGTGCCGGCGATGCTGACCTCGTCCTCCATCAGCGGCTCGCCCTCCGCGGCAGCCGGGGTGGCGGCGACGACCGCGGCCTCCTGGCCTTCGATGGCCTGGCCGAAGCGGACCTCGTCGCCGGGGTAGATCCAATGGGGATTCTCGATCTGCGGGTTGAAGGACCAGACCTTGGGCCAGTACCAGGGGCTCCCCAGATACTTGGACGAGAGATCCCAGAGGGTGTCACCCTTCTCCACCACGTGTCGATCGCCCTCGACCCTGGTCTCCCCGCCTTCCACGGCGCCGCCCAAATCGCGGGAGGAGGGATCCCCGGCGAGATCGGGCAAGGTGTACTCGTCCGAGGCGTCGCCATCGGTCTGGCCCCTGGCGAGGTGCGAGCTTCCTGCGACTGGCAGCGCCACCAAGAGGGCGGCCAGGGTCTGGAGGGTGCGGCGCATGGGATCTTCCTTCCTTCAGCGTGCAGCGAGATGAACTTGGGCGCGGGTGGCGGCGACGCTCGTCGGATGATCCTGGAGGAGCCGCTGGAAGGCGGCCTGCGCTGCCGAAGCGCGACCCAACTCCAAACAAGTTTCACCGTAGCGCAGCAGGGCCTCCGGCACCACATCGCCGGCGGGAAAGTCTCGCACCACACGCTCGTAGGCCTGAAGGGCGTTGCCCGGCTTGTGCAGCGCGCGCCAGGCGTCTCCCTGGGCCAGCACGGCGTCGTCCGTCCGGGACTCCCGGGGCGAGGTCCGGACGAAGCGCTCCAGCAGCTCCAGGGCGCGGGCCGGATCCCCGTCCTCCAACGCCTCGAGCCCCGCCTCGAAGTCGCCGCGGGGCTGCCCGGCTTCGACGTCCGGCAGCAGGAGATCCACCACGGTGGGGAGCGCCGGGGCGGCGTCAGGGCCGCCGGTGGGCGTGGGCGCCAGAGGTCGAGGCGCCCTGGGCGCCCGACCCTGCGGCTTCGAGCCGCCTACCGCGATGAAGGCGTAGGAGTCCTCCTCCTCGGCCTCCTCGGGCTCCTGCTCCGCCGCCTTCGGCGCGAGACGGACCACCTGGAGATCCTTGGGCGGGACGTGCCGGCTGGCGGAGGGCGCCGCCTGGGGCTCCTTCCGCGAGCGGGCGGCGAGCTGCGCCTCCAGGGCCCGGAGCTTGCGACGATCCCGCTCCCGCTCGGCGCGGAGCCCGCGCACCTCCTCCTGCAGCAGCCGCAGCTCCTCGGGGCTGTTCGGAGGAGGGGCATGGGCGCAGCCGACGAGGGCCGCGGCGGCGGGTGCGGCGAGCCATGCAAAGAGGCGCGGTCTCAAGCGGCAGGATCCTGAAAAATCAGAGGAAATGCCGCGATGCTAGGAGCGGGCGGGCGAGCTGTCAAGAAAGCGGCGGCCCCCCAAGCGGCTTCATCCACAGCGGATGAAGGAGAGGTGGCGGCCCGTGTGACCACGGTCGCGGCGGTGGCTGAAGAAGAGTCCCGCTTCACAGGAGGTGCAGCCGCCCACCTCGGCGATCCGCTCGGGATGCACACCCGCCTCCTGAAGGAGCAGGCGATTGGAATGGCGCAGATCGACCTGGCGTCCGGAGATCACCGCGGCGCCGAGCCTGGAGGCGAAGCGCGCCGCCACCTCGGGAGCGGTCTGGTAGCAACAGGGGCCGATGGCCGGGCCGATCGCGGCCCGCAGCTCTCGAGCAGGAGCGCCGGCGGCCTCGAGGGCGGCGACGGCCCCCAAGACCACCTCCGCCAGGGTGCCCCGCCATCCCGCGTGGACCGCGGCTACCGCGCGAGTGTCGGGATGGGCGAGGAGGATCGGGACGCAATCTGCGGTGCGCACCGCCGGTACCAGGCCTCGCTCCCGAGCCATCAACGCGTCGCCCTCCTCCTCTTCCTGCCCGTCCGAGCCCAGCAGGATCACCTCCGCGCCATGGACCTGACGGGCGGTCCGAAAAGCGGAAGGAGCGAAGCCGGCCGCCGCTGCGAGGCGGGCGAGGTTCTCCTGCACGGCAGCGCCATCGTCGCCCACGCCAGCGCCGAGGTTCAGCGAGTCGAAGGCGCCCCGGGAGACCCCGCCCGTGCGGATGGAGAAGCCGTGGACGAAGCCCTCAGCGGCGAGGGCCTCGTCGCGAAGGAAGAGCGTGTCGTCTTGGAGATGCACAGCGGATCCTCGGGATTGCGAAATGAAACACCATCTCGAGGGCGAGCATGACAGCTCCCTTCGCCTCACGCACGTGTCGAACGAGGGGAGCTTTCGAGGGGCCGCTCCGGCCGGAAGGCCCGGACACCCTGGGACAGAGACTCCCCGGATCCGTCTCTTCGTCACTCACGGGCGGCTCCGGCGAGGCTCCCCTCATATGGCTCTCGGGAGGCGCTCCGCTGGCTCAGTTCAAGCTCCGCTTCGGCGAGGGTGCGCGAGCCCGCACATGGGACGTTCGGAACATCAGCCCCATCATCCACAGATCGCGCGGCTCGCGGAGCCCGCCGTATATGGGGACGTTCTCCCCTTTGCGGAGGCGGCCGTTGCTGGTAGTGTCCGTTCATCGTAGCTGGCATCCACGTGGTTGACGACGGGTGATGGCTAGGAGCATCGGGGTCGACGCAACGTGGCAGATGCATTTCATCGTTCGCTCATTTGGCGCATCGGTATCGGGGCGGGGCTCGGCGCCGCCGCCGTCGCGTTGATCTCCGAAGCGATCGGTCTCGTCGAGACGCCGGCCGGCAGCGGCCCCGCCCCCCTCTTCCTCTGGGTGGCCGCCCTCTCCCTCTGCAGCGGCGCCCTCGCCTCCCTCGTCGCCAGACGCGTCACCTCTCGTGATGGGGCCGACGCCTCTGCCGGGCGGGAGCGCTTCAGCCCCAGCGGCTTCGACCGCCACGACGAGACCACCGAGGAGATCGTCCTCCCGCCAGCCGACCCGCGCCAGGTCGAGCTGGCCAACCTCCATCTGGCGTCCAGGCTGCGGGAGCTCACCCTGCTTCACGACGTCACCCGCTCCCTCACCTCGACCCTCGAGCTCGACGAGCTCTTCCGCCGGCTCACCGAGCTGATCGGCGCCACCCGCCAGTTCGACTCTTTCGCGATCCTCACCATGGACGACGAGCACTCCGGTCTGACGGTGCGCACCTCCTTCGGCTTCCTCCCCGCCCTCGATCCCTCGGGGATCCGGCTGCCCTTCACCGACGACACCTGTGGCAGGGTCGTCCAGAGCCGGGAGCACCTCTTCACCACCGCCATCCCGATGGACCGCAGCCGCCTGGAGGGCCTCGGCTGGACCCCCTCCTACGCCAACCTCCTCACCGTCGCGATGAAGCATAAGGATCGGGTGGAGGGCCTCCTGGTCTTCGCCAGGGGGAGCGATCGGCCCTTCGCGGTTGAGGACGTCGAGCTGCTGCGGAACATCTCCGGCCAGGCGGCCCTCGCCATCTCCAACGCCCGCCTCTTCGAGCAGACGGTGAAGCTCTCTCTCACCGATCCGCTCACCGGCCTCCACAACCGCCGCCACTTCTTCGCCAGGCTCGACCTGGAGGTGATGCGGGCGAGGCGCTACGACGGCATCGTCTCGGTGGCGATGATCGACATCGATCACTTCAAGAACCTCAACGACACCAGCGGCCACGCCGCAGGCGACGTGGTCCTTCAGGTGATGGCGGAGATCCTCCAATCGAATGTGCGGCGGGTCGACACCGTGGCGCGCTACGGCGGCGAGGAGTTCTGTGTGATCCTCCCCAACGTCACGAAGGTCGAGGCCGGCGTCGCCGCCGAGAAGGTGCGCCGCCTGATCGAGGAGTCCAACTTCCCCGGAGGCGAGGGCCAGCCCGGCGGCCGGATCACCGCCTCGGTTGGCTACGCGACCTTCCCCGAGGACGCCGACGACGTGGACAGCCTCCTCGACGCTGCCGACGTCGCCCTCTACGCAGCCAAGCGCGGTGGCCGCAACCGCTCCCTCCCCTTCGACCCTGCCCTCCGCCCCTCCGAACCCAAGCTCGTGGCCCCCATCAACAAGGCCCCTGCCGAGCCCGCCAGCGCTGAGCCCGCTCCCCGATCAGCCGGCAGCCGCGCCTCCTGACCCAGCCGAGGCAGACGCTTCACGGAGGATCGGGACAAGGTTCGCCGATCTCTTCGCAGGAGAGCTTGCGGACGCAGCGGCCGGAGACGAGGTCGCAGCGGAGCTCGGAATCGCATTGATCGTCGGATTGGCAGGCCGCTGGGACACACCAGCCGCTGTCGGGATCGAGGACGTCGCCAGGGTTGCAGGCGGGATCAGGTGGAAGGCGATCGGGGCCCTCGAGCCAGATGTCACCGCATCCCAGCAGAAGGAGGAGCCCCAGGCAGGTGGCCGCGACGAGGTGCCGGGCGCCGGCGGTCATAGCTCGAGCTTCTCGAAGTCCAGCTCAATCTCGTCGGCCTCGCTTCGGCCCTCCTTGGCGTCTTTCGGGCTGGCGGCAGCCACGGGATCTCCGCGGGTGCCGGGCCTCCGCGAAGTGGAGACGCCGCCAGCCTGGACAGCGACGTTCTTGGCCGCGCCTTCGACACGGGCCGCCCGGGCCTTGATCCGCGCGAGTTCGAGCTCGGCGACCTTGAGCGCCTTGGTCTTATCCTGCAGCGCGGTCTGCAGCCTGCCCACCTCGAGGCCCCGCTGCTGCTCGCGACGCCCCAGCTCGGCTCGATGCCGCGCCGCGACCTCGTCGAGCTCCCTCGAGATCCGGAGCTCGACCTCCTTCTTCTCCCGTTGGGCGTTCGTGAGGCGGGTCGTGAGATCATTCAGCTTCGCGTCGACCTCCTCGACCGTCTTCTGCTGCTCCCTCTCGAGGCGGCTCCGCTGCGAGGTGGCGGTCTCGAGGGCCTTCTCGATCTCCTGCGCGCGCTTGGCTCGGATCCGGGTCTGCTCGGTCAGCTCCTGGATCGTCCGATCGTGCTCCTCCACGGCCCGCTGGGATTGGGACTTCTCGGCGGCGAGCTGGGCCTCCGCCTGCTGGCTCAGCCGTCGCAGCTCGGCCTCGCGGCGCCGGTTGGCCTCGCGCTCGCCGGCGACCTCGGCGATCAACGCCTCGAGCTGCGCCTGGCTCGCCGACACCGCTGCCTTCGACTCCCGCTCGAGGGAGGCACGCTGGCCCTCCGCCTCCTCCAGGCGCTCCGTGAGGCCGGCCACGGCGCTGCGATAGCCCTCGAGCTCCCGTCCTTGCTCCCCGCTGCTGGCCCGCAGGCCCTCGAGCTCATGCCCCAGCCTCGCCTCCAACTCGACCCGCGCCGCCTCGGCCTGCTGCAGCTTGCGCTCGGTCACGCGCAGGGCATCGGTCTTCGCCACCAGGGCGCGCTGCCCCTCCCCCTCGATCCGCTTCTTCTCCGAGGCCTCCGCCTCCAGCCGGCGCTCGAGCTCGGCGATGGCGTCGGTCCGCGATGCGCGATCCTCGAGCCAGCGCTCCTCCTTGGTGGCCAACTCCCCGCGGACGGCGGCGAGCTCGACCTCGAGGTTCGACGAGCGGCCATAGATCTCGGCGAGCTCCGCGGTGATCTGCGCCTCCCTCTCTCCCACCGAGGCCCGTACGATGGCGAGCTCCTCCGCCAGGCCGGCGTGCTCTGTCCGCAGCTCCGTCAGCTCGGAGCGTGCGGCGTCCAATTCGCTCCCGCGTGTGTCCCGCTCCTCTCTGGTGGCGGCGAGCTCCTCGCCGCGGAGGGAGAGCTGCGCCCGACTCTCGTCCAGCTCGCCCCGGGTCGTCTCCAGCGCGTCTACCGCCTCGTCCAGCCTGGCCGTGGTCTCTTCCAGCTCCAGCCTGGTGCCGCGCAACTCCCGGCTGGTCTCGTCCAATCCCGCGGCGGTGGACTCCAGCTCGCCTCTGGCCGCGATGAGCTCGGCGTCCAGTACGCGCATCACCTCAGCCCCCTCACGCGCCTCCTCGACGAAGGCCGCCTCCTTCTTGCCCCACTCGGCCACGAGCTGCTCGTGGCGCTCCTCGCCCGAGGCGATGGTGGCGGTGAGCAGCGCCTCCTTGGCTGCGGTGGAGGTGGAGAGGCGCTCGTGGCGCTCCTGCCACTCCGCCAGCTCCGCACCGAGGGCCGCGATCGTCGCCGCCTGGGCCTCCTTCTCGGCGGCGGCGCGGGTCTGGAGCTCATCGAGCTCGGCTGCAGCCCGGCTGCGCTGGGAGTCCAACTCGGCGGTGGCCTGGGCCCGGACCCCGTCCAACTCCACGGACGAGGCGACACGAAGCGCGTCGAGCTCTGTCGCGGTCTGAGTCTGCAGCTCCTCCAACTCCGCGGCGGAGCGGGCCTGCAGCCCTTCGATCTCCGCGGTCGATCGCTCCTGCAGCTCGTCGAACTCCGCGGCCGAACGCGTCCGGAGCGCCTCCAGCTCGGAGGCGGCTCGGATCCGCAGATCTTCGAGCTCCGCCGCGGAGCGGGCGTGAAGCTCCGCCGATGCGGCGGCGTGGCGCTCGGCGGCGATCTCGAGCTCCGCCGCGGCCCAAGCCTCCTTCTCGGCAAGGGCGGCGGCGTGCTGCGCCCGAGCGCCGGAGATCTCCGCCTCGAGGTTCTCCTCCCGCTCCGCGGCCGCCGCGAGGGCGGTGTCGTGCAGCTCGCGGCTCGTGGCCAACTCGGATTGGAGGGCGATCTCGGCCGCGGCAGCGGCGGCGAGCATCGCTTCATGGCGCTCGGCGGAAGATGCGAGCTCAAGCCGAAGCTCCGCCTCGATCTCCTGCCTCTCGACCCGAAGCGACTCCAGCTCTCCCTCGACGTTACCCAGGGCCTCCACCTTGGCGGCGAGCTCCTCCGTCAGGGCCTCCTCCCGCCTGGCGGCCAGCGAGCGCAGGGTGTCCAGCTCATGCTCCAGCGCCACGATTCGATGGTCTTTCTCCACCAGGCGGGCGCCGAAGGCCTGGAAGATCCCGTCGCGCTGCACGCGGAGCGCAGTCGCCACGGAGTCGCTCTCCTCCAACGCCAGCTCCAGGGAGGTGATGCGCTCATCGAGCGCTGCCGCCTCCTCCTGGTGGCGCTGCCGATCCCCCGCGATCTCGCGATCGCGATCCGAGACGACGGAGAGGGCGTCCGCCAGGCGCTGCCCCTGTTCGCGGAGCTCCCACTCCTTGGTGGCGATGATCCGGGACGCGCTCCCCTCCTCTCGCCGCAGCCTCGTGGCGGCGAGGGCTAGGCGCTGGGCAAGCTCCTCGGCGGCGCGGCGCCGATCCTCCTCCGCAAGGAGGCGATCTCGATCCTGCAGCGCGACCACCACCTCCTTGCCGGCGAGGGCCAGGAGGAGCTCACGCTCCCTACGCAGCCCCGCCGCCGCGATGCCATCGCCCTCCTCGAGCCGCGCGGCGAGCTCCTGCCGCAGCCCCTCGCGATCGGCGGCGCCGGCCTCGAGCTCGTCGTCGCGCAGGCTCACCTCGCGGCGCAGGGCGTTGATGTCCTTCTCCTTGCCGGCGACGACCTCGATCAGCTCCTTCTCCTGGATGAACTGCTGCTGCAGGAGGTGATCGACGTTCTCGCCGTGCTCGCGCTCCTTGCGCAGGAAGAGGCCCTTGGCCTCGGCCATCCGGGCCATGAGATCGTCGACCTGCATCTTCAGGCCCTGGACCTCCACCTCCTTCTCATGGAGGCGATCGTCGCCCTGGGAGAGTTCGTGATCGCGGATCGCCCAGATCTCGGAGAGGCGGGCGATGTGGGCATCGCGGCTCCGCAGCTCGTCCCGCAAAAGCTGAAGCTTTCCCTCCGGCGTGTTGATCAGATCCCGCCGGACGTTGGAGCGACGTACGCCGCCCCGGGCCTCGGTGAGCAGCTCGCCTTTGCGATCGGCGATGCCGCCGAAGACTCGATCGATGAAGGCCTTATCGTCCTCGGTGATGGCGCCTCTACGCTCCCTGCGCGGGAGCTTCGGAGGCAAGGGGGCGGCGCCAGGGCTCAGGATCGCCGGCGCGTCGGGGATCGAGGGGCCGGCGCCTCCCCCGTGATCCTCGCCGAGCACGGACTCCAGGTCGACGACGGGATCCTCGTCCGAAGCGCCGTCTACAGCAGCGGCCTCGGCGTCGACGCCGAGCTCCACCACCTCCAACACCTCCTCCGGACCCTCCGGGATCAGCGCGCGGATCGCCGCGCGGAGCTCATCCATGGCGAAGGGTACGGTCAGGTACGCCTGGGCCGCGAAGCGGGGATGGGCGGCGTGCTGCTCCAGGGCCTCCGGCGCGCTATCGCTCGAAGCGAGCAGCACCGGCACGGCCTGGAGCCTGGGGTCGCGGCGCACCCTGGCGCAGAGGGTGAATCCGTTCTGCTCCGGGAGCTCGGCGCGAACGAAGAGGAGGTCCGGGTGGCGCTCTTCCAGCTCTCGGAAGGCGTCCGCGGCGGAGTGCACGATCGAGGTCGCGAAGCCGTCTGCGTGCAGGACGGCTGCCATCTCGAGCGCGAGGTCGGCTTCGTGCTCGACGATGAGGATCCGCTTGGTCATGATGCTCGGGATCTTAGTCGCGTGGGAGCAGGAGGCAAACTACGTGCCCCCACTTTTCGCGAACGCGAGCGAACGAGAGGCCGGCGAATGAAATTGCGCCCTCGGTCGGCAGCGGATGCCCGCCCCCGGCTGGGTCGATTTCGCACCATCGGCTCGACGAGCGGCGGTTGCGGTCGCCCGCGGGACGCTTAGCGGTTAGGATCCACCAACAGATTCCTTCGGAGGACCTCCATGAGAAATTCCATCGCCTTTGCCCTCTCCTTCGCGCTGATCGTCGCGGCCTCCCCCGCCCTGGCACAGAAGAAGCGCGGCCCCGGCAAGCCCACCCCTGCGCAGACCTCTGAGAACTGCAAGGAGTTCGCTGGTGATCAGCTCGAGGCCTGCAAGGCCGTGGGCACCTACCTCGACCTCTGGAAGCTGCAGAAGTGGCCCGAGGTGAAGAAGCTGATCCACCCCAAGACGATCGAGGAGATCGCCACCGTCAACAAGAACCTCGGCAGGGAGCGTCATCGGATGGCCCCCTGGTTCTGGGCGAAGGAGGACTTCCTCCTCACCAATTGGAAGGTCGCCTCCATCGAAGATTTCGCCCTGGGAACCGTGGTGATCCACACCACCGAGCAGAGCTATCGGGTGGAGGAGGACGGCTTCGCCGAGGACGAGCCCAACGCCTACCTCGCCGGCAAGATCGGCGGGAGGTGGATGGTCGTCGATCGCCGCAGCGGCGGTGGAGGCTTCGACGCCCGCTCGATCCGCACGATGATGAAGGATCACTTAGACCCCGCCCCGGAGGCCAAGGAGCCCGAGGCCGCCCAGGCGAAGGAAGCCCCGGCCGCCCCGTAACCCCAGCCGCTCTGAGAGTTCGCGAACTCCACGAATGCAACGAGACGAAGGGCGAGCGAACGCTGGAAGGAGCCCCTCACCCTCTGCAGGGAGATCGCCTCCGCCTTGCGCGGAGGTGATTCACGGCGCAGACATCGCCTTGACCCTCCGGACGTTCGCCTCCGCCTCGCGCGGGGGATTCCCTCGAAGCATTCAGAGGAACGCGCCCCGGCGGTCAGGCCTCCACGAGGCTTCGGGCCTGATCGCGGGCGCGCTGGATGTCGGCCTCGTGCTTGAGCAGCACGTTCAGCGTCTCCGACAGAAGCTCGGGGCTCAGCTCGTCGGCGTTCAGGATCGCTAGAGCCCTGGCCCAATCCAGGGTCTCCGCGATCGACGGGGCCTTCTTCAGATCCAGCTCGCGGATCCGATGCACCGTCTCCACCACCTGCCGCGACAGGGCCTTGGTCATCTCCGGGAGGCGCTCGCGGACTATGGCCAGCTCCCGCTCCCGGGAGGGGAAGTCGATGAAGAGGTGGAGGCAGCGCCGCTTCAGCGCGTCGGAGAGCTCGCGCGCCGCGTTGGAGGTCAGGATCACCCGGGGGATGTGCCTGGCGCGAATCGTCCCGATCTCCGGGACGGTCACCGCGAAGTCGGCCAAGACCTCGAGGAGAAACGCCTCGAACTCGGGATCGGCCTTGTCGATCTCGTCCACCAGGAGGATCGAGCGCTCGTCTGCCACCAAGGCCTTGAGCACCGGCCGCGGCAGCAGGAAGCGCTCGGAGAAGAAGACGCTCTCGCTCTGTCCGATCCGCTCCACCGCCTCCGCCAGATCGTGGGTCCCGGCCAGGGTCTCGCTGATCTTCTCCTTGACGAGCTGTGTATAAAGGAGCTGCTTGGCGTACTCCCACTCGTAGAGCGCCTTGCTCTCGTCCAAGCCCTCGTAGCATTGCAGCCGGATCAGCGGCCTGCCGGTGGCCCGCGCCAACGCCACGGCCAGCTCGGTCTTCCCCACTCCCGCCGGCCCCTCGATCAGGATCGGCTTCTCCAACTTCTCTCCCAGGAAGACCGTGGTGGCGATCTCTGGGGACGGGAGGTAGCCGACCCCTGCCAGGCGGGTCTCGACGTCGGGGACGTTCTCGAAGGGTGCAAGGGACATGGCGCCGGATCTAGCGAGCCGCCGCTCCCGCGTCAATCATCCCCAGCGCCTGGCAGCTTCATCGAGAATCCCGGGGGATCGAGCGCCCACTGCCAACGCTGGGGGCCCATACGTGATCACTTAGCGAAACCGAGATCCAGGCGCTTGTGGCCTGCTCCGCCGGGACCCACAACCGCTGGTAGGGCTCAAGCGCTAGGTGGACGGGCATGGCTGGGGACCAATCTGCCGATTTTCGCGGATGCATTCGAGCCATGGATGAGCATCGGCTCAGGCAGGGAGGACGCGCTGCAGGCCTGATGAATCCCCTCATTCGGCTTCAACCAATGTGAGAGCAGGCTTGCCTTCTAGTAGTTGCCTAAATCGTTCGAGGAGAGGTTTGAGGCGCTCCTCCCTCATGTTCGGGACCATTCCGTAGTAGGCACTCCCCTGGGTAAACAGCGAATGAGTCCGTCTCTTCACCGTGTTCACCTTGAGCATTCGATCGAAGCCGAGTTCCTCGCCGGCTTGGCCGAGGAGCGTGAGGTACTCATGTGCGAGTGCGGCGATCAGGAGGAGGCGATCTCGCCGATCGGCATTGCGAACATGGGTCGCCGAAAGGCCCCATCCCTAACGGGGATCCTTGGTGTCCCGGAACCTCTTCTCGATGGTGAAGCGCTTGGAGTAGAGCCGGATCGCTTCATCTGCGGGCCTGTCGTTGCTCACGGCTAGGTGCCAAGCTTCCTTCATGCGAGCTCGCTTCACGGTCACGACTGAGCCGAGCTCGTACCTGCTCCTCGTCACGCGAGCCCCGGGCAGGTGCAGTGCTGCCGTTCCCAGGGATCCAGCCCTTGGCCGGCCCCACGGAGCCCTCGGTACTCTCGATGACGATCGTTCCGCGGAAACGGATGACGAATTGGAAGTCGTGTCCACGCAGAGTCGCGTAGAGCTTCGCATCACCGAATCCTCGATCGGCGAGGGCGGTCACCTTGGTCTCTCTCGGCACCAGCTCGCGGAACCTGGCGAGCAGGTCCTCTTCAAAGGTTCGCTGCCAGCCCTTCATCTCCGACTTCACGCCGTTGATCCACATCAAGGGCGTCGCCCGGCTCCGCTCGGTCACGAGGTAGAGGCACAGGGTCGAGTGGTCGTCAGCGTCGAACTCCGTCCAGTCGAGGGCGACGATCAATTCCGGCCGACGGCCAATGATGTAGGGCACCCAGCGCCCGAAGAAGTCCCAGACCGAAAGCCGGGTGTTGCTGAGCAATCTGTCGATCTGCTTGGTCGTGTGCTTTCGGTCGAGGCTCCGCGCCTGTGCGAGGCCAAGACCGATCGCGTGAACTGCCAGCACCTCATTGTGTACGAGGCCGGTAACCGCGTTGGCGACCGAGAGGACCCGCTTGGCGTGCATGTCCTGCCCCGCGATTTCCTCAATTCGTGGACCTTCTGGATTTCAGTATGGCGCTTGCTCATGGCAGCAGCACCATGATCCTCTTAGATCCGAAACTCAACAGGGGGCACGTCCTGTCACCAAGATTTGAGGGGATCTCTCAGGGCTTGCTCCCGAAAGCGTCCAGGAGCCCAAAATACGCTACTGGCACAGTGTCGTCTTCGTTGGCCCGCGCATCGGCTTGATCGGCGCGACGTCGCGGGTGTCGAGCGGGAGGCCCGAGCGCTCGAGGTTGACGCGGATGAACTCGAGCTGGCTGCGAGCGCCCTCGTGGTCGGGAGCTAGATCGAGCGACTGCAGGTAGGAGACGCGCGCCAGGGAGAGCTCCCCCTTCTCGATGTAGATGAAACCGCGCATGCGCAGCAGGTAGGCCAACACGCATGGATCCTCGGTTGCGTTCAGCCCTTGGCCCAAATGATCGAGCGCTTCCGAGAGGCGGTCCAACTTGATCAGCGCGTGAGATAGCTCGCCATGGGCGGTTGCCCCGAATGGATTGAGCTCGGTAGAGGTCCGGAGGGGCCCGACGGCGCGTTCGTTCTCCCCACGGGAGACGGCGCAAAAACCCGCCTGGAAATGAAGGAGCGCGAGGCCTGGATGAACCCAGACGACGCCGTGCGCGCGGGCAGTGGGTTCGTTCGCGAAGTGCCCGACGAGCGACGTGAACTTGGCTCGGCCGTTGGCCGCGAGGGCAAGACCCGGAAGATCGGCGCTCTCGTTCTTCCACCGTGAGACCATCTCGAAGAGCGGCTCAATCTGTGTTTCGCAGGAGGCATCTGTGATCGGCTCCGGGTTCGGAAGCCAGGAACCGGGCGGGGGGCCGAAGACCGAGCGCCCATCTCTGTAGAGGAAGGCCGCGTTCGTCTGCGGGACGTGATCCACCAGCTCCGTGGCGGCCCAGGTGGCGAAGCGCTCCATCTCGAGAGTTTGGAGCCGCTCTGGCCCGATGAACCATCCAGGTCGCGAAAGGTGGCTGACTACGTACTCGGGGAGCAGCCCCGCGTCGGACACCCGGACGAGCGCGTCCAGATAGGGATCCGACGCGTTCGACTTCACCTGCAGCGAACTCCAATGCCGAGCGAGGAGCTCCCGCGCGACGATCTCCACCTCCATCGCGCTCCAGCGAACGCCTAGAGGATTCTCCTTCTCTGCGGTCAGGACTTCACTCGCGAGCCCGACGCCGTAACCGGTCCAGGCTGTCATGAGCTGCGAATCATCCATCGGAACTACCGAGATCTTCATCTCCTTCCGCTCACCATCTTGCTGCGGCTCAGTCCCTGGCGAGGAAGCCTGCCCGTGCGCGCAGGCATAGGAAACGACCAGGACCGCTAAACAGATCGGGAGGTGAGAGCGCATCGGTGTTCCTCCGGGAAACTGGCGTGGTGGTATGAGTCTCCCAGATTCGCGGGATCGATGAAACCTCAGTCGAAGCAGCGTTCAGGTTTGCAAGCCTCTCACAGTCGGTCATTTTGCGTACCGGCGACGGAGGGAACCTGGATCCTGGGACGATGCCCCTCTTCGTCCACTCAGGGTCGCCGCCGAGCAGAAATAGGGGGCGACCGCCTATGGGCTATCGAAGGCGAAGCGATCGCTGGCGGGATCGAGGACGCGGGTCCGAACCAAGGTGAGCGCTCCGCCCTCCACGGTGTAGAGGCTGTAGCGTGCGGTGCGGGAGGGGCGGTCGTCCACCCGGGTGGCGCTGCCTGGGCAGAGCACCGGCACCACCCTGCCCCCGAGTTCGAGATCGAGGCGCATCTGCTTGTGACGGTGGCCGTGGAGCACCAGCCCCGCCGGGCTCGCGGCCAGGGCGGCCTCGACCGCCTCGGCGTCGATCAGTGGGGTCGAGTCCTTGGGATCGGGCGCGGCGGCGTCCTCCTCCGAGAGCCGCAGGTGGTGGTGCAGAAAGACAAGCAGGAAACGCGACCTCACGCGGGGATCGCGCACCAGCTCGGCGAAGCGCCCGAGCTGCGCGGCCCCCACCTCTCCCGGGACCTCCGCGGGATCCAGGCCGACGACGAAAGGCGAGGAGTCGAGGGCCACCATGGCCACCTCTCCCGCCAGGTGGCAGTAGGGGAAGCCATCGCCGCCGAGATCGGAGCGCATCCAATCGCCGAAGGATCGCTGCAGCCAGCCCTCCGCCCCGGCGCTCCAGCGATCGTGGTTACCGGGGATCACCGAGATCCGGATCCCCGGCAAGGCCGTCTCCAAGTGGGAACGCGCCCTCTCGAATTGGGCCCGCTCCGAGGTCAGGGTGAGATCGCCGGTGAGGACCACGTGATCCGGGCGCTGGGCCGCCAGATCCTCGAGCAGCCTGAGGAGGAGGGCCTCGGAATGCTTCCGCGTCCGCAGCCGCAGCTCGGCCTGGTCGGGCGCCGGATAATCCGACTCCCTCGCCACGTGGATGTCCGTGAGATGCGCGATGACCACCAGGACATGCTACCCCGAAGTCCTCAGCCGGGCTGGTAGATCCTGTAGTCCAGCTCGGGGAAGAGGTTGTCGCGCCCCTCGGTGTAGGCGAGCCAGCCCTCGTCCAGGCGGCCTGCCCGGAGCTGCTCCTCCAGCCGGAGGAAGCGGAGGATGTGCTCCTTGGTCCGCCGCACGGCGTACTCGACCATGGTGCCGGTCTTCATGATGAAGGCCCAATCGGAGGATTGGGCCAGCAGGAGCTCGCGTGCCGCCTGGTTCAGCCCCCGCCGCTCCAGATCGCTGGGCGCCCGGTAATCCCCCGCCAGCCGGATCATCTTCTCCGTGATCTTGTGGAGGTGGCGGTAGATCCAATCGTTCGAGCCGTCGAGCCAGACGCCGGAGTAGCCGCCTGCGCCCCAGGAGCTGGACGGCGGCGTCGCCACCTGCTGGGTGGGGTTCTCCCGCAGATAATCCGAGGGCGCCGCCAGCCGGAAGGTGCTCTGATCGTGGGCGGCCTTGCGGATCAGCGCCTCGAGGAAGACCGGTCCCTCGAACCACCAATGGCCGAAGAGCTCGGCGTCGTAGGGCGCCACCACCACCGGCTTGCGGTCGGACATCACCAGGGAGAGGTGCTCGATCTGCTTCTCCCGGTTGAACATGAAGTTGCCGGCGTGTTGATCGGCCCGGGCGAAGGCGGCGCGCCAATCGTAGAGATCCTTCTCCTGGGTAGGACCGGTGATGCGGTGGTACTTGAATCCGATGTTCTTCCGCTCCCCGGTGGCCTGGATGAAGGGGCGTACGTAGTCGTAGTCGAGGTCGTAGCCAATGTCCCGGTAGAACTCCCGGTAGGCGGGATCGCCGGGATAGCCGGTGCCCGCGCTCCAGACCTGCTCGCTGGACTCGGGATCGCGGCCGAAGGCGGCCACCCCCGACGGCGTGTAGAGCGGCGCGAAGACGCCGTAGCGGGGCCTGGGCGTGGCGTCGAGGATCCCGTGGGTGTCCACGAAGAAGTAGCGGATCCCCTCGGCGGCGAGCTCGCGCTCGACCCCCGGATAATAGCCGCATTCCGGCAGCCAGATCCCCAGTGGATCCCTGCCGAAGTGGAGGCGGTAATGGGCGGCGGCCACGCCCACCTGGGCCCGCACCGCCTCCGGCTGGGTCTGCATCAGGGGGAGGAAGCCATGGGTCGCGCCACAGGTGATGATCTCCAGCACCCCGCGATCCTGGAGCCGCCGAAAGGCCCCCACCAGATCCCGATGGTACTTCTCGTGCCAGAGCCAGCGGCTATGATTGAAGTGATGATGATAGAAACGAGCGGTATCATGCAACCGCGGGTCGTGGCGGGTGCGGCCCAGCTCCATCTCCGCCAGCTCGCAGAGGCGATCGATGTGCTCGCCGTAGCGCCGCTGCAGCAGCTCGTCCCGCAACATCTGCACCAGCGGCGGCGTCAGGGTCAGGCTCAGCCGGAAGGGGATCCCCTCGTCCGCCAGGGTCTCGAAGCGGGAGAGCAGCGGCAGATAGGTCTCGGTGATCGCCTCGTAGAGCCAATCCTCCTCCAGGAAGCGGTCGTGCTCGGGGTGGCGGACGAAGGGCAGGTGGGCGTGGAGCTGGAGGATCAGATAGCCCTTCATCGCGGAGACCACGCCCGGGCGCTCATGGAGCCTCCTCCGGACAGCCGCCTGGCCTGTTCGGAGGCGCCGAGGCGGTTGCCGAGCTGCGACGCGGCGCGGAGCGCGTCCCGCTCCGAGTTCGAGATCGGGGGCAGGCTCATCCCGTCCGCGAAGAGGTCGAAGCGCCGAGCCAGGGGCAAGCCCCAGGGCAAGGTGGCAAAGCGATCGTCGACGATGGGAGACGGGCCCTTGGGCGGCAGGGCCATCGGGTTGGAGGAGCGGCCGATCAGCCGTTCGCCGTTCTGGGCCACGAAGACCAGCTCGGCGGTAAACGTATGCCCGGCCGAGAGGCCGCTCACGTAGAAGGAGCGGGACTCCAGGGCGAGATCGATCTCGCGGACGAGCCGCCCCTGCTCGAAGACCCGCAGGCGGACCCGCGGCTCGATCAGCCCGCGCCTGGCGTCCTCCACCGTCGCGCGCGCGAAGTCCCAGAAGAGCCAGAGGGTGTTGGGATCCCGCGCCAGCGCCACCACCGCGTCGTCCTCGTAGGCGCCCGGCAGCTCGCCCAGTCCCTCGTCCCAACGGTTCGGCTCGTCCGGAGAGGTGGGGGGTGGCCCGAGGCGGTCCTCGGTCAGGGGATAGGGCGCGTCCCGCAGGGCGTCCTCCCCGGCGACCCTCGCCACCAGATGGGATTCGGGCCGGGGCTCCGCCGCCTTGGCCGGGGCGCCTCGCGCCGGTGTCCTGACCCGGCGGATGCGAAACGCCCGATCGCGGCGCCTCACGCCCAGCGTATGCCAGACCAACGCGGAAGCCCGCCGGGCCCGCGCCCAGCAGAGGACGAAGAAGCCTGCCCACGCCCGTCGGGCGAGACCCAGCAGAGGCTCGAACGCGATGTTCTTCAACGCTGCCACCTAGAGAGTCGGATGGTGAAGCCGTGAGCGGGCCGGAGGGCCCGGGAGAAGGGAGGTCGACGACGCCGCTCCCCCTGCATGCGCTGCGGTCTTCGCCGTGTCGCCGATGAAGGCATGCACGGGCGCGGCCTGGTCGAAGGCGCGTGCGACGTAGGATGAGCGATCGGCCAGAGAGGGGTAGGCATCGGGGTGATCTTGGGCAACTTGGGCCGAAGTTCAACCGGTCATCCCGGCGAGGGCTCCACCTCCGTTCAGTTCCGTGCGGAAGGCGGGAGGGAGGCGTAGTCTCGCTCTTCCATGGCGGCTGAATCTCCCCCACGATCGGCGAAAGAGGCCCTCGCAGCGGCGGGTCTCTCGCTCACCGCTGCGCGCTCGGCAGCATCGGCCTGTGAACAGAGCGCCGACCCCGAGGGCGCGCTCAACGGCCTCCTTCGCTTCGTTGCCGCCTACCGCCAGCGGATGGGCCGGCCGCCCCGCCTCGACGCCGACGCATCGGATCGGATTGGATCACGCCCTCGAGGGGCGCTCCTCGATCGACTCGTGCCGCTCCTGGCCGGGAGCCGCTTCCTCTCGAGAGAGCTCGCGGCCCATCCGCGGATGCTCGGCCTCCTCGCGGCCACGCCGTGGCTCGAGGGCGCCAAGCCCCGGAGGATCCTCGAGCGGAGGCTCCGCGTCCGCCTCTCGGGGGTGGCGGCTGGGGACGAGGCCGGGCTGCATCACGCCCTGCGCCGCTTCAAGCAGGAAGAGATGCTGCGGATCGCCGCCCGCGATCTCGGAGACAGAGCACCGATCCTGGAGATCGCCGACGAGCTCAGCTTGCTGGCGTCGGTCACCATCGAGGGTGCGCTGCAGCGGATCGCCGTCGAGCTCGAGGAGCGCTACGGTGCGGCGGCAGGCGGTGCAGGCCGTCCCGCTCTGGGCCTCGCCGTCCTAGCCATGGGCAAGCTGGGCGCCGGCGAGCTCAACTTCTCCTCCGACGTTGATCTCATCCTGATCTACCGTCAGGACGGCGAGAGCGCCGGCGGATCGGGGGGCGTCATCTCCAACCACCGCCTCTACACGAAGCTCGGCGAGCGCCTGATCCAGGCCCTCTCCCGCCCCACCGCTGACGGCTTCGCCTTTCGAGTGGATCTCGATCTGCGGCCGGAAGGGCGGGCCGGTCCCATCGCCCTCAGCGCCGAGTCGGCCTACCGCTACTACGAGGCCAAGGGGCGGACCTGGGAGCGGGCTGCCCTGCTCAAGGCCCGCCCGGTCGCCGGCGATCGGGAGGTGGCCGACGAGCTCCTCGCCTCCCTCGAGCCCTTCATCTATAGGCGCTACCTGGATCTGGACGCCGTAGAGGAGATCCGGGCGATGAAGGCGCGGATCGATCGTGAGGCCTCCCGCGGCGAGGGCGATCTCAAGCTCGGCCCCGGCGGAATCCGCGAGGCGGAGTTCGTGGTCTCGGCCCTCCTCCTCCTCCACGCAGGCAAGAACCCTCGGTTGCGAGAGCGGCGCTTCCTCCCGGCCCTGGACAGGCTCCTCTTCGCCGGCCTCCTCTCTGCCCGGGATCGGGACGCCCTCGCGGAGGCTTACCTCTTCCTGCGCCGGGCCGAACATCGGATCCAGATGGTGCACGAGCGCCAGACCCACCAGCTCCCCACCTCCCCCAGGGAGCAGGAGCTCCTCGCCCGGCGGCTGGGCTATCCCTCCCCAGATCCCGAGGCGCGATCGAGCTTCTTGGCGGACCTCTCCCGCCATCGACATGAGGTGGAGCTGCGTTTCGCAGACTTGCTCGGCGTATCAGGCGCCACGCCCCGCCGCTCGGAGCCAGGCATCGAGAGAGCCCTCGCCCACGATCGGGGAGACGACGAGCGGATCGAGGCCCTTCGCAGCAGCGGCTTCTTCGAGCCCGCCGCGGCGTTGGGTGAGCTGCAGCGCCTGGCGCGCAAGGACGGCACCCCCTTCTCGCGGCCCTATGATCCCCAGGCAGAGGCCCTGCTGGCCGAGGCCGCCCGGAGCCCAAATCCCGATCAGGCGCTGCGGAATCTCGGCGACTTCGGCATGAGCTTGCGCTCCCCGGCGCCTTGGTTCGCCCTCCTGGAGGAGAACCCCGCTACCGCCAGGCTTCTCCTCGAACTCTTCGGCACGAGCGATCCCCTCTCCAAGACCTTTGTCCGACACCCCGAGCTGGTCGACACCCTGCTGCGACGGGACCTCGCCTCGCCCAGGCGGGGACGGGCCACGCTGGGCCGGGACGTGATGGAGAGGATCCGCGGCCGGGACGATCCCGAGGACGCGCTCTCGGCGCTGCGCCGCTTCAGGCAGGAGGAGCAGCTGCGCATCGGCCTCCACGACGTCTCCGGTGCGCTGGGGCTCGAAGGTGTGATGGCGGAGCTCACAGCCGTAGCCGACGCCTGCCTCGCCGGGGCGCTGGAGATCGCCAGCCGGGAGCAGCGACTGCGTTATGGCAGCCCGGGCGACGGCGGTTCCCTCGCCGTCCTCAGCCTGGGCAAGCTGGGAGCCGCCGAGTTGGGCTACCAGAGCGATCTGGATCTCTTCTTCGTCTTCTCTCGCCCCGAGGCGATGACCAGCGGCGGTACGCGAGGGGCTGTCGGCAACCCGGAGTACTTCACCCGCCTGGTACAACGCCTCCTCTCCCATCTGCAGATCCCTCTGCGCGAGGGGATCCTCTATCGGGTGGACACCCGGCTGCGCCCGTCGGGATCCCAGGGCGCGCTGGTGGTCTCCCTCCCGGCCCTGGAGGTCTACCATCGGAGCGAGAGCGCGCTCTGGGAGCGGCAGGCCCTCCTTCGCACCCGCTGCGTCGCGGGCGATCCCGCCCTCGGCCACCACACCTGGGAGCAGGTCCTCGCCCCCGCCCTCTTCGATCGGAGCCCGCGACCAGAGGAGTTGGCCGCCTCCATCGTCTCCATGCGTCGCCGCCTCGACGAGGCCCATCGGGATCGCGGCGCCGGCCCCAGCCCCAAGTGGATGGCGGGCGGGTTGGTAGACGTGGAGTTCGCGGTCCAATACCTCCAACTCCTCTACGGCGCCGCGCACCCCGAGGTCCGGACGCCGGCGACCCTGGCAGGCATCGAGCGGCTGGCCGCCGCGGGGCTCCTGGCGGAGGACGACGCGGAGATCCTGGCCAGCGGCTGGCGCTTCCTGCGCCGCCTCGAGCTCCGGATGCAGATCATCCACGACCGGCCGATGGATCGAATCTCGCCGAGCGCCCAGGAGCGGCGCACCCTCGCCCGCCGCATGGGCCTCCCTGGCGGCGTCGCCGGCGAGGCGCTGATGGATGCCGTAGGGCGAAGTTCCCGATCGATCCGTCGTAGCTTCCACCGCATCCTCACGCGGGAAGCCGCTTCGTAGTTCCTCCCGCCGCGGGGCCCCCTGGGCGATGGCGCGCCTCCCGCCGCGATTCGTCGTATCCTCCCAGTGAACAAAGCCGAGGGAGCAGGAGTCTACCGGCGAATGGACCCGCCTGGCGCGCCAGCGCCACGAGCCGAACGCGAAGAGGATCCGAGTTGAAGCCTCACTTCCTTGCAGCCGCACTCACCGCGACGATCCTCCTGCCGGAGGCCTCCCTGGCGCAGTACCCCCCGCCTCCGGCGCCACCGCCGGCCCCTCGCTCCGCTCCGGCGCCGGCCCCCGCACGTCAGCGGGCTTCCCCTGAGCGGCGGATCCCGGATCCCCCCACCTACCCCCGCTATATCCCCCCGGCGCCCGAGGCCTCTCCCAGGCCGCCAGTGGGCCGCCGCATGCTGATGCACGCCGCCGACAGCTCCGGCCTCCTCCTCTCCATGGGCGTCCAACGCGACCTGAGCGCAGGCGCCGAACTCCACCTGCGCCTCACGCGCAACTTGGGCCTCGGCTTCGGCGCCCAGGCGGGGCTCGCCTTCGGCGAGGAGGTGATCTGCCCCACCTACGGCGGCACCGGCCGCTTCTACGTAGGCAGGGAGCAGCGCTTCATCGGCGAGCTGGGCTACGCCAGGAACCGCATCGACCCCTACCTCGGCATCGGCCCCAACTCCAACGCGAGCTGCGCCGGCGGCGAGGTGAACCACGGCCCGGAGGCGTCCATCGGCTACCAGGCCCTATCGCGCTCCGGCTTCGTCTTCGAGGCGCTGGGGGGCCTGGCCTTCATCACCAACGACGCCCTGGCCCGCCGTCACAGCGCGGTGGCGCCGATCTTCCAGCTCAAGGTCGGCTACCTCTTTCACTGAGAGCCTCTAGGAGTATCCACAAACCATGTACGCCGGAGGCGTGCGATCGCTGGAAAGGGCCGTCGCACGCAGCGGCGCGAGGACGAAACGCCCCGTGCCGAACGGGGGATCGGTCCGCCTCCACGCACCCCGAGCCGCCCACAACCCAATGGAATAATTACTGAAAAACCAAGAGCCCTCGACTCCGGGCCGCCGCGGGTATAGGGATCGGGGCATTGTCTGCCCTTGAACGATTCCAGCGGGTGCGCCCGCTCGAGGAGCTGGAGGTCTCCCTGGTCCGCGGCAGCCTCGCGGCCCCGGGCGCCCTGCCTCCGGAGGCCGAGGCGGCCCTGCGCTGGGCGATCTCCATCGCCAGACTCGGCGATCTGGACTCCCGCGGCCTCCACTTCGCCCTGGAGGGAGACGTCGCCGCCTTCCGGAACGAGCTGGTGGCGCGCCTGACGCCTGCGCTGGATCACCCCCACCCTGAGCTGGACGCAGTCGCCTCCCTGGCCCCTTCGCTCGCGACGAAGAGCCTGCAGCTCCGCGAGGCGATCCTCAGCCGCTACGCCGGCCTCGATCCCGCGGATCTCGACCGGGAGATCCGGGAGAAGAAGCTGGTCCTCGCGCTGGGAGGCGGCGGCGGCACGAGCTACGTCTTTCTCGGGGTCTTCGCCCTCCTCGAAGAGCTGGGCCTGGCGCCGGATCTCATCGCCGCCACCAGCATGGGCGCGATCATGGGCCTCTTCCGCGCCAGGACCCGCAGCTACGATCCCGGTGAGATCCTGGGCGCCCTCCGCTCCATGAGCTGGAGCCGCCTCTTCCGGATCCTCGCCACCGAGAACCGCTACGGCCTCCCCGCCGCCCTGCGACTCTACCTGCGCGGCAGCCTCTCCCGGCACGTACAGCATGAGGACGGCACCACCTTCACGCTCCGGGATCTCCCGATCCCCATGCTCGTCACCGTCTCGGGGATCCGCCGGGGCACCCTCCCCCACCCCCTGGCCTTCTACGAGCAGCTGATCGAGCCGGCCAAGCTCGCCCTGCGGCCCTGGCTGCTGCGCTCCAAGCTCGAGCAGATCGCCACCGTCAGCTCCGAGCTGGCAAGCCCCAGGATCCTCGACGGCATCCACCTCGGCCTCGACGATTGGACCCGGGACTTCGACGTGGTCGACGCCGTGGGCTTCTCCTGCGCTGTCCCAGGGCTGATCCACTACGACGTGCTGCGGCCCGATCCCCGGATGCACGATCTGCTCGGCACCCTCTTCGACCAGCGGGAGCTCTTTCGTCTGGTGGATGGTGGGCTCACCCAGAACGTCCCCGCCCAGGCCGCGTGGACCGCGGTGCAGGACGGGAGGCTGGGGAGCCGCAACGCGCTGATCCTCGCCCTCGATGGCTTCGCGCCCAGGCTCTCGACGGCGCTCTGGCTCCCCCTCCAGCGGATCGCCGCGGAGAACGTCAAGGCCGCCACCCGCTACGCGCACGTGGTCAAGGCCTTCCCCCGCACCCCCTCGCCCACCGATCTCATCCCCTCGATCCAGGGGGTGGTGCGAGCCATTCAGCGCGGACGCGACGCCCTCGAAGGCGACGCGCCGCTGATCGCCCGGCTGCTCCAACCGCTCCCGCCCCTCGACGCCATCGCCCAAGCCGCATGAGAAAATCTGGCGCCGCTGGCGCCATGATGAGACAAGGACAAATCACCGCCTTTCTTTCGGTGACAACTGCAATGAGTGTCGCTAAGGTGCGCTGCGAAATGGTCATTCACCTCGTACGAATCGACGTTCCGCCGGCCCAGGCCGAAGAATTTTCGCGCTGGCAGGCCTCACACGTCGTGGAAGCCGTGGCTGCCATGGGGCGCAGCGCCATCGCTGCACGCGCCCGTGTGCAGGGCGATGACGGATCCGCCCGTTTTCACTGGTTCTTCGAGCTGCCCAGCCTCTCCGCTCTCGAGTCCTATCTGATCTCGCGAGAGCGCGACGACCTCGCCCAGGCGTTGCCGGCGGCGTTCCCGGAGGCCAAGACCCACCTGGAGTTCGGCGAGCTCGAGGGTAGCGTCCGCAGGGGTGTGCGCTTCGGCGAGGAGCCGGCAGCGGCCTTCGTGGTCGAGGTCGCCATCCCGTTGGCCGACGCCCCCGCGTGGGCTCAATGGTACGACGCCGAGCACGTCCCCGCCGTGCTCTCCTCCGGCGCTTTCGTCCGGGCGCGGCGCTTCGAGATCCACAGCGACGACGAGTCCATGGTCCATCAGATGGTGGTCTACGACGCCGTCGATCTGCCGGCGATCGAGGTCTACCGCAGCGAGAAGGGCGGCAAGCTCGGCGAGGAGCATGCGTCCCGCTTCCCGTCGGCAAAGGTGAGCCGCTCGGTCTGGGAATGGCTGTAGACGACAAGCCGCTCCCCCTGCATTCCGGCTCCGAGGCGTGATCGGACGCATCGACCGGAGGCTCGCCTGCCCGGCCGCAGCGGGGGCGCAAGCTCCTAAGCCGCCTTGACAACTAGACATTTTGGGCAGTAGCCTTCGGAGGATGAGCACGCGATTCTTCGCTCTGGACGCCCGAAACGCCGAGTTCAGGGAGCTGCTGGACTCGGCGCCGGAGATCGCAGAGCCCTACCACCGCCTCTACGAGATGTCCTGGCTCCACCACGAGAGCGCGCTGGACGGGCTGGTCCTCACGGAGACGGAGCTCGTTCAGGCTCTCGATCACCACGTGGTCGGCGACGCCTCGTTGATGAGCGTGATCAACGGCATCCGCAACCACCGCCAGGCCCTCCTGCGAGTGGACGAGGAGGCCCGGAGCCCCAGGCGGCGGGTCAGCCTATCCTTCCTCACGGAGCTCTACGAGATCCTCATCCGGGGCGAGGTCCTGCGCAAGCCGGGGATCCTCCGGGCGGAGATGCCGCTCCATCGCACCTACACCCATGAGATCGCCCAGCCGGACGCAATCGGGGCCGGCCTCGAGAAGCTGATCCAGACCCTGGTCTCGGTGGAGTTCAAGGAGTTCCATCCGATCAAGCAGGCGTCCCAGGCCCATTGGCTCTTCATGCAGGTCTTCCCCTTCGCCAATCACAACGGCAAGCTCGGTCGCCTGCTCCAGACCCTCTACCTGCGCCGCGCCGGCTTCCCCCCCGCCATCATCCACGCGGTGGATCGACAGCGCTACCACGAGGCCCTCCGCCTCCCCTCCTCCGCGCTGCGCAACCTCCTCCTCGACGCGCTGGGGAACTCGTTGGAGAACTCCTTTCGCCACGTCGAGGAGCTTCGAGCCGGAGGCGAGCCCGCCAAGAGGAGCCCTCTCGCTCGAAGCGTGAGCTGATCGGACGCTCCTCCCATCCCCGATTGGCAATCTCGTCCCGCCTCGGCTATAAGCCGCGCCCTCTCGTAGCGACCTTGCGGGCGACGGCTCTCTTTGGCCAAAGCGCCTCGTGCAGCAGGCCGTCGGGGGCGCCCCGCCGGGGCCGCCGATGTGTAGGTTCGAAAGTGGGAGTGGCGTCGCGCCCTCCGTTTGACCGGGGGGATGAGGCTCAATAGGATGGCGAACCCTTCATCATCAAGAGGAGTGACGCTCACTGGAGTGCGTTCCCAAGCCCGGTCGGCGATCCGCCGGAGCCCCGGCAGCAAGATGGCGCTGACCCCGGATCCTTTCCGCGGCGAGGTCTCCGAAGAGACCCTCTCCCAGCGGGCCCACCGGCTGGTGGCGCTGGCTCGCTCGCGCAAGCGGCCCCTGATCCTCACCCACGACAACCCCGATCCCGACGCGGTGGCGGCGGCCCTCGCCCTCGCCCAGATCTTCGAGGAGAAGGCCGGCCTCAAGAGCGTGATCGGCTACGGCGGCATCGTGGGCAGGGCCGAGAACCGCGCGCTCCTCAAGGTGCTGAAGATCCCGCTGGTCTCCATGTCTCGCCTCAACCTCGAGGACTTCGACCTGATCTGCCTGGTGGATACCCAGCCGCGGATGGGCAACCACTCGCTCCCCCGAGAGCTCGCCCCCGACGTGATCTTCGATCACCACCCCGAGCGGGAGGACAGCCGCAAGGCGATCATCGCCGAGGTGGGCGGCGTCTTCGGCGCCACCAGCACCATCGCCGCCGAATACTTGCGCGCCCTGCAGCTCGTCCCCAGCCGCGAGGTCGCCACCGCCCTCTTCTACGGGATCAAGGCCGACACCCGCGACCTGGGGCGGGAGACGGTGGACGTGGACGTCGACGCCTACCTCTGGCTCTTCCCCATGGTGGACAAGGACGCGCTGATCCAGATCGAGCACCCCAAGCTCCCGGCCGCCTACTTCCGCCTCTACCACACGGCCATCGAGAAGGGCCGCGTCCAGGGCAACGCCGTGATCGCCGATCTGGGTGAGATCTACACCCCCGACATGGTGGCGGAGGTCGCCGAGCGGCACCTCTTCCTCGAGGGGATCAAGTGGTCCCTCGCCTTTGCCGTCTACGAGGACAGCCTCTTCCTCTCGTTGCGCACCAACGACAAGCGGATGAACGCCGGCAAGCTGATCCGCGAGGTAGTCGAAGAGCGCGGCGGCAGCGCAGGCGGCCACGGCCAGATGGCCGGCGCCAGGATCCCGGTGGAGGAGCTCGGCAAGGCCCAGCTCGAGGCCTTCAAGAAGGAGCTGGTCCACGGCTTCTGCCTGGAGTGGGGTGTCGAGGGAAAGCCCAGCGTCCCCCTCCTCGCCTACGATCCCCGCGCCGACTGATCGTGACCCGCGCCTATCTCGACTGGGCGGCCTCCGCTCCCCTCCACCCCGCGGCCAGGCATGCTGTGGATCGCGTGTTGACTGTGGGTGCCGGGAATCCGTCATCGGTCCATCGGGAGGGACGGGCGGCCAAGGCGATCCTCGAGGAGGCCCGCGCCGCTGTCGCCCGCCTCGCCGGCGTGTCGCCCTCCGAGGTCCTCTTCACAAGCAGTGGAAGCGAGGCCAACGCCGCGGCCATCCTTGGCGTCGCCCGCTCCCGGGCGGCGACGGCGAGGCGCCTGCTGGTTGGCGCCCTCGAGCACCCCTCCGTCCACCTGGCTGCCGAGTCTGCCAGGGCCTTCGGCGCCGAGCCGGCCACGCTTCCCGCCAGCCCCTCCGGCGTCATCGATTGCGAGGGGGTGTCTTTTGACGCCGACGTCTGCGCCGTGGCGATCCAGCTCGCCAACAATGAGACCGGCGCCCTCCAACCCGTCGCCGCCCTCGCCGCCGCTGCCAGAGAGGCCGGCGCCCACCTCCACTGTGACGCCGTCCAGGCCGCCGGCAAGGTCGATCTCCCCGACGTCGCCGCCCGATGTCACTCCCTCGCCATCTCCGCCCATAAGCTCGGGGGCTTGGCCGGCGCCGGCGCGCTGATCCTGCGAAGGGGCGTCGAGCTGCCGGCGCTGCTCCCCGGCCATCAGGAGCGGGGCAGGCGGGGAGGCAGCCACTCGTTGGCGGCCATCGCCGCCTTCGGAGCCGTCGCCGCCGTCGCCGTCGACGAGGCCGAGCAGCGACGCGCCCACCTGGCCGATCGCGGCCTGCGCCTCGAAGCCATCGTCCGGGAGGCCTCCTCCGAGGTGTGGATCCAGGCGGGCGAGGTGCCGCGGGTCGGGGGCATCGTCAGCGCCACCTTCCCCGGCGTGGACGGCGAGACCCTCCTGGTCGCCCTCGACCTCGCCGGCGTCGCCACAGCGCACGGCGCCGCCTGCTCCACCGGCGCCATGGAGCCCTCCCACGTCCTCCTCGCCATGGGGCTCTCCCCCGCCCTGGCTCGCTCCACCCTTCGCTTCAGCGTCGGCGTCGACACCACCGACGACGAGCTCGCCCTGCTGGCCGAGGTCCTCCCCAAGGCCGTCCGCGCCTCGCGGATCTAAGCGCCGAAGAGGCCACGGACGACTGCCGCGATCGCGAGAGGCGTGCCGATCGAGTCGTCGAAGAGGGGATGGAGCGCCATCACGAAGGCGCCCGCGTCGTGGAAGCGCTGGTCGGGATCGGGGTGGAGCGCCATTCGCAGCACGCTCTCCACCGCCTCGGGGATCTCCGGGCGCAGATCCGTGATCAGCGGCGGCTTCGCCCCCAGGATCTCCCGAGCGATCTCCTCGATGGTCTCGCCGTTGAAGGGCCGGCAGAGGGTGAGGAGCTCGTAGAGCATCACCGCCGCCGCCCAGACATCTGCCTGGGGGAGCACGTCCTCGCTGCGGATCAGCTCGGGCGAGGCGTAGTGGACCTTGCCCCAGATCCCCTTGCGCCGCGAGGGATCCACCGAGCGCACCTTGGCGATGCCGAAGTCCCCCAGCTTGATCTCGCCCGTCTTGGAGATGAAGAGGTTGGACGGTGAGACGTCGCAATGCACCACGTGCAGGCGCTCGCCTCCCTTCGACGTGGCCTTGTGCGCTGCGTCCAGCGCCTGCAGCAGCTCGTGGATCAGGAAGATCGCGAAGTCCACCGGGAGCAGGATCTGCCTCTCGCGGCAGCGCGCCAGGATCGCCCCCAGATCCCTGCCGTCGATGAACTCCATCGCCATGTAGTAGGTGCCGTCGACGCTCCCGGCGTCCAGCACCTCTACGATGTTCGGATGGACGAGCAGCCGGGAGAGGTCGGTCTCCGCACAGAAGAGATCCACGTACTGCTGGTTCTTCACGAACTCGGGGAGCATCCGCTTCAGGGCCACCACCCTGCCCACACGGGGACCCGTGGTAACCACGGCGCGGAAGACCTCGGCCATGCCGCCGCGGCCGATGCGGCTTCGGATCTCGAAGTTTCCAAAGCGCTCGGGAGATTCGGTCGAAGACACGCAGCCTCCGGCTCCTCGCAGATCCGTCGCGAGGGAGACCCCATACCAGTGCACGGAGTTGCCCGAGAAGCCCGATGAAGCCGCTTCCCCCGCCCCGGAGAACCAAGTGTCCTGTGCTGGGAGGACTACCAGCGGGTGCGGTGTTGAGCAAGTTTCCGGACGTCAGAACACAACGTCTCCGCGCTCGCCCTTCCGCCTCCGCTGGTCAGAGGGGCTTGCAGCAGAGGGGCGTGCCGCATTGCGCGCTCGTGGCGACCGTGCAGGCATCCGAAGTTCCACAATCCGAAACGTTGGGACCGCGGGCGTAGTAGGAGAGGTTCGAAGGGCCGTCGACGTGCAGGTAGATGTTGACGCTGCCCGAGCACGCGCAGGTCGAGGCGCCCCCCGAGCAACTACATCCGGCTCCACCGAGGTAACTCTGGGTCTCCGTCATGCACAACACCGCAGGGCTGCAGAGGCCCCAACCCGCCCCGAGCGCCGTGCACTCCGACAACGCCGTGGCCTTGCTGGAAACGGAGACCGTGCTCGGGACGTAGACACATTGGCCCGCGATCTCCTCGCCGGGGCAGCTGCTGCAATCCACGTCGTTGGCCGACGTACACGAGCTCGGGCAGCACCCGTCCGGCGTCATCGAGCAAGCCGGGTCGGTTCCGCCGGTGCAGACGCCTCCGGTGCAGACGGAGGCGACGGTGCATTCGATCCCGGCATCACAGGACGCACCCTCGTTGGCAGGCGCCGCGATGCAGGCTCCGCTGCGTGGATCGCATTGGCCGACCGTGCATGCCGAGCTCAGCGCGGAGCAGTCCACGGGCGTGCCCCCGCTGCACCCACCATCTACACAGGTGCCGCCGACGGTACATCGATCTCCGACCTCACAGGAGGTGCCGTCGGAGCGGGGAACCTGCGCGCAAGTCCCGTCGCCGGGATCGCAGGTGCCGACCATGCACACGTCGTCCAACGCCGTGCAGTCCACTTTTACGCCCCGGCAGACCCCGTCCAGGCAAAAATCGCGGACGGTGCAGGCGCTGCCGTCATCGCATGAGGTGCCGGCCTCGAGGGCGCTCACCTCGCAGCTACCGCTCGTGGGATCGCACACCCCGACTGTGCACGCGGAGTCGTGCTCGGAGCAGTCCTTGGGGGCGCCGCCGACGCAGACGCCCGCGCTGCATACGTCGCCGCTCGAGCACGCGTCGCCGTCGTCGCAGGTGGTGCCGTCGGGCACGGCCAACGCCGTGCACTCTCCCCCGCTCGGATCGCAGGCTCCAACCGTGCAAGCGGTGTCCAACTCGGAGCAGTCCACGGGGGTGCCGCCGACGCAAGCGCCCGCCCTGCACGCGTCGCCGACCGTGCACGCGTCTCCGTCGTCACACACGGTGTCGTCCGCGACTGGCGACGCCCTGCAGGCTCCCTCGCTCGAATCGCAGACGCCGACCGTGCAAGCGGAGGCGCTTCCGGAGCAGTCCATCGGCTCGCCGCTGGTGCAAACGCCGTCGCTGCAAGCGTCGCCTACGGTGCATCTGTCCCCGTCGTCACACGACGCGCCGTCGGGCAGGGGAACCATGACGCACTCGCCCTTCTCTCCGGGCAGCGTGCCGTCGTTGCAGGCCGCCCTCATGCAAGGGGGAGCCTCGAGGGCCGTGCAGTCCACGCTGCAGCCTTCGTCTTCCGGATCCGGGATGGGATCGACGGGGGCGGGATCGATGGCCGGCGAATCGGAAGTCTCCGACCCACAGCCTGCAAACGAGCCGATTGCGAGGACAAGGATCGCAGCGAGCGGAATCGGCCTGGTCTGGGAGCGCATGGAACGACCTCCTACTACATGCTCGAGGATGGCTCGGGTGGCCAAGTCTGGGAGCGCAGGGAACGAGCGTACTCGAGCCATCCAGCCGATTCAACAGAGGATCTCACCCTTCCGAATCGCCGGCTTGACCGGCCACCTGTCCACGGTTACGCTTCCCTCGAAGTCGCCGGGATCAGTGAACTTTTAGAAGTGCACCGCCCCTCGACCGCCGCGTTCGTCGCTGGACCTCCAGCGCGATGAGAGACCCCTGCCTGGTTCGTGATGGGTAGCTGAAATTCGAACCGATAACGCGTCCCCGGGGGCGCTTTTCGGCGGGCCGTTGTGCAAGCCCTCGGTCCTCGGATCGAGAAGGAAGCCTCAGGCCTGCCCAAGCACCTCCACCTGCTTTGCTGCAGGGTTCAATGGACGTTGCCCACACGGCCGAGGCGGGGGCATTTTTAGGGGACGGCCACCAGGCGCTCGTCGCCAGCGACCGAGAGATCACGAGGTCTCATGAGCCAGAGACGGAACTCGCGGGCGGGCTTCGCGCAGCGCATCTGCGGGAAGGCCGCCCGGCTCGTCGCTGTACCGCTCTCTTCATAAAGCGCCCTCGCGGCCAGTCCAAAGGAGCCGAATGCACCCCGACAAGCCGCCGCTCCGTACCCAGCTCCTCGCCGCCCGCGAGGCCCTCGATCGCTCGGCCATCGAAGAGGGGTCCACCTCCATCTGCCACCAGATCCTCGCCCTCCCGGAGCTCGCAACGGCCGGGACCGTCGCGCTCTACGAGAGCCAGCGTGGCGAGGTCGATCTCGGCCCGCTCTGGCGTGAGCTCCGCGCCCTCGGCAAGCGCTGCGTCTTTCCCAGGGTGGACAAGGGCGTCAAGATCCTCGCCTTCGCGCCCGTCGACACTCCCGCCAACTTCGCTGTGGGTGTCCTCGGCCTGCACCAACCTCCCCCTGGCCACGACGTCGACCTCGACATCATCGACCTCTTCGTCGTCCCCGGCCTCGCCTTCGATCCCGCCGGCCGACGGATCGGCAGAGGCGCCGGCTACTACGACGCCACCCTCGCCGCCGTGCCCCGCGCCCTGCGGGTAGGCGTCTGCTTCGACACCCACCTCATCGAAGCCGTCCCCGTCGATCCCCACGACCAGCTCATCGACCTCGTTATCACTCCAACCCAAGTCTACCGTCCTGCCTCGAGAGCGTGGGAGTAGCCGCTCGGGCGCGTCTGCCTCGTCCGTCCACGAGCGCGCGGAACGCCCCGATCATGACTCCAACGGCGGCGCCGCCCTCCCCTTGCGCCGAACTCAGGCAGACGGAGTTGCCGCCCTGGATCCGCTCACGGTGAGCTGTCGCCCGATTGGTCTGACGCTGCGATCCGATGCGCCTCTCACCAGCCAGGGATGCTACAAGAGCGGATCATGAGCGCACGCGTGCAGCAGGTGCCTGCGGAGGAACAGCTCCAGGAGCTCCTCCGCGGCTCGGTCGATCAGGTCACCCCCGAGGATCTCCTCGCCAGGCTGAAGGCCTCCGTCCAGAAGGGAGAGCCCCTCCGCGTCAAGGCGGGCTTCGATCCCACCGCCCCCGATCTCCACCTGGGCCACACCGTCCTCCTCGAGCGGATGGCGCGCTTTCAGCGCTTCGGCCATCGGGTGATCTTCCTCATCGGCGACTTCACCGGCCGCATCGGCGACCCCACCGGCAAGAGCGCCGCCCGCCCGCCCCTCACCGACGAGCAGGTCCGCGCCAACGCCGAGACCTACAAGGAGCAGGTCTTCAAGATCCTCGATCCGGAGACCACCGAGCTCCGCTTCAACGGCGAGTGGTTCGGCTCCATGAGCGCCGCCGAGATGATCGGCCTCGCCGCCCGCTACCCCGTCGCCCGCATGCTCGAGCGCGACGACTTCAGCAAGCGCTACCGCGAGGGCCGCAGCATCTCCATCCACGAGTTCCTCTATCCGCTGATCCAGGGCTACGACTCCGTCGCTCTGCGCGCCGACGTCGAGCTCGGCGGCACCGATCAGCTCTTCAACCTCCTCGTCGGCCGCGACCTCCAACGCGACTTCGGCCAGCGCCCCCAGATCGTCCTCACCGGTCCCCTCCTCGAGGGCCTCGACGCCCGCCTCGCTCCCGCCACCGGCAAGATCGTCGGCGACAAGATGTCCAAATCCCTGGGCAACTACGTCGGCATCGCCGAAGCCCCCACCGAGCAATTCGGCAAGCTGATGTCGGTCTCCGACGATCTGATGTGGCGCTACTACGAGCTCCTCTCCCGCCGCAGCCTCGCCGAGATCGACGCCCTCCGCGCCGGCCACCCGAAGGTCGCCAAGGTCGCCCTCGCCAAGGAGATCGTCGCCCGCTTCCACGATCACAGCGCCGCCGACGCCGCCGAGGCCCACTTCGAGCAGGTCATCGTCCGCAAGGAGCGCCCCGCCGACGTCGAGGAGCGCAGCCTCCCCCTCCCCGACGGCCAATCCCAGATTCCCCTCGCCGCCGTCCTCGAGGCCACCGGCCTCGCCTCCTCCCGCGGCGAGGCCCGCCGCCTCGTCGCCCAGGGCGGCCTCTCCATCGACGGCGCCCGCGCCACCGATCCCCAGGCCCAGCTCCCCGCGGGCCTCTACGACCTCAAGGCCGGCAAGCGCCGCTTCCTCCGCGTCCGCATCGGCTGATCGGCCCCCGCCGCCCCTCCCGCACGCGCGCAACCCAGCACCGATCGGGCTCGGCTCCCGGTTCGCCCGGTCGCGCCGAGCCCGCGCGCTCACGCTCAGGCGGTCGCCTTTCGTCGAGCCCGTGGAGGTGACACACCTGATGTGCTTCAGGCGGCGACAGTAGGCTTCTCGTGGCGGATCTCGACGACGACCTCACGGGCGCCCTGGACCTTGCGGACGGTGGAGGTGCGGCCCATCTGCCGAGCCTGTACCAGGAGCGCGATGACCTTGGGGAAGAGGGACAGGCCGAGGGCGTAGGCCGGGGCGTCGCGGCGGGAGGGGTCGGCGAGACGGCGAGCGATCCGGGGGAGGAGCGCGGTGCGTCGGCCCTCTACGATGAGATCGACGTCGGCGCCTCGGCTCATGGCCTCGAGGAAGCGGGCGACGAGCTCGAGGCCGGGGAGGGAGGCGCGGAGGATCACGATCTCGGGCATGAGGGGAGGGAGCCATCCGGCAGCGCTGCCGTCAACCGATCCCGCCGCGTACCCGGCGAGGTGACCGGTTCCAGACGGAGCCCCTGCTGCGACGAACGACCCGAGGCTCCGGCCGACGTGCTCAGATCGGCCTCCCTCCTCGTGCCCGCCTATCTGGTGATGGGATTGTTCGACGTCAGTCCGCCTGGGGAGCGTCGGCGGCGGAGCCGGCCCCCTCTCGGGTCGGTGGCCTTTTGATGAGGCGGCGGCTAGAGTGCTGGCCATTCGCTCGGGGCGCGTCCACTCATGGTGGGCGCTGAGACGCACCCGTGGAACCTGATCCGGTTCGTACCGGCGTAGGGATAGCGATGCGTGGGATCACGCGTGCCATCCGTCCGCCGGCTCCGAACCCGAACCGTCGAGGATGAGCCGATGAGCACGAGAGCCGCAACCACCACCGCCCTGCCCCTGCACGGCGCCCACAACCCATCGAGCCACCAGGAGGGGACGACGCCGGGCTCGTTCGCGCGGGCGCCGCAGATCGGCGGGCCGATCAGCTTCGCGTCGCCGGACACGCCGGGGATGCCGGCGCCCAGCGAGAAGACGGCCTGGGACTTCATGCCCGAAGATTGGATCCTGGAGGATGGCCGCTGGAGGGCGCCGGCCGGCTTCGTAGCCCTGACGCAGCTCGAGCATGCCCGCCTCGGGACGGTGACGCCGGAGATGAGGCGGGTGGCGGAGCGGGAGCCCCACCTCAGCCCGGAGCAGGTGCGCGACGAGGTGGCGGCTGGACGGATGATCATCCCGGCCAACAAGGTCCACCTGGGCTACCGCCTCGATCCGATGGCGATCGGCCGGGCCTCGAAGACGAAGATCAACGCGAATATGGGCGCCTCTCCGGTCTCGTCGAGCATGGACGAGGAGGTGGAGAAGCTGCGTTGGGCGGAGCGTTGGGGGGCGGATACGGTGATGGATCTCTCCACCGGCGGCGACCTGGACGCCTGCCGCGAGGCGATCATCCGGGCGTCGACGGTGCCGATCGGCACGGTGCCGATCTACTCGATGATCATCGGCCGCAAGATCGAGGATCTGGACGAGGCGATCATCCTGGAGGGCTTGCGCAAGCAGGCGGCACAGGGGGTGGACTACTTCACGATCCACGCCGGTGTGCTGCGGGAGCACCTGCCCTTCGTGCAGAAGCGGCTGATCGGCATCGTCTCGCGGGGCGGCTCGCTGCTGGCCAAGTGGATGATCACCCACGGCGAGCAGAACCCCATGTACACGCTCTTTGAGCGGATCTGCGACGTGATGCGCGAGTACGACGTCTCGTTCTCGTTGGGGGACGGGCTGCGCCCCGGCGGCCTGGCCGACGCCACCGACGAGGCGCAGCTCCGCGAGCTGGCCACCCTGGGCGAGCTCACCGAGCGCGCCTGGCGCAAGGGCTGCCAGGTGATGATCGAGGGGCCGGGCCATGTGCCCTTTGATCAGATCGAGTTCAACATGAAGCACCAGCGCACCATCTGCCACGGCGCCCCCTTCTACGTGCTGGGGCCGCTGGTCACGGACGTCTTCCCGGGCTACGACCACATCACGAGCTGCATCGGCGCCACCGCCGCCGCCTACCACGGCGCCAGCATGCTCTGCTACGTCACCCCCAAGGAGCACGTCGGCCTCCCCAAGAAGGACGACGTGAAGCAGGGCTGCATCGCCTACAAGATCGCCGCCCACGCAGCGGACGTCGCCCTGGGCATCCCCGGCACCCGGGATTGGGACGACGAGCTCACCAAGGCCCGCGCCGCCCTCAACTGGGAGAAGCACTTCGAGCTGGCCTTCGACGGCGACACCGCCCGGGCCTTCCACGACGAGGACCTAGACGTCGACACCGATTTCTGTGCCATGTGCGGACACGATTGGTGCTCGGTGCGGATCTCCAAGGAGATCAACGAGTTCACCTCCGGTAAGGCAGAGGGCTTCGAGCGGGGAGCGGCGGTGAAGTCGGCGGCTCTCACCCCGGAGCAGCGGGAGATCCTCGAGAAACGCGGCGTCCTCAGCCCCGAGGAGATCCATCGCCTCGCGTCCAAGGCCCGCAGGGTACTCGGCGCCGAAACTGGACATAAGGCCGCCTGCCATAGCGATACGGCGGCTGCCGACGTTGCCCGCGAGCTGCAGACGAAGGAGAAGCTCGTCGTCCTTTGACTGCAGACGCGCCGCGCCTCAGCTGGGAGGGGGCGTGTCGCGCCGCCCGATCGTCTCATCTCAAGGGGGATGCACCGCCGAGACCTCGCCCGTAGGCGAGGCCTCGCAGGGCCAGGGCGCGCCCAATGGGATCGCCCTGTTTGCCCAGCATCGGCCAACGGGCATCAGCGACCGGCTGCCAGAGCTCTTGCGACGAGCGGGCCGTCAGGCGGCTTCGTCGAGGTCTTCCACGGCGCGGTGGACGAGCGGGCCGTCAGGCGGCTTCGTTGAGGTCTTCGAGGGCGCGGCGGAGGAAGGTGCGGGTCTGGAGCTCGACCTGGCGCACGCGCTCGCGGGAGAGGCCCCACCGCTTGCCGATCTGCTCGAGGGTCTGCGGGGAGTCAGAGCTGAGGCGCTCCTCCAGGATGTCCCAGCCCAGCGGGCCAATCCGCTTGCGGTAGCGCTCCAGGCGATCGCGGACCAGGGCGTTGGACTCGGCCAGGATGTAGTTCTCGTCGGGGACGGGATCCTCGTCCAGCAGACGATCGAGGGCGGTGATCTCCCCCTCCGGATCCAGTGTGACGTCCAGGGAAAGATCGCGCAGCCCTCGTCGAGCGCCGGTCTCGCCGCCTCGAACGGAGGAGTGGATCTCCTTGACGTACTTCATGATGTATGCCCGGATCCACCAGATGGCGTAGGTGGAGAAGCGGGTGCCCTTGCCGGTGTCGAACTTTTCCACCGCCCGGAGCAGGCCGAGGTTCCCCTCCTGTACCAGGTCGTCCAGGCGGGCGCCGCGGCCCATGCTCTTCTTCGCCACCGCCACCACGAAGGGGAGGTTGCGCTTCACCAGCTCGTCCCGGGCCCGCGCTTCGCCGCGGCGGGCACGATCGGCGAGGTCACGCTCTTCCTCCCGGGTCAATGCCACGTAACGAGGCAAGGCGCGAAGGTATGGCTGAAGGCCTTCGAACTCACTGGAACGTCCGCTCATCGTCATTAACCTCTCTCCCAGGGGTACGTCTCCCGCGTGCCGGGCCATCCAACGAACGGGGTAACGTAACGTCATCCCCGAAGATGCCCGAGCGTCCGCTTGGTTTCAAAAATGAAGCCGGCGTCATGGCCTGGGTAAGCAAAACTGGTCCATCGGAGGCTTCCGACCTCCTCTTCCACCTGAATTCCCGCCTCGGCTGAGCCAGGGCGCTCCCCGGCGGACTGGTCCGATGCCAGCCAGGAACATCCGAGACCCTGAATTCTCTCCCGCCAGCTCGCCTGTCGTCATCGGAGCTTCCCGAGGTGTTGACGTATCGGCGACAGCCGCGGAGATGGTGACGGCGCTATCGCGCTTCGACGACTGCCGGGAAGATCTTGTCGGGGTTGAGGATCCCCAGGGGATCGAAGACCGCCTTGAGCTGCCGCTGCAGCGCGATCAACTCCTCACCCTGCTCCCAGGGGAGGAAGTCCCGCTTGGCCAGCCCCACCCCGTGCTCGCCGGTGATGGTGCCACCAAGGTCCAGGGCGACCCTCATCATCTCCGCCACGCAGGCCTCCACCCGGGGCCGTTCCTCCTCCCGATCGAAGAGGACGTTGGCGTGAAGGTTCCCGTCGCCAGCGTGGCCGTAGGTCGCCACCTGGAAGCCGTGGCGCAGCCCCAGCGCCTTGAGCCGCTCCACCGCCTCGGGGATCCGAGATCGAGGCACCACGATGTCCTCGCTGATCTTCAGGGGGTGGAGATCCCGCAGGGCTACGGAGACCTGCCGTCGGGTGGCCCAGAGGTCGCGGCGCTGGGCCTCGCTCTGGGCCACCAAGACGTCCACCGCCCCCGCTTCTAGGGCGAGCTCGCCCAGCCTGGCGAGCAGGGCCATCACGGACTCTCCGTCGTCGCCGTCGGTCTCCGCGAGGATGGCGGCCCTGGCCTCGGGCGGGAAGCGGTAGGGGCCCAGGCGGCTGGAGGCGTCGATGGAGGCGTCGTCGAAGAGCTCCAGGGTCCTGGGGAGGATCCCCGCGGCGAGGATCGCCGCCACCGCCCGCGAGGCGGCAACGGCGTCGCCGAAGAGGCAGAGGGCGGTGCGGATCTCTCGCGGGCGGGGGATCAGCTTCAGGGTGATCTCGGTGATCACGGCGAGGGTCCCCTCGCTCCCCACCAGGAGGGCCGTGAGGTCGTAGCCTGCCACCCCCTTGATCGTGCGCCTGCCGGTGCGGATCACCTCCCCCGAGGGGAGGACCGCTTCCAGCGCCAGCACATAGTCCCTGGTGACCCCGTACTTCAGCGCCCTGGGCCCGCCGGCGTTCTCCGCGACGTTGCCGCCGATGGAGCAGATCTCCCAGGAGTTGGGATCGGGCGGGTAGAAGAGGCCGGCTCCCTCGGCGGCCTCCATCACCCGGCCGGTGATGCAGCCGGGCTGGACCACGAGGGTGAGATCCTCGGCCTGAAGGGCCAGGATCCGATCCATTCGCTCCACGGAGAGGGCGATCCCCCCGGCCAGCGGGAGCGAGCCGCCGCTCTTGCCAGTGCGGGCGGCGCAGGGACTCACCGGGATTCGATGGGCGCTCGCGACGCGCATCACCTCCTGTACGTCTTCAGTACACTCGGCAAAGACCACCGCGGCGGGGGGACGCTCGGCCAGCCCGGATTCGTCCCTGGCGTAGGCGGCGAGGGTCTCCGGATCCCAGGCCTTGACCTTCTCCGGCCCCAAGCCTCCCAGCAGCGCCGCGAAGGCCTTGGGATTCATCTAGCGCGGCCCGCCGATGCGCCGCACGAAGCGCTCGCGCAGATCGGGCCGCTCGGCGAAGTCACCGCAGTAGGCCTCGGTGAAGGCGCGGGCCGACGATCGCCGCTCGCCCCGGGTGGTCATGCAGGTCTGCTCCGCCTCGAGGACCACGGCAGCGCCGGCAGATCCCAGCTCGCGGCGGATGGCCTCGGCCACCTCCCGCGCGAGGGTCTCCTGGAGGATCAGACGGTGGGCGAAGGCGTCCACCAGCCGGGCGACGCGGGAGAAGCCCACCACCTTGCCGGCGGGGAGGTAGGCCACGTGCGCGACGCCACGGTAGGGGAGCAGGTGGTGCGGGCACATCGATTGGAAGTCGATGGAGCTCACCATCACCATCTCGTCCGCCGATGGCGGGCGCTCCTCGTAGAAGTCGCCGAGGACCTCCCGCGGATCGCGATCGTAGCCGTCGAGGAACTCCTCGGACCAGGCCTTGGCCACGCGATGAGGCGTCTCCTTCACGTTGGGATCGCCAAGGTCCACGCCGCAGCCCTCGAGGAAGAGCCGGATCCCCTCCGCCATCTTCGCCGGATTGGGGGGGGCGATCCGCGGGGTCTCACCGGGGGCGCGGCGCTCGTCCTTCATCGGCCGGGACCTTCGTAGACCACCGAGTACTCCGGCGTCTCGAAGAGGACGAGCTTCTTCAGCCCGGGGATCTTCGGCTCCAACTCCTCCCACATCCAGACCACGATGTTCTCCGCAGTGGGGTTCTCGAGGAAGTCGTTGAGGGTGTGATGATCGCAGCGGTCGAGGGCGTGCTCCCAGACCTGCTTTCGCAGATCCTCGAAGTCCATCACCATCCCGGTGGCGGGATCGATCGCGCGCTCCACGGAGACCAGCAGTTTGTAGTTATGACCATGCATGCGAAAGCACGGTCCGTCGTAGAAGGGGAGCCTATGGGCGGCCGAGAAGAGGAACTCGACCCGAAGCTCGACGTTGGGCATGGACTGCACGGCTCCTGGAAGCTGGGGGGACATCCGTGGAGACGTAGCGAAACGAGGCCTCCCGCGCAACGCCTTCCGCCGTCCGGCTGAGGGAGGCAACGCCGGATGTGTCCGCTGGAGACGTCTGCCGCCAGCTGCGGCCCCTACTGCAGCATGGGCCGCACGTCGGGCAGGGGCTCGCGCGTCTCGAAGCCCTCCTCCACCTCGTGGAAGTACTCCACCGCATGCTCGCCGTACTGCCAGGAGAGCAGCACCACCCTGCCCTCGATCAGCGACGGGAAGTCGACGACGCCCGGATCGAGATCCTGGATGATCACCCCCTGGGCCACCACCGACTCCACCGCCTCTCCGAGCTCGAGGATCAGCTCCTGAAGCTTCTCGAGGCGATCCTCCTCCCCCGCCGGCGGCGCCTCCTCTCCCCGCAGGATCCCTGCGACCCGGAGGGGATCGCCACCCGCCAGGTCGGCGAGCAGATCCTCTACGCCCAGCCTCACGTGGGAGATGGTCGTGAAGGAGAACTGCAACGAAGGGACGAGATCGTTGGCTTCACTCTGCGAAAAGAGCCGCGACGGGAGTGCGGTCGAGGCTTCCATGGCGACTCCTCATGTCTGGACGTTCATGCGCTCTGGCGTCTGCGACGCCGCGCCCTGCCATGGAAGCTAAGTGCTGAAGCACGCCCCGATAAGAGGCCCCCAGAAGGCGCCTGCCCGCACCCAACCCCTCTGCGGCTTCAGACCGCGTAGCCCATCATCCCGGACTTCATCGGCGCGTCGGCATCGAGCATCACGTTGACGCACGCCACCGTCCCCGAGGCGAGGGCCCGCTCCAGCGCCGGCCGGATCTCGCCGGGCTCCGTGACCTGCTCGCCCCATCCCCCGAAGGCCTCCACCACCTTGTCGTAGCGGGTGGGCGCCAGGGTGGTGCCCGGACTCTTCTCCTCGCCGAAGAGCGCCACCTGCGGCAGGCGGATCTGCCCCCACGCCGCGTCGTTGCCCACGACGATCACCATCGGCAGCCCGAAGCGGATGGCGGTCTCGTAGTCGAAGCCATTCAGGCCGAAGGAGCCGTCGCCCTGCACCACGAAGACCGGGCGCTCCGGGTGGAGGAGCTTCGACGCGATGGCGAAGGGCGCACCCACGCCGAGACATCCCAGCGGCCCCGGATCCAGCCAGCGCCCGGGCCGCTGGAGGCGGATCGTCTTCGCCGCCATGGCGACGAAGTTGCCGCCGTCGGCGACGAAGATCGGATCCCTGCCGTCGGCGTTGGCGAAGTCCGAGAGCTCCCAGGCGAGGCGCGCGTGGTGGATCGGCGTGCCGTCGTCGCCCTCGTAGACTGCGAGCTTCTCGAGTTTCTTCGCTTCCCGCTGCCGCAAGGCCCGCAGAAAATCCGAGCGATCGGGGACCTCGGAGAGCCCGGCGGCGATGGCCTCGAGGGCCAGGCGCGCGTCGGCCTGGATCCCGATCTCCACGTCGCGATTCCTGCCGATCTCCGCCGGATCCACGTCGATCTGGATCAGCTTCGCGTCGGCGCGGAAGGCCTCGCCGTAGCCGAGGCGGAAGTCCAGGGGCGTGCCGATCACGAGGACCACGTCCGCCTCCGCCAGAGCGTCCTTACGGGTGTGCTGGAAGAAGCAGGGATGCTCGGGCGGCATCGCCCCCCGGCCGGCGCCGTTCAGATAGACCGGCAGCTGCGCTCGCTCGGCCAGGTCCAGGAGCGCGGCCTCGGCGCCGTCCCACCAGATCGACGAGCCGGCGATGAGCACGGGATGACGGGCGGTCTCCAACGCCTCCACCGCCTTCGCGAGGTAGGCGGGATCACCGGCGGGCCGGGCCTCGGTGCGGTAGCGGGTGGGCAGCGCGGGATCCTCGACTCCGTTGGAGAGCACGTCCCAGGCCAGCTCCAGGAAGACCGGCCCCTGCCTCCCCGTGCACATGGTCCGAAAGGCCTTGGCGAGATAGGCGGGGATCAGCTCCGGCGACGGCACCCGATCGGACCACTTCGTGATCCGCTGGAAGAGATCGACCTGTTCCATCTCCTGGAGCGCGCCCCGGCTCTGGTTGAAGATCGGCGCGGCGCCACCCAGGAGCAGCAGGGGCACGTTGGCCGCGTACGCATTCGCCACACCTGTGACCGCGTCCGTAACCCCAGGTCCTGCCGTGACCACCGCCACGCCCGGGCCTCGCGTGAGGCGGGCGTAGGCGTCAGCGGCGTGGGCCGCCGCCTGCTCGTGCCGGGTGTCAACGATGGCGATCCCCTCCTCGACGCAGCCCGCGTAGATCGGCGCCACGTGCAGGCCGGAGAGGGTGAAGACGTGCCGAATGCCCTCCCCCGCGAGCATCTTCGCCACCAGATTTCCACCGGAGATCACTGCCATCACACACGCTCCTTCTCTCCGACCAGGGCTCGACTCGAGCTGACGGGGCAGATCCTATTCATACCGGTGCCTGCCGGCTGCCGCCGTCCAGGATCGAAGATGGAGAGTGAAGGTTTGTGAAGAGACCCTTCACCCACGATGTG
The DNA here is from genome assembly GCA_040391605.1 of Vulgatibacter incomptus. Classification (GTDB taxonomy): domain Bacteria; phylum Myxococcota; class Myxococcia; order Myxococcales; family Vulgatibacteraceae; genus Vulgatibacter; species Vulgatibacter incomptus_A. The sequence goes on from JBEBXK010000011.1 coordinate 62,986, forward strand.
CTTGCGAAGCTCGGCCGGCCAAGCGCGCGTTATTTTCTCATGGCCTCGGAGGAGTTCCGATCCCCCGCTGAAAAGATCTTGCTCCCATGCTGTCGGCAGGTAGACTTGGGCTCATCTCCACGCTCCTCCCTTCGCGCGTAGTTCTCGTCGCGTCACCTCTTCGGCGGGGAGCTTCGCCACCAGCCACCCAGAGCCCCGCCACATGGAAAGCGTCACGAATCCCGATCCCAAGTACCAGGACGCGAGGGCCCTGCCCGCGCCGCCCGCCGCCCTCTGGACCTTTGGGATCCTCCTGACGGTCTCGGTGGTCTGGGCCATCGTCAACGCTTAGACTCCGGCGAATCCCTGGCGCCGTCTCGGCGTTTTCGATTTCGAGGAGTCCATCGATCCGCCGCCCCACCTGACGTGGCGCGCTGCGGCCGCTGGTGGACAGAGGGCTCCCTTGCCGTCGGTCGATCATCGCCTTCTGCGGCACCTCGCCGCGCTCCCGGCCTCGCTCCGCGACACCCTGGCGGACGAGTTCGCCAGGCGGGCTGCGGACCTCGGTCTCGTCTACCTGGGAGCCGACGGCCCCCGTCCCATCCCGGTGGCCTTTCCACCCGTGATCGAGCCGCGGCGACACGGTCGCTCCCGCTCCCTCCTCATCCGCTCGATCACCGCGGCCCTGATCCAGGGCACTGCCCGAATCCTGGACGAGGCCCTGGGGAGCGCCCTCGCTGACGAGATGCTCGCGGAGCTCGATCCCCTGGAGCGGCCCATCGTCGAGGCGCGCTTCCACCACCTCGAGCGACTGGCGACGGTCCGCGCCGATCTCTTCGTGGATCCCCGTGGCAACGAGCGGATCCTGGAGCTGAACGCGACGATCCCCGCGATGCAGGGCTACTCCGATATCGCCGCCGCCGCCTTTGTCGAGGCGGCCATCCACCGCCTCCGTCGATTCGGTGCCTCGGGCCCTGCCCCTGCGCCAGAGGAGATCCTCGGGCAGAACGGCTCCAACGCCCTGGACCTCCTCCACTCGCTGGTGGCCTGCTACCGCGGCGAGGGAGGCCGGAGCGAGCGTCCCTCCATCGCCCTGGTGCATCGCCCCCAGGACTCCCAGCTCTACGAGCTGCGCTACCTTGCGGCCCGCTTCCGTAATGAGGGCTACGACGCACGCACCGTCGTGGTGGACGATCTCCGGCTGGGCGACGACGACAGGGTAGAGGTGGTCACGACGCGCGCCAGCGTCGCCCCATTCGAGAGGCGAGTCGACGTCGGAGGCAGCTCCGGCGATCCGCAGCCTCCCGCCATCGACTCGCGGCTCGACGGCGGCCCGCTGGCGACGGCCACCTTTCGTCCGGACATCCTCTACCGCCACATCTTCGCGCGGCGGGTGGATCCCGCCTCGCCATTCGGCGCCATCCTCCGACGGCCCGATGGACACGCGCTCTTCAACCCCGTCGACCCGCAGCTAGAGCAGAAGTCGATGCTCGCCGAGATCTCCGTCGCGTCGGTGGATCCGTCCCGCCTCGGGAGGCTCGGGCTCTCCGAGGATCAGGCCGCGCTCTTTCGCACCTACGTCCCCTGGACCCGCCGCATGCGTCCCGGCCCCTCCACCGATCCGATGGGGCGGCCCATCGGCGAGCTGATCGCCCACGTCCGCAGCCGCCCGGCTGCTTTCGTACTCAAGCGGAGCTGGGATTTCGGTGGCAAGGGAGTCTTCCTCGGCGCGGAGCACGACGGCGATCCGGCCTCCTTGGCGCGATCCGCCACGCGCTTCGACGTCGAGCTGCCGTGGCGCGAGCTGGTGGAGGCCTGCGCCTCGCAGCCAGGGTGGGTGCTGCAGGAGCGGGTGGAGCTGCTTCGGAGCAGGCTGTGGATCGCAGCGGGCGCTGGCGCCGCGGCCCACGAGGCCTTCGTCGACCTCTCCGCCTACGCCAACCACGGCGTGGCCTCCGCTCCGTCGGGGGGCGTGTGCAGGGCCTCGCGCTCCGCCATCGTCAACATCCAGAGCGGCGGCGGCGTGGTCCCCCTCCTCTCCTCCGAGGCCGCCGACGCGTTGGTCCGGGCCCTCGACCTATAGCTGCATCACTCCTGGTAGCGGCCGTCGAATGCGCCGAAGCGACAGTGGCGACGACATCAGCGATCGATGGGCATGCTGAATCGGGGGCGCCTCAGCGGATGCGCCGCATCAAACGAAATGCAGGCTGAACCGGGAGGCGCCTCAGCGGAAGCGCCGCATCAGGCGATAGGCAGGCCGCTCTTGGTGGGGAGGCGAGGCTTCGGGAGCTTGTCGAAGTCCATGCGCAGCCGCTCGACCGGCCGCCCGCCGATCAGATGCTCCTCGACGATCTCGACCACGTCCTCGTCCGTGAGCTTGCCGCCGTACCAGACGTCGTCGGGATAGACGACGACGCTGGGCCCGCACTCACAGGCCTCGAGGCAGCCCGCAGCGTTGGCGCGGATCTCCAGATGCAATCGCCTGGCGGCGAGCTCGCGCTTGAACGCCGTACGGATCGCCTCGCTCCCCTGGGCCCCGCACGAAGGGCGGGGGGCGCCGTCGGGCCGGCGGTTGGTACAGACGAAGACATGTCGCTTGTAGGGAGGTGCCATGGGACGCGATGGATAACCCGCTGGCGCAGCGGCTGCCACCTGAACCAGGGAGATCCCAGGACGAGAGGGGCGGCGCCGAGGCTGCCACGGCGCCTCTCTCAATCCCAGCGATGGAGCTGCCATACATGAAGTGTCACTCTGCCTGGACGTCTCCTGCGCAACCGTGCGAATTAACGGTCAAACCACAGGCAAACCACAGCCGCTTGTGGCGTGCGGGCTGCCTACCCACAACATATCGTATCCTTGGTCCTTGACGTGCCGGTCCCGCCTTTGGTTCTATGGGGGCTTCCACAGCAGCCAATGCCGGGTGAAGGCGCTTCCCGGCGATCGAGGAACGAAGGGTCTCGGGCGGCGAGATCCGGGGCCGGGGGGGCGCGAGGGCGCCCCGTTCCCGGTGGACCAAGCGTCAGTCGTTTGTTGAAGGATGAGAAGAGATGGCCGGAACCGACATCAAGAAGGAGCCTGCGATGCGCACCACCCCCCGCAAGACCGACAAGAAGCAGGCGACCCAGGGCAAGGCCCCCGGGCTGACCATCGAGCGCTACTTCACCAGCCCCGGCATCGATCCGGCGGACGAGCTCTCGTGGGAGCTGCGCACCGCCTCGATCACCGACGAGACCGGCAAGCCGATCTTCGAGCAGAAGGATCTCGAGGTCCCCAAGTCATGGAGCGCGCTGGCCACCAACGTGGTCTCCTCCAAGTACTTTCGCGGCGCCTTCGGCCCGGAGCGCGAGCGCTCGGTGAAGCAGCTCGTGGGCCGGGTGGTGCGCACCGTCTCCGGCTGGGGGCGCAAGGACGGCTACTTCGCCACCGAGGCGGACGCCGAGACCTTCGAGGCCGAGCTCTCCCACCTGCTCTACCGCCAGAAGATGGCCTTCAACTCGCCGGTCTGGTTCAACGTCGGCGTCGAAGAAGAGCCCCAATGCTCCGCCTGCTTCATCAACAGCGTCGAGGACTCGATGGGCTCGATCCTCGATCTGGCCAAGACCGAGGGCATGCTCTTCAAGTACGGCTCCGGCACCGGCACGAACCTCTCCCCGATCCGCTCCTCCCGCGAGCAGCTCGCCGGCGGCGGCACCGCCTCGGGGCCCGTCTCGTTCATGAAGGGCTTCGACGCCTTCGCCGGCGTGATCAAGTCCGGCGGCAAGACCCGCCGCGCCGCCAAGATGGTGATCCTCAACGCCGATCACCCGGACATCGTGGACTTCATCCACTGCAAGGCCAACGAGGAGAAGAAGGCCTGGGCGCTGATCGAGCAGGGCTACGACCCCTCCTTCACCGGCGAGGCCTACGGCTCGGTCTTCTTCCAGAACTCGAATAACTCGGTGCGGGTCACCGACGAGTTCATGCGCGCCGTGGTCCTGGACGGCGATTGGACCACCCGGGCGATCCGCGACGGCCAGCCGGTGGAGACGCTGCGGGCCAAGCAGATCTTCCGGGAGATCGCCGAGGCGGCGCATCTCTGCGGCGATCCGGGCCTGCAGTACGACACCACGATCAACGCGTGGCATACCAGCCCGCGCTCCGGCCGGATCAACGCCTCGAACCCCTGCTCGGAGTACATGTACCTCGATGACTCTGCGTGCAATCTCGCCTCGCTGAACCTGATGCACTTCCGCGACGAGGAGGGAGAGTTCGACGTGGCCGCCTTCAAGAAGGCCGTGGAGATCACGATCCTCGCCCAGGAGATCCTGGTCGACAACGCCAAGTACCCCACCGAGCAGATCGCGGCGAACTCCCATAAGTTCCGTCCGCTGGGCCTCGGCTTCGCCAACCTGGGCGCGCTGCTGATGAACCGCGGGCTCCCCTACGACAGCGACGAGGGCCGCGCCTACGCCGGCGCGATCACCGCCATCATGTGCGGCCACGCCTACGCCACCTCGGCGCAGATCGCCGCGGAGCAGGGCGGCCCCTTCGCCGGCTATCCCGAGAACCGCGATCCCTTCCTGGGGGTGATGCGCAAGCATCGCAAGGCGGTCGACGAGGTGGTGAAGCCCTCGCTGGTACCGGCCACGATGGTCGAGGCCTCCCGCGACGCCTGGGACGCCGCCATCGCCCTGGGCACCCAGCACGGCTACCGCAACGGCCAGGTGACGGTGTTGGCCCCCACCGGGACCATCGCCTTCATGATGGACTGCGACACCACCGGCATCGAGCCGGACATCGCCCTGGTGAAGTACAAGAAGCTCGTCGGCGGCGGCATGCTGAAGATCGTCAACAACACGGTCCCCCCTGCCCTGCAGCGCCTCGGCTACTCCGATCGCACCATCAGCGATATCGTCCAGTACATCGACGAGCACGAGACCATCGAGGGTGCGCCGGGTCTCAAGGCCGAGCACCTGCCGGTCTTCGACTGTGCGTTCAAGCCGGCCAACGGCACCCGCTCGATCCACTGGCTGGGCCACGTGAAGATGATGGCCGCCTGCCAGCCCTTCCTCTCCGGCGCCATCTCCAAGACGGTGAACATGCCGTCCGATGCCACGGTGGAAGACATCGAGCAGGCCTACATGGAGTCATGGAAGCTGGGCCTCAAGGCGATCGCCGTCTACCGCGACGGCTGCAAGCGATCGCAGCCCCTGAACACCTCCCGGCTCAAGGAGACCAATAAGGAAGGAGAGAAGTTCGCCCAGCGCCACAAGCTGCCGGACGAGCGCGCGGCGATCACGCATAAGTTCTCCATCGGTGGACACGAGGGCTACCTCACCGTCGGCCTGTACGAAGACGGCCAGCCCGGCGAGCTCTTCGTGGTGATGGCGAAGGAGGGCTCGGTGGTCTCGGGGCTGATGGACTCCTTCGCCACCGCGATCTCCCTCTCGCTCCAATACGGTGTCCCGCTTCGGGTGCTGGCCGACAAGTTCAGCCACACCCGCTTCGAGCCCTCTGGCTTCACGGGCAACCCGGCGATCCCCATCGCCAAGTCGATCACCGACTACATCTTCCGCTGGCTGTCGTTGAAGTTCCTGCCGGCGGAGGGCGAGACCATGGCGGAGACTGCGCTACCGGCGCCCACGCCCGCCGCGGCGCCTGCCGTCGAGACACCGAGGACCACGGCGAAGGTGACGTCGAGGGTCTCAGAGTCGCACGCCAAGGCCGGCAACAGCGCCGTCGCCCTCGGCACCGAGGCCCTCACCTCCCTCTTCCTGAACCAGGCGGACGCGCCCCCGTGCGCCACCTGCGGCAGCATCACGGTTCGCAACGGCGCCTGCTACAAATGCCTCAACTGCGGCGCCACCAACGGCTGCAGCTGATCGGCGGCCCGGCGCGTCGATAGCCGAATCAGACAGGGGCGCGAACCTCGCATGGTTCGCGCCTTTGCCCCTTGGTCGGTGGATCGCCCGACGCAAGAACGTCCACGTCAGTCACGGCCTGCACCCGGGGCATCGATCGAGATCCGCATCAGGATCGTCTGCTGACCCCAATCGATCCTTCTACCGAACCTCGACGCGGACCTCGTCGAGGCCGCGCTCCACGATCCCCATCTCTTCGGCCAGGGACCGCGAGAGGTCGACGATGCGCCCCTTCACGAAGGGGCCCCGATCGTTGACCCGACAGCGCACCGACTTGCCGCTGGTCAAGGACGTCACCTGGAGCCAGGTGCCGAAGCGATGACTTCGATGGGCGCAGGTCTGACCACTGCGCAGATAGCGCTCACCACTCGCGGTCTTCCTCCCCTCCAGGGAGGTGGCGTAATAGGAGGCGAGCCCCACCTCGCCGCGCTCCGGCGCCGGAGCCCTGCGCTCAGGCTGGCTCGGCAGCGTGGACGCCCCGATCCGGCCCTTCGGCGCGGTGGTGCTGCATGCGCCCAACAGGAGCAGGGCTGCGACGGGGACGATTCGACTCATTCCCCACCGTAAAACGTCCAATCCTTGGTAGCCAAAAAATCCCCCTTCGAGCCCGAGCGCCGGCCGGCTCGAGACCGAAGAGCCGGCCCTCGATCGCTCGTCTCTCCGCGGGCTACGCATCCGCCAGCGTGAGGCCGAAGAGCCGGGCCTCCATCTCGCTGCGCGGCCGGCCGTGGCGGTCTTCGAGCGTCTCCCACACCAGGGCGACGAGCCGGCCTCCCGGCGGGCGCAGATGCCGGGTGAGGCCGTCGGCGTCCAGCGCCGCGCCACCCTCAGCCCGGTCTACGCGAAGCCGCTCCAGTCGGGCGCGACGGTCGGCGTAGGCGTCCACGAGATCCTCGGTGATGGCGCCGCCCTTGGGGAGACGCAGGGCCAGCCACCGCTTGACCATCAACGCCTCGCGGAGCGTGCGATGAAAGTCGAGGATCAGCTCAATCCACCCTCCCCTGTGGCGAATGTCGTTCCCGGCCCTCAGCTCTTCGCAGGCCCGCTCCACCTCGGCTCGTCGGGCGTCCAGCTCCGCCGCGGTGAAGCTGTCCAACTCCCGAAGCGCGCCCGGAAACTCCCTGGCGATGCGACGGAAGAGCCGCTTGCGCTCCCGCCCCTCCTCGAGGCCGAATGAGCCAAGGCCTTCGCGTTCCACGGCCTCGCGACGCGCTCGCAGCGAGGCGAGCATCCGATACTTCCAGAGGAGGCGCTCCATCGCCGCCGAGCCTTCCGCTCCTCGCCGCGGCACCGAAGACGGGCGAATGGCGACCATCAGCCCTCGGCCTCGAAAGCTGCCCGAGCAGCGGAGCGACGGAGCTGGAGCGCGAGCATAGGAGCCCGGCTCGGATGTCGGGGATCGGGGTGCAGAAGGGCGCGCTCAGCGACCATCAGAGCCGCCCCGCCGCGGCGAGGATCGCGTCGGGAAGCACCCGCATTCTGGTGATGCCGAGGACGGCGGCGCCAGGCTGGCGGAAGGACTCGTCGATCAGCTTGCCGAGCACCTCGAAGACGAAGGGCTCTCCCACCATCGCCTCCTCGATCGATCGGATCGCGAAGGCAGGGGCGATGAAGTCGCCCCGAAGCCGCGCCTCGGCGATGCGATCGCCGGCCTCACGGACGAGGGCCTCGGCGAAGCCGATGGGGATGTCAGCCACCCCGCTCTCCTCGAGGCCCATCTCCTCCTCGACGGCGGCCGGACTGAAATCCGCCTCTTCGAGCGACGCGCCGTCGCCGGCGTCGACCAGCTCGCAGCCATACGAGCGCTGGTAGCCTTCCGCGATCGCCGCGGCGATGGCGTCGAAGTCGTGAGGAGACTTCCATAGGTCAGAGAGGCAGGCGTGGGGCGGCCCGTCGGCCCGAGGGTCTCCATGCTCCGGATAGCCCCGCAGCTCCGGCTCCAGCCCCAGGCGCCGGCCCACCGCCACCACCGCCTCGAAGACGGCAGCGCCGGAGGGCAGGCCATCCTGGGAGACCACGGCGATCTGCCGGCTCTCGGCGGAGACGAAGTCCCTACCGAAGTAGTGGGCTCCCTTGCCGGCCCCCGCGAAGGTGAGGCCGACGTTGAGGCCGCGGATGTAGCGGTTGATCAGCTTGTCGGCAGATGCGGGCGCCGGCAGGAAGGTGCCGATCCGGGGCAGCGCCAGATAGACGCCAATCCGCCCCTCCCCCGCCCGCACGGCGCGCCCGCCGCCCAGGCGCCGAACGACGGAGAGCCCCGCCTCCCGCACCTTGGGCAGCCCGAGGGCCGAGGCCGCGCGCTGGTGTCTGCCGAGGAGGATGCCATCCCCCTCGAGGCGCGCGATCACCAGCCGGGGGATCCGATCCTCCTCCACATGACGAAGCAAGCCCGCACCGATCCGCGCGAAGCGGTTCAGGGTGCAGGCCTGAAGCACGTGGAGTGTGAGAGTCTCGGACGCCAGCTTGGCCGCCTACTTCTTCCGGAAGCGGGAAGGATAGTCTCCGCCGAAGTCGGTGTCCGGGTGAATCTGGATCGCCCGGGCGATGAGGACATCCTCGGTCTCGACGTTGTTCGGGTCGGGGACGCAGCAGTCCACGGGGCAGACCGCCGCGCAGGCCTCCTCGTCGTGGAAGCCCACGCACTCGGTGCAGAGCTTGGGGTCGATGACGAAGATATCCTCGCCCTGGGAGATCGCCCCGTTGGGACACTCGGGCTCACAAGCTCCGCAGTTGATGCACTCCTCGGTGATCATCGTGGCCATAGCTACCCAGCTCCTTCGTCGCCCGCACGTTCGGGCCTCACATGGGCTCAGCCCGCCATCCGTAAGGGGCGGGCGGGCCGGCGAGCCGCAATCGCGAACTCGCACCCACTCTCAAAAAACATGGCTCTTGGTCCGGGAAAGCCCAAGGCGCCCCTGCGACCGCGGGCTCTAGGTAACGAATATTGCGGGTTCCCGCAACACTCTACCTCTACGAAGGACCTGCACCTTGTGGCCTCTTGGCAGCGATCGCCGGCTCGACCGTGCCCCCCTCGCCGCAGGCACGGCTCGCCGAGCGAGACCTTCACGACCCGCCCGCCGCTTGTTAGTCTCGCGACTACCATGAACCCTCCTTCGGCCCCACCCACCCCCCGGCTTCCGCCTCCCAGCGCCCCGGAGGCCACGGTCGTCAAGACGGCCAGGCGTCAGCAGGCGCCGGAGGATCCAGGGATCGCCGGGAGAGCCCGCTCCTGGATCTCGGGCCCGGCAGGCGCCGGTAAACCCTCCACCCTGCGCCGATGGAGTACCGCCACGGGGCGCTGGATCGGCCTGCGGAGCGGACGGCTGGGCGACGAGCTCTATGTTGGAGGGAGGAGGCTCGTCTCGGGCGCCAGGGATCACCTCCGGGATCAAGATCGCTTCTACGCCTGGAAGGCCGGGATCGTCGGGGCCTGGATCGCGCTCTCGGTCCTCGCCCTCGGGATCGCCGGCTCCGGGGGCCCCACGGCCCCGGACGACAACTCCCTCAAGGCTTATGTCGTAGCCACCCCATCGTTGATGAGCTGGGGGCTGCTGATCCACAACCGCTCGCCCAGAGCGTGGACCTCCGTCGAGATCGTGGCCGACGGCCATGCCCACCGGCGCCCCCGAGTCGAGCCCGACGAGAGGCTGGTCCTCGGCCCCGAACAATTCGAGGCGGCGATCGCCGCGTCCGCCCCCAGGCTCATCGCCATCCGAGCCAACGAGGGCGCCATCGAGGTCGACCTCGCCAGCCGCGAGGGTGAGCCCTGATCGAGGAGGTCGCCTCCGCCTTGGGCTGGGGCAGCGTGCGCCGACCATCCGCCTTGGCGTGTGAAGAACCCGGCCGCCCGGGAGCGATTCCTCCAGCTCTCGCTGCGCGCGAGAGGCGCCCTTCTTCGTCGAAAGCTCGCGAGTGTTCACAACCTCTCTGGCCGATGCTCTCCGAATGAGGGAGCGACCTGCGCCGCGCCGCTCCCGTATCCTGCCGGCATGCCATCGAATGCACGCTGGCTCCTGCCGCTCGTACTCTCCGCAGCGGCCTGCGCCAGCGGGCCCCGGCCGAGCGCTGCGCCCGAGCGCTTCACCAGCGGGATCGATCCGCGCTTTCCTCCCTCGAGATACGTAGTAGGGCTCGGCCAGGGCGAGACCCTGGAGCTGGCCCGCCACCAGGCGGCCGCCTCGATCGCGGCCCAGCTCCAGGCTGCGATCCGGGCCACGGATTGGATCGCCTCGGAGACCGCCTGGTCGCAGGGCGGGGACGGCGTCGCGACCTCCGGCTCCGAGCGGGTGCTCCAGGAGATCCGGGTGGAGACGCGCTTCGAGCGCCTCTCGTGGATCCGCACCGCCGACGTGCTGGTGGATGGGAGACGGGTCTTTGTCCTCTGCGTCCTCGATCGACAGGCGGCCGCCCTCGAGCTCGAGACCGCTATCGAGGATCAGCTCTCGATCATCCGCCAGCGGATCGAGGGCGCCGCCGATCCACTCCATCTCTCGGCGCTCGCCCACGAGGTGGAGGGGTTGCGACGCCTGCGGACGGCCCTGCTCCCTCAGCTCGAGCTCCTCTTGACCTTGCGCCGCCAGGCTTCGCCCTCGCCGTGGCCGACGGGAGGCGAGGCAGAAGCGCGCCTCGCCTCCACCAGGGCATCGTCGCTCCCGCCGGAGCTTCGCGCCATCCGCGTCCTCGAAGAGCGCCTCCAGGCCCTCCGCCGGGCGATGGTGCTGCAGGTCTGCATCGACGGCGAAGGAGACGAACGACTCGCCCATCGCTTCGGCGCGGCGCTCGCGTCCGCCGGCCTGCGAGTGGCTCCCTGTGCCGACGAGATCGCAGGTGGGTGGAGGCTCCTCGGCCGCTACCAGGCCCGAGCGATCCCCATGCGCAACGCGGGGGGCTTTCCCTTCTTCTGCTCCACCCGCCTGGTCTTCCAACTCGTCGATCGGGAGACCGGCGAGGTCGCGATCGGCGGCTCCGAGCGGGGCCGCCGGGCCGGTGGAATGAGCCCCGGTGACGCCTGCCAAGCTTCCCTGGAGCTCCTCGCCGCCGGCCTCGCCCGCGCCGTCGGCGCCGGTGACGACGTCGAGAGCCGGTAGCTGGCCCTTGCCAAGGGCGTCCCGACCGCGCCGAGGCCCAGAGACAAGAAGACCCGAGGGCCTGGGGAGGCGCTCGGGTCTTCGCGAAGCCGTTTGGAGCGGGTGATGGGATTTGAACCCACGACTCCGACCTTGGCAAGGTCGTACTCTACCACTGAGTTACACCCGCACATCGGATCGCTGTGGCCCTTGGGGAGCAGCAGCGAACGGCGCCGTATATAGGGCAACCGCCCAGCGACGGTCAACAAAAATCCAGGCGATCGACGTCGGGATCGAAAACTCTCAGCCTACCTGCCCCGCCAAGGGGGCACTTTCGCGATCGCCCTCCGGCTGGTCAGCGCCGGCAGCGACCTTTTCCTTCTTGGCCACCGCGCCGAGGAAGTCCCCGCAGTACTGCAGCGCCGAATAGATGGAGGGTAGGAGCGAGACCACCAGGACCCACTCGCCGATGAGCTGGAAGTCGAAGGGGTAAGCCTTTACGAAGAGCAGGTTCACCGGATACCGATAGTGCACCAGTACCCCGATGATGCCCGAGAGCTGCAGGGCCGTCTTCCACTTGCCCCCCTGCCCCGCCGCGATCACCAGGCCTTCGCCGACGGCGATCTGCCGTAGGCCGGAGACGATCAGCTCCCGCGAGAGGATCACGATCACCAGCCAAGCCTCGATCCGCCCCATCTGCGCGAGCATCACCAGGGCCGCGGTGACGATCAGCTTGTCGGCCAGGGGATCCATCAGCTTCCCCACCACGCTGACCAGGTTCATCCTCCTGGCGAGCCAGCCGTCGACGATGTCCGAGAGCGCCGCGAAGGTGAAGAGCGCGGCCGAGAGGAAGGAGGAGAAGGGATCGCCCCGGGAGACCAGCCATACGAAGACCGGGATCAGCAGGATCCGGAGGTAGGTGATCAGGTTGGGGAGGTTGACCAGCTCCGCGCGGAGCGGCTTCTTTGCGGCGGTTTTCCTGGCTGCCATGGCGCGGCACGCTAACACCGCTGCCGGCGGGATGCACGACGTCAGCGCCCATGAGCGAGCGCCGCTGCCCGGGGGGAGGAGATCTCCTCCATCGCGCCATGCGAGCGTTCACTCCCGAAGGGAGCGCAGCCTTCGCGATCGCCTCGCGAGCACCCAGAGCCTGCGAAAAAATCGCCCTCGCGCAGGGCGGGGGCAATTTTTTCACGCGCGCTACGCGCTACGGCTCCTTCTAGCGCTCGCTCGCACCGGATCGCGGAGTTCGTGACTTCTTCACGAACTCTCAGGCGAGCAGCAGCACGTCTCCTTCGCCAGTGAGCTCGACCCACACTCCATCGGGCCCTTCATGCATCGCCAGGAGCCGCGGGGTCAGCGGGCCGGTCCAGCCCACCAGGCCCTGCTTCGGCACCCGAACGCTCTCATTGCCGAAGACCTGCTCGCTCTTGATCGGGCGCGGGGTGGCGAGGAGGACATAGCCCCGTCCCCGCAGCCGCACCAGGGCCAGATCCTGATCGCGGCCGGGCACCCTGCCGTTCTCCGCGTCGACCGCCTCCTCGAAGGCGAAGAGGTGCTCCTCCACGACGTAGGCGTCCTCCTCCAGGCGCATCGCGGCGAAGGCCCGCTCCACCCCTTCCACCCGCGACGAGAGGAAGAGCTGGCCGCCACCGGACGCCTGCCAGAGCTGCCGGGAGGGCGGCCCGAAGGGGCGATCGATCGTGCGCCCACCGAAGCGCTTGCGCAGCGGGGCCCAGGCGGTGTCGCCGCGGGCCACGACCAGGCCGTCGATCCGGGTCTGGATCCGTCCCGCGAAATCCACGGAGACGCCGCTCGAATCGATGGCGAAGGGGGATCCCCTGGGCCAGTGGAGGCGATTGGAGCGGACCGTCTCCGCCAGGGAAGGCGGGATCTCGTCAGGCGCCGACGAATGGATCGCCACCCGAGTCCGACGCTCCGACTCCGCGTCGGGATCGGGCACCCGCAGAAAGGGCTCGGTGGGGGTGCGGTGGATGTCTTTCGCTGCCGCCTCCGGCGCCGCCCTCGCGGTCATCGCCAGGGCCTGATCCATCTCCGCGGCCTTCGCCGCCGATCCCGCCCGGAGGAAGGCCTCCCGGGCCCGCTGGTAGTCGCCGCTCTGGGCGAAGGCGAGGCCGAGGTAGTTCTGCGCCTTGCGATGCTCCGGGGCGAGGCCGGTGGCGATCTCCAGGGTCCGGATCGCCTCCTCCAGCCTGCCGGCCTTGAGCTGCACCAACCCCAGGTTCACGTGGAGGGTGACGTCGAAGGGGTTGTCGCGGACCAGCGCGAGGTAGGTCTGGGCCGCCTCTTCCAACCGGCCCAACTTGAAATAGCAGAGGGCCAGCAGCCCCTGGGCCTTGGCGTCCTTGGGCCGCAGGGCCACCGCCTGCTCCAGCGCCGCCAGGGCGGCAGGAACGTCGCCTGCCGCGAGGTGGTCGCTGCCCTGGTGGAGTTGGCGGACGAACTCGCCATCGGCGGGCGCCTCGGCGCCATCGAGGGACCAACCCGACTCGATGCCCGCGTCTCGCGCGGTCGTCGTCTCACTCACGTCTTGTCCTGCTCCGCGCTAAAGCTTCGATAGAGCGCGAGGACCCGCTGTACGTAGGTCTTCGTCTCCTCGAAGTTCGGGATGCCGCCGGCGCGACGCACCGCGTCCGGGCCGGCGTTGTAGGCGGCGATCACCTTGACCAGATCGCCGTCGAAGAGGTTGGTGAGCACTCGCAGGTAGCGCACGCCGCCGTGGATGTTCTCGCGGGGGTCGAAGGCGTCGTCCACATACATCGACACCGCGGTGGCGGGCATGAGCTGCATCAGGCCCATGGCGCCGGCGTGGGAGACGGCGGAGGGGTTGAAGTTCGACTCCGCCGCCGCGATCGCCCGGGCGAAGGCGAAGGGGATTCGATAGCGCTCGCAGGCCTCCCGCAGATGGTCGTCGTAGTCCTTGACGTCCTTCGGACGAAAGGTGCGGGCGGGGCCGGAAGGGGCGGATCTCTCGCTCTTTCCCTCGAGGATCACGCGGATCCCGCCGTCCTTGGTCTTCTTCAACTTCGCCGGCGAGCGGCTCTTGGAGCCCAGGTTGCTGTAATGGACGACGCCGTCCTGGTCGACCCAGCTCCGGATCGAGTCCGAGTGGGCGGCCAGGGGCATGGCGGCCAGGATGCCGACGAGCAGGGCGGGCAGGAAGCGCAGCATGATCGAGTCGAACAAGGGGCAACAACCTACCACGTCGGATCCACGGCACAAAGATTCGCCCGAGGTGACCAATCGGCCCCCGCCCCTCCCGTGCCCGTAAGGCCCGCCCGCTTGCCCAGGTGATTGGCGCCAAGCTGATTCCCTGCTGCGACGAGACCGTTCGACGCCGGTCAGCTAGTGCACCGAGGGGCCCGGTCGGTGGTATAGGGCAAGACCTATCGGACGGCGATCGACACCGGAGCATCGGCGGGCGAGCCATAGGCGCAAGGGTCTCCATTGATGGCAGAACGCTTCGACACCCTGGTCATCGGCGGCGGGGTCGCCGGCCTCAGCTACGCCCTGCGGGCGTCCACCTGGGGCACGGTGGCCATCCTCACCAAGGGCAACCGCGGCGACAGCAACACCCGATGGGCCCAGGGGGGCATCGCGGCGGTCCTCGATCCCGGCGACTCCTTCGAGGCTCACGTGGCAGACACCCTCGAGGCCGGCGCCGGCCTCTGCCATCGGGACGCCGTGGAGCTCTGTGTCCACGAGGCGCCGGAGACGATCCGCGACCTGGTGGACCTGGGGGTGGTCTTCTCGCAGCGGCAGCCCGGCGAGTTGGACCTCACCCTGGAGGGCGGCCACAGCGCCCGCCGGGTGGTCCACGCCAAGGACCTCACCGGGCGCGAGTTGGAGCGGGGGTTGATCGCGGCCTGCGAAGCCCATCCGAACATCCGCTTCTTCGACCACCACACGGCCATCGATCTCATCCTCTCGGCGCGAGCAGGGCAGTCCGGCCCCAACCGCGCGCTGGGTGCATGGGTGCTCGACGAGCGCACCGAGAGCGCCAAGACCTTCCTGGCCAAGGTGACGGTCCTCGCCACAGGGGGTGCAGGCAAGGTCTACCTCTACACCACCAACCCCGACGTCGCCTCCGGCGATGGGCTGGCCATGGCCTGGCGGGCGGGGGCCGTGGTGGCGAACATGGAGTTCTACCAATTCCACCCCACCTGCCTCTTCCATCCCAAGGCCAAGAGCTTTCTGATCTCGGAGTCCCTCCGGGGGGAAGGCGGGATCCTGCGGCGGGGCGACGGCGTCGCCTTCATGGACGGCTACCACCCCAGAGGATCCCTGGCCCCCCGCGACGTGGTGGCCCGCGCCATCGACGCCGAGATGAAGCGCACCGGCGATGAATGCGTCTTCCTCGACATGACCCACCACCCGCGATCGTTCCTCGCCGATCGCTTCCCCCACATCATGTCGACCTGCCTGGAGTTCGGGATCGACATCGCCGCCCAGCCGATCCCGGTGGTCCCCGCCGCGCACTATCAATGCGGCGGTGTCATGGTCGACCTGGACGGCCGCACCTCCGTGCCCAACCTCCTGGCCATCGGCGAGGTGAGCTGCACGGGGCTCCACGGCGCCAACCGCCTCGCCTCCAACTCCCTCCTCGAGGGCCTCGTCTTCGGCGCCCGTGCCGCCAACACGGCGCGCCTCCTCGCCCTGGAGGCGCCGGAGCCGCCGCCGGTCTCCGATTGGGATGAAGGCGCCGCCGCCCAGACCGACGAGGCCGTGGTGGTCGCCCACAACTGGGACGAGATCCGCCGGCTGATGTGGAATTATGTGGGGATCGTCCGGACCACGAAGCGACTCCAGCGCGCCAAGGCCCGCCTCGATCTGCTGCGGGAGGAGATCCGCCTCTATTACTGGCAGTACAAGCTCAACCGCGACTTCATCGAGCTTCGCAACATCGCCGACGTCGCCCACATGGTGGTGCGCTGCGCCCTGGAGCGGAAGGAGAGCCGAGGCCTCCACACCATCACAGACTATCCCGAGCGCGACGACCTTCAGTGGAGCCGCGACACCGTGATCTCCCGCAACGGCTGATGGGACCTCCAGGTGCGCTCGATGGATGACAGTCCACCGCCACGTCGACTTGAGCCCCTCGCGCCAACCTCGCAAAAGTCTCTCCGGTGCGCGGCCGACTCACGGCCCGCCGAACCAAGGAGAGAGACGATGCCGACGAGAAAGGCCAGCGCGAGTTGGGAGGGCGGATTGAAGAGGGGGAAGGGATCGTTCAAGGGAGCCAGCGGGGCGATCGAGGCGCCCTACTCCTTCGGGACCCGCTTCGGCGACACCCCCGGGACCAACCCCGAGGAGCTCCTCGCCGCGGCCCAGGCAGCCTGCTTCAGCATGGCCCTCGCGCTCAGCCTGGAGAAGCAAGGGAAGACCCCTACCTCGATCCACACCGACACCGCCTGCACCATCCAGGAGCAGGGCGGCGGCTTCCAGATCACCAAGATGAAGATCGCCACGCGAGGCAGGGTGCCGGGCCTCGACGACGCCACCTTCAAGCGGCTGGCCCTGGCCACCAAGGACGGCTGCCCGGTCTCGAAGCTCTTCAAGGGCAACGTGGAGTTCGAGGTCGACGCGACCCTCGAATAGCAGCCTAGGGGCCCCGCCATGCAGCGCTCGCCGGGGCCCCCCTCATGACGCCTTGCGCGCGGGAGCCGCCTCACCAGCGGCGGCAGGCTCCGCTCCTGCCGCCACGTCGATCAGCCGGCGCATATGCCGGGTCACCGCCTCGAAGATCCCGCGGAGCAGCTCGGGTCGATCGGCGACCAGATCCAGGAAGTCGTGGCGATCGATGGCGAGCAGCCGGACCTCCGGAGCGGCGGCCGTCGCGGTCACGGGCCGGGGCGCGCTGTCCAGGAGGCTCGTCTCTCCGAAGGCGTCTCGTACACCCACGGTGAATACCTCGCTGCCGAAGCGATCGAAGCGCACCCTCCCCTCCAGCACCACATAGAGCGCGTCGGCCTCCTCGCCTTCCACGAAGATGGTCTGACCTTCGCGGTACGAGGCCTCCTTGCCGATGGTGGCCAAGGCCACCAAGTCGTCGATGTCACAGCGGGCGAAGATGTCCGCCGCCTCCAGGAGGAAGACCCGCTCGATCACGCTTGCGTCCAATGCACTCTCCTCTCCGGCGCCAGGGGGCAGCGGCGGGTTGTCGGGCCACGCGCGCCCAGCGGTGTAGATCGCCAGCGCCCGCAGGATCTCGTCGTCGGAGACCGCGATCTCCAGCACCCGCGCCGGCGCGCGTTCCACCTGGGCCGGCACTCCGCCCCAAGGCTCGGGGAGCCGATGATAGCGGTCGAGCACCGGCAGCAGCGGCCGCCGCATCTCCTCGTCCAGCAGATGCTCCAGCAGCTCCAGGGCGTAGGCCCGCTCCCTGGCGTCCCCCGTGGTGAAGCGACGCCACGCAGCCAGGAGCTGCCCCTCCGGATGGCGGAGCTGCAGCAGTCGGAAGATCACCTCCAGGTTCTGCTGCATGCGATCGCCCATGGCCCGGACCAGCAGCGATCGCGGCGGCAGCGCCGCCTCCAGATCCCGGTAGAGCGGCAGAAGGTACTCGTAGGTCCGCAGCCTGCGGAAGGTCGCCTCCTGCAGCCGCTGGGCGTCCACCACGATCTCCGGATGCTCGTCGTGGAGCCGCGAGAGGTTCGTGGCGATGCGGTAGCGCAGGTAGGCGTGCTCCTGGATGTTCGAGAAGAGCAGCGCCCGCGCCGCGGCGGCGGTGCCGATCTTCCGGAGGACCCGTGGCACCTCGAGGCGCAGCGACACCGGCCGGCTGCGATCGTCCATCATATGTGAGAGCGGACCGACCACCCGATCGCCATAGGCCGCCAGGGCGTTGCGGGCCGGCGCGCGGCTCAGGCGATCGGCGAGCAGCAGGCAGAGCGCCGGGATCAGGCTGGGCTCCATGGTGCGGCCGGCGGCAGCGCAGGCGATCCGCCGCACCTCCGGATCCCGATCCGCCAGAAAGGCGGCGAGGGCCGAGGCATGGAGCGACGGGCCCATCCGGCCCAGGGCCCGCGCCGTCTCGATCCGCTCCTCCACCGGGGCGTCCCGTCGATCCAGCCTCGCCGCCAGGGCCCGGCGGGCGGGGCCCCCCACCCCCTCCCGCGGCGCGAGGGCCGCGATGGCGGCGCCGGAGAGCGGCGACTCGCTGCGTTCGAGCCAGGGCAGGAGCCGCTCGGCGGCCTTGGTGGGTGCGAGGCGCCCCAACGCCAGCGCCGCCTCATATTGGATCTGCGACTCATCCTCCACGAAGAGACGCTCGAGCTGCGGCAGGGCCTGGGTGATCATCCGATCCGCGATCAGCCGTACGGCAGCGAGGCGCACCCGCTGATCCGGATGGAGCAGGAGGTGGGGCAGATGCGGCAGGGGGTCGAAGCGCTGATCGTCGCGCAAGATCGCCAGGGAGGTGAGCACCCCCATCGGCGACTGGCTCGCGAGCCCCGCCCGCAACGCCGCCCGAGCCTCGGCGCTCGCCAGGTGGCTCGCGCCCCGGCTCGCCGCCGGAGCCAGGCGATCTTCGATGGCGCGGATGTAGAAGCGCCGCGACGCCGTAAGCACTGCGACGTAGAGGGCCACGACCCCCACCACCGCGCCCACCAGCACCTCGAGGCTGGCCCGGCTCCCGACCAGCAGGAGGAGCAGCCCGCCGGCGGCGAAGCCGATCTTCTTCACCAGTCCGTCGATCAGCGATCGGACCTGGGGGCGCAGGGTGTCGGGGATCGGGCCATAGAGGAGTTGGAAGGCGGCGGGGTTCAGCGAGAGGCTCCCCGACGACTCCACCAGCCGCAGCGCGAACGCGGGCCCCATCCCCGGGATCACGAAGGAGGCCAGGGCGGTTCCGGCGCTCGCCACCGGCGTCACCAGCAGGTATCGGAACACGCCGAAGCGCTCGAGGATCCGCCCCGACGCCGTGAGCTGGAAGACCACCGCCACGATCCCCATCCAGAGGTTCAGCGCGCCGAAGAGCGCGGCCAGCTCCGCCTCCGAGTAGCGCGCCCCCGCCTGCACCCGGAAGATGTAGTCTGCCAGCGCGGTGAGGATCGCCAGCAGCAGCATCAGCGTCGCCAGCGCGCGGGGATAGGGGTTGCGCCAGAGGTAGGAGCGCGCATCCTTGTTTGGCTTGCGCCGATCCGCCCGGGACGCCTTCGGATCCTCCGGCGCCTGCCGCACCGCCCGGCGGAGCGAGGTCGACGCGGCCACGCAGATCAGCATCAGCGCCGAGGCCAGGGGCAGCAGCCCCACCGCGCCGATCCGGGCCCCCAGGAGTTGGGCCGAGAGCCCGGCGAGGATCGCCCCCGCCATCCCGGCGGCCCCCAGGATCCCGAAGATGCGGCGACTCGCCCGCTGGTCGAAGAGCTCCGACGCCGCCCCCCAGAAGCGGATGGAGATCAGCGTCGCGAAGGCCTCGCCGAAGAGGTAGACGACGATCACCGCCGCCGGCAGCTTCGCCTCCAGCGCCACCGCGAGGCCCGCCAGCAGCGCCGCCCCCAGGATCAGGCCCTGGCGCGGCAGGGCCTTCGCGAAGAGGCGACGCGCCACCGTCCCCGATCCCCATGCGGCGAGGCCGGTGACGAGGGCGCTGGCGATGTAGAGGATCGGGAGGGTCTCGGCCCGGAAGCGCGAGACCACCAGGGCGTTCGACGCGCTCTTCACCAAGACCACGGCGGCGACGAAGGCCAGGTGGTAGAGGCCGGCGTACGCCGTCCGCCTGCCTTCGCTCGGGCGGATTCCCATGACCTGAGACAGGCGGGCAAGACTCATCGTCGCTAGGTCCAAGTGCCCGAGATTCTATCCGCGCCGGACGCCCGTCGCCACCGGCGTTTGATCGCCCCTTGTGAAAGACCCGCATACGGCGCCAGACGCCGTCTGGACGATCGCGAGGGTGGTCGTCGATCCAGTCCCGCCAGAGATTCTGGACCCTCGCCCAGGAGGGTGGACTCGCGAGGCCCTCGCGGATCAGAAGGCTTGGATCTGCACCGCGTTCTGCAGACCCAGCACCCGCCGCTCCAGCTCGCGAGGCTCTCTTGCGCCTGCGAAGCGGATCGGCATGTGCCGCCCTCCGTGCGACCGAGTGGCGCTATCGGATCGGCAGCTCCCAGGTCGGCTCGAGCCTCCCTACCGCCGAAGCAAATCGCAGGGTGACGCGGGCGCCGTCGGGATCGATGGTGGGCAGCCCTGCCTCATCCACCGCCGGGAAGCGCAGCCGGTACGACTCGCCGAATCGGTTGATGTAGGGATAGAGCGCCAGCAGGGTCGCGTCGGGCCTCGAGATCCTCTCGATGGAGATCGGCTCCACCGCCGTCGCCTGGGGCCGCAGGAGCTCCACTCGCCAGATCGAGGTCGGCGAGGCCAGATCGTTCCAATCGAACCTCTTCGTGTACATGCTGACGAAGAAGTCGACGTACTCCGTCCCCTCCGCCTTCTCCGCCTCCAGGCGATCGCTGCGGGCCTCGTCCGAGAGGGCGAGGATCGTCGCCGTGGCCTCGACCCTCGCCTTGCGGAAGTCCTCCGACTGCCAGGTGGTGGCTAGGAAGACCCTCGCGTCGAAGTCCTCGTACGATGAGTTGTACCGTGTGTGACGATCAAGCGACTTGTAATAGGATGAGTCGTGGACGTTCACGGGAGTGGGGCGCCCGGCCCTCGGGCGGATCCCGGCAGGGGAACAGCCCCCGATCAGGAGGCCCAGCGCGAGAAGGAAGGCAGCCGTCAGCGAGCCGCGCAGCCTGCGCCGGCTCCAGCCGCCGTCGACCCATGCGGGCCAGGCGCCGATCCGCCCCTCTAGTCGACCCGGCCGGAGCGCAGTGGAAATCGCCCCCTCTCGATCAGGCCTCGTCCTCCATGAAGTCGCGGCGGGTGTAGAGGGTATCGAGGTGATAGCCCCTCGCCTCCACCGCCTCACGCCCACCTTCGAGCCTGTCGACCAGCGCATAGACACCCGCCACCACCAGGCCGGCTTCCTCCGCCTTCTCACAGGCCAGGAGCCCCGAACCGCCTGTCGTCACCACGTCCTCCACGATGGCAACGCGGGTGCCTGCCTGCAAAGCCGGCCCCTCGATCCAGCGACCGGTCCCGTGGCCCTTCACCTCCTTGCGCACCAGGAAGCCCTGGAGCGGCCGGGCCGCGAGCCAGCTCGCCATCGCGACCGCCGAGGCGATCGGATCCGCTCCCAGGGTCAGGCCCCCCACCGCCTCCACGGTGGGATCCTGCCGGACGATCCGATCCAACAACAGCCGCCCGACCAGCCAATGCCCTTCCGCCATGAGGCTGGTCCGCTTGCAATCGACATAGAAATTCGACGGCCTGCCGGAGGCCAGCGTCACCGCCCTGCGCTCGAAGGAGTGGGTGCGAAGCAGCGAGAGGAGGCGGGCGTGGTCGTTGAGCAGCAGCGGGTTCTTCACTTGCGATCTCCGGATGCGCGAGAGAGCCAGCTTCCCAGCCGGCTGTAGTAATCGAGCTGATCGGCGAGGATGCCGCGCAGCTCCGGCGGCACCTCGGACCAATGGTCCACCAGCGACGCCAGATCCTGCGTGATCGCCGAGAGCTGCTCGCTGAGCTCCTGGGCGAGCCCCCCCGCCGTCATCTCCACCGGCGCCAGCGCCATCACTATCTGCCCGAGCGGCGCGGGGTGCGGGGGCTCCATCGGCGGCCGGATCGGCGCCAAATCGAGGGCGGCGGTGGTGGCGGCAGCGGAGGCGACGCCGAAAGGCCCGTCGTCAGAGGAGGCGGCGTCCGCCCCTCTGGCGTTGGAGCCAACAGCGGCGTGGGATGGCACCGCGTCGTCGTCTTCGTCCCCGTCCTCGTCGACCACCGTGCGATCCGGCGGCTCCTCCCCCCGGAGGATGAAGCTCAGATCCTCGAGGCGCTCCTCGGCCCGCTCGATCGCGCGGCCGATCAGCTCCTGCAGGGCGCGGCTCCCCCAACCCATCGTCTCGTAGCGGGCCTGCATCTCCCGCAGCTCTTCCAGATCCAACGAGCGGCTGTCGATCGAGTCCGCCGCCGCGATCAGCGCCGCCACCCCGTCCGCGATCGGCCCGTGATTCCGCACCAGCACCCGATCGCGATGCAGCAACCTCAACGCCTGCAGTCGGCGAAAGCCGGTGATCGGCTGGATCGCCCCGCCCAGCTCCCGGACCTCGATGGGAGAGAGCTGCCCGATCTGCGCGATCGACTGGGCCAACGAGGCCACGTCGCCAGGCTGCCGGAGCCGGAACGTCTCGTCGTCTGCGAGCTCCACCAAAGGAAGATGTGAGAGCTCGCGCAGCGGCTGGGGGGGAGGTGCCATCGGAGCGCGCATCCTACGTCAAATGCTGCCGCCGCGGACGATCACCTTGCGACGGGCCCCCAACGCCAGCGCCGAGCGCGGCATCGGCGGCGGCCCGTCCCCCTCCGGTCGCGGTTCAGCGACTCGACGACGCGCCTCGTCCGTCGCTGCACCGACCGAGGTCCAGCCTCCCTCGATCCCCCGCCTGCCATCACCCTCGTCGGCTGGGGCCCGCGTCGACCCCACTGTCTCGTCGCCGGACGGGATCTGCGCCTCATCTCCTAGCTCCACCCTCCCCCGCAGGATCGCGCCCTCCGCCAGGGTCAGCCGCGGTGCTCGGAGATCACCCTCTACGCGGCAGCCCGCCAGCAGCTCGATGGACTCTGTCGCCTCGACGTCGCCTACGACTTTCCCGCCGATCACTGCGCTCTGCACCCGAATCGCTCCCTCGACGAAGGCAGCGGCGCCGAGATGCAGCGCGCCTCCCAGGCTCAGGCTCCCCTCCACCCTCCCCTCGATCACGAGATCCCCCGAGCCTTCGATCGACCCGACGATCCGCATCCCTTCCGAGATCCGCGTCCCTGCTCCGATTGTCACCCAATACTCCTTGTCGCCCACTGACACACTTACAGTTCTTAAAGTAGAGCGGAAGCTCCAGGAGCCGCAGGCGAGCAAACGAACGAAAGAAAGAGCCGCATCGCGCAGCGCGCCCGAGAACTCCGTCGCCACGATGCACGAGGGCGATTCTCCGAGGCCAGCTCCCCGAAGCGATTATCACAAGGCCGTGGGCGCCTCTACCCGAGGGGCCGCGCGGCGTAGCAGCCAGCCGGTGACGTCGGCGAAGACCTGCTCCCTCGTCTCGGGCAGCTCGTGAAAGAGCTCGTGCAGCGCGTCCGGATATTCGATCAGCTCCTTGTCCGGCGAGCCCAACGACTCGAAGAACCGGCGCCCCGTCGCGGGATCCGCCACCGGATCCTTCTCCGGGATCAGCACCAGCGCGGGGGCCTCGATGGTGGCCGCCCGGGCGAGGGCGCGATCCTGGGCCGCGTTGCTCTCTCGAAACCAGCGCGGCGTCGTCACTCCGCTGTAGAGGGGATCCTCCTCGATCCGCCGCCGCCATTCGAGATCCCGCGTCAGCATCGAGCTCGAGAGCCCGTTCCCCACTTGCAGGCCGGGCTTGATCCACCCCACCATCTTGCCCAGCACCACCTTCAGCCAGGGAGGCACCAACGCCAGCCCCATATACGGCGACGCAAAGACCACCCCCGCCACGTGCGGCCGGCGCTCTTCCAAGAGCCGGGCCAGGATCAGCCCGCCCAGTGAATGCCCCACCAGAAGGACAGGCCTCCCGGCTGCCTCGCCCCCCACCCGCTCTAGCAGCGACTCCACGTCGTCCAGATAGAGACCGAAGGAGTCGACGTCCCCCCGGGGCCCCGCCGCCCTGCCATGCCCCCGATAATCAAGGGCATGCACGGCCAGACCCTCCCGCGCCAGCCACTCGAAGAGCTCCCGATACCGCCCGGTGTGCTCGCTGTAGCCATGGACGAAGACCACCTCGGCCACGGGCATCCCCGTAGGGGTCACCGCCTGCCAGTAGAGCTGAAGGCCATCCTTTCCGGCGAAGGTGCCCTCCCGATGTGCGATGGTCGGATCCAAGTTCACCTAAGGTAAGCGCTCGTGTTCCAGTCGTAAACCACCGTCAGATGCGAAGCCACCCGAATCGAGGGCGAGCCAACGATACACAACCTCCTCACGGTGCCTTCGCTGGATACCCGCTCTTGCGGGGCCGATCTCTGCCTCTGCCGAAGCGAAGGCGAGCGAACCCGAGAGCGGCCCGTGGTGTCATGAGAGTTGTGCAGGAGCGGATGGCGGTGCGTCTACCGTGTCGACGACGGCGCGTGGGTGGCGGTGTCGCGGCGGAGGGTGCGCAGGCGATCTTCGATGGCGGCGCGGAGCCTTGGATCGGGATCGCGATCCAGGGCGGCGACGGCTCGATCCCAGGTGGTGAGGGCGTCGGAGGTTCGGCCCAGGCGGGCGTAGGCCTCCGCGAGGTGGTGGAGGATCGCGGGGTCCGCGGGGAGGAGGCGGGCGGCGCGCTCGAGGATGGCGGCGCCCAGCCGATGCTCGCCCCGCATCACCTCGCACCAGCCCAGGGAGTCGAGGAAGGCCGGGTCGCCGGGGCGCTGGCGCAGCGCGGCGAGGATCATGCGACGGGCCTCCTCGAGGCGCACGCCCTGGTCCGCCCAGAGATAGCCGACAAAGTTCAGGGCCTGGGGGTGGTCCGGGTTCGAGCGCAGGATCTGCTGCACCAGCTCGACGGCGCCGCCGACGTCACCCATGCGCTCACGGACGGAGGCCAGCGCAAAGACGACGCTCTCTTCACCCGGGCGATCGACGGCGGCCTGGGAGAGGAGGCGGATCGAATCATCGAAACGGCCGGCGTCGTCCAAGGCCCGGGCCAGGGCGATAGAGGTGGCGGGATCTCCGGCGGCGAGGGCCTCTAGGCGGATCACCGCCTCTGCGCTGCGGCCCGCGCGCCGATAGACGTCGGGGAGAAGGCCCACGATCTCGAGGGTCGAGCTCGGCTCCCCGCTCTCGGCAGCGGTCGCCAGGGCTCGATCCACCGCGGCGATGGCCTCGTCATGACGGCCGGCCAACGAGAGGCAGTCGGCCCGGCGAGCTGCCGCCGAGGCGAAGAGCGCGCCTTCGGAGGGCGGCACCTCCAGGTAGGAGGCCGCCGCCTCCTCGAAGCGCCCCAGCCCCTCGAGGAGGAGGGCCCGGGAGTAGGAGAGGCGCGGCTCGGTTCCCGGCTCCAACTCTTCGTCCAGCACCTCGAGTGCCGTCGCGGGGCGCTCGGCGTCCAGGAAGACCTCCGCCGCCCGGAGCCTCGCGAGCGCGGAGTCGGCAGCCGATGAGATGAAGGCGCGGAGGTGGGCTCTCGCCTCGCCGTCGCGCCCTGCACGCACCTCGAGACGGGCCAGCCCGAGCAGCGCCTCGGCCTGCTCGGGGTCTGCCTCCAGCACCGCGGCGTAGAGGAGAGAGGCGGCGCCATCCCGATCGTTGCGCTCTTCGGAGGCGGCCAGCGCCAGCAGCGATCGTGGATCGGCGGGGTTCATCCGCACGGCAGCCCGAAGGTAGCGCTGAGTGGCGACTGCCTTTCCTCGCTCCAGCGCTGCGTTCGCGAGGATTCTCCAGGCCTCGCCGCTGGTGGGATGCGCCGCCGCGTAGCGCTTGGCCACGCGCTCCGCCCCGGCGAGATCGCCCTCCCGGGCCACGGCCCGGATCAGAACGAAGTAGGCCTCCTCCTCCGAAGGGGCCAGCGCGATCGATCGCTCGAGGGCGGCGACGGCCTCGAGGCGTCGCTGCCGCACCGAGAGGACCTTCCCGAGGAGGAGGTGGGCTTCCCCCCGGTCGGGATCCAGGTGGATCGCTTGCCGGGCCGTGACCTCCGCCTGATCGAGCCGCCCGCTCCGGGCCAGCAGCCAGCCCAAGGAGAGCTGCAGCTCCGCCGACTCAGGATCGAAGACCGCGGCCGTACGCAGCGCCACGATCGCAGTGGCGAGGTCGTCTCGGGCCTCGGCGAGTTGGGCCTCCAGGTAGTGGTGGTACGCCAAGGGGCTGGAGTAGCTCTCCGGCGTGGCGCTCGCGGCTGCCACCCCCATCGCCTCCCGCATCGCCTCGACGTCCACCGCGGGCCGATCCGCGGGCGCAGCGGCGGCTGGCAGCGCGATCGCCGCGATGAGCAGCGCCGGGATGAGTCGGATCACAACCAAGCCTCGCTCCATCCGCCCGCCCCGCGGCAGGGCAGGCGGGCCAGGGTCGAGTGGATTCTATCCTCTGACGCGGCCTATGGCCAACCGACCCAGGATCCGTTCGTGGCTGGGAGCATTCGCGATGAGCCGAGGAGCGGCGGTTCGGCGGCGTTGGCGACCGACGAAGACGCACGCGGGCTCATCGCCAAGGTCACGGGAGCAATAGGCGCCCGGGGCTCAATGGGCGGAGGCGCTCTGCTCTGCGCCCCGCTCGCCGAGGAGCCTGTCGATGGCGCCCAGGAGCTCCTCCGGGCGGTAGGGCTTGATCACGTGGGCGTCGAAGCCCGCGTCGGTGACCCGCTGGCTGGTCACTGGATCCGAGAGGCCAGTACACGCGATCACCGGCGTATCGGCGGTCTCGGGCCGTGCCCGCAGGGAGGCGATGGCGGCGAAGCCGTCCATGCCCGGCATCACGAGGTCGAGGATCACCAGGTTGGGGCGAAAGCTCGCCACCTGGAGACCGGCGTCGAAGCCGCTCTCGGCCATCTCCACGGCGTAGCCAGCGCCCTCGAGGATGGTGCGGACCAGGTCGCGCTCGTCGGGATCGTCGTCCACTGCCAGGATCCGGATCGGGCCGCTGGGCCCGTCCACCAGCTCCTTCGGAACCGGCATCTCGTACTTCTGGAGGAAGTCGATGAGGTCGGTCCGCGCGATCCGGCGGTGCCCTCCAGGTGTCTTATGGGCCTTGAGGCGATTGGCCTTCACCCAATTGACGATCGTCGGCAGCGATACGCCCAGGAGGCGGCTCGCCTCGAACGTCGTGAAATATTTTGCCATACACGCGCCCTGCCCTCGGGTTGAGCCTTCGACGGTAGCGGCGCAGGGGCGGCGGGGTCAAGATTTTGGAGAATTTACCAAAGTTTCGATAGAGCGAGCCCTTCGCGCGCAGGGTGCGTCACGAATCGGAGCGCCTGGCCCAGAGGAGCGCCTCCCGATTCCCGGCGGGGCCGAGGATCGGGGAGTCGACGATGCCCTCCACCGTCAAGCCCAGGGAGCGGCAGACCTCGGCGATCCGATCGATGGCGGCCTGGCGCTTGGCGGGGTCGCGGACCACCCCGCCTTTGCCCACGTCCTGGGGTCCCACCTCGAACTGCGGCTTCACCAGCATCACCAGCTGCGCGCCAGGGGCGACGAGCTCGCAGGCTGCCGGCAGCACCAGGGCGAGGGAGATGAAGGAGAGATCCATCACCGCCAGATCGAAGGGCGCGGCCTTCAACGCCTCCAACGTGACGTGCCTGGCGTTCTGCCTCTCGAAGAGATGGACTCGGGGATCCTGCCGCAGCTTCTCGTGGATCTGCCCATAGCCGACGTCGACGGCCCACACCGCATCCGCGCCGCGTTGGAGCAGCAGATCGGTGAAGCCGCCCGTGGACGCCCCGAGGTCCACGCAGCGCATTCCCTTGGGATCGATGCCGAAGGTGTCGAGGGCGCCCTCGAGTTTGAGCGCGCCCCGCGACACATAGCGGAGGCCGTCTCCTTTGAGCCGGATCGGGAGGCCGACGTCGACGAGCTGGCTCGCCTTGTCGATCCGCTGCTCCCCCACCAGGACCTCGCCGGCCATCACCAACGCCTGGGCCCTGGCGCGGCTCTCCGCGAAGCCACGCTCCAGCATGAGCTTGTCGATGCGCTCTCGCTTGGGGCGGCGATCCTCGGCTCGCGCCCCCGACGGCTGCTGCGTCCGCTCCGACTGCGCCGGCGGCTCTTCGGATGCAGCGATCATCCTGCTCTTCTTCGCCATGGGCGATCGTTTCCCTCCGCGCGTAGGCGCCGCACGAAGCTGCGCGAACTGCGTCAGCCCGCCTGCACGCCCTCGCCAGGGGCCGGGAGCCCCAAGACCCGCCGCACCGCCGCGGCGATGCCCACCTCGTCGATGCCGAAGCGGGACTTCTGCTTGTCGGCGGAGCCGTGCTCCACGAAGACGTCGGGGAAGCCGATGCGCTCCACCGGCACCTGGAGGCCAGCGTCCTGCAGCGCCTCGAGGACCGCCGAGCCGAAGCCGCCCTGGAGGCAGCCCTCCTCCACCGTCACCACGTGGCGCGCCTGCGAGGCGAGATCGCAGATCAGCTCTGTATCCAGGGGCTTCACGAATCGTGGATCGACCACCACCGCGCGGATCCCCTCGGTCTGCAGCGCCTTGGCGGCGGCGACCGCAGGCTGCACCGTGGTGCCAAGCGCCAGCAGGAGCGCGTCCGGCTTGGGGCCGGAGGGGAGCACGATCCGACCGCGGCCGACCTCCAGGATCTGGGGCGCGCCGATCTCCACGCCGGTGGCGGAGCCGCGGGGAAAGCGGTACGACGAAGGCCCGTCGAGGACGAGGGAGGTGGCGATCATATGCCGCAGCTCCTGCTCGTCGGCAGGCGCCATCACCACCATCCCGGGGACGCAGCGCATATAGGCGATGTCGAAGGCCCCCTGATGCGTCTTGCCGTCCGCCCCCACCAGCCCGGCGCGATCCAACGCGAAGGAGACGGGCAGATGCTGGAGCGCCACGTCGTGGATGATCTGATCGTAGGCCCGCTGCAGGAAGGTCGAGTAGATCGCGACGATGGGCCGCATGTTCTCGCAGGCCATCCCGGCCGCGAACGTCACCGCATGCTGCTCCGCGATGCCGACGTCGTAGACCCGATCCGGGAAGCGGTCCTTGGTCTTCACCAGGCCGGTGCCCTCGAGCATCGCCGCCGTGATGGCGATGACGTTGGCGTCCTTCGCCATATGCTCGCCGACGGCGTCCGCGAAGAAATCGGTGTAATTCGCCACCGCGGGCTTCTTGGCGATGGGCTTGCCGGTGGCCACCTCGAAGTTGGCCAGGCCGTGGCCGCGGGTGCGCAGATCGCTCTCCGCCGGGGCGTAGCCCTTGCCCTTGGTGGTGCGGGTGTGAATCACGACGGGACCGTCGATCTCGGTCGAGACCTGGCGGAGGATCTGCACCAGCGAGATCACGTCGTGCCCGTCGGTGGGGCCTATGTATTGGAAGCCCAGGCCCTCGAAGAGGATCCCCGGGGTGAGCAGCGCCTTGGACGAATCGATGGCGCGGCGAATCCCCTCGATGGCGTGGTCGCCGTGGGGGAGCGCGTGCAGCACCTCCTTCACGTTGCGGCGCCAGCGGTTGAAGGTCTGCCCGGCGAACTTCTTGGAGAACCACTCGGAGAGCGCGCCCACGTTGGGGCTGATCGACATCTCGTTGTCGTTGAGCAGCACCACGAGATCGCGCTCGAGGTAGCCCGCCTGGTTGAGGCCCTCGAAGGCGACGCCGCCGGTGAGGCTGCCGTCGCCTACCAGCGCCACCACCTTGCCGACCTCGGACTTCATCCGCTTGGCCTCGATCATGCCGAGCGCCGCCGAGATCGCGGTCGAGGCGTGGCCGACGCCGAACTGATCGTGCTCCGACTCCGCGCGCTCGGGGAAGCCGGCCAGCCCGCCGTCCTTGCGGATCGAACGGAACTGCTCCCGGCGCCCGGTGAGGAGCTTGTGGGCGTACGCCTGGTGGCCCACATCGTAGACGAGGCGGTCGCGGGGGCTGTCGTAGACGTAGTGCATCGCGACCACCAGCTCGACCGCGCCAAGCGACGCGCCCAGGTGGGCACCGTTGCCGGCAGCGCAGGTCGCGATGATCTCGTCACGGATCTCCGCACAGAGCGTCGGGAGCTGATCCTCGCGAAGCCGCTTCAGATCCTCCGGTCCGTCGATCATCTCGAGAAGCGCCATCTTCTTCCTCCCCGGCCCGAGGGGCCGACGATTTCACCTGAATCCCTGCGTCGAAGACCCTGCCTGGGCCTCCTCCGTCACGCCGATGGACCTTTGCGACAACACACAGGCGCCGCCGATGCAACCCATCTGGCCTCCAATTGCCCCAGGCAGACCGGCTGTGCAAGGCCTTTGGCCCATCCCAACCCATCCCCTCCTCGTTGCGCGGACGCTCGCCCCCGCCTCCGCCTTAGCTCGATCGGTCGAAGGCATAACAGGCGAGGGCCCGCAGCGCCGCCCCCCGATCGCCCAAAGGCTCGATCGCCTCCAAGGCCCGATCCCTCGCCTTGCGCCCAAGGGCTCGGGCCTGCTCCAGGCCCACCAACGCGGGATAGGTCGGTTTGCCCTTCGCCTCGTCGCCGCCGCGGGTCTTGCCCATCGCCTGGCTATCCCCCTCCACGTCGAGGATGTCGTCGGCGATCTGGAAGGCGAGGCCCACCGACTGGCCATAGCGCCGCAGCGCCGCGATGGTCTCCTCGGTGGCCCCCGCCGCGACGGCGCCTCCCTCTGCGGCGGCGGCCAGGAGCGCGCCGGTCTTGCGACGGTGGATCGCCTCGACCTCGACCAGATCCGGCAGCGGGCCCTGGCCCATGAGCCGCCCCGTCATCTCCAGATCGAGCTGCTGGCCACCCACCATCCCGGCGGCGCCGGCGGCTCGGGCCAGCAGCGCCACCAGGCGCAGGCGGGCAGGCTCGGATCCACGTGCCACGATCCCGAAGGCCTCGGTGAGGAGCGCATCTCCGGCGAGGATCGCGGTGGCCTCTCCGTAGACCTTATGGCAGGTGGGCCTGCCGCGGCGCAGATCGTCGTCGTCCATCGACGGCAGATCGTCGTGGACCAGCGAGTAACCGTGGACCATCTCCAACGCGAGGGCGAAGTCGTCGACCACGCCTGCCGACGCCGCAGCACCTTGGCAGCCGTCGAAGGCCGCCGCACAGAGCAGGGGCCGCAGCCGCTTCCCTCCTCCCAAGACGCTGTAGGCCATGGCCTCCGCCAACCTCTCGGGGACCTCGTCCTTCCAGGCGGCTGCGATCCGCGTCAGGTGCCCGTCGAGCGACGCGCGCTTCTCGGCGAGGTAGGGACCGAGGGCAAATTCCGTCGGTTTCAATGCGATCTCCAACGGCAGGGTCTGGTCGCGCGGGCGGATTCCATGCGCTCCAGGTAGAACATTTCTCCGTTCAATGCACGGCTTCCATGCCCACGATCGAGCGGATGCGGGCCTCGAGCCTGTCGAGGTCCACCGGCTTGGGAAAGTAGTCCACCGCTCCCGCGGCGAACCCTTCGCGCATCGCCTCGGGGCTCTTGCGGGCCGAGACGAAGATCACCGGGATGTCCTGGAACTCTTCGTTCTTCTTGATCGAGCGGCAGAGCTCGAAGCCGTCGATCCAGCTCATCATCACGTCGAGGAGGATCACGTCGGGGCGGTCGACGTGCAGATTGGCGATCAGCCGCAGGCCGTTGGCCGCCTCGGAGACCTCGAATCCCGCGCCGTCCAGGGCGTGGGTGAGCATCTCCCGCGTGTCGCGATCGTCGTCCACCAGGGTGACCTTCGGCCGCCTCTCCTGCGCCATCGCGTCAATCTCCCTTCTCGCCAAGAATGAAGTCGCCGCCAGCCGGAGCCTCTGAGGAAGCTCGCCCCCGCGCAAGCCGAGAGCGATCGCCTCGCTGGCGCTCCGTTCGAAAGGCGCCTCCAGCGTTGCGCTCGCCTCCAACGGGCAGTTCAAAAGGGGATGTCGTCGTCGGGAGCGGCGCGGGCCGACGCGCGGGGGCCCTCGCCCCCCTCCTGGGGAGGAAGCGGCTGCTTGCGATCCCCCTGCAGCAGCACCTCCACCCGATGTTCGGCGTGATCGAGCCGCTCCTCCGCCGCCTTGGCCAGGGTCACCCCCCGCTCGAAGGCCTGGAGCGAGTCCTCCAGCGAGAGCTCGCTCGCCTCGAGCTGGCGGACCACGTCGTCGAGTTCGTCGATCAGCTTCTCGTAGGCCACATCACCCAGCGCCGGCGCGCCCGCCGCCTGCGCCTTTTCTTCCTTCGCCACGTCCACCTCCAAGCCGGCGGAAGGTAGCGCCGCCACCTGAATGGGTCAATCGCCAGGGCCTCTCTAAAGACTTCGGCGCGAGATGGTTTCCTGACCCGCACCAACCTCCGCGCAGCTCAGATCCCCCGGCTCCAGGCCTCCAGCAGCCGCAGAGGACGCGTCGTCTCGGGGGACCCGGGCGACGTGATCGCGACATCCGACGAGGAAAGCTGCGTCCCTATTTGCGCGGGGGGACCTCTCCGATGACCTCGACTTCGAGCGCTCCGTCGGCGAGCTCGAGGTGGAGGCGATCGCCGCTGGCGGCGGCGGAGGCCCGGAGGAGGACGGCGCCGCTCTCGGCGAAGGCCAGGGCGTAGCCCCGAGCGAGGACCCGCAGCGGCGAGAGCGCGCGGAGCTCCGCGCCCCGCTCCTCCACCCGGGCCCGCCTGCCGGCGAGCTCGCGGCGCATCGACTCCAGGAGACGCCCGCGTAGATCGGCGCCGACGCGCCGCTCGAGGGCGATCCGCTGCAGAGGGCTCGCCGCCGTCAGCTCACGGAGGAGGGCGTGCACGTGATCCTGCCGCCGGCCAAGGAGGCCCCGCCCCGCCCGCTGCAACCTCTCGCGCAGCTCGTCCAGGCGGCGATGCTGCTGGCGCAGCCGCGTCACCGGATTCACCAGGCGCAGCTGCTCCTTCTGCTGCTGGAGCTCCTTGCGCTGCAGCTTCAGCAGCCCGCCGATGCGCTCGGCCGCGCGCTGCCGCCTGGCGTCGACCCGCAGCCGTGCATCGGAGATCCGCCGTGAGGGATCCCCGAGGCGGGCGCGGCTCCGGTGGAGGCTCCCCCGCCGGAGCTGGATGCCGCCGATCGACGCCCGGGCCAGCCGTGATCGGGCCACCCCCAACGAGGCCCGGAGCTCCTGCTCCACCGGCGCCAGGATCTCCGCTGCCCCCGAGGGGGTCGGTGCCCGGAGGTCCGCGACGAAGTCCGCGATGGTGAAGTCGACCTCATGCCCCACCGCCGAGACCACCGGCAACGGCGAGGCCGCGATGGCCCGGGCCACCACCTCCTCGTTGAACGCCCAGAGGTCCTCGATGGAGCCGCCGCCCCGGGTCAAGACCAGCACGTCGCAGTCGCCGCGACGACCCAGCCGCTCCAGCCCCGCGGCGATCTCCTCCGCCGCTCCCGCGCCCTGGACCCGGGCCGGCGCGATGAGCACCTCGATCCGCGGGAAGCGCCGATGCAGCACCCGAACGAAGTCGTGGATCGCGGCTCCCGTCGGGCTGGTCACCACCCCGATCCGCCGGGGCAGGAAGGGTAGCGGCCGCTTCCGCTCCTTGTCGAAGAAGCCCTCCTTCGCGAGCTGCGCCTTCCGCTGCTCGAAGGCCAGCGCCAGGGCCCCCGCCCCCAGAGGCTCCAGGAACTCACAGACGAGCTGGGCGTCGCCGCTGGCCTCGTAGAAGCCCACCCTCCCCCGCGCCACCACCTCCTGGCCGTTGTCCGGCCGAAAACGCAGCAGCCGGGCCTGCCCTCGAAAGAGCACCGCCCGCAGGCTCCCCTTCGCGTCCTTTAGACTGAAATAGAGGTGGCCCGAGCCGGGCTGCCGCAGATTCGAGATCTCTCCCTGGACCAGCACACTCGGGAAGCTCGTCTCCAGCGTCCCCTTGATCCTCCGCGCCAGCTCCCCCACCGGGATCACCTGCGGCCCGCCTCCGACCTCCGTCGCCTCCACCTCCAACTCCGAGTCAGGAGGCAGTGCCACGCGCCGCGCCTTGCGCGCCCCGGCCTTCGTTTCAGTCACACCAGCCGAGTCCGCCCCGGCTCTACCTTCCGGTGTGGGAGGCAGGGCCGAGCGTCTTGCCTTGCGCGCCCCGGCCCTCGTCTCACGCACGCCAGCCGACTCCCCGCTGCCGAGGCCTTCACCTTTAGTGACTCCGACTCTTGCAGCCGCTCCCCCCGCCGCGTCGGTGGCCGGAGCCCTCGGACCACGCTGGGCCGGCTTCCGCGGTGGCTTCTCCGCGTCATCCTCCCCCAGTGGGTCGCCAAAGAGATCGAGCTGTGGGCGACGTGTCACGAGAGCGGTCTCTCCCCGGAGGCGGTTGGCTTCCATGGACCAGGCATCGCCGCCAACTATAGACGCTGCTCATCCCCGGAGGTACCGCCAACGCGCAAGCGCCCTCTCTCCAAGGAAGTCGACACGATCGTCAGCCCCTGCTCTCCAGCCGCCCCAACCACTTCTCGGCCTTGGCGCGGAGCTCCTGCCCCGGGTCCGTGAGCCGGATCACCAGTCGGAGCTTGCGCTTCGATCCTTCGGGATCCTGGCCTTTGCCTGCATACGCGTCGCGGAAGATCTCAGGGAGCATCTCGCGGATCGAGTCGAGCTCCGCCGTCGCTGCGGCATGGCCCGGATGAAGCCGAAGCGCGTTCTCGAGATGATCCACTGCGCGATCCAGATTTCCGGCGAGGCGCGCCCGCACGCCAGCCTGCGTCGCGCGCCTCGCCGCCTCTGCGGGATCCATCTCGCCCTCTGCTGTCGCGGCTCTTCGTGCCTCATCTCCGGTCGACTTCGCAGCGACGCCTCGCGCCGAGCCTGTCACCGACGCTCCGGCCCTGTTCGACCCAAGCTTCATCGACGCGGCGTTTGCGGATGTCGCCTTCGCTCTCCCCGAACCTGCCCTCGTCGCTCCGGCCTTGGTCGGCACAGGCTTCGTCGACGCCGCATCTACGGATGCTGCTTTCGCACTCGTCGGCCTGCCGCCACGAGGCGGCTCGGCAGGCTCCGGGGCAAGGCCCTCAGTGCCGTCCGGGAGCTCGAGGAGCAGCGCCATCCCCTCGCCCTCGAAGGCGAGGGTCTCGGTGTCGAGGCCTGCCAGCTTCTTCCTCGTACACTCTACGTCCCCTTCAACGAAACAGGTCCTCGCCTCCTCGATAGCGATCGTCACGGCGAGCTCCCGATCGACCCGTGCGAGGTAGCGCCGTGCCTCCAACCGATCAGGATCCGAGGCCAGCGCCTCCAGGAGCTGGGCCTGGGCAAGGCGCCAGTCGCCCTGGTGGATCGCCGCGACCCCCCTGTCGAATGCCTCGAAGCTGGCGGCGCCATCCGTCAGTTCCGCCCCCGACGCGGCCTCATCCGCCGGCTCGCTGCGGATGGTCCTCCCCGCCACCCAGGCGATCGCCAACAGAGCGACGAGGCCTCCCCCCATCACGATGGGGGCATGGCGCCTTCGCCCCCCCCTCCCAGGCCATCCTCCAGCCTCAGCCGTCCTTTTCACCTGCGAGTGCTCCCGACGCTCCTCTACCTTTCGCTGCGGCTGGGCTACGACCCACGCGGTAGCCAGCTCGTTCCTATCGGCCTCGCTCGTCGCTCCGGTCCCGTCGTCGGTCCACGCCGCCGCCTCAGACGTCCCCGACTCCTCCGTCAAAACCAACGCCTCGTTCGTTTCCGGCTGAATTTCGAGAGACGCCGCCTCGTTCGTGTACGGCGCATCCTCGAGAGCCACCGCCTCCTTCTTCGACGGCGCATCCTGCAGCGCCTCGACCTCCCCGATTCCTACGGCTGCGGTGGCAACATCCGCGACGACGGCAGAGCCGACGGCGACGGTGGCGACATCGGCGACGGCGGCAGCGTCGACAGCGACGGTGGCGGTATCAGCGAAGGCCGCAGCGTCGACTGCCACGGTGGTGGCGTCGAAGGACGCTCGGTCGAGAGGGTCGCGAGGGTCGAACTCCGCCGTCGGCTGGGCCGAGACGGCCTCGAGATCGGGGAAGGTCGAGGCGCCTGTGACGACATCCCCTGCAGCAGCGACGGCGCGATCGGCCAGCGGGTGGGCTTCGGCGTCGCGGGCGATGCCTTCGGGACGGGTCTCGGGAGGGATGCTCATGGCGGAGCCTTCGTCTCGTGGGATCGTCAGCCGTCGAGTAGCGCCAGCAGGTGGCGCCCGCCCTCGTGGCATGGGTGTTCGTCTCCCGGGAAGGTGCGGAGGATGTCTTCGGCGGCCCGTCGGGCCCCAGCGTAGTCGTCCAAGGCGACGCTGCGGGTGACAGTGAAGCGGAGGCGGCTGCAGAGGGTGTCGAGCTCGCTTCGAATCGGGCCGATCAGCCCCTGGACCTTCTCGTGGACCCCGGGCTTCGGCTCCAGAGGCTCGAGGTAGAGGGCCGCCTTCTGGAGGGTGAGCCACGCGTCGAAGAGATTGCGTGGCACCAAGCCCTTGCCCTCGTAGCTTCGCGCGCCCAGCGAATAGAGGCGCTCGGCCTCCTCCAGGCAATCGGCGGGGCGGCAGCCGGGGATGGGCTGCACGACGATCTCGAGCTGACCGATGGTCCAACTCGGCAGCGCCCCTTCGGTTCCATGCAGAGGATCTACGAAGTCGATCCGATTCTCCTCGTTGGAGCGGAGAGAGGATGGGGGGAGCAGCAGCTCGAGCCCCTCCTTCCAGGCGTCACCGGCCTCGGCCGCGTAGCCAACGGCGCTGCCGTTCACCTGGATCTCCAGGCGATCGGGGGCCACGTCAGCGGCGGCGTAGCGGAGGGTGATCCGGCTGGTGCCCGGCTCCGCCTCCACGAATCTCCAGCGGAAGCTGGCCCCCATCGCAGTGTGGATCGTGGCCCGCGGCCCGACCCCGAAGCGCTCGTCTCCGTCGATCTCGTCGAGGGAGAAGACCTCTTCTCCACGATCGATCACCGACGGCAGCCTGGACTCCGATCCTTCCTCCTGGCCCAGGGCGATGATGGCGATCGTGACGGCCGCTGCGACTGCCAGCGCGAGGGCCACGACGAGCAGCCTGCGGGTGGCGGGAGCAGCCGTTCGCCGCGGAGAAGCTGGGGTCTTTGAACGGCCATCCCGCGAGGGAGCGAACACAGGCCCATTGGCTGCGGGCCGCGGAAGGCCGAGGCCGGCGAGGAGGCTGCGCCACCCCGTCGGCGGCGCCTCGATGCTCGGACGCTGCGCGCTCTCGGTGGTGGGGGCGAAACGAAAAGCCTTCGCCGGCCCCTCGCGGGGCTCTTCGCGGATCTCCACCCGGATCTGGACGCCGCCCAACTCCAGGCGATCACCGTCCCGGAGGAAGGCGAGGCCCGGGACCGCCACGCCGTTCAGGAGGGTGCCGTTGGACGAGCCGAGATCCTCCACCACGAGCTCGCCGGTGGAGCGCCGATGGATGGTCGCGTGGCGGCGGGAGATCCCTGCCTCGTCCAGGACGAGCTCGTTCTCGGAGGAGCGTCCGAGGCGGAGGGGCTGGGAGACGTCGGACCAGGGGATGGCGGCCTCCCCTTCGATGAGGAGGCGAAGCGAGCGGCTCATGATCAACCTCCGATCCCGCCGAAGGCCATGGCGAAGACGATCGGGCCGAAGAGGACGAGGAAGACCGTAGGGAAGATGCAGGCGATCAAGGGGAAGAGCATCTTCACCGGCGCTTCTCCGGCGAGCTTCTCGGCCCGTTGGCTGCGATCGCTGCGGAGCTGCGTGGCCTGGATGCGCAGCACCTTGCCGAGGCTGGTGCCCATGCGATCGGCCTGGACCAGGGCGGTGACGAAGGCGCTCACGGCGGGGAGTCGGATCCGCGGGATCATCTCGAGGAGGGCCTGCTCCCGGGTGCGGCCCACCCTCAGCTCCTTGAGGACCAGGGCCAGCTCGTCCCGCAGCGGCCCAGGCTTGCCCTTCTCCAACACGCTGGACAGGGCGGCGGTGAAGTCGAGGCCGGCCTCCACCGAGAGGGTGAGGAGATCGAGGGTGAAGGGCAGCGCCCGGCTGACGGCGAGCAGCCGGCGCTTGGTCTTGTCCCGGAGCCAGAGCAGCGGATAGAGGGCGCCGACAAGTGTGCCCCCCGCGGCCCCGGGGACGACGGCGCCGAGGGAGAGGCCGATGATGGTGCCCACTGCAGCGAAGGCGAATGCAGCAAGGATCTGGAGGCCCACGACCTCCTCGGGCTCGATCCGCGCCGGCTCCCCCGCCCGGACGAGGGCCCTGCGCAGCTCGCCGAGGTAGCCCCGCGGGATCCGTCTACGACAGAGCCTGCCCAGCCGGATCAGCACGAGCGATCGGAGGCGCTCGAGGGCAGTGGGACCCTCGGCGGCGCGCAACTCCTCCAACAGCGCCCCGCCCCAGCGCAGGTAGAGGCCGGCGGCGCCGAGAAAGACCGCTGCGATGATGAGGAGGACTGCGACGAAGATCCCCAAGTTTGGCATGTCGAGATCCCGGTTGGAGAGTGGTGGGTGGGTTTCGATCAGATGTGGACGCAGCGTGCTTCGTGATCAGACATCGACGTTGACGATGCGGCGGATGAAGAAGATCCCGACGGCCTCGAGGATGACGACCACCGCGACGAGCGCCCAGCCGAAGATGTGATCCAGCATCGGATCGACCAGATCGGGCCTCATGTAGCGAAGGACGATCCCCAGGAGCAGCGGGAGGGCGGCGACGATCCAGCCCTGCATCTTTCCCTGGGAGGTGAGGGCCGCGATCTTTCCCTGGAGGCGGAAGCGCTCTCGGATGGTGCCGGCGACGGTCTCGAACATCTCCGCCATGTTGCCGCCGAGCTTGCGCGCGGTGTTGGTGGCGACCACCACCAGCGAGAGGTCGTCGGAGGCGACCCTGGCGGCGAGGTTCTCGAGGGCCCGCTCGAGGGGCACACCGAGCTTGAGCTCCTTCACCACCAGCTCCAGCTCCTGCCCCAGAGGGAACGGCGCCTCCTTCGCCAATGATTCGAGGGCCTGGGAGTAGGTGAGGCCGGCGCGAAAAGCGTTGGCGAGGGCTTGCAACGCGTCGACGAGCTGGCGATCGAAGAGACGCAGGCGCCTGGCCCGGTGCTGGCGGACCACCACCCACGGCCCTGCCAGGCCCGCGACCCCGGAGAGGGCTGCGGTGATCCCGCCTCCCACGAGGAATCCGGCCCCGCCGAGGAGGGGGCACGTGCAGAGGCCGAGGATGGCGATGGCCTTGGCGTCGACGAAGAGGAGGAAGTCGCGCAGATCGCTGAGCGATCGGATGACGTAGCGCTCCTTGAGCCTGGCGACGGCGCCGGAGACGACCCCTGCCCCCATCCAGGAGAAGAAGAAGACCGATGCCGTGACGAGGACCATGAGGACGATCGAGGCCATTGGATTGTCCTTAGGGGACGATCGGGAGACCGGAGCGCTCGGACGAGCCGGCGGCGCCGCGGATCACCTGGATGGTCTGGTAGCGCAGCTTGCGCAGGGCCTTGGTGCGCTCGCCGGTGAGGAGCGTGCCGATGGTGGCCCTGCCGCGATCCTCCTCGACGTCGAGCTCGTCGGGGTTGCGAAGTACGAACGTGATGGAACCCAGCTCCTGGGCGAGGACGAGGATCTCGGCCTCCTCGGGGAGGACGAGGAGCGAGAGGTTGGCGTAGCCCCTGCCGCCCTCGCCCGGCGAACTTCCGCTGGCGCCGGCGACGCCGCCGGTGGCCAGGACGAGCACATTCTGAAGCAGGGTGACGGTCATCAGCTCCTGGCTGGCGGGGTCACGGATGGTGCCGATGACGTCCACGTGATCGTTGGGCCGGACCCAGCCACCGACGGATGTGCGCTCGGTGACACCCACCGTAATGGCGCGCCCCTTTTTCATGATGCCGGAGGAGAGCCTCTCGAAGCCCTTGGCGGTCTCGAAGTGGGACCAGAGGATCGGATCGCCGGCCCGTAGCGGGACGAGGACCCTCTGCCCGATTACGCTCTCGGCGTAGTCGGGCCGGACCACCGAGCCGGTGACGAATTGCTCTGGAATCCCGCTCTTTGCGATCATCTCGAAGGCGAGGAGGCTCCCCTCCGCGACGTCCTGGGCAGCGACCAGGACGGGGACGAGGTTCCAGCCGTCGCGGACCTCGCGCTCCTTCGCCTCGAGGGAGGCGTAGGCGATGGCGCCTGCCAGCAGGGCCAGGACGGCGGCGAGGATCATAGGTGTGCGGCCCTTCAACATGACGTGCCTCCTCTTCTCGCGTTGGTGGCTTCGGCGCAGGGGGCGACGCCGAGGATCAGCGGCCTGCCGCCGTCGCGCAGGAGGACGACGCCGCCGTCCCCTTGTAGGGAGGCGGTGATCCAGCCGGCGATCCCGGACGCGGCGACCGCCAGATAGACGGTCCCGGGCGAATCACCGGGACGCGGCGCGAGGATGGGCCCCTCCTGATCCAGGACGGCGATCAGGGTGGGCGCGATCGAGCGAAACCAGCGATCGCGGTATCCCGTAGCGGGCAGGAGCCCCTGCAGATCACCGCGCAGCGCACCGACGCGTAGCTCCAACGGGCCGGCGGCTGCGAGCCGATCGGAGGTCTGGGTCCGGAAGGCGGGGAGCAGCGCTCGAAGCCGGGCCTCGGCGGGGAGGCCACCGGCGATCGGCGCCCCGAGGCGTGGGCTGGTGCCGAAGACGATGGTCAGCGCGACGAGCGCTCCGAGGAGCCAGCGCGGAGCGAGTCGATCGAGGACCACGTCGGCGATGAAGAAGAGCAGCGCCGCGGCGACGAGGACGACGGCGAGCCAGGCGGGCAGCAGCGCCGCTGGCGACGGTGCCTCGGAGAAGCGGGTGGCCAGGGTCCGCGCCGTGTCGCGGAGAGCCGGCGCCACCTGCTGGAGGACGCAGGCGGCGGCACCGAGGCCGGCGGCGAACTTCCACCAGCGCAGCGGCCGGGTCCTGGACCCGAGCTGCGAGGGATCTCGAAGAGGGCTTCGCATCCTAGGGC
The DNA here is from genome assembly GCA_040391605.1 of Vulgatibacter incomptus. Classification (GTDB taxonomy): domain Bacteria; phylum Myxococcota; class Myxococcia; order Myxococcales; family Vulgatibacteraceae; genus Vulgatibacter; species Vulgatibacter incomptus_A. The sequence continues at coordinate 103,475 of JBEBXK010000011.1, forward strand.
ACCGGGAGGGAGAGGACGAAGTAGATGGAGGCGAAGTAGCGGTTCCATCCGTCCAGGAAGCCCATGGGGCCTGCTGCCACCACCGTCGCCGCGACCAGCGCCCCTACCAGGAGCGCGTACTCGGTGAGGGCCTGGCCCTGCTGCTGCCGTGGTCGAATCATTCGATCCTCCAGTCGCGCCGCGGAGGTCCACCCAGGCGGCTGCGTACCGAGAGAAGCGTAGGGGGAAGAGGCGCATGGCCCCATCGGTCATCCGTCCGATCCCAAGGCTTGGGCCTAAAGAGAAGACCGCTCCCGGGAAACCAGGCGAGATTCCCTCACTCGCGCAGGGCGCGAAGGCCTGCGAGAGGGCGTGCGGCGGGAGACGAGAGGTCGCGGGCCGGGACGCTCTTCTTGCCGCTTCGGAGCCATTTCCGCTAAGGTCCGCGGATGGATCTCATCTCCTTTGAAACGCATCCCTCCCGCTACCGCCATTGGAAGCTGGAGGTCCTCGGCGACGTGGCCCGGCTCTGGATGGATGTCCAGGAGAGCGGCGGCCTGCATCCGGGCTACCAGCTCAAGCTGAACTCCTACGACCTCGGCGTGGACATCGAGCTCGCCGACGCGATCCAGCGCCTGCGCTTCGAGCATCCCGGCGTCCGGACGCTGGTGATCGGCTCGCTGAAGGACAAGATTTTCTGCGCCGGCGCGAACATCCACATGCTGGGCGCCAGCAGCCACGGCTTCAAGGTGAACTTCTGCAAGTTCACCAACGAGACCCGCCTCTACCTCGAGGAGCTCGCCGAGGCATCGAAGGTCGCCACGATCTGCGCCGCCAGCGGCACGGCTTCCGGCGGCGGCTACGAGCTGGCGCTGGCCTGCGAGAAGATCGTCTTGGTCGACGACGGCAACTCGGCGGTCTCGCTGCCGGAGGTGCCGCTGCTCGGGGTGCTCCCCGGTACCGGCGGTCTGACCCGGGTGGTGGACAAGCGCAAGGTGCGCCGCGACCACGCAGACTTCTTCTCGAGCACCGCGGAGGGGGTCCGCGGCAAGCGCGCCACCGAGTGGCGGCTGGTAGATGAGGTGATCCCCCGCTCGCGCTTCGACGCCAGGGTGCGCTCGCTGTCTGCCGAGCTGGCGGAGAAGAGCGATCGGCCGGTGGAGGCCCAGGGCATCGAGCTGCAGCCGCTGGAGGCGAAGCGCAGCGCCGACGGGATCGAATATCGCCACGTCAGCCTCAGCATCGACCGTGATCGCCGGATCGGCTCGCTGTTGGTGCGGGCGCCCTCCTCTCCCCAGCCGGAGGATCCGGCGGGTTTTCAGGCGGCGGGCTCGAGCGCCTGGGCGATCGCGGCCTTCCGGGAGCTGGACGACGCGATCCTGCATCTGCGCTTCAACGAGCCGACCATCGGCCTCCTCACCCTGCGGACCGAGGGGGATCCCCAGGCGGTCCTTGGGGTGGATCGCGCGTTGGATCGGCATCAGGGCGACTGGCTGGTCCGGGAGATCCGCCTGCTGCAGAAGCGGGTGCTGAAGCGTCTGGATCTGACGGCCCGCACCCTCTATGCGCTGATCGAGTCGGGCTCGGCCTTCGCCGGCAGCCTGTTGGAGCTCGCGCTGGCGGCGGATCGCAGCTACATGCTCGACGATCCCGAGCGGCCCGTGACCCTGGAGCTCTCGGCGATGAACCGGGGCCCCCTGCCGATGAACTCCGGGCTGTCACGCCTGGAGGTGCGCTTCCTGGGGGAGCCGGAAAGCCTGGAGGCGATCCTGGCGCATGAGGGGAGCTACGACGCTGCCGCCGCCCTCGGCGCCGGGCTGATCACCTTCGCGCCGGACGACATCGATTGGGACGACGAGGTGCGCCTCGCGTTGGAGGAGCGGGCGGCGATGAGCCCGGACGCCCTCACCGGGATGGAGGCGAACCTCCGCTTCGCCGGCCCGGAGACGATGGAGACGAAGATCTTCGGCAGGCTCTCGGCCTGGCAGAATTGGATCTTCATCCGCCCCAACGCCACGGGCGAGAAGGGCGCGCTCTCGGTCTACGGGAAGGCGGGACAGCGTCCCGACTTCGACATGAAGCGCACCTGATTTTTACTGCATCGCCTCCTCTTCCCGGCTCGGGAGGAGGGAGCGAGATGATCCCCGCGCAGAAGGCGGGTCCACGTCCCTCCCCGACGCCGGCTCGCATGGCGGCGGGGACGATCTCTTCGAAGAGACCGCCGGAGGCATTCATGAGCAACGTCGCGCTGAACGACAAGATCCCCAACAACGTCAACCTCTCCGACGACAAGCGGCTGCAGCGCGCGTTGGAGCAGTGGCAGCCGGAGTTCATCTCCTGGTGGAAGGAGATGGGCCCTGAGGGCTTCCAGGCCAACGACATCTACCTGCGGACGGCGGTTGCGGTGGATCCCAAGGGTTGGGCCCACTTCGACTACGTGCAGATGCCCGACTACCGCTGGGGGATCTTCCTGGCGGATCCGGTGAAGGATCGGACGATCGGCT
>JBEBXK010000012.1:0-104161 GCA_040391605.1 Vulgatibacter incomptus
GCCTTGGTGGATGCCGCCTTGGTGGATGCCGCCTTGGTGGATGCCGCCTTGGTGGATGCCGCCTTGGTGGTCGCCGCCTTGGTGGATGCCGCCTCGGTGGTCCCCGCCTTGGTGGATGCCGCCTTGGTGGATGCCGCCTTGGTGGATGCTACCTTGCTGGGTGCCGCCTTGGTGGATGCTACCTTGCTGGGTGCCGCCTTGGTGGTCGCTGCCGCCTTGCTGGGCGCCGCCTTCGCCGCGGCCTTGGAGGGCGCTGCCTTCGCCGCGGCAGCCTTGGAGGGCGCTGCCTTCGCCGAGGCAGCCTTGGAGATCGCCACCTTCAGGGAGGCCGCCTTGGCGGGCGTAGCCTTGGGCGAGGCCACTTTCTTCGATGCCGCCTCCGTCACGGCGGGCGCGGCGGCGGTCTGGGCCTTATCTGTCGAGGCTGCGGTCTTGCGAGACGCCAAGCTGGCTCCTTCTCGGGCGGCGGGTTCAGTGCGGCCGCCCTCGCTTTGGGCCGAATGTAGCACGGGAGGAAAGCATCCACCCCCAATCTGTGTTTGTACCCAGACCTGCCCAGGATTAGAGTCCCAGGCACTTCCCCTCGAGGAGAATACGGCCATACAGAACGCCTTCGGCAACACCCTCGGCCTCAAGCCTTCGCAGCTTCAGCGCCTCTCCAACACCTATCGGCGAAGGCTTCGCAGCCACGAGGTCGTCAGCCCCGAGCTCGCCCGCCACCTCACCGAGCTCTCTCGCGAGACCGGTCGTCAGATCGGCGTCCTCATCTCCCGCAAGGGCGAGATCGAGCACGTGATCGTGGGCGACGCCCACAAGCTGCTCCTCCCGGACGTCGGCCGCGCCCGCGCAGGGCAGCTCCGCCTCCGTGGCCTCCGACTGGTCCACACCCATCTGCGAGGCGAGGCCCTCACCAAGGACGACCTCACCGACCTCGCCCTCCTCCGCCTCGATCTCGTCTGCGAGATCCAGGCGCTGGAGAGCGGCCTCCCCGGTCCGGTTCAGCTCGCCCACCTCCTCCCCCCGAACCCTGAGGAGGAGCTCTGGAAGATCGAGGACTATCCCAACGTCCACGAGCTCAGCTTCGACTTCGCCACCGAGATTCGCGACCTCGAGGAGCAGCTCGCGACCAGCGCCAAGGAGCGGGTGGTCGGCGACGGCGAGAAGGCGATCCTCGTCGGCCTCACGGTAGGCGGCCAGCGCGCCCAGGTGGAGTCCTCCATCGCGGAGCTCCGCGAGCTCGCCTCGACGGCTGGCGTCCACGTCCTCGAGAGCATGATCCAGATCCGCCGCGAGCACGATCCCAAGTTCCTCATCGGCAAGGGCAAGCTCGACGAGATCGTCCTCAAGAGCATGCAGCTCGGCGCCGATCTGATCGTCTTCGACAAGGATCTCTCGCCGTCCCAGGCCCGTCACATCGCCAAGGCCACCTCCATCAAGGTCCTCGATCGCACCCAGCTCATCCTCGACATCTTCGCGCAGCGCGCCCAGAGCGCCGAGGGCAAGCTCCAGGTCGAGCTCGCCCAGCTCCGCTACCTGAAGCCGCGGCTGATGGGCGGCGCCGACGCCGGCCTCTCCCGGCTCATGGGCGGCATCGGCGGCAGGGGCCCCGGCGAGACCAAGCTCGAGGTCGATCGCCGCAGGGTGCGCGATCGGATCAACTTCCTCGAGAAGAAGATCGACTCCCTCTCCAAGAGCCGCGCGGTGCGGCGCAAGGAGCGCAACCGCCGTGGGATCCCGGTGATCTCCATCGTCGGCTACACCAACGCCGGCAAGTCCACCCTCCTCAACTCGCTGACCCGCTCCGAGGTGCTGGTCGAAGACAAGCTCTTCGCCACCCTGGATCCCACCAGCCGCCGGCTCCGCTTCCCCCAGGATAAGGAAGTCATCATCACCGACACGGTGGGTTTCATCCGGGATCTACCCAAGGATCTGGTGGCCGCCTTCCGCGCCACCCTCGAAGAGCTCGAGGAGGCCGACCTCCTCCTCCACGTGGTCGACGCCACCGATCCCGAGCGCGACGATCACGTCGCCTCGGTGAATCGGATCCTCGACTCCTTGGGGATCGCGCAGATGCCCAAGATCCTCGTCTACAACAAGGCCGACAACCTCTCGGCGAAGGAGGGCGACGGCGGCGCCAAGGCCAACGGCGCGATCCTCGTCTCCGCCATCACCCGCCACGGCTTCGACGATCTGCTGGAGCTGGCCCATCGGCTCCTCTGGTCCGAGGGCGCCACCGCCAGGGCCCACGAGGCCTCTGCCGGCCGCAAGGCCCGCGTCGGCTGAGAAGCCTCAGTACCGAAACTCGGGCTTCCGCTCCCGGGTCATCAGCTCCAACGTGGCCTGCCGGGGATCCTTATCCTCGTGCAGGATCTCGTAGACGCTCTGAGTGATGGGTACATCCACATTGAGCCGCCGCGCCAGCTCCTTGGCGGAGCGCGCGGTGACCACACCCTCCGCCACCTGGCCCAGATCGCCCAGGATCTCCGAGAGCTTGCGGCCCTTGCCGAGCTCCATCCCCACCTTGCGGTTTCGGGAGAGGTCGCCGGTACAGGTGAGGACCAGATCGCCCATCCCCGCCAATCCCGTGAGGGTGATCGGGTTGGCGCCCCGCGCCACCGCGAGGCGGGTCATCTCCGCCAGCCCCCGGGTGATCAGCGCGGCGCGGGCGTTGTTTCCAAAGCGCAGCCCGTCGGCGATGCCGCTGCCGATCGCCACCACGTTCTTGAGGGCGCCGCCGAGCTGCACGCCGATCACGTCCGGCGAGGTGTAGCAGCGGAAGGTCGGCGCCGAGAACGCCTCCTGCACCCTGAGTGATACCCGCTCCCAATGCGCCGCCACGGTGACGGCCGTGGGTGCGCCCCCCGCCACCTCCTTGGCGAAGGAGGGTCCTGAGAGCACGGCGAGGTAAGGGTGCAGCGAGTCGGGGAGGACGCTCTCCAGGACCTCCGTGGGCAGCAGCAGCGTCTTCTCCTCTATCCCCTTGGAGACCGTGACGATCGGGCAGCCCGAGGGGATCAGCGGCGCGATGGCTCCGAAGACCTCCCGCGCCACCTGCGACGGCGTCGCCGCCACCACCAGCTCGACGCCGTCCAACGCGGCGGCCACGTCGGTGTGCGCGATCACGCTGTCGGGGAGCCGGAAGCCGGGCAAGTACCGTGTGTTCTCACGAGCGGTATTGAGCCGTTCGCCGAGCTCCGGCTCGCGTACCCAGAGCCGCACGTCGAGGCCCTTGCTGCCCAGCACGAAGGCGAGGCTGGTGCCGAACGCTCCGGCGCCGATGATCGCGACGCGCATGGGGACATCCTCTCGTCGGTTGCGAGAAGCCAAGGTAGAGCCCCCGATCGATCGGGTCAACGGATGCATGATCGTCGCTCCCGCAGGCCAAGGAGGCAGCCACTTCCCGCCGGGGCGCGCCCCCGTTTCCTTGCGGCGGCGACCGGAGGATCCTCTTCGCTCAGCCGCCCGTCGTCGCGTTGGGATCCTGCGCCTGCGCCCTCAGGGCCGCGCGTAGGGCGGAGACGATCGAGTCGGGCGAGGGATGATCGCCCAGGTGATTGCTGACGTAGCGGTACGCCAACCTGCCGTCGGGGAGGACCACCAGGACCCCACCCTGCTGCAGGCGATCGCCGCGAATCCCGTCCTGCCGGAAGCCTCGAATCGCCGCCCGCGCGGCGCTCTTCACTGAGCCGAGGTGGAGCATCGCTCCCTTGTCGCGCCGAAAGCCCGCCGCCTCGTAGACCTTCACCGTGGGATCGGTGAAGACCGGAAAATCGGGCCGCTGATCCTCCACGAACCAACGAAGCTGCTCGACGGTGCCGTTCCCCACGAGCTGCAGCTCGGCGCCCAGCCCGCGGATCGCCGGGAGCTCGGGGCGGAGCTGCGCCACCTGCTCGCGGCAGAAGATGCAGGAGAAGTGGCGGATGAAGACCACCACCGCCGGCCTGGACGCCCAGAGCTCCCGCAGCGGATGGGCCGCGCCCTCGAGATCCAGCACCTCGGCGTCTGCGAGGCCTTCATCGATCCTCTGCATGCTTCGCTCCTCTCCAATGAATCGCCGCGTATCAGGTGGGAAACTTTCGCTGCCCCCGGTCACCTCGGTCAGCGCTCACGGAGGCTCCGGCCGGCCGACAGGAAACGCGACGCCTTCAGCCGCGCTCACGGAGGTAGCGGTCTACGCCGCGGGCGACCTCCTGCAGGTTGTCCTGCACCTGCTTCACCAGGAAGCGCTCCACCACCGGGCCGATCCGCCCCGCCAGCAGCCTGGGTACGCCGGTGATCTTCGCCGCGTCCACGTCGATGCGCCCGCCGATCCGGATGGTGGACTGCCCTGGCCCCGTCTCGAGGAAGAAGTTCTTCCCCCGCGAATCCACCGCGTCCTTGAACGAATGCGACTCGCTCCGCCAGGTGCAGGAGTGATCGGCCTCGCTCCACTCGGCGTAGTCGGTCCAGGAGAGCATCGACTCCGAGAGCACCGCGCGCACCGCGGCCGGGATGTCGCCGCCGCCGTGCCAGACGTTGACCAGCTCCACCTTCTCTCCCTCCTCCTTGCGGCTCTTCACCTGGATATCCCGCACGTTCGGCAGGAAGGGGAGCAGCCGGATCAGCTCGTCGCGATACACGCGAAAGACGGCGTCGCGAGGCTGGCGGATGGTGGCTTCGGCGGAGAGTTCCATGTGCCGGAGCGTAGCCCAACGGGCCTCCGCGCGGGGCCGCGATCGCCACCTGGCCCCCCCCGGGAGACGTCTCCCCGTGTCTTCCGCCCCACGAAGCGCGATGCCGCCGCTTCAGGAAGAAGAAGAAATCAGTAGCCCACACCGATCATCGCCTCCGCCACCAGGGCGATGAGCCGGCGGCGGACGATGCGCCGGCTGGCGTCGATCACATCCGCGGGGGGCTCGACCCGGAGGCGTCGGGTTGCGAGCTCCATCGCCAGCGAGACCCGGCGATCGTCGAGGGCGAAGGGAAAGCCGGGCTGACGCTCCAGGAAGTATCCGAGGCCCCGCCTCTCGAGGAGATCGTCGACCACCCGCGAGCAGGCTTGATGAAGAGCCAGATCGATGATTTCGGCCAAAGCTGTCCCTCGTGCGGACGGGGAGGATTCCCCGCCTCATGGCGAGCTCGGATGACTGGGAGGTGCGTGATCGCCTGCTCTCTCGAGGCGTTCGCTCGGGGTGACGCGACGACTTCGGACGCTAAGCGAGCAGCGTAGACGGATCCAGTTTTTGGCCCCGGACCCAGCGTTCGAAGTGGCGCACCACGGACTCGATGCGGGCCTGCTCCGAGGGTGCCTCGATGTAGGGGAGCGTGCCCAGGACTGCGACGCCGCAGAGGCGCTCGATCGCCCGGACGTTCTCCGGAGCGGCCTGCTCCGACCTGCGATCCGACGCGCTCAAGATCACGCCTTTGCAGGGGATTCCTCTGGTGGCGAGGGCCTCCAGGCTGAGGGCGACGTGGTTGATCGTCCCCAGCCCCGCCCGCCCGACCAGCAGCGCCGGCAGCCCCAGCCGCAGCGCGAGATCGCCCACCGTGGAAAAGCGGGGCTCGATGGGGACCAGCAGCCCACCCGCCCCCTCCACCACCACCCCATCCGGATGGCGGATCGCCAGCGCGCGGAAGCCCGCCTCGATGGAGTCCAACCCGTAGTCGACCCCCTCGGCCGCCGCCGCGATCCCTGGGGCCAGCGGCGCCTCCAGGCGATGGGGGCAGACGAGCTCCAGCGGATCCGCCCCGCCCGCCGCGGCCTGTAACAAGAGGGCGTCCGCCGGGACCAACGCCCCGGCTGCGTCGCGCAGGCAGCCGCTCTCCGCGGGCTTCATGGCCCCCACCCGCAGCCCGCGTCGACGCAGCGTCACCACCAGCCCCGCAGCCACCGCGGTCTTGCCCACCCCGGTGTCCGTGCCGGTGATCAGGATCCCTGGCATGAGGGCTCGCTCAGGCGATCTGCAGGTGGACGTGCTTCTCCTCGGCCTGGGCCCGCTCCACTTCGTGGGGCGCCAGCGGCTCGATGCCTGCCTTGGCGAGGAGCGCCATGTCGGAGGCGTACTCGGGGTTGCCGGTGGTCAGCAGCTTCTCGCCGAAGAAGATCGAGTTGGCGCCACCCATCATGCACAGGAGCTGGGCCTCCTCGTTCATCTGCATCCGTCCCGCGGAGAGCCGCACCATCGACGCCGGCATCAGGATCCGCGCAGTGGCGATCATCCGTACCATCTCGATGGTCTCCACCTTCTGCTGCCCCGCGAGCGGCGTGCCCTCCACCGCCACCAGCGCGTTGATCGGCACCGACTCCGGGTGGATCTCCTGGTTGGACAGGGTCTGCAGCATCGCGCACCGCGCCTCGATCGGCTCGCCCATCCCGATGATGCCGCCACAGCAGACGCTGAGCCCGGCGGTGCGCAGATGCCCCAAGGTGCGGAGGCGATCTTCGTAGCCCCGGGTGGTGATGATCTTGTCGTAATGATCCTCGGAGGTGTCGAGGTTGTGGTTGTAGGCCGAGAGCCCCGCCTCCTTCAGCCGCCGGGCCTGGTTCTCGTCGAGCATCCCCAGGGTGGCGCAGGCCTCCATGCCCATCGAGCGGACGCCGCGGACCATGTCGAGGATCCGATCGAAGTGCTCGTTGTCCTTCACCTCGCGCCAGGCGGCGCCCATGCAGAAGCGGGTGGCCCCAGCCTCCTTCGCCTGCTCCGCCTTCGAGAGGACCTCGTCCACCGACATCAGCTTCTCGGCCTGGACCCCCGTGTGGTAGCGCGCGGCCTGGGGGCAATAGGCGCAGTCCTCGGTGCAGCCGCCGGTCTTGATCGACAGCAGCGAGCAGAGCTGGACCTTGTTGTCGCCGAAGTGCGCGCGGTGCACGGTCTGCGCGCGATAGAGGAGATCGAAGAGCGGGAGATCGTGGATCGCGCGGATCTCCTCCAGCGTCCAGTCGTGGCGGATTTCGAGGGACAAGCTTCCTCCTGGGGAGCGTCAATCACCAAGGCTCCGGTCTGTCGGTCCGCCGTATCATGGGGGATCGACCCGCGCAATTGTCAGGGACCTGCGCTTCCCCGCCTCCCTCCGCTGTTCGCCTGCCACCGACTCGCGAGTTCCGTGATCCCGCCGCAGGCGATCGCCCCGGGCCCCGCTGCGCTGCCTCAGCCCCGCTGGGTCGCCGGGGCGCGGGCGAGCGCCATGGTCCCGGCCTGGGCCGTCGGATAGACCACCAGCTCCTCCAGGTTCACGTGGGATGGGCGACTCACCGCGAAGCCGATCACCTCCGCCACGTCCTCGGCCCGAAGCGGCGTGAATCCTTCATATACCTTATGTGCCTGCTCCTGATCCCCGTGGAAGCGGACCAAGCTGAACTCCGTCTCCACCGCCCCGGGCTCCACGTTGCATACCCGGACGCCAGTCCCCATCAGCTCGTGGCGCAGCGCCTTCGTGATCGACCGCACCCCCGCCTTGGTGGCGCAGTACACCGCGCCCCCGGGGTAGGCCTCGATCCCCGCCACCGAGCCGAGCTGCACCACCGTCCCGCAGCGCCTCGCGATCATCCCCGGCAAAAAGAGGCGGGTGATCCGCAGCAGCCCCAAGAGGTTGGTGTCGATCATCTCGGTCCAATCCGACTCCCGCCCATCCACCACCGGCTCCCTCCCCCTGGCGAGGCCGGCGTTGTTCACCAGGATCTCCACCTCCCCCTGCAGCAGCGCCGCCGCCGCGAATGCAGCACAGCTCCCGGCATCCGCGACGTCGAGGGCGGCGATCGCGACCTGCGCCCCCGGATGCTTCGCCACGATCCCGTCGCGGATCGCTTCGAGGCGATCGATGCGGCGAGCGCCCAGCAACAGCCTCGCGCCACGACCGGCCAGCTCGAAGGCCGTCGCCGCGCCGATCCCCGCGGAGGCCCCGGTGATCACCGCCAACTTCCCTTTCAAATCCATGTCCAACGCTCCTCGTCCCCGTCTCCCGACCTAGGTGACTGGTGCCAAACGGAGTCCCTGCTACGACGAACGATGCGGGGCTGCGGACGACGTGCTCAGTCCTCCCTCCCTGCGTCGTAGCTACGGCTACGACTCAGTCGGTCGTCCCTGCGCGCGCCGCCCTCGCTCCTCGCCTCGCTCGTCTCGCGACGGGACCGTTCGACACCAGCCACCTATGGGCTCATGGGGAGTTCTTGCACGTTCGCATGGCCCCCGGGCAAGCGATCGGCGCGCGCCGCTCCGACGTCCACTTTTTGGCATTTATCCGCAACCGTCTATACTTCTTGCCACTTTCTCCAAGGGAGCCGAGTTGCGCGCCACCTCCATGTCCACCAGGGATATCGCCTGGGCCCTCCTCCGCGTCGCGGCCGGCGCCATGCTCATCACCCACGGCTATGCGAAGGTCTTCGGCGTCTCCGCCGATGGCAGCCCTGCGATGGCCGGCTTCATCCAGCAGGTCGCCGGCCTCGGCTTCCCCTACCCCCCGCTCTTCGCCTGGCTCGCCGCCCTCTCCGAGCTCGCCGGCGGCACGCTGATCGTCTTCGGCCTCTTCACCCGGCCAGCGGCCCTCTCCGCCGCCGCCACCCTCTTGGTCGCGGCCTACAGCCAACGCGCAGGCGCCTACGCCCAGATGGAGAAGCCGCTCCTCTTCCTGGCCATCTTCGTAGCTCTCACCCTCGGCGGCGCGGGCCCCTTCTCGTTCGACGCCGCCAGGCGCTCGAAGAAGGAGCGCCTCTCTCTCTCGATCTTCCGCTGACGTCTCCGGGCGTCGATCCTTCGTCCTCGTCGGCAGCGGTGGATGGGCAGTTGGCCGACCCTTCTTTCCGCTCATCGCCGGCGATGCACCAGCCGATCCTCCAGCTACCTTCGCCCGCTGCGCCCGGCCATCGGAGTCGGCTGGATGTCAGACCCATCGGTTAGGCTGCCCCTCGATCGTCGGGGCCTTCCGCCCCCACCTCCAGGAGCCGACCGAATTGGCCAAGAAGCGCACCGAGTTCGTCTGCCAGGCCTGCGGGCATCGCTCGATCAAGTGGCTGGGCCAATGTCCCACGTGCAGGGCGTGGAGCAGCCTCGTAGAGGAGGCGATCGAGTCATCCAAGAGCGAGGCCAGGCCGGCATGGGGCGCCGGAGGCACCGGGCTCGCGCCCACCCCCATCAGCGCCATCGGCGGCGACGAGGCCCCGCGGATCTCCACCGGCATCGACGAGCTCGATCGAGTGCTCGGGGGCGGCGTGGTCCCAGGCTCCCTGATCCTCCTGGGCGGCGATCCCGGCATCGGCAAGTCCACCCTCCTCCTCGCTGCCCTCGATCGCCTCGCTCGATCGCACGATCGCCCCATCCTCTACGTCTCGGGTGAGGAGTCCCTTCGCCAGACCCGGCTGCGCGGCGATCGCCTCGGCGCCGCCGGCTCCGACAACCTCCTCCTGCTGGCGGAGACCGACGCGGAGAAGGTCCTGGCCCAGGCGGAGAAGCTAAGCCCTCGCGCGCTGGCGGTGGACTCCATCCAGACCCTCTTCCTGCCGGAGCTCGGCAGCGCCCCCGGCACCGTCTCCCAGGTGCGCGAGGTGGCCGGCCGGCTGATGGCCTTCGCCAAGCGCACCGACACCCCCACCTTCATCGTCGGCCACGTCACCAAGGACGGCTCCATCGCCGGCCCCCGGATCCTAGAGCATATGGTGGACACCGTCCTCTACTTCGAGGGCGACGCCAGCCATAGCTTCCGCGTCCTCCGCGCCCATAAGAACCGCTTCGGCTCCACCAACGAGATCGGCGTCTTCGAGATGCGCACCTCCGGCCTGGAGGAGGTGCTGGATCCCTCCGCCCTCTTCCTCGCCGAGCGCCCCGTCGATCAGCCCGGCTCGGTGGTCACCGCCACCGTCTCCGGCAGCCGGCCGCTGCTGGTGGAGGTCCAGGCGCTGGTGGCACCGACCCAATACGGCACCGGCCAGCGCAAGAGCATCGGCGTCGATCCCAATCGGGTCGCGCTCCTCGCCGCGGTGCTGGAACGTAAGCTAGGCCTCTCCTTCGGCCCCTGTGACATCTTCGTCAACGTCGCCGGCGGCGTGCAGCTCACGGAGCCCGCCGCCGATCTCGCGATCTGCGCCGCCCTCGTCTCGTCACGGGTCAACGTGGCGGTCCCCGCCTCCGCCGTCTTCTTCGGCGAGGTGGGCCTCACCGGCGAGGTCCGCGGGATCTCCTCCCCCGATCTCCGCCTCGCCGAGTCCTCGAAGATGGGCTTCGCCAGCGCCTGGCTCCCCTCGACCAACCTGCGCCGCGTCGAGAGCCCCGGCCTGCCACTCGTAGGGATCTCCAGCGTCCGCGAGCTCCTCGAATCCCTCTTCCCCGACCTCGAGCTCCAGGCGTCTTAGCCGTATACCCCTGACACGCCAAGTCGCGCGTCCGTCGTCTCTCGAGCCTTCCGGCCTGCTGCCGCGGCGAGCATGCTCCGGAGGTTTCGGGGCAATCGAGCAGCCCATTGCGCCGTCCGAGGTGCTACGGCAGCGGGGGAGGCAGCGTATCGTCCGTCGTACCCGCGCCGCCGGTCGGGCCGACGCCGGTGTCGGTGCCGGCGCCGTCGGTGCTCCGTCCGCCGCCCGGCGTTCCTACGCCGCCGGTGGTCCCGTTGCCGACCCCTCCCACGGTGGGGGTGTTCTGCAGGCAATGGGGCTCGGCGGTGAAGCCGCCCTGGGTGAAGCCGAAGGCGTCCGGGAAGCGCACCGAGAACGCCCCCTCCAGGACGTCGTCGTCGTTGATGCCGAGCATCGACACCGAACCCTCGATCGCCTGCTGGAGAAAGAGCGTCCCCCCTTGGACGATCCCGAAGACGGCCCCCGCCGAGTGGGGCCCTGAGCAGACCTGATCGAACTCGAAGGATCCAGCGCTGGTGTCCGAGACCTCGATCACCACGACCCGCGCCCCCTCTGGCGGCGCCTCCCTACAGGGATCGAAGACCCCATCCCAGATCTGCACCATCACCGCCCGCCCATTCGGATCGCAGTTGAACGCACCGCCGAACTGCCAGCCCACGAAGGTAGTCTCGAAGATCTTCGCGAGCTGGGAGCCCTGAGGAGGAGGCGGCGGGTTCGTCACCGTGGCAGTGCCCGGCCGCCGCTCGACCCGGGTCGTCGACATCTGCCCGTCGCAGCCAAGCAAGGAGACAGAGAGCCCCAACACGAAGCTCCCAACGAGCGATAGTCGATCGAGGCGCATGTCCGAAATCTGACCACCGCGGAGGTGGGGTCGATCCCCCCAACCATGCCCCCCGATCAGGCAGGCTGCAGCCGCCTCGCGGACGCCAGCCGGAACAAGAGCGCGCCACCCATGCCCCGCGGGCGACCCACGATTCCCCGGCGCAGCCTTCGAACTCGCTAGCCCCGGCGCTCCCCTGAAGGCGCCAGATTTCCAGCGGCGACTCCTCGATTCAGCCTCCGGCGGCCGCCGGCCCGGCCCCCTCCTCTGACGAGGCAGCCATGCCAGCAGCAGCTCCTCGATCCAGCCTTCGATGGCGCCTTCCCCCGTGCGCTCCTCAGACCCTGGCGCCATGTGCCAGCGGCTGCTCCCGCTTGAAGGTCGAGCGGAGCCTCTTTCGCAGCTCCGGCGTATCACGGTGTCCGTGCACGGCGATCGCGTGCTGCGTGGCGGCGCGGAGGAGCTCGTTCTCCTCTCCACTCATCGTCATCGAGCAATTCACTTCGCTCGGGTACTCGCGACAATCCATCATCATTCGGGCCATCGGCATCACCTCCGCCTTCGAGCTTCCGCTCTCCCGGACCTCGCCACAAGCTGGCCCGGCGCCCCGTCGGTTCAACACACGACCTTGGGCCGGCCTCCTAAGCGCCGTTCCCGAACTCAGGCCTTGGCGACGGCGGCGCTCCATCGCTCCAGTACCTCCGCGCGGCGCTCCGCCTTCATCTTCGGCGCGAAGCGGCGGTCCCTCTTCCACACCTTGCGAAGCGCCTGCTGCGAGGGCCAGAAGCCGGTGGCCAGCCCGGCGAGGAAGGCCGCGCCCAACGCCGTGGTCTCGATCATCTTCGGGCGGACCACCGGGATCCCCAGCAGATCGGCCTGGATCTGGAGGAGGAGATCGTTCGCGCTGGCGCCGCCATCGACCCGGAAGGTCCGCACCGCGCTCCCGGCGTCGCGCTCCATCGCGCGGGCGAGGTCCACCACCTCGAGCGCCACGCCCTCGAGCACCGCCCGCGCCAGATGCGCCCGGGTGGTCCCGCGGTCCAGGCCGGTGAAGAGCCCGCGGGCCTCCGGCCGCCAATGCGGCGCGCCCAGCCCGGTCAGCGCAGGGACGAAGATCACCCCGCCGCTATCCTTCACGCTCGAAGCCAACGCTTCGACGTCGGCAGCGCGGCGGATCAACCCCAGGCCGTCCCGAAGCCATTGCACTGCCGCGCCCGCCACGAAGCTCGAGCCCTCCAACGCGTAGGCAGTCGTCCCGTCCCCCAGCCTCCAGCCCACCGTGGTGAGGAGACCTGCCTTGGACGAGACCGGGCGGTCCCCGACGTTCATCAGCAGAAAGGCCCCGGTCCCGTAGGTACACTTTGAGTCACCTACATCGAAACATGTCTGTCCAAAGAGCGCCGCCTGCTGATCGCCTGCGATCCCCGCGATCGGAATCCCATCTGGGAGGCGCGGCACGCCCTTGGTGGTGCCGATCACCTCCGAGGACGATCGGATCGAGGGGAGCAGGGCCGACGGCACACCGAAGAGGTCCAGGAGCTCGTCGTCCCACGCCATCGTCTCGAGGTTCATCAGCAGCGTCCGGCTGGCGTTGGTGACGTCGGTGGCGTGAACCTCGCCGGCGGTGAGCCGATAGACCAGATAGGAGTCGATGGTCCCAAAGGCGAGCTCGCCCCTCCGCGCCCTGGCCCGTGCCCCGCTCACGTTCTTCAGCATCCACTCCAGCTTCGTCGCCGAGAAATAAGGGTCGAAGATCAGCCCGGTCTTCCGTCGGACCTCCTCCTCCCGCCCAGCCTCCCGCAGCTCGCGGCAGCGCGCCGCCGTGCGACGATCCTGCCAGACGATGGCACGGCTCACCGCCTCCCCGCTCTTCCTCTTCCAGAGCGCCGTGGTCTCCCGCTGGTTCGTGATCCCGATGGCGGCGATCTGCGCGCCCTTGATCCGCCCCTTCCGCAGCACGTCCCCGATGGCGAGGCCCACGCTCTTCCAGATCTCGTCGAGCTCGTGCTCCACGTGCCCGGGCTTGGGAAAGTGCTGACGAAACTCCCGGCAGCCGCGGGCCTTCACCTGAAGCTTCGCGTCGAGGAGCAGCGCCGTAGTGCTGCTGGTCCCCTGATCGATCGCGAGGATGTACTTCGCTGCCATGGACGCTCCCATCTTCGGCAACCGCCACGAGGGGACTCACTCTACACTCCGGGCAGCGCCGCGATCGTTCGAGCGTTCCCTCGCCGCCGCCTCGCCGAGCTCGCGAGCCCCTTCACGGACGGCCCACCTCCCCCCTCAGCAGTCGGAGATTTTCGCGTCCTCCGCGAGATCCTCGAAGAAATCGCCCACCCGATCGGCCACCGCCTCCCGATCGTAATCGAGGGCGAGTTGATGAGCCGAGTCCGGGAAGACCACGAGCTTCGCCGGGCCCGAGCCGATCCGCGTCGCCGCCTCCTCCGCCGCAGCCAGCGGGACCACCCGATCGCGCCCGCCCCATATCACCAGGGCCGGCGCCTCCACCCGCCAGAGCTGCCCCCTGGCGCTGCGGATGATCTTGTCCAAGGGGAGCGCCGCCCGCGTGGGGATCTTGTGGCCCCGTCCGCGCCGGGCGTGGCGCAGCCTCTCGAGGCCGTGGGCGTCGCCGTCGCGAGCCCTCCGGCGATCGCTGGCGAAGGTGCCGTCGGGGGTCGGCATCTCCACCGACGGATCGGCGAGATCGCCAGGCCCCTTTCCCACGAAGGGCCAGAGCCGGGACGCCAGCCCGCTCCGGAAGAAGCGCCGATAGAGCTGCGACGGACCATGGAGCGCCAGGGCGGGGGCCAGGAGCGCCAGGCCAGCGACCTCCCGTGGCCGCCCCGCCGCCACGTCGATCGCCAGCGCGCCGCCCATGGAGAAGCCCACCACGAAGATCCGCTCATGCCCTTCGGCCAGGAGGCTGTCGAAGGCGCCGAAACCGGCCTCGATCCAATCCACCTCGCTGACGGTCCCGAGGCGCTCCGCGTCTCTGCCGTGGCCGGGCAGGAGCGGCACCACACAGCGGAATCCACGCCGGGCGAGGGAGTAGGCCAGGGGGCGGAGTTCGAAGGGAGAGCCGGCGAAGCCGTGGAAGAGAAGGACCGCGTCCTCGCCTTCGCCCAGCGCATAAGGATCGGTCGGGAGGGTCTCCAAGCGTGTTAGCCTTTAGCAGAAGTAGCGGTGGGCCGCCAACCGTGAAGGATGCCCGTCGCTTGCAATTGCCGACACTTACGGAGGATCGCATGAGCGACATACCGACCAACGACGAGACGCAGCAGCTCCAGATCCAGATCGACGACGAGACCGCCCAGGGACTCTATGCCAACCTGGCCACCGTCACCCACAACCCCACTGAGTTCGTCCTCGACTTCATCTACGTGCAGCCGCAGCAGCCGAAGGCGAAGGTCCGCGCCAGGGTGATCACCTCGCCGCAGCACATCAAGCGCCTGCTGGGAGCGCTGCAGGAGAACGTGGCCCGCTACGAGAAGCGCTTCGGCCCCATCGATCGCGGGAGCAACGACAACCCGATCCACTGACGACGAGATTCACCTAGCGACAGGGCCGCCTTCTGGCGGGCTTTCGCTCGCTCGAAGAGGGGGCCGCACCCCGGTCCCCCCCGTCCGCCTCCCATGCCACCGATCCGCTGGAATCCAGGGTAGAGAGCGGTTTTGCTCACGGCACGCCCCTCGCAAGGTCCACCTCGGCCTCGGAATGATCCGGGGCACCACACGAGGTGAATCATGGAAGGCAACGTGAGGAAGAAGTGGGCCGTCTACACGATCCGCGAGAGGCAGGGATTGGAGAAGCCGTTCTGGATGAGGGTGGGCATCGCCTTCCTGAACCGCGACGGCTCCTTCAACCTCCACCTGGACGCCACGCCCCTGGATGGGAAGCTGCACATGCGCGAGTGGCAGGAGGAGGCCGCGGCCGTCGCCGGCTCCTCGTCCGAGGCCATGGTGGTCGCCGAGTCGAAGCGCTCCCGCGCCAACGGCAAGTCCGCGGAAGCCGCCGCGCCGGCGGCGTTCTAGTCGGGTCCCCCCTCCATTCATCGCGGCGGCCGCCAGCCACTTTCGGCGCCCGCCGCGATCCATTTCGGAAGCATTCCGCCAGGTGTCTCGGCTGGAGATCGCGCGGAATCGACCCACGGATGCCGACATGAAGACGATCGAATCCCAGAGCTGGCGGAGCGCCGCCGCGATCGCTGTCACCCTCCTGATCCTCACCGGATCCGCGGACGCCTTCGCCAAGGGCCAGGCGAAGCGGACGCTCGAGGGGCAGGTCAACCTCAACACCGCCACCGCCGAGCAACTCCAGATGCTGCCGGGGATCGGCGCCGCCACCGCCGAGCGCATCGTCGAGGCGCGAAAGGAGAAGCCCTTCGAGTTCACCTGGGAGGTGGTCCGGGTCAAGGGGATCGGCGCCAAGCTCTATCGCAAGCTCGAGGATCGACTCCTCGTCTCAGGAGCGAGCACCATCCGCTGGGTGGAGCCAGCTCCTTCTCCCAAGCGCAGCCGCCATGGGCGGCGCAAGGGTCCCAAGATCCTCACCTTCTCGCCGCCCGCCGCCGAGAGGCCATAGCGAGTTCACGAAGCCCGCGAGCCGGAGCGGGCGCACGAGCGCCCCGCGGCGTACCTCCGCTGTCGCTGCGCGCGTCATGCGAGCCGGAGCATGCGTGGGTGAGCCCCTCGCACGCAGCTCGCGCGAGAGGACCGACTCCGTCTCCTTCAGGGCGTGAGCGCTCCTTGTAGACTCTCTTGGAGTCCGGGTGGGATCGCCGCCGTCCCGGCCGGGGGTTGTCCCCCTTCTGCATATTTCGACCGACACTCTTCGGTCTCTCGACGCGTCGCGGTATGCTGAGGATCCCCGGGGAGGAAGACGACATGCGCATCGCGCTGATCAGTTTGCTGACGCTCTCCACCGCCGTGGCCTGCAGCGACACCGAACGCCCGCTGGTGACGGCCCCGGAGTCTCTCACCCTCGACGTCGACGAGCTCTCCTTTGGGGCGGTCTTCGTCGGTGGCCACTTCATCAAGCGGGTGACCATGAAGAACGGCGGCGCCACCCCCGCCAACGTCAACGCCACCGAGCTCCCGCCCGGCTATTCGGTCCGACCCTCGGAATTCTCCCTGGCACCGCAGGAGACACGAACCCTCGAGGTCGTGTTCGCCCCGCTGGAGCTTGGGCCCTCCTCCGGCGTGATCGTCTTCCGACCCGCGATCGGATCGGCGACAGCGAAGCTGGCCGTCGATGCCACGGGAGCCCCCCGCGCCATCACCATCGACGAGCTGATCGACTTCGGCGAGCTTCCCATCGGCGAGACGAAGACCCTCTCTGTCTCGATCCGCAGCGAGACGGACGGCCCCTTGGATATCCAGGTGGAGCTCGGAGGTTCCGACGCCTTCGTCCGTGTCCGGGAGCGCATCGACCTGCCGCCACGCGGGGAGGCGAGGCTCGAGCTCTCCTTCGCCCCCAAGCTCCGCGGGTCTCAGCAGGGACTGCTCACCCTCCTCCTCTGCCAGGGCTGCCCCCGCACCCAGGTGGAGCTTCGCGGTACGGCACAGGGGCTCTCCCTCCGGGCTTCGTCTTCGCCCCTGTACTTCGGCTCGGTGGCCCCGGGGCTGATCCGGACCGCGAGCGTGGCGATCGTCAACGACGGCGATCTCCCCGTCGAGCTGGCGCCGCCCGAGCTCGTGCCGGACCTCGAGGACGGCGCCTTCGAGCTGGTGGGGGCGGACGGGTTCCCGGGCCGATTGGAGGTCGGTGAGAGCGCTTCCCTCGACCTCTCCTTCGCACCCGCCGCGCTCGGCACCCGCGGCGGCCGCCTGATCTTGCGAGATCTGCAGGGTGGCGAGATCCTCGGCGTGCCGATCGACGCAAAGGGGGGTGGCCCTCTCCTCGAGCTCAGCTCCACGAACCTCGACTTCGGGGCGCGGCCTGTCGGGCTCGGCCTCTCGGTGACCATCATCCTCGCCAATGTCCTGGAGCCGGGAACTGTCGAGCTCGTCGCTGCCGGGATCGCCGGTCCCGGCGCAGCCTCCTTCGTCGTACGCACGCCCACCCTCCCCTTCGGCGTGGGGGCGCTGCCCGCTTCGCTGGAGGTCCACTTCCTACCCATCGAGAGCGGCGTGCTCCCGGCGGAGCTCGTGCTGGAGACCAACCACCCCGAGCAGCCCTTCCTGCGGATCGATCTCGTCGGCGAGGGGTTGGGGCCCACCCATTGTGAACTCGGCCTCTACCCCATGGAGCTTCGATTCGGCCTGGTGAACGAGAGGGGCAGCGATCGGCGGGATCTGGAGATCCACAATCTGGGCTCGGAGCCCTGCCCACTCTGGAACTTCACCCTGGGAGGCCCCGACGCGGACCTCTTCCAGCTCGCGCCCCCACCCGCCGATCCACTCCTCCTCGCGCCGGGTCAGAGCCTGCGCCTGGTGGTCGACCGATTCCGCAGGCCCCCGGTGGCAGACCAGCGGTTGGACGCCTCCGTCTCCTTCCATCACTCGCGCGTCACCACCCCGGCGCAGGAGATCGCGATCAGCGCCCTGCCCATCACCACGGTACAGCTCGTCCCTTCGCCAACCTCGTTGATCTTCGAGGCGACCCCCGTGGATCGGGCTTCGGTCATCGTCCTCACCCTCGGCCCGCTCGCTCCGTCGCAGCGGCCGAATATCCTGGGGATCGGCCTCGCCGCAGACTCCTCCGAGGCCTTTCGCCTCCGCCCCGACGATCTCGCGCCGGGTTCCCTGAATGCGCCTCGCCAGGTACGCGTCATCTTCGCTCCCGGTGCATTGGGTCCGTATGCAGGAGAGATCGAGATCCGCCTCGCTGGCCACGACGAGCCCTTGCGGCTCCCCCTGCGCGGAGCGGGCGTGCCCCTCTGCGACCAGGGCGATTGCGGCTGGCCGACGCCGTCCTGCGGGCCCATCGAGGTCGACGCAGGCGCTCCCCTCCCACTGAGCGCCAGCGGCTTTTCTGCCTGTAGCTGGAGGATCACCCAAGGCGCGTCGGCCTCCCGACTGGTTTCCGGACGAGTCACCAGCTGTGAATCCACCTTCGAGCCATGGTTGGTGGGCGACTACGAGTTCGAGTCCCTCCTGGAGTGGGAGAATGGCCGCGCCGCCATTTGCCGCAGCCCTGTGCATGCGAATCCACCACCCGGACTCTGGGTGGAGTCCGTCTCGACGAATGAGGGCTCCGCGTCCCCCCGCCTCGAGATCCTTCATTCGGCGATCGGTGATCCCCATATGAAGATGGCCTGGATGTTGGCGTGTTCCGCCACGGGCGGCAGCCTCTGGCCCTCGATCTGCGAGTGGGATCTGCCAGGCGTCGAGGACAACCCGGAAGGCGTCGCGACCCGGTTCGACGGTCCCAGCCTCATGGGGATCGAGAGTCCGAGCCTCTCGCAGCCCTACTACCTCGGCGTGCAGCGCAGCTCCACCGGGCTGAGCCCGGAACAGGTCTCGGTTCGGCTCTACTGCGGCGGCGCGTTGGTCGAGGAGGATCTCCTCTCCTTCGACGAGCCACAGCAATTCCAGTTCTGGGGATCGGTGGACTTCGACTCGCCGAGCGACTGCAACTTCGTCGAGGACGGCACCCGCTGGTCTCCCCACCGGTTCTGCCTGCCTGAGGATCCCTTCTGCCCTCCCCCTTGACGCCCGCTCGGGCCACCGACTAGGTTGCCCGTCAGACGGAAGCCGTGGGTGCCCCGCTGGAGCGTCGCTCGTAGCGGGGAAAAGGGAAGCCGGTGTGAATCCGGCGCGGTCCCGCCACTGTAACCGGGTCGTGGTGCCCCCAATGCAGCGGTCACTCTCCCTCGCGTGGGAGGGGAAGGCCGGGGGCGCCGCAGGCGATCTTCATCGGCCTGCGCCCGGGAGCCAGGAGACCTGCCCATCGGCGTCAGAAGAGCACGCTCGTCTCCGGATGCGATGGTCGCAGCCGGCGCGTGCTCGAGGTGGCTGCCCTGGCGGCCACCGCCGCGACTCCCCGCGCGCGATGGGGAACGCGAGGCTGTAGATGTTCTCCGCATCGTCTGCCAGTGGGGCTCCATTCCCCGCTCTGGTCGGCCTCTCGCTCCTGCTCGCCCTGACCTCCGGTCGTCGCGCCGTCGCCGCGGACGCTGGCGATCCGCCTGGGCCCGACGACGTCGCCACCTCCGAGCTCGCCACGGCTGGCGCCGGGACGACCGAGGCCGAGAGGACTCCGCCAGCGACATCCGAGCTCGAGGAGATCGAGGTGATCGGCGAGCGCCCGGATCCCCGCTTCCCGTCGCCGACGCCCGATCAGGATCCCACCGCCTTCGGGACGGTGATCCGGGCCGACGACTTCGCCGGCGAGCGGATCGAGGCGGCGCAGCTCCTGCTCCAGGCGCCGGGGACCCGGCTGCGTCGGACACCCGCAGGCGCGACGATGATGCTCCGCGGCGCCTCCGCCGATCAGACGCTCGTTCTCCTGGACGGGATCCGCCTGAACGCCGCGGTCGGCGGCGGCCTCGATCTGCGCAGCATCCCCGCCGGGTTGATCGACGAGATCACCGTGCTGCGCGGCAACGAAGGCGGGCGCTACGGCGCCGGCGCCCTGGGCGGGGTCGCGCTGCTCTCGACGCGCCCGCCTGGGGAGCGGATGGAGGGGAGCCTCTCGCTCTCCGGAGGCTCCTTCGGCACCTACGGTCTGGACGCCTCCCTCATGGGCGGCAACGCCAGCCTCCAGGGGATCGCCGCCCTCTCGCTGGAGCAGAGCGAGGGCGACTTCCCGGCGCTCTTCGATCCGACCCCCGCCCACGATTCCTCGGACGTCCGGATCGAGCGGCTGGGCAACAACGACTCTCAATCGGCGGGGCTCCTCCTCAAGGGCATGGCGCGCCTCGGCGGGATCCGCGTCCACGCGCTCGGCCAGGGCTCGCTGGCCGAGCGCGGCATCCCGGGGACGCTCTATTGGCGCGACTCCCAGCGTCGCGGCGAGCGGCGGATCCTGGCTGCCCTCCGCGCCGAGCCCGCCGAGAAGGGCGAGCACTCCATCGAGGGATCGGTGGAGCTGCGCCACGACGAGGTCGCGATCTGGGGGGGAGGGAGCCGCGGCGTGATCTCCCAGCCGGCGACGAACGAGGAGGGCCGCCCCTGGCAGATCGAAAACGCCGTCGAGACCTCGCTCGTCGCGCAGACCGCGCCCTTCTCCTGGACCTTCCTCCGGATCGAGGGGCGCGCCGGAGGGGAGTGGCTCACCACCCCCTATGCCGACTCCCGTTCCCGGGAGCGCCTCGCCGTCGGCGTGGTCGACGAGCTCTACCTCGGCCGCGCCATCACCGTAGCGCCGGCGCTGCGCTACGATCGGATCGGCGCCTTCGACGGCCTCTCGCCGAAGCTCGGGATCTCCGTGCGCCCCATCGCCGCGCTGGAGCTGCGAGCCAACGCGGGCCGCACCTTTCGCGTGCCTTCCTTCGGCGAACTCTACCTGGAGCAGGGGCCGCTGAAGTCCAATCCGGAGCTGCGACCCGAGCGTGGCTTCGCGGTGGACGGCGGCGTGCTGCTCCGCGGCGACGACCTCCTCTTCCAGCTCTCCGCCTTCTACGCGCGCACCTCCGATCTCATCTCCTACGAGGTGGTCAGCGGCGGGGTCTCTAAGCCCTTCAACTTCCTGGACGCCGAGGTGCGGGGCGGCGAGGCCGAGGCGATGGTCCGCCCCCTCTCATGGCTCAGCCTCAGCGCCAGCTACAGCCTCGCGACCACCACCAACCTTCGGGACGATCCGCGCTACTTCGGCAAGGAGCTCCCCTATCGCCCAGCCCACCGGCTGATGGGCCGGATCGCGACGCGCACCCGGGACACGGAGGCCTTCGTCGAGGCCAGCCACCAGAGCGCACAATACGTGAACCGATCCAACGCAGGCGAGCTCCCTTCGCAGACCTCCGCCCGCAGCGGCGCCGGCGCCCGCGTGTGGCGAGACACCTACGCCTACGACGTCTGGCTCTCCGGCCAAGTCGAGAACGTCTTCGACGCCCAGCTCATCGATCAACTCGGTTTCCCCCAGCCCGGAAGGGCGTTCTACCTCACCCTCCGCGTCGTCCCTCGTGGCGGCGCGCGCATCGAAAGAGACTCATGATCCGCCTCCTATTTCCCCTGCTCGCCGCGACGGCCCTCCTGGCCCTGTCGGCCTGCTCGGATCCCGTCGCCTCCTGCGACGCACCCAACCTGATGTGCAGCGAAACCTGCGTGAACGCCGACGTCGATCCGAACCATTGCGGCGGCTGCGACAACGCCTGTGGCGGCAACTTTATCTGCTCCGACGGCGGCTGCGTCTGCCCCTCGGGGAAGACGGATTGCGACGGCCGCTGCGTGGATCTTCGCACCGATTCGCTCCACTGCGGCGCCTGTGAGGACTCGGTCTGCACCGACGGAGCCTTCTGCCGCGACGGCGTCTGTGGCTGCGATGGCGATGACTGCACCTGCCCCGGCGAGGTCTGCGGCGATGTCTGCGTGGATCCCCAGACGGACGAACTGAACTGCGGCGGCTGCGGCATCGTCTGTGGCGACGGCCAACACTGCCTCTCCGGCGTCTGCGCCGGCGGTGATCTCTACGCGGCCTGCTTCTCCAGCGGCCAGGTCGTACCCTTTCTGAAGACGTCCAGCGAGCGCAGCGGCACGATCGCGGAGCTGATCGCAGGGCCCCAGAGCTTGGCGCTCCTGGGCGATCGCTTCCTCGCCGTGGTCGGCTCCCTCGATTCCACGCTCTACGTCTACGAGCGCTCCACCATGGATGAGGTCGCCTCGATGCTCCTGGCGCCCGAGGGCGCGCAGGGCCCCAACCACCTCGTGATCCAAGGCGAGCGCGCCTACGTCGTGAACTCCCAGGTCAACACCGTGCAGGTCGTCGATCTCTCGGAGCCGTCCCAGCCCAAGACGGTCTACGAGATCCCCACCGGCGAGGGCACCAACCCCTACTTCGCGGCCTTCGACGAGGCTGGTACACTTTGGGTGACCCTCCTTCTGACCAATCAAGTGCTGCCCCTCGAGATCGGGGAGAACGCCGGCGTCGCCGGAGCCCCCATCGATCTTCCGACTGCGGAAGGGAGCCAGCCCTTCCCCGCCGGCCTCGCGATCGTCGAGGGCACCGTCTACGTGACCCTCAACAACCTCGACGACGCCTGGCAGCCCGCGGGCAACGGCCGCCTCGCCAAGGTCTCGGTGGCAGAGAAGGCATCGACCGGCCTCGTCGATCTCGGCGCGTCCTGCAAGAACCCTGGCTTCGTGGTGATCCGCGAGGGCCGCCTCGCGATCTCCTGCACGGGATCGTATGGCGCGGATGACGGAACCGTCGCCCTCTTCGACCCAGCGGGCGAGGACATCCACTACGTGGAGACCGGCCGCGCCCCTGGGCGGATGTCCGTCGATCCGAGCCGTCCGGGTTATCTCTACGTCGCCGACACCGGCGGGGTGGAGCTGATCACCGTCGACGCAGACGATCACTTCACCACCACCGGAGCCTGCGTGCCCGCCGAGTGGGAGTTCGTCAGCGACGTGCTGGCGGCCCCATGAGGCGCCGGGCCCACGATCCGCGCTGGGCGGCGCTCATCGCCGCCCTCGCCGCCCTCGCGCTCTCGCTGCCGATGGCTGCCATGGGCGCCTCGCCCTATCGTCTGGGCGAGGCGCCCAAGGCGAAGCCGACGCGGATCGTGAGCCTGGCCCCTTCGATCACCGAGATCGTCCTCGATCTCGGCGCCGGCCTCTCCCTCGTCGGCGTCTCCCGCTACGACGACGCCGACGAGGTGAAGGAGCTGCCGCGGGTGGGAGGCTTCGCCGATCCCGCTCCGGAGGCGATCCTCGCCCTCCGTCCCGACCTCCTCCTCGTCCAGCCGGGCCCCGGGAACCAGGTGGCTGTCCAGCGCCTGGCCGATCTCGGCGTACCCGTGCTGGTATTACCCCTTCACACGATAGAGGAGACCCTCTCCTCGATCCGCGCGGTCGGGGACGCCCTCCACGATCCCACCGGGGGCGCAGCCAGCGCCAGGCGGCTCTCCGACGGCCTCGAGGCGGTGCGGCTCCACGCCGCCAACCTGCCCAAGCGTCGGGTGCTCCTCGTCTACGGCTGGCAGCCACTGGTGGTCGCCGGCCCCGAGTCCTTCGGCGACGCCCTCCTCCGCCTCGCTGGCGCCGAGAACGTCGTCGCCCGTGCATCCGGCCCCTACCCGACCCTCTCGATGGAGGCGGCCCTCGCCGCCGATCCCGAGCTGCTCCTCGACGCCAGCGGCGGCCACGGCGCCGCCGCTCCCCTGGAGGAGTGGACACCCAGGGTGCGGCGCCTCCCCTCCTCCGCCTTGTTTCGCCCCGGGCCGCGCCTGGCCCAAGGGGCCCGCGAGCTCTTCCAGATCCTCCACCCGGACGCAGCCACGGTCGCCAGGGACACGAGCCATGGCTCGATTTCGGCTCCGGCGGAGACACGCCCCCCCGCTGCGCCCTCCGCGCCTGCAGACATTCCCTCCGCCTCGACGCGGGCTCCGGCGGTCATGCCCTCAACCACACGCCCAGGGGGAGTGGCCGCGCCATGAGCCAGGCTACGATCGGCAGCGACGAGGTCTTCTCCCTCGGCGCCCGGCGGTTCTCCACCGGGAGGCTCGCTGCGATCCTCATTGTGCTCACCTCTCTAACGCTGCTCGTCTTCGCAGCAGGGGCGGCCTTCGGCGCCGAGGGGATCAGCCTGAGCCAGGCGCTCACCTCGCCCCAATCCCTCGACGCGCGGATCCTCTTCGGCCTTCGCCTCCCCCGCCTCAGCCTCGCGCTGATCGCCGGCGCGGGGCTGTCGGCGGCCGGCGCCGCCTACCAGGGCCTGCTCCGCAACCCACTGGCGGATCCCTTCGTCCTCGGCGTCTCCGGCGGCGCCGCCCTCGGTGGCACCTTCGCCCTGGCCGCCGGCAGCCTGCTGGCCAGCGCCGGCCTCTCCTTCCTGGGCGCCGGCGCGACCGTGACCGCCGCGGCCTTCGCCGGCGCCGTCCTCGCCACCCTCCTCGCCTTCGCCGCGGGCCTCAGCAACGGCCGCCTCGATCCCACCCGCACCCTGCTCGCCGGCGTGATCTTCAACAGCTTCGCCGCCGCGGCCATCACCCTCCTCAAGACGGCCGTCTCCCCCGAGAAGGCCCAGCAGCTCCTCTTCTGGCTCACCGGCTCCCTGGGTTACGAGGCCTGGTCCACCCTGACCGCGGCCGGCGCGGCTACCCTCCTCTCCATCGGGATCCTCTCGCGACAAGGCCACGCCCTGAACCTCCTCACCCTGGGGGACGACAGCGCCGCGGCCCTCGGCGTGGAGGTGGCCCGGGTGCGCGTCGTCGTCTTCCTCGCCGCGTCCCTGGCCGTGGCGGTGGCGGTCTCCCTCACCGGGTTAGTCGCCTTCGTCGGCTTGGTGGTCCCCCACGCCATGCGCCTGGTCTTCGGCCCCGATCAGCGCCTGCTCATCCCGGCCTCCGCCCTCGGCGGCGGCGCCTTCCTCCTCGCCGCCGACCTCGGCGCGCGGCTCCTCTTCATCCCCCTCGGCACCGAGCTCCCCGCCGGCGCCCTCACCGCCCTGGCGGGAGGGCCCTTCTTCCTGATCCTCCTGCGGCGCAAGCTTCTTTGACACCCCGGGCGTCCCCTCCTACGATCTCCTTCTTTCAAGTGGTTGCATGCGGCGAGCGAGGTCGGATCGGCGCTCGACGGCGCGGGGATCGAAGACCAGATGTTTCAGATCGTCCTCAACGGGCCGGGGTACCTCGACACCCGCTTCGAGCTGCCGCCGGGAGAGACCCTCCTCGGCCGCGCCGAGGACAACCACGTCGTGCTCTCCGGCGATGGAGTCTCCC
This sequence comes from Vulgatibacter incomptus, assembly GCA_040391605.1. GTDB lineage: Bacteria > Myxococcota > Myxococcia > Myxococcales > Vulgatibacteraceae > Vulgatibacter > Vulgatibacter incomptus_A. The sequence continues at coordinate 24,961 of JBEBXK010000012.1, forward strand.
GCTATCACGCCCGCCTCACCCTCGAGCGCGATCGACTCCGCCTCGAGGATCTCCGCTCGGTCAACGGCACCCGCCTCAACGGTCGCCCGGTCCAAGGGGACGCGCTGCTGCGAGCCGGTGATCGCATCGAGATCGGCGAGAACCAGCTCTCGGTGGATTCGATACTCTCCACCTCGGAGGCCACCACCGAGGTGCTCCGCAGACCGCTGGACGAGATGCGCACCGTGGCGAGGCTGCGCCAGGCCCGCGCCCTCGCCGGCAGCGACGCCCTGGGCGCCCCCGCCGAGCTCGAATCCCTGGCGCTGCTCTCCCTCGTCTCCGAGCGCCTCGCCAACGCCCCGTCGCTCGACGCCTTCCTCGTCGACGTCGCGGAGCTCGTCCTCGAGCTCGCCCGCGCCCGCACCGTGGTGATCCTCCTGCGCGACGACGACGCGCTCTCGTCCGAGATCATCCGCAGCGGGGGACGCGCCGTCACGACCTCGTCGAGAGGCTCGATCCCGAGACAGGTGGACTCTTTCAGCAAAGCCGAGACCGCGCGCAGCGGAACGAGATCGAGCCCGCGCCAGACGGACTCGTCCAGCGTTGCCGAGACCGTTGAGATCGATCGCTCGTCCGTCGTCGTGCCCTTCCGCGAGCCCGCCTCCGGCAGGCGGCATCCCGGCGCCGCCCTCCTCTACAACACCCTCGACGCCTCACCTCGGGCAAAGGCCGCCGCCGGTGACCGTGGCGCGCGAGGCCCCGTCCTCGTCCCCGCGACCATCCGCCACCTGGGCCCGCTCTCCGAGGGGCAGATCCCGATCAGCTGGAGCATAGTCCACCGCTGCATCACCGAGCGTGTCGCCCTCTGTGTCGAGGACGCCGCGCTGGATCCGCGCTTCGCCGGCAGCGAGAGCGTCGTGGCCCACGGCGTCCACCAGGCGATCTGCGTCCCCCTCCTGCGGGACGACTCCATCGTGGGCGCGCTCTACGTGAACCGCAGAGGCGAGGAGTCCGGCCTGGAGCGGCTGCTGGAGGCCCTCTCCGCCATCGCCCACCTCGCGGCCTCCGGCATCGAGCAGCAGCAGCTCAAGGATCGCGCCGAGGGCGAGGCGAAGATGCGGCGGAGCCTCGAGCGCTTCCTCGCCCCCGACGTGGTGGATCGGGTAGTGCGGGAGCACGGCGGCGGCATCGGGATGGAGGAGCGGATCGCCACCGTGATCTTCGCCGACATCTCGGGCTTCACCGCCTTCACCGAGAAGGAGCCGGCCACACGGGTGGTGGAGCTCCTCGACGAGTTCTATCGGCGGATGACCTCCGTCGTCTTCGAGCATCGCGGCACCGTCGACAAATTCATCGGCGACGCGGTGATGGCGGTCTTCGGCGCGCCCTACTCCCACGAAGATGACGCCGAGCGGGCGCTGCTGGCGGCGATCGCCATGCGCGCCTCCTTCGACGAGCTGATGGCCAGCTGGCCCGAAGATGAGCGCTGCGCCCTCAAGATCGGCCTCAACACCGGGCGCCTCCTGGCCGGGACCGTCGGCGGTGACCGCCTCGAGTACACCGCGGTGGGCGACACCGTGAACGTCGCCTCGCGGCTCGTCGCCGGCGCCGATCCCGGGCAGATCGTCGCCGCCCGCGCCACCATCGAATGCTGTGAAACCCGCTTCGACATCCGCCCCTTGGGCGAGCGGAGCCTGCGCGGGCGCAGCTCGGCCGTCAGCGTCTTCGAGGTGCTGGACCGCTCGGAGCCGCAGCACCCATGAGCGGCGCCGCGGGGACGCCCCGCTCCGGTCTACGTCCCTTCGCGCCGGTGCCCTTCGGGCGCTTCACGCTGCTGGCGCCGCTGGCCGCCGGCGGCATGGGCGAGATCTTCCTCGCCCGCTCCACCTTCCAGGGCGGCCTCGACAAGCTCTGCGTGATCAAGAAGGTGCTCCCGGAGCTCTCGCAGGATCCCGAGTTCGTGGAGCGCTTCCACGACGAGGCCCGGACCCTGGTCCAGCTCCAACACGGCTCGATCGCCCAGGTCTATGACACCGGCTCCTTCGACGGCGAGCATTGGATCGCCATGGAGTTCGTCGACGGCAAGGATCTGCGCCGCCTCCTGCAGCGCGCCCACTCGAGCCGCTCGAAGCTCCCGGCGGTCCTCGCCCTCTTCGTGATGTCGAAGGTCCTCGAGGCCCTGGGCTACGCCCACCGCAAGAAGGACGAGAGAGGGAACGAGCTGGGCCTCGTCCATCGCGACGTCTCGCCCCAGAACATCCTCGTCTCCTACGACGGCGAGGTGAAGGTCATCGACTTCGGCCTCGCCAGGTCGAAGCTCACCCTGGGGCGAAACCAGCCCCAGGCGGTCCTCGGCAAGCTCTACTACATGCCTCCCGAGCAGGCCCGGGGCGAGGCGGTGGATCGCCGCAGCGATCTCTACGCGGTCGGGATCGTCCTCTACGAGCTCCTCACAGGGCGCAACCCCTTCGAGGACGCCGAGCAGGACGAGCTCTTCCATCGGGTCTGCAATCCGGTGGTCCCCGCGATCGATCCTGTGGCGAGTTCGCTTCCGCCTTCGGTCTGCGACGCGGTGGCCCAGGCGATCGCGCCCGATCCGGAGGCGCGCTTCCAGACCGCCGAGCAGCTCCGCACCCGGCTCTCCTCCGCCCTGGCGGAGCTGGCGCCAGGCGTCGGGCCAGAGCAGCTCGCCTCCTATCTCGGCACCCTCTTCTCCGAAGAGCATCGCCGGGAGCGGGAGGTCATCGCGCGCTTCGCCCTGAAGACCGAGGCCGACGGTGCCCCCTTCGGCCCCCTGACCCACGACCCCCACCACGTGACCCGCCGCGTCCAGCGCTCCCGCAGCCCCAGCGGCAGGGGCGAGGGGGCGTGGGATCGGCTCTCCGATGCCGTCGATCTGCCAACCAGGGCCGGCGCCGACTCCCCCGCTCGCCTCGCCGCGCACCTGAGCGCGGCGACGGTACGCTTCGATCCGCGGACGACCTCCAGCCCCGCCCGTGCCGGCGAGTCGGAAGCGCCGTCGCAGGAGCTTCCCTCCGACACCTCGGCCGATGCAGGAGAGGCGCGCAAAGATCGAGGGCCCTCCCACCTGATGGCGCCCACCCTGCGAGGTTCGGGCCTCGTAGAGGGTGCCGGCCACGCCGACCTCCCTTGGGATCGCAGGGGCAGCGGGACCCGGGCGCTCGTCTCCGCGGCGGCGGCGGTCCACTCCGGCCCCCGCTCCCTTCCCTGGGATGGCCCCGACCTCTCGGAGGCCGATAGCGTGGCGACGCTCGCTGAAGAGCCCCCTCCCGCCGCGCATCCCGCCGCCGCGGTGTCCTCCGCCACGCCATCCGCCACGCCGTCCGCAGCGCCCTCCGCAGCACCCTCCGCCACGCCGGCCGCAGCGCCCTCCGCAGCACCCTCCGCCGCCGCATCTCGTCAGGAACCCGAATCCGAAGCGACGACGCGACGGAGACGCCTTACGATGAAAATCGGGGCGATGGCGATCTTGGTAGCCGTGGCAGGTGTGGCGATTTGGACGCGGATGGATCCAATCGGAGCGGCCGATCTCGACCAAGGGGAGAATCTCTTGGAAGAGATAGCGCAACCAGTGAATACGCATAAAGCGCCAGATTCCATCACAGAGTCAACCACGGGAGCGTCGACCGATCCCGCATCCGATCCTGCCGATGCGCAGGATCCCGCGCCGGAAGAGCCATCCAATCTCGTACCGGAAGCGCAGCCGGTAGAGGCCCCTGCCCAACCTCCCGAGCCCGCCCAAGCATCGCCGCCACCACGAGCCGCGGCGGCCCCCGCTGCAGCGAAGGCGGCGCCCCCGACCGCCCCGACCCGAGCCGCCGCCGAGCCTCGGTCTCCCCTCCAGACCCGGGCGGCGTTGGAGCGGAGGCATGGCGCCCTGCTCGCCGCCTACCGAAGCCTCGTCGCCGCCCACGGCAGCGATCGCCTCGGCAGCATCGTCGTCGGGCTCATGCGCGCCTTCGACACGAACTTCCAGCGCTTCATCGACACCCCCGATCGCTACGACTCCTTGGAGAGCCAGCTCGCCGAGCTCGAGGAGATCCTCGACGAGCGCCGCGTCGCCCTCCAATGAGCGAAAGCGGAAGTGTGATAGCAGTCGTCCTTTCCCAAGCAGCCGAGAGAGTATCCTTGAGTCGCCTCGCCGCCCCGCTCCTCTTCGCCACCGCATTCGTGTGTGCATCGTTCACACCCGTCCACGCCAGCGCCTCCACGCGACAGCGCGCCGCGATCGTGGTCACCCAGGCCGTGGGCGTCGGTCCCCTGGCCGCCAAGTTGGGCAACCTCACCGCCGATCGGATCGCGCAGGGTCCCCTCCTGGCCGTGGAGCCGGGAGAGGCCGTGCGATTGCTGCGCCAGCGCCAAGGCCCGGATCCCTCGAGCTGCGGCTCCGATCCGGCTTGCCTCGAGGAGATGGCCCGGATTCTGGACGCCCATTGGTTGATCTCGGTGGGGATCGGCAAGCTCGGCGAGATGTACGACCTCGAGCTACGAGCCGTCGAACGCGGCTCCGGCACAGCCCCCCGCGCCGTCTCCGCCACCTTCGCCGCCCCGGGGCCCGATTGGGAGCAGGCCCTCTCCGACGCGCTCTCCCGCCTCCTGCCAGCCGAGCTCCTCCAACCACCGGCCACAGTGGGCGTGACCTCCAACGTCGCCGGCGCCGAGCTGCTGGTCGACGGCCGCCTCCAGACGACGACGCCCCTGGAGACCGAGCTCCTCCTCACCCCGGGCCCCCACACCCTCGAGCTGCGCAAGGCCGGCTACTCCACCACCCGCCAGATCCTCGACGCCGTGGCGGGCGAGGTCTACGCCGTCGAGCTCCACCTGGCCCCCGTCGCCACCTCCGAGCCGTCCTCCTTGCGGACCTGGAGCTACGTCGCCGCCGGCACCTCGGCAGCGGCCCTCATCGGCGCCGTCGTCCTTCACGCCGGCGCCAGCAGCACCATGGACGACGCCAGGAACCAGAAGGCCGCCGGCAGGCCCTTCGCCGACACGCGCTCCGACGCCCTCTCCCGCATGGACACCTCCCGAATCCTCTACGGCGTCGCAGGAGCCGCCTTGGTCGGCGCCGCCGCGCTCTACCTGCTGGAGCCGCCGGCGCCCTCGGGGGGGGCCGCCTCGCCGTGACGCCCATCATCGCCTCGGGGCTCAGCGTCTCCCTCCCCCGAGTGGGCGAGGTGATCCGCCATGTGGATCTCGAGCTGCGCGCCGGCGAAGTCCTCGGCCTCCTCGGCCCCAACGGCGCCGGAAAGAGCACGCTGGCCCGAGCCATGGCGGGCCTCATCCCATCCAGTGAAGGATCCGTTCACCTGGACGGCGCGCCGCTGGGCGGTCTCTCCCGCCAGGAGATCGCGCGAAGGATCGCCTACCTCGCCCAGGAGGTCCCGGCCTCGCTGCCCTTCACCGCTGCCGAGGTGGTCCTGATGGGCCGCAGCCCCCACCTCGGCATCCTCGGCGTAGACGGCCCCGCCGATCGCCAGGCCGCCTGGGCTGCCCTCGATCGCCTCGGCGCCACCGAGCTCGCGCCGCGCCCACTCGACGCCCTCTCCGGCGGCGAGCGACGCCGGATCCTCCTGGCCAAGATCCTCGCCCAGGCCGCGCCCACCTGGATCCTCGACGAGCCCACCGCCCACCTCGATCTCGCCCACCAACACCTGGCCATCCGCATCGCCCGCGAGCACGCCGACGACGGCGGCGCCGTGCTCTGCGTCCTCCACGACCTAGCCCAGGCCGCCGAGGTCTGCGATCGAGTCGCCGTCCTCGACCAAGGCAAGCTCATCGCCCAGGGCCGCCCCGCCGAGGTCCTCCAGCCCGCTCTCCTGACCTCCGTCTTCCGCGTCCCCTTCGTGGCCGTTCCCCACCCCGAGACCGGCGTCGCCCACCTGCTCACCTCCCCACGCCTGCGCTCGTAGCCAACGCCCTCGGCAAACGCGCGGTTGCCGCTCTGTCCACCTCCGACCATGCATCCGCGCAACGAAGTGGAGACCGTTCCATCCCTTCTGTTCTACGACGGTTGCGCCCGATCTCCGGCTTTCGTCGCCTCCGAAATCCACGCTCGCGTGCGCTCCTCGAGCGCGTCAAGCACCGCCGCGAAGTCCTCGGGCACCCGATCCTGCGCTCCCTGCTGCTGCCGCCACGTCGCCCAGCGCGCCTGTGCCTCGTTGGGCATCCCGGCGATTACCTCGCCGAGCGGCCGCAGAGCGACGCCTCGATGCGCAGCGACGGCGCGCAGGGCTCCGATGACTTCAGACTCGGCCAAATCGCCCTGGACGAGCACGAACAGGTCGGCAAAGTCGCGCCAACGGGTGTTCGCGCGGCCCCGCTGAAAGGCGGTCACCAGCTTCTCGGCCACGACCATCGCCTTCGGATAGGCCAGCATTTCGATGAGCCCGTTCCCGAGCAGCGCTGGGACGGTAGTCCGGATCGGAGGCGGGATCACCGGATCACCTACGTTGAGATCTACGCTGAACTTGATCCGTGCGGTCGCGAGATGCGCCTCGAGTCCGACCCGTACACCTGGGTACACGTCACCGTCGCGGATGGCACGTGAGGTGAGAGTGTCGAGAAGGAACACCACACCGTCGTCGACCTCGACCGATGCGATCTCTACGATCAGGCGCTCGGCGAGTACCAGGTCGTCATCGATCCGCAGGGCAAGAAGGTCCACGTCGCGGGTGGCTCGTCGCAGGTCGAAAGCTGCCATCAGCACCCCGCCCTTCAGCACGAACCTCTCTTCGTGCGGCGAGCGGACAAGACGGCGGAGAAAGCTCTCCATTGGAGGAACTCAGCTGTGGTGCGCTTCTGCGCCCGCGCGAGGCGCTGGAGCGCAAGGTAACGGGAGCCCGCGAGGTCGGCGTGGGTGGGTTTCTGCTTCACGAGAGGATCCTAAGGGCGAGGAGGAGCGAGGATTCGGCCTTGGGGAAGCGCCTCGCCATCTCGAGGAGGTCAGCCGGCATCGCCCCCGGTCGCTCGAGCCAGCGCCGGAGGGCCTCGATGGCCGTCTCCTCACCCTCTTGGTGGCGCAGCCGGAAGGCGTCAATGACGCTGCGCTCGGCGCTATAGACGCCCAGGTAGAGCCCCTCGTCGACCTCGATGAACTCGCGGCCTACGTAAAACGTGTCCTCGTTGAAGCGATGCCACCGGACAGGAGCGCCTACCCGCGGCGGGCGCTGCGAGCGCGGCAGCGCGACATCGATCATGGCTGGGATGACGTCGATGAGGTCGTGGTGAGACAAAGCGGTGGTCAGGCTGAGCGTGGCGTCGGGCGCGCGCAGCGCGATCTCGATCCGGTCGAGGTCGGCGGGCGGCGCGTCGGCCTTGCGATAGAGGCCGTGACCCAGCCGCTCCAAGGCCCCGTCGGCGACGAGCCCGTGGAGGCGGCGAGCCGACAAGCCGCGCTCCTTGGCGAGGCGGAAGGGGAAGGCGTTGGGAAGAGATTCGAGCATCGCGGACATAAGTGTAGCCACATGCCTGCGATATGGCTACACTTACGTACGTATTCGGGCCTTGCCAGAAGAACCAGGATGCAGGAGGTCGCGAGCCCGCTTGGCTCCTGGTGGCCCAGACGATCCAGCGATCGCGCTCATCCGGACCGAGTCGCCTTCGGCGACGATTTGTGAGCGAGGCGGTTTCCGTGGGTTGGTCACATCCGGGACGTCGCAGCGCAAATTCCTACGATCTCGCGTCGGTACCGCTGGTCCGGCGGGTGTCGACGAGGAGGGTGACGGGGCCGTCGTTCACGAGCTCGACCTGCATTTCGGCTCGGAACCTGCCGGTGGAGACGGAGGCGCCCAGCTCTCGGCAGCGTTGGCAGAAGCGCTCGAAGAGCTCGTTGGCCCGCTGCGGCTCCATGGCGTCGACGAAGCTGGGCCGCTTGCCCTTCCTCGTGTCGCCGAGGAGGGTGAACTGCGAGATGGCGAGCAGCGCGCCGCCCGTCTCCAGCAGGCCGAGGTTCATCTTCCCGGCCGCGTCCTCGAAGATGCGCAGCCCCACCACCTTCTCGGCGAGGGCGTCGGCGTCCGCCTCGACGTCGTCTGCGGCGACCCCCACCAGCACGCAGCTCCCGGGGCCGATGGAGCCCACCACCTCGTCATCCACCGTGACCTGCGCCCTCGTTACCCGTTGTATCACCGCTCGCACAGCGTCACCTCGCCGCGGCGGATCGCTCCGCCGGGCCTGCTACTCTTCGCCCAGATGCTTCTGTAGTTATGGGTATCTAAGGCCATATTAGCTTCGTCCAGGCTAAACTATGTATAGTTCGGAATAGATCGAGAGGGCGATGGCCGAGCTGGGACCAGGACCCCATCGCTCGGGCGAGATCGCGAAGATCATCGGGCGGAGCGTGATGAAAGCGGGCCCCGTGCGAAGCGCATTGATCAAGAAGGGAATGATCTATAGCCCGCAGCACGGAGACACGGCGTTCACCGTATCGATGTTCGACGAGTTCATGCGCCGAACGGTTCCGGATTGGCCGTAGCTTCGTCGCCCGCCGCGCACAATCCTACGGAAAATCCAGGAAAGCCAACGACCTGGAGCGACTGGGCGCCGTGGTGACGCTGGCCGGGGGCGCCTGCGGCATGCTAGCCTCCCCCGCATCTTTCGACATCTGCGCCACGCGAGGGGGCTGGCGCTCCAGGGACGACCCTCGATCATGGACTTCGATCTACTCTCCGCCGCCAGCGACCTGATCGCCGCCGACTCGGTCTCCGCCAACGGCAACCTGCGCGCCGTGGAGGTGCTCGAGGGGGTGGCCCATCGGCTCGGCCTCGAGACCTACCGCCAGGAGGCCGAGGCCCTCGGCACCAGCCACGCCAACCTCATCGTCCACCCACGTGGCGCGCCGCCGAGGGATGGCTCGCTGCTCCTAGTAACACACACAGACACGGTGGGTTCTGGCCCGCTGGACCTCTGGACCAAGACGAATCCCTGGGTCCTGGCCCGGGAGGACGACACCCTCTACGGCCTGGGTGTCGCCGACGTGAAGCTCGACTCCCTCGCCAAGCTGCAGGCCCTGGCCACGGCGCCCGCGGAGGCCGCGGGGCGGGTCGCCTTCTGCGGCACCTTCGCCGAGGAGGTGGGCTGTCTCGGCGCCAAGCACTTCTTGAAACACGCCTCCTTCCGCCCGGCCTGGGTCTCCTGTGGCGAGCCCTCCGAGCTGCGGATCATCGACGCCCACAAGGGCTACCTGGTGGCCAACGTAGAGCTGGTGGATCCGGACGCCCCCGCCGCCAGCGCCAGGCGCCTGCGCCTCACCTTCGCGGGCAAGGCCGCCCATAGCTCCACGCCGCACCTCGGCACCAACGCCATCGATCGCGCCCTCGACTTCTGCGATCGCCACGGCGCGGCGATCGAATGGGCCGACGGCGGCGATCTCGCCAACAAGGTCCCGGCCCGCTGTGTGGTGGAGGTGGGGGCGCGCCCCGGCCTCGCCGACGCGGCCCGGGCAGAGGGCGTCACGGTGGAGGAGGTCGACGGCGCCGGCCGCTCCATCGCCCGCGCCCTCGAGATCGGCAGGCGGATCTCCGCGGAGCTCCGGGAGGCGGTGAAGAGCTCGCCGCCCCATGAGGATCTGCGCTTCGATCCCTCCACCGCGGTCTTCAACAACGGCGTGATCCACGCCGAGAGCAACCGCCTGGAGTTCACCTGCGACGCACGCCTGCTGCCGGGACACGATCCCGTGGCCCTCTTCGATCGCATCGACGCCCTGGGCGCCCGCCTCGCCGGCGAGCTCGGGATCGAGCTGCGGATCGATCGGGCCCGGGCCAACCCCGCCATGGCGCTCCCCGCCGAGTCGAAGCTCCGCGACGCCGCCATGGAGGCCTCCAAGTCCCTCGGCCTGAACCCGACACCCCAAGCAAAACCAACTAACACAGAAGGCGGCGTCTTCGTCTCGGCGGGGCTCGAGGCCATCGTCTTCGGCCCCGGGCGATCGACGGGCAACGCCCACACCGCCAACGAGTGGCAGAGCCTCTCACAGATCCATGAGGCCTCGCGCTGGTACTCCCAGCTCATCCGCAACCTCTGCCGCCCCACCTGAACCTTGCCTCGAGAAGGCCATGCACCTGCTACGTGACGTCGCCCCCTCCGATCTCCCCGGACTCAAACGCCTCGCCGAGGTCCTGGACACGGTCAACCTCCCGAACGACGAGGAGGCCCTGAAGTCGATCATCGAGACCTCCGTGCGCTCCTTCGGCGGTCGGATCCGCGAACCCCTGGAGCGGGAGTACCTCTTCGTCCTCGAAGACACGCGCAGCGGCAGGCTCGTCGGCACCTCGATGGTCATCGCGCAACACGGTACCTTCGAGGCGCCCCACGTCTTCTTCGAGGTCTCGAAGCGTCAGGCCTACTCCCCCTCCGTCGATCGCCACTTCGAGCATACGGTGCTGTCGATCGCCAACCACTACGAGGGCCCCACCGAGATCGGCGGCCTGGTGGTGGACCCCGAGCTGCGCGGGCAGAACAAGCCGGGCAAGCAGCTCTCCTACGTGCGCTTCCTCTTCATCGGCATGCACCGCGGCTGGTTCCGCGACGAGGTGTTGGCGGAGCTGCTGCCGCCGCTGCTCCCCGACGGCAAGTCTCTGCTCTGGGAGGCCCTGGGCAAGAAGTTCACCGGCCTCACCTACTCCGAGGCGGATCGCCTCAGCCGGCAGAACAAGGACTTCATCAAGGACCTCTTCCCCCAATCCGACATCTACGCCACCCTCTTTCCCGATCGCGTGCAGAAGGTGATCGGCAAGGTCGGCCCCAACACCGAGGGGGTGAAGAAGATGCTCGAGCGGATCGGCTTCCGCTACGTGGAGCGAATCGATCCCTTCGACGGCGGCCCGCACTTCGAGGCCCGCACCGGCGACGTCACCCTGATCCGCGACATGCGCCGCTGCAAGATCGTCGAGGACGAGCTCGTCCACGAGAACGATCACGCCTCCTTCCTCGTCGCGACCGAGCGCAAGGATCCCGCCAACCGCTTCCGCGCCGTGAAGACACAGGCCCGGGTCGAGGGCGATCGCATCTGCCTGCCGGGCTGGGCCCGTGACCTCCTCGGCGTCGCCTCCGGGGAAAAGGTCGCCCTCATCCCCTTCGAGTAGGGCACGCCCCCCGGACGTCGTGAAGCAGGCTGGCGCCGGCTTCGATCGGATGAGCCTCGCGATCGCGTCCCGGCCGGCCTTGCGCCGACCCCCTCCAACATGCTGGATCCTCGCGCGTCGCGGAGGCGGTGACACTTTCTCACCGCTGCGGTGTCTCTTGGGTCCATGCGGCGCGGCTGGCGGGCTCGCGTCGGGAGGAGCAGCTTGGCGATCGATCTGGAGGGGCTCTACGAACGCTACGGGCCCATGGTGCTGCGCCGATGCCGCTCGCTCCTGCGGGACGACGAGGCTGCCCTCGACGCGATGCAAGACGTCTTCGTCCTCTTGCTCCGAAAGGAGGAGCGCCTGGAGGTGGACGCGCCGGCGTCGCTGCTGCTGCGGATGGCGACGAACGTCTGCCTGAACCGGCTGCGGACCAACCGGCGCAGGCCGGAGGATCGCGACGAGGAGCGGCTGCATCGGATCGCCGCGGACGACCGCCTCGAGTCACGCTCGCTGGCGGGCGCGCTCCTCGATCGGATCTTCGGCCGGGAGCCGGAGTCCACCAAGACGATGGCGGTGATGCACCTGGTGGATGGGATGACCCTGCAGGAGGTCGCCGACGAGGTCGGCCTCTCGGTCTCGGGCGTACGAAAGCGGCTGCGCACGCTGAAGGCGAACGTCGCGGCGATGGAGGAGAAGCGATGATGGAGACCCGCGTACCCGACTGGCTCCTCGAGCGACTGGCTCAAGGCGAGCTCCCCGACGCCGAGGCGGCCCGCGTCCGTGGACGCCTGGACACCGAGGCGGATGGCCCTGCCAGACTCGATGCCCTCATTCGAGCGAATGAGGCGATCCTGGCGGACCACCCCGCCGCCCTGATGGGCGCCTCGATCCGCGCGCGCCTCCGCTTGCGCGACGGGAGAGAGGCGAGACGCCGGCCGCTGGTCTGGGCCGTCGCGGCGGCGAGCCCCATCGCCGCGGCGGTGGCGCTCCTCCTGCTCATCCCCGCTGATCCCCCGGCGACCGGCGAGGCTCCCCTCGACGAGATCCGCCTCAAGGGGATGGAGCCTGGCCTCCAGATCCACCGGAGCCGCAGCGGGGAAGCCGAGGTGCTGCCGCCCGGCGCCGAGGTGCGCGCCCACGATCTGATCCAGCTCAGCTATACCGCGGCGGGGCGGCCCTATGGCGCCATCGTCTCCATCGACGGCGGCGGCGCAGTCACCCTCCACCATCCCGCAGCCGGCGGCAGCGCGGCGACCCTCTCCGCTGGAGGGGCGGTGCCGCTCCCCCGCGCCTACGAGCTGGACGACGCGCCGCGCTTCGAGCGCTTCATCCTCATCACCTCCTCGGCGCCCTTCGCGGTGGAGACGGCCCTCGCCGCCGCCCGCTCGCTCGCCGCCGACCCGGCCGCCGATCGGGAGCCACTCCAGCTCCCCGAAGAGCTCGAGCAGACCTCGATCCTCGTAAGGAAGACGCCATGACGCAGGACCTGTACCCAGCCTCCCGGCGCTCCGCTCCGGCACGGCTTGACCACACGACGTCTTCTGCCTTCGCTCCGGCCCAGACGAGACGATCGCCCTCGGCTCGGAAGGAGACGAGACGGCCGATGTCCGGCTCGTCTCTCGACGCGAGGCGCCTGGTCACGGGTCTCGCGATCCTCGGCGCGCTCCTCGTCGCCCTGCCTGCCGAAGCCGCCGCCGCGCCGACCCGGAGGTTCAGCCTGGTAGCCGGCGCCAACGACGGCGGCGAAGGGAGGCTGCGGCTGCGCTACGCGGGCACCGACGCCGCCGCCATGGCAGCGGTCTTCGGCGAGCTCGGCGGCGTGGCGGCTTCGGATCAGCTGCTGCTCCTGGACCCCGATCGCGCCTCGCTCCAGCACGGCCTCACCTCGATGCGCCACCGCCTCGAGGCGGCCCGCGACGTCGGCGAGCGGGTGGAGCTCTTCTTCTACTACTCCGGCCACTCCGACGAGGAGGGCCTCCTCCTGGGCCGCGAGCGCTTCGGCTACGACGAGCTCCGACACGCCCTCGACGAGCTGCCGGCGGAGGTGCGGGTGGCGATCCTCGACTCCTGTGCGTCAGGAGCATTCACCAGGCGTAAGGGAGGCGTGGCGCGCCCCGCCTTCCTCGTGGACACCTCCACCTCGGTGAAGGGCCACGCCTTCCTCACCGCGAGCTCCGCCGACGAGGCCGCCCAGGAATCCGATCGGATCGGCGCCTCCTTCTTCACCCACCACCTGGTCTCCGGGCTCCGCGGGGCCGCCGACACCTCCGGGAGCGGCAAGGTCACCTTGAACGAGGCATACGCCTACGCCTTCCGCGAGACCCTCTCCCACACCGAGCGCACCCAGGCGGGAGCCCAGCACCCCGCCTACGAGATGCAGCTCGTCGGCTCGGGCGATCTGGTGATGACGGATCTGCGGGCCACCTCCGCCGGGCTGATCCTGGACGACTCGCTGGCGGGTAAGGTTTTCGTCCGGGACGCCTCGGGGCGGCTGGTGGTGGAGCTGCGCAAGCACGCCGACATGCCGGTGGAGCTCGGCCTGGCGCCGGGGGAGTACGAGCTCACCGTCGACCACGGAGCCTCGCTCTACGCCGCCCGGATCACCCTCTCCGAGGGCAGGCGCGAGACCCTCCACCGCGCCAGCTTTCAGCCTGTGTCCAGAGAGGCCACCATGAGTCGAGGCGCCGGGCCGGCGCCGGAGGACGAGACGGAGCTCGTCCCCTTCAGCTTCATGATCCTGCCGGGCCTCGACGGCGCCAGGGCCTCCCGCCGCACGACCACCCGCTTCGGCCTCAGCCTCCTCGCCGGCCGCACCACGAAGCTGGACGGCGCGCAGCTCAGCCTCGGCCTCAACCTGGTCGACGAAGAGATGAACGGGGCCCAGCTCGCCTACATCGCCAACTCGGTGGGTGGCGACGCCAGCGGCACGCAGCTCTCCGTCGGCGCCAACTCCGTGGGCGGTTCGATGGAGGGCTATCAGGGCGCCGTCGGCGCGAACGTCGTCGAGAACGGCATCAACGGCGTCCAGGCTTCGGTGGGGGCCAACTGGGCAGGCAAAGACCTGGTCGGCGCCCAGCTCGCTGTGGGGCTCAACCACCTCGGCGGCTCCGGCGAAGGTCTCCAGGTGGCGGTCGGGGCCAACATCGTCCAGAGCTCCTTCAACGGCGCACAGCTCGGGGTGGGGATCAACTACGTCGGCGCCTCCGCCGAGGGGCTCCAGATGACGATCGGGGCCAACGCTGTCCAGGGCTCCTTCAGCGGCGCGCAGCTCGCGGCTGGCGTCAACATCGCCGCCGGCGCCAGCGACGGTCTCCAGGCGGCGGTCGGCGCCAACATCGTCGGGGGCGACTTCGAGGGCGTGCAATTCGCGGCCGGTGCCAGCGTGGTCGGCAACGACATGAGGGGCTGGCAAGCGGCTACCGGCGCCGCCTTCACACCGGGGCTGATGAGCGGCCTGCAGACGGCGGCCGTCGGCTACGCCGGCAGGGTGGACGGGCTGCAGGCGTCGCTGATCAACCTGGGCGGCGCGGTAGACGGCGCGCAGATCGGCCTGGTGAACGTGTCCGGGCGGGTGGACGGCGCCCAGATCGGCCTCCTCAACTTCGCGGACGACGCCGACGCGCAGATCGGCCTCCTCAGCCTCAGCCGAAAGGGCAGGATCCGCCTGGAGTTCTCCGGCAACGACGTCAACGCGGCGAACGTCGGCGTCCTCCTGGGGGCGCGCCACACCTACGGGATCCTCACGGCGGGGATCTCGCCCAAGCTCGACAAGCCGCAGACGAGGTGGACCACTGGCATCGGCCTGGGGACCCACTTCGCCCTGGACACCTCGTGGATCGACTTCCTCGACGTCGACCTCACCGTCCACAACGTCCACGACGGCAGCCCGTGGCGGACGGGCCCCGACATGCTCAACGTCCTGCGGATCGGCGCGGGCTTTCGACTCGCCGAGCACTTCGCCCTGGTGGTGGGTCCCACCCTCAACGCCTACATCGATTGGGACGGCGACGAGCGCTCCGACCTCGGCCTCCTCGACGGCTGGCAGACCAAAGCCGGTGGCGCGTGGTTCAAATTCTGGCCGGGCGTCTTCGCCGGCATCCAGATCTGACGACTAGGCTGCGCGAAAGACGGTGCCGGAGGAGCCCGGCTCGGAGGCCTCGGCGAGGAGCTCCCCCGGGCCGGCGCCGCAGATGTGCACGGCGTCGATACCGGAGGCGATGCCGCCCAAGGCGTCCTGCACCTTGGGGATCATGCCGCCGCTGATGATCCCGCTCTCGATGAGTCGTTCGACCTCCTCGGGATCGAGGCGAGGGATCCGCGTGGAAGGATCCTTCGGATCGGCCAGGACGCCGGGGACGCCTGCGACGAGCAGCAGCTTGGCGGCATGCAGCGCCGCCGCTACCTTGGTGGCGATGGTGTCGGCGTTGATGTTGTAGACGTTGCCGCTGGAGTCTCCCGCGATCGACGCGATGGCCGGGACGTAGGACGCGGCGGCGAGGGCCTCGAGGAGGCCCGTGTCGATGCCGACCACGTCGCCGACGAGGCCGAGATCCACCGGCTCGGCGGGGCCGCCCTTGATCAGCCGGGGCGGCCGGCGCACCGCGTCGACCAGCCCCGCCGACACCCCATGCAGCCCTACCACCCGCAGCCCTTCGGCCCGAAGCTGTGCTGTGAGGTCGACGTTCACCTCTCCCGCCAGCGCCTGCTTCATCACCTGGAGGATCGGCTCGTCCGTGACCCTGCGCCCCGCGATCTGCGTGGGCGTGAGCCCCAGCCGCTGGGTGAGCGCCGTGGCCTGCGGCCCCCCGCCGTGGACGATGGCGACCTTGATCCCCGCCTCGAGGAACGCGCCGAGGCCCTGGGCCACGGCGGCGAGCTTGCCGGGCAGCACCAGCTCGCCGCCGATCTTCACCACGAACCACCGCCCTCGATGCTGAGAGAGGCTCATCGTCTTGCTCCTTCTTCTCGCATGCCGACGCTCAGGGCCAGAGGCCCGGCTCGCGCAAGGTGGCGTCCTCTTCGAAGCCCATCATCACGTTGAAGGCCTGGATCGCCTGGCCGGCGCCGCCCTTCACCAGGTTGTCCAGAGCCGAGAAGCAGACCACCGAGCGACGGCCGCCGAAGGGCTCGGAGAGCTTGAAGCCCACCTCGACGTAGTTGCTCCCCGCCACCGCGACCACCTCGGGGTAGCGGCCCTCGACCACCCGGATGAAGGGCTCGCCGGTGAAGGCGGCCTGCCAGGCGCGGCCGAGCTGCTCCGCGGTCACGGACTCCGCCACGTCGACGAAGGAGCTGGCGAAGATCCCACGGGGCAGCGGCGCGGACACCGGGATGAACTCGAGGGCCGTCTCGCCCGCCCCCGCGTCGTGGAGGGTCTGGAGGATCTCCGGCTGATGCTGGTGCTCCAGGGGCTTGTAGGTGCGCAGGTTCACCGAGCGTAGCGGGTGGTGGGTGGTGAGCTGGGGGTTGGCGCCGCTGCCCGAGGAGCCCGTCGCGGCGACGGTGCGCACCGGCCCCTGGAGCAGCCCCGCCTTGGCCAGCGGCAGCAGCCCCATGGCGATGGTGGTGGCGAAGCAGCCCGGCGACGCGATGTAGCGGGCGCCGCGGATCCCCTCGCGATTCAGCTCCGGCATGCCATAGGCGAAGGTGCCGAGGCGCTCGGGGGCGGGGTGATCCACGCCGTAATACTCCTTGTACTCGGCGGCGCTGCGGAGGCGGAAGTCGCCCGAGAGGTCGACGATCTTCACCGGCAGATCGAAGAGCTCCATCGCCACCTTGGCGGTGGTCTTATGGGGCATGGCGAGGAAGACCACGTCGACCCCGGCGGCGGCCTCCTTGGGCGGGAGCTGCTCGAAGCGCAGCTCGGTGAGGCCGGCCAGGTTGAAGTGGACCTCCCCCACCTTCTTGCCGATGTTGTCGGCGGCGGTGACCCGCACGACCTCCACCTGGGGGTGGAAGAGCAGGCGGCGCAGGATCTCCGCGCCCCCGTAGCCGGTCCCACCGATCAACGCCACCTTGGTCTTCGTCGCCATCTCTTCGCCTTTCGAACGCGAAATCGCGGCGCCAGCCCCTCCTTCGCCTGCGATGGCGGGAGGGCTTCGATTCAGCCGCCGCGCCCCCGGCCAACTCCGGGGACGGCGGGCGGCGCCGCGAGAGCCAGGCGCGGAATCTAACCGACTCCGAGTCGGCGCGCTGGCCGGAGTTGGCCCGGGCGCCACACCTGCCAATCTCGGCGCTCTCGGTGGCGCCCCCCTCGAGCCGGCGCCAACAGGCGACGAGCCCCCGCTACGCCTGCGAAGGCGCTCTTGGCCTTCGCCCGTCGCCCCTCGGATTCTCGGCTGAAGCGCGTCCTGGATCCGCCGGATGGCAGGAGGGCTCCCGCCTCCATCCACTCTTGGACATTTGGACAATTATAAACTAGGTAGGGCCAGCAGCTCTCAGCAACGAGCGATCCCCATCGAGGATCGCGGAGAACCTCCATGCGCAGAATCCTTATCGTCCTCGCAGTCCTCCTCGCCCTCCCCGCGACGGCTTCGGCGAACTCGGTCCTCTCGCCCGGCGAGCTGAGCATCGGCGCCGAGTTCTTCCCGGAGCGCGGCTTCTCGAAGGTCTCGGAGTCGGCGGGCCTGGTGGCCCGCTACGCCCTCTCCTCGGATCTGGCGCTCCTCGGGACCTTCGGCCTCATGCATCGCATCCAGGACGGCCGCGATCCGCCGACCTTCTACGCCATCGGGGGCGGCGCGCAGTACCAGGCGATCTCCAGCAAGCTCGCCTCCGTCTTCCTCCGCGGCGGCGTGCAGTTCATCCCTCGGGCGGGCCGGGAAGGCCAGGTCCTGGGCGTCCGCCTCTACGCAGGCCCCGGCGTGGAGGCGCGACTCACCGAGGCGTTCTCGCTGCAGTTCATGTTCTCGATGCTCGACCTGCAGATCGGCGGTGTCAGCACCGACTTCGACCTCGGCCTCCTCCCCGCGATCGGCGGCTATCTCTACTTCTGATAGCTGATCACGGCCCGGCACGTGGCGTCGCGGAATCAGACGTCACGTGCGGGCGGGCGCCACCGAACACGCTTCACTTAGAGAAGCGTCTCAGCTCACCAGGCGGCGATGACCCAGAACACGCCGACGCTCATCGACGCCGCGCCGACGACGCCTCGGATCCAGCGGGCGCTGGGCCGCAGCCCTGCCCTCCCTCCGGCGTAGGACGCAGCGGCGCCGATCAGCGCTGCCGCCACCATCGAGACCATCACGCCGACGCCGAAGGCGACCACCGCGCCTCCCAGCACCAGAGGCGATCGGGTGGCGGCGGCGGGCAGCAGAAGAAGAAGGCCCCGCAGACCCGACACAGCCAGGAGCGCGCCCACCAAGGTGGCGCCGTGCCCATGCCCATGCCCGTGACCGCCTCGATGCTCGTGCTCGCGTCCGAAGTGAACGTGAGGATGCGCGTGCCCGCCGTCCTTGCCGTGGGGATGGCTGTGGATCCGCAGCCCCAGCGCCTCCACCAGCGCCGCCGCCCCCAGGAGCACCACCAACGAGCCGCCGAAGAGCTCGGCCGCCCGCTCGAAGGCCTCCGGGATCGCCAGGCCGAGGATCAGGCTCAGAGCGGCCCCGACCGCGAGGACCCCTGCGTGTCCGAGGCCGAAGCGGATCGCCACGCCGATCGCTGCGCGGAGGCTGCCGCGCCTGGCGGCGAGGGTGCCGAGGGCCGCGAGGTGATCGGGGCCCACGCCGTGGAGGATCCCCAGCCCGAAGAGGCCGGCGATGGCGAGGAGCGGATGCGGATGTACGTCCATGGGGCGAACTCCTGGGCAGCCAATGGAAATCGAATCGCCTTCCATATCAGATCGGGCGCGCGAGGATGGAGGCGGACGCCGGGCAGGCGCCACCGTCCAACACTCCGGCGGGCCTCATAGAAGGAGTCCTTTGCGCGCAGCGCGTACGAGAAGATCGCCTCCGCCCTGCGCGGGGGTGGTTACCATACAGGCTCCGAGCCAGTCAGGGCTTGGCACCGCCGGCTCCCTCTCCAGCCGAGCCACCCTCGCCGCCCTGCCCGTCGGCGCCAGCCGCACCTCCGACGCCGCCCCCGTCCGCCTCGGAGGCCACCACCGGCCGGCAGTCGTCCACACAGCCCCCCTTGCGGACGGTGTTGCATGAGGAGCCGTGGAGGCAGTCGGCGCAGAGCCGCGTGGCATCGCCGTTGCGATCCTTGCGATCCTTGCAGCGCTCGATGCACGTATCGCGGCTGATGTCGGGGAGCTGACCGCAGAACTCGAGCTTCCCACACGCCACGTCGCAGTCGGTGGCACACCCTGCTGTCACGAGGAGCAGCGGCTCCGCCAGCATCGACACCAAGAGGAGCCAGCGTCTACCCGAGTCCCAGCGCATCGGAGATCTCCTCCGGATCGATGCGAGCCCTCTTGGACGTGGGCGCATCGGCTCCGGTCGAACGATCTATGAACGCCCATGGGCTCCTGCCAGGACGAATCCGCTGCCGGCCCAGGGGACTGGTGTCGAACGGTCCCGTCGCGAGACGAGCGAGGCGAGGAGCGAGGGCGGCGCGCGCAAGGACGACCGACTGAGTCGTAGCCGCAGCTACGACGCAGGGAGGGAGGACTGAGCACGTCGGCCGCAGCCCCGCATCGTTCGTCGCAGCAGGGACTCCGTTCGGCACCAGTCGCCTACGCGCCAGCGAGCCCCGGCACGCCGTGGAGGGTCCTCGCGGCCCGCACCCCGCGGACGATCGCCTGCGCCACCACCTCGATCGCGACGGTCCCCACCTCCGCCAGCGTCAGATCGTCGGCGCGCATCACGTCGCGTGGCGCGGTGGAGGCGGTGAAGACCACGTCGCCGTCGAAGGGCGTATGCGCCGGCCGGATCGCGCGGGCGAGGCCATCGTGGGACATCCGCGCCAGGTGGCAGAGCTGGTTGCGATCGAAGGGCGCGTCGGTGCAGACCACCACCAGCGTGGTGTTGCCGCCGTCGAGACCGGAGGTGCCCGCCTTGGCCGGGGCGCCCTCGACCGGGGCCTCCGCTGCCGGCCGCCGCCAGCCCGTCTCCGGTCCCCGGGCCACCGCGATCGGCGCGCCGATGTAGGGATCGTAGATGTCACCCAAGGCGTTCACAGCCGCCAGCGCCCCCACCGTCCACGGCCCGACCTTGGCGCTATAGCTGCCGAGGCCGCCCTTCCATGCCAGGTCGTAGCCCAGGCGCTTGGCGACGGTGCAGCCGGTCCCCGCCCCGACGTTGCCCTCCTGCACCGGCCCGCCCCTGGCGGCCTCGCAGGCCCGGCGGCCCATCTCCGCGTCGGGCCGGCGATCGCTCATCCCGAAGCCCAGATCGAAGAGCACCGCCGTGGGGATCGTGGGGATCCTCGCCACCGACGCCAGAAAGCCGATCCCGTCTTCCTCGAGGGCCGCCATGCAGCCGCTGGCGGCGTCCATCCCAAAGGCCGAGCCCCCCGTGAGCAGGAAGCCGTGGACCTCGTTCACCCGCCCCCCCGGCCGGAGCGAGTCCGCCTGCCGCAGCGACGCGTAGCCCCCGCCGATGTCGATCCCGCCCATCGCGGGCTCGTCGAAGAGGAGGACGGTGCAGCCGGTGCCGCCGTCCAGATCGGTGGCGTGCCCCACTCGGATCCCTGCGATGTCGGTGATCGATGGCATGTCAGGACTCTAACAGCAGTCCACACGGGACGCGCGCCCTGCCCTCGTCTCCTCGGATGATCCGATCGGAGGTAGGCTTACATCCATGCGGGTGATGCCCCCGACGATTTGGAACCATCGCGCTGCGGTCTCCGATCTGCACTTCGCGACGGCGGCCGCCTCGCATGCACCGATCTGCTTCGACCAATGGAGCGGCGTATGGCCCCACCCCGCCCGTCCCGATCGAGGGTCGCCAGCCTGGAGTCCCCATGAGATCGACGATCGCTGCGCCCTTCCTGGCCCTGCTCGCCGCCTGCTCCGGCGGCCTCGCTCCGGTCGAAGGCGGCGACGCAACGGCTGAAGGTGGAAACGGCGGCGGCGCTCCCGGTGGGTTCGGGGGTGGCGGCATCGAGGCGGAGGATTGCGTCACCCTCGCGCCGGCGGCGATCGACTTCGGAACCACCGACCTCGGCTGCCAAACCCTCGAGCGCTCCCTCGTCGTGACCAACCGCTGCGAGGGCCCGATCACGCTGGGCGGGATCGATCAGGCCTCGGTCTGGGATCCCGAGGTCTTCCTCCTCGTAGACGCTCCCGCCACGCCGCAGCCCCTGCTCCCCGGCGAGCGGGCCGGCTTCGCCTTCGGGTTCAGGCCCAAGGCGCTCGGCAGCGAAGAGGCGTCGATCTCGATCGGCTTCGCCAAGGATCGGGCGCTGCTCGCCAAGCTCCAAGGCGAGGCAGATCCGGAGTCCCTCGTGACGGACGTCTTTCACATGCCGGGACGTCCCAAGGCCGACGTCCTCTGGGTCATCGACAACACGCAGACGATGGCGCCCCATCGGCAGCGCCTCCTCGATCACCTGGAGGCCTTCCCCCAATGGCTCACCCACCACTCCGTAGACCTCCATCTGGCGGTGACCACCACCGGCCTCGCGCCGGCCCATGGTTGCGGCGGCGCGGCCCAGGGCGGGGAGGACGGAAGATTCCACCCCATCGACGGAGCCCATCGGATCGTCACGAACCCCGCCGATGACCTCATCGATCGTTGGATGAAGAACGTCGACGTCGGCGTCTGCCACAACAGTGGATTTCCCTTCGAGGCCGCCTTCAGAGCTCTCTCCGAGCCGCTGATCCTCGAGACCAGGGATTCGCGCCACGACGGCCCTTGGGACGACGGCAACGCCGGCTTTCTCCGAGCTGACGCTGCGCTCTCGATCGTCTTCGTCAGCGCGAGAGACGATGCGTCCTTCGCCTGGGGGCGCAGCCTCGACGACTACATCGATTTTTTCATAGGCATCAAAGGCCCGCGGAACTCGAACCTGTTCAGGCTCCACGTCATCGGCGGCACGCCGCAAGGGAGCCCTGGCTGCCTGATCGAGCCGGCGAACCGCCTAGGCGCGGCTGCCGACGCCACCGAGGGTCTCTGGCTCGACCTCTGCGATCTGAGCGCCGACGCTTCGGAGTGGGAGCCCAATTTCTCCATGCCGTCCATGCGCAACTCCCCCCAGCGCTTCTTCCTCAGCGAACGGCCCGGCGACTCGAACGGGGACGGCGCCGTCGACGAGTTGGATCTCCAGCTCGAAGTCAACGGCGTCCCCAGGCCAGCGAGGTTCCCGTCGGGCTCACGAGCTTGGACCTACGATCCGATCTCGAACGCCATCGACTTCTCGCCGCTCGGCATCCCCCGTCCGGACTCCGAGATCATCGTGAGCTACCAGCGTCCCTGCCCGGGAGCCTGACGCCCCACCCACCGAATGCAGCACAGCTGTCTCTTCCTCCAATAGCGCAGAGGGAGGGCGCCCCTACCCGGCAGCATGACGCCCCACCCACCGAACGGAGCGCGCCTCTCTCGTCCTCCTGTAGCGCAAGGAGCCGTCGCCCCCAGCACACGGCTCCGTAGCGTTCCCGCCCCCCTCGCCAGCGAGCGCGGTTTGCACTTGGCGTGGGAACCAGCGTGCTTAATGTTGCCGCGGTCTTGCCCATCCGGGGAAGCCCAGGAATCGAGAGGAGTCGGATCTTGACTGGATTTCGCATCCTGGTCGTCGACGACGAGAGCAACTCGCTGGAGGCGATCGTCGATCTCCTCCGCCGGGACGACCATGAGGTACACGCCGCCGCCAGCACCGAAGAGGCCGAGGCCCGGCTCCGCGCTGAGCCCTACGATCTGGTCATCACCGATCTGGTGATGCCCGGGCGCAGCGGCCTCGAGCTCATCCGGATCGTACGGGAGCAGCTCCCCGAGGCCTCCGTCCTCATCCTCACCGGCCACGCCGACTTCCAGACCGCCGTCTCGGCCCTCAAGGCAGGCGCTGTCGACTACCTCACCAAGCCGGTGGATCCAGGCCAGCTCCAGGCGGTGGTGGCGAAGGTCCGACGCGGCGCCCTGAAGGCAGGCCACGTCCCCGTCGACGAACGCGACGACGTGATGGAGCACGACGGCCTCCTCTCCCGCTCGAACGCCATGCGCGCGATCTTCGAGAAGATCGGCCTCGCCTCCCGCATCGAGGCCGCCGTCCTGATCCGCGGCGAGAGCGGCACCGGCAAAGAGAGCTGCGCCCGCTCCATCCACGCCGGCTCCGCCCGCTCCCACGGCCCCTTCGTGGCCCTCCACGTGGCCTCGATCTCACAGGATCGGATCGCAGAAGCCCTCTTCGGCCGCCACCTGGGCGACGACGCCGACGTCGACGGCCGGGTCGATCACGCCAGGGGAGGTACGATCTTCCTCGACGAGATCGACGCCCTCGATCCCCCGTCCCAGGTCGAGCTGCTCCGCCTCCTCGACGGCAATCGCGTCGTGGCGGGCGACGACGGCAGGGCGCGACCCAGCGACGTCCGCCTCATCGCCGCCACCGGCCGCGACCTCCTCGCCCTCGTCCGCGCCGGGAGCTTCCGCGAGGAGCTCTACTACCGCCTCGAGGTCTTCCCCATCGACCTCCCCCCTCTACGAGAGCGCCGCGATGACATCCCCCTCCTCGTCTCCACCTTCCTGGAGCGCTTCTCGGCGCGCTACAAAAAGACGATCCCCGTCGTCGCCGCCGAGACCCTCTCGCTCCTCGTCCGCTACCCCTGGCCGGGCAACGTCCGCGAGCTCCGCAACGTCATCGAGCACGCCGTCATCCTGGGAACCGGCGGCCAGCTCACCCCGGAGCTCCTGCCCCGGATGATCCACCGTGACGACGCGGACCTCTCCTCCATCCGGGTCACCATCGGCACCAAGATGAAGGAGGTCGAGCGCACCGTCATCGCCCGCACCCTCGACGCCTACGGCTGGAACAAGAACAAGACGGCCAAGATCCTGGGCATCAGCCGGCGCTCCCTCTACAACAAGCTCGAGCGCTATCAGATCAGCCGATCCGGCGGAAACGCGGCCGTGGGCTTCGGCGCGCTCCTGCGCCCCCCGGGCCAGGCCGGCCGCTCCCCTGAGATCGCGGAGCCCTTCCCCGCCACTGCTGACGCCGACACATAGCGGCCATCATTGGCCCGCCGCCCTCCAAGGCGCGCGCCCGAGGCAGAAGCTGGCCCATGAGACGGCTGCGACCCACCTTGAGGCGGCATGCGCCGCCCGCCGAGCCTCCGCAATCGCTTCCTGCTCCTCGGGACTGGGCTCTCGGGCCTGGTGCTGCTCCTCATCGCCGCCCTCGTGATCTCGTTGGTCTGGTTGGTGCTGCTCACGACATACCTCCGCCAGGCGCTCAGCGCCGATCACGCCGTGGTGGAGATCCAGTTCAACCTCTTTCGGGCCGCCCGATCCCACGAGCTCTTCGGCGAGACGGGCGATCCGAGCTGGCAGGAGGACGCGCGGGTCTCCGGGGCCCGCCTCGATCACTGGCTCGACGTCGTACGACGGCTCCCCAAGAGCCCCGAAGCGACGGAGAGCTTCGCCCGGCTCGACTCCACGATCGGGGCCTTGCGCCGGGACGTACTGAGCGTGCACCCGACGAAGAGGACGGCTCGTCTCTCCGACTTCCAGGAGGCGAACGCTGTCGCCACCGAGTTCCTCTCCGTGATCGAGTCGGAGGCCGACACGACCATCGTGAACGCAGGGCGCTGGAGCCGAATCGCCATCGTCCTCGCCGCGATCAGCGTCCTGTTCGCGTTGATCAACGTCGTCTTCGTCAGCCTCTTCGCGCGGCGGGTGATCTACCTCCCCATCGTCCGGCTGCGTCGCGCGCTCGAGGCCCACGCGACCGATCCCACCAAGCGGATCCCCGAAGGAGGTTCGAGGGAGATCCAGGCCATCGGCGCCGACGTGAACGAGATGCTCGATCGGCTGGCGGCGCAGCGCGAACAGCAGCTCACCTTCCTCGCAGGCGTCGCACACGACCTTCGCAATCCGATGACCGCCCTCCGAACCGCCGCTCAGCTCGCGGAGCGCAGGGCGGAGACCGAGGCGCAACGAAAGCAGGTGAAGCGGCTGCTACGCCAGGTCGATCGGATGAATCGCCTCGTGGACGATCTCCTCGACGTCAGCCGGATCGAGGCGGGTCGCTTCGAGATTCAGCTCGAGCCGGGCGATCTCCGAGAGGTCGTGCGCGACACCTGCGCGCTCTACACCGACGTCTCGGAGATCCACGAGATCCGCTGCGCCCTGCCCGACGACCCCGTCCGGGCCTGCTTCGACTCCACGAGGATCTCGCAGGTCCTGGGAAATCTCGTCGGTAACGCGATCAAATATTCGCCCGCCGGCGGCCCCGTCGACGTGCGCCTCTCCGCCCTCGACCGCTGGGCGATCCTCGAGGTCTCGGATCAGGGCCTCGGGATCCCCCCACAGGAACAGGCGACCATCTTCGAGCCCTTCCGCCGAAGCTCCGGCCCCGCCGAGGGGATCCCCGGCGTGGGCCTGGGGCTCTCCGTCGCCCGCCGCCTCGTCCAGGCCCACCACGGCGCCATCGAGCTCCAGAGCGCCCCCGGCGAAGGCTCGACCTTCCGCGTCCGCCTCCCCTTGGTCGAACCTCCCGCCCGCGAACCGATCGGGGGAGGGAGGGAGGATTGAGGACGTCGGCCCCAGCCCGGCGCCGGCTGTCGCAATGCGGCTCCGCTTGGCAGCGTTCCCCCGGATCCCGAACATTGCCGATCGCTTCCACTCGGGCTGCGTGGGCCGCATCGGATGGTCCAACGCTTCGGGCTGATCCCCGCGTAGACGCCGTGGTCGCGGGCGTTCGCGCCGCCCTCGAATGCAATCAGCGAGGAGGGCGGTTCGCCGCGAAGATCAGCCCCTGGGCGTTGAGGCGGATGTCCATGTCCAGGAGCTTCCAATCGTCCGGGTCCAGCTCGAGTCCCACCGCGGAGGCCTCCTCGTCCATCGCCTCGATGAGGGCGTCGGCGACCACCTCCTCGGCCTCCTCCGGATCGAGGGTGGGCACCAGCTCCTCCAGTACCTCCGAGCGATCGATCCAGCGGCGGAGCTGCGCCGCCATCGTCTCGAGCTGATCCACCTCGCCGAAGTGGGTGAGGCACGCGGTGGGCGTGCCCAGCGACAGGATCCGATCGACGCTCTTGCGGGCCTCTGCGGCGTTGAAGTCGGTGGGGCTCGTGGATGCGAAGGCGAAGCGGCCGGCCCGCTGCAGGTGAGGATAGGCGAGGCCGAAGGTGTCACCGGTGAAGACCGTGCGCCGCTCGGGATCATGGACCGCGACGTGGTGGTTCGCGTGCCCCCTCGTATGGAGGAAGCAAAAGGTCGCGCTGCCCAGCTCGATGGTGTCACCATCCTCCACCGCGCGCACCCGCTCCGCCGGGATCGGCTCGAGGCTGCCGTACATCTTCGCGAAGGCCTCCTCGCCGTAGACCGATTGGGCGCTCGCCACCAGCCGGGAGGGGTCGATCAGGTGGCGGGCGGCGCGCCGATGCGCCACCAACGTCGCCTCCGGACACGCCTGCAACAAGGCCGAGGCACCGCCCGCGTGATCCAGATGAGCGTGGGTGACGATCACCCAGCGCACCTGCTTCGGATCCAGGCCCTCGTCGCGGAGCGCCGCGAGGAGCCTCGGGACGGCGTGGGCGGTGTTGGTCTCGATGAAGGCCGCCTCCTCCCCCTGCACCCGCAGGTAGCAGGCGGCGAAGCCGGGGCCGATGTAGTCGCTGTCGATCGTCAAAAGGCGAGAGATGCTCATGGGCCCGGAGCTTGGCACGATCGGCCACCAAATGCCCGAATCACTCGCCCACAGCAGTCGGAGCGGATGCCCTGCCGGTATGGAGACGCGTACCTCGCTGGAGTCGATGATGAGGGCGAGCCCAAGCTCGACCGCAGCCGATGCCAGAACGACTCCTCCAGGCGCGCCAGCCCCTCTGCGTCGGCGGGATCTCCCAGCCTCCACGCAGGCGCGAACGTCACGGGGGCCGGTGAGCGCTTCCGCGAAATCGTCGGAACTGCCGCCTTCAAGGTCCTCGATCTGCAGGCGGGACGGACAGGGCTCAACCTCCACGAGGCGCAGGCGCTCGGCCTCGACGCCATTCGATCCGAGTCGAGGCATCGCACCCGCGGGCACGGCTATCCGGGATCCGCACCGGTCACCACGGTCCTCACCATCGAGAAGGGGAGTCGACGGCTCCTCGGCGCCCAGCAGATCGCGAGCGAGGGGGTCCAGAGGCGTATCAACGTCTACGCCACCTGCCTCACTGCCGGGATGACCCTCGACGAGATCTCGTCACTCGACCTCGCGTACGCGCCCCCGCTCGCCCCGGTCCACGATCCGATCCTCATCTCCGCCACTGTGGGACTGAAGGATCTGGAGACACGCTGAGTGTCTCCAGCCGCAGGCGTGGGATCGTCGACGCCCCGCTCAGCGCGAGCGAAAGGCCTCGTCTTCGTCTGCTCGCCTCCCCCTCGGGAGAGTCTGTGGATTCTTCACAAACTCTCAGCCAAACGGGTCGCAGGAGAAGATCTCGGGAACGAAGGGATGCGCGTCGAGGGTGCCGTCGAACGACATCTCGAAGGTCCCGGGCCAGTCGTCCTCCTCCTCCGGCCTCTCGTCCCGGATGCTCTCCCAATAGATGGTCCCCTGCACGTTGCCCCGGATCCGCAGCTTTCCATCCTGGACGGCGAACTCTTCCAGGGAGAGCAGGAGCGGCGCGATGGTGCCGAAGGCCTCCGAATCGTCGAGGCCCTCCACGCGGTAGGACCCGCCGAAGGAGAAGGCTCCGGAGCCCGCGTGTCCGAGCAGCGGCCCGCCCTCGATGTCGCCGATCAACGCTGCCGGGAAGAGAGGGCTGTCGGCGGCGATCCCGAAGGCCAGCGTGGTGAGCCGCCCCTCCTGCGCCGTGAGCGAAAACTGGCTCCCACCGAACGAGGAGAGCGAGCCGCCACTCATACGGGCAGACCAATTGCACAGACAGCTCCCGAAGCGCACGGAGATGGAGGCGCTCACGCCCTCGTCCCAGACGCTGGTCGCCGTGATCACCGCGGTCCCCGAACCCTCCGGGGCCTTGAAGTCGCCGGAGCTGGAGATGGTCCCGTGGGTGGCCTCCCAGCGGACGGCGTCGTCGTCCAGGTTGAAGACCTCGGCGACGAAGGTCTGCGTCTCCTTCGACTTAACGCAGATCCCTGCCGGCGAGATCTCGATGAAGGCGTTGGTGCTGCGGATCCCCGCGACGGCGAACGGCTTGCGCCTCGACGGGTTGGAGAGGAGCCCGCTCTCGGACTCGCTGGTCGCAGTGAGGATGTCGGGGAGGCCGTCCTGCGTGTCGGGAGCGGTGTATCGAACCTGGTAGGAGCCATCCGCCTGGCGCTGCACGACGATCATCCCGTTCTCCGCGTGGAACGAGAGGCTGCCGTCATGGGCGTTGGGGACGTCGACCCGGAACTCGACCGTCTCGCCAGGCTCCACCGCCACGGAGTTCGGCTCGATGCGAATCGACAGCGGCTCCACCGTCAGCGTCTTTCGGGTGTAGAGGTGCTGGCCTCCGAAGCTGCCGAGGGCGGTGCCGATCTGGATCTCACCCACGTCGTCTCCCTCCCAGCTGGCGTCGAGGCGATAGCCCTCTCTCCCGTCCTGCTCCAAGACGTAGGAGACCTCCGCGAAGCTCCATGGATCTTCGGTGATGTCGATGGGCTCGGTCTCGGCGGGGGGGATGGAGAGGATGTCCGAGCCGTCCGCGCTGAGGCCGATCACCGATCCCACCGCTCGATTCCTCAGGTGGTTCCCGAGGCTCGACATGAAGCCCTTGGGGGCGAAGCGGTTGATCCACCCGTCGTAGCCACCCTTCACCTTGACGAGCTGGAGGAGGCTCTCGAGGATCGCACGATCGAGCTCCCATCCTTCGCTTGCCGCCACGACCATCACGTTATGCCAATGACCGGTGGACGGGTCGTCCTCCGCGAACGACGGCGGGCTCAGCTCGAAGTCGAGGGAGACGAAGCGCGAGGGGAGGAGCTTCGAGGCGGCCTCCGTGGCCTTGAGGAAGGTGAAGAGCCCCGTCCCCGCCACCATCGACCCCGCCTTCACCTGGGGGACGGGGACGAGGCCCAGGAGCCCCACCCCGGAGGCGAGTCCCCTGGTCGCCTCGGCGAGTCCCGTATCGCCTTGGAAGCTCCTCGCCCACTGCGCCATCTCCATCTCGGCGTCGAGTTGGAACGCGTTCTTCGGGCCGCTCAGGGCGTGGAGGCCGGATCGCATCCGCCGGATCCCGGAGGTCTCGCCCTCGTCGTCCAGGAGCTGATCGAGGCGCTCCAGGCTCTCGTCGAGCCCGGCGAGGAGGCCGAGGTGGGCGAGGAGGCGATCGAGGAGGTCCAGGTCGACGTCGACGCCCTCGAGATCGGGCGCGGTGCCGGCGAGGAGCGCCTGGAAGGAGTTCGGATTCTCGGGATCGTCGTGGCTGTGCTGGGCGAGGTAGAGAGGCAGCAGGTGCGCGGGGAGCTCTTCTGCCGTCGCGTCCCTGAGCTCCTCCAAAGTCGTCTCGAAATATCGCGCCTGCCCCTCGATGAGCTTCCCGACGCCATCGTAGAGAGCCTGGGTGGCCCCGGGCGCGGCTGGGAGCGGGAGCACCCGGAAGGCGACGGGCTCACAAGCCCGCCCCTTCTCGTCGGCGATCTCCACCATCACCTCGCCGCCTTCGGCGAGGCCCATGGGATGGATGGGCGCGTGGAGGACGATCTCGTCGGAGTCCTCCATCCTCGCCACCAGGGTGACGCTCGCCGCGGCGCCGTCGTCGGCGGTGACCTTCGCCGCGAGGTAGCCTTCGAAGTGGGGCGGGATCCCCTCGACCCCGATCCTCTCCAGGGGCATCGCCGCGCTGGCCGCGAGCCGCAGCTCCGGGCAACCCACCGGCTCGCCTCCCAGCGGGTCGGAGCCGGAGTCGGAACTCCCGCAGCCCAGCGCGAAGCCGGTGAAGAGCAGGAGGGTAGCAGTAGAGAGCATTCGTTGAGATGCGAGGGGCATGGGAGCTCCAGGTCCGCGATTGGGTGGCTGCCGTGACGTGGATCGTGGGAACCTCGACGCCGATGTGGGACGAGGCGGGTGCCGCTCCACAGAGCGCGCGAGCCCCCCTACCTACCCGATCCCTCGGATAAATGGAAAATCGCGCACCTCCATTTCACGCAGGGCATTTCACGCAGGGCCGAGATCGTTCAGGCGCCTCCTCATCGTTCGACCGAGACGATCGGTTTTGCGTTTCGTGAGCCCTATCTCCTCGAGCCGCTCGATCCATCGAGGCCCCTTGCGACAAGCTCGTCGAGCATGGATACCTACCTCTCCTCTCGTCCATCGGGAGGATGACTCGAGCGATTCCTTCCGATCGAATGGATCGTCGCATCGACGCTGACTCCATCAAGCGAACTTCTCTCCCATCCATCCGATCCAGTGGATCTATCGCGACGTCTCGATGGCCGCCGATCGGGTCGCTCAGGCGCCGCGGGCCGCGGGATCGAGGAGGCGGCGGACGTGGTCGCGTATGTCGACCGGCCAGCCCGCGATCAGGGCGTCGAGGCGGGGATAATCGTGGGCGAAGAGGGCGCGGGACGCCTCCTCGAAGCCCGGGTAATTCCCGGCCATCGAGGACATGAAGCAGTAGGTGGCCTCTTCGGCCCGACGGGTGGCGTCCGCGGGGCTCGAAGCACGGCGCGCGGACTCGACGAGCTTGCGCAAGGTGACGGAGGCGCCGCCGGGCTGCCCGGCGAGCCACTCCCAATGCCGGGGAAGCAGGGTGACCTCCTTTGCCACGACGCCGAGCCTTGGCCGACCCCTCGGTCTCGGCTCCATCGGCGGGCCGCGCAGCCGCGCGAGGACGTCCGAGACGCTCCCCCGTAGATCGAGGTCGACTGGGCGGCCGGTGTCATCGGCGAAGAGCGCCAGGATCGCATCCGGCTGCTCATCAAGGCGCCGTCGCGCGGCGGAGGCCACCTCCTCGAGGGGGCCATGGGAGACCAGGGTCTCGCTCTCGAAACATGCGTAAAGACTTGGTTTTTCGGTCGACATTCGGGCCTCTATCCCCTTCCCCTCTCTTTTGGAAATTTGACCCGGGTAATATATCGAGATTTTTACCAGGGTGCAAATACCTTCCCGACCCCATGATTGGGCTGAAGCTGTCGGAGCCCCCCTCGACGATGAGGCGCGCCGCCTGCTCTGAACCCGCGTGGTCGATCGCGAGGATGGATTGCGCTTCCACGACGACTTTCCGCCGTATGCCGCCATCGGCCAGAGCTCAGGCATCGGCCCGGGTGGTGGTGAGGGCCGGCACGCTGGTGGGCTTGCCGTGGGCGTCGAGGGCGACGAGGACGAAACGCCCTCGCGTCCCGAGCTGGCGGTCTCCGCTGAGGAGGTCCTCCGAGTAGAGATCCACCTCGACGGTGATGGAGGTCGTTCCCGTGGAGACCACGCGGGAGATCAGCTCGACGAGCTGCCCCTCGCGCACGGGCACATGGAAGTCGCACCGCTCGCTGCTGGCGGTGACGACCGTCCGACGGGCGTAGCGGGAGGCCACGATGAACGCGGCCTTGTCCATCAGCGCGAGGGCCTGACCTCCGAAGAGCGTCCCGTAGTGGTTGGTCTGCTCCGGGAAGACCATCTCGATCAGCCGGGCCTCGACGAGGCGGCCGGCGGCGATCTTCTCGACGTCAGAAGGAAGCATCGAACTCGACCTCGCCGCTGACGCCCACCTGGTAGGCCGAGACGCGGCGTTCGAAGAAGTTCGCGACCTCCTGCACGTCCTGGAGGTCCATGAACGAAAAGGGATTCCTGGCTCCGTAGCGCCTGGCGAAGCCGAGGGTGGCGAGGCGCTGATCGGCGCAGAATTCGAGATATTGCCGGACGTCGCGGACGGACATGCCGACCACCCCGCCGCCGAGGAGGTCCTCGGCGAACTGCGCCTCACAGGCGATGGCCTCCTCGAGCATCTCGTGGACCTGGCGTGAGAGCTCCCCGTCGAAGAGCTCGGGCTCCTCCTTCCGGACGACCTTCACCACCTCGAAGGCGAACGCCATGTGGGCGCTCTCGTCGCGGAAGACCCAATTGGTCCCGGCGGCGAGGCCGTGCAAGAGCCCTCGCGAGCGGAGGAAGTAGACATAGGCGAAGGCGCCGAAGAAGAAGAGCCCCTCGATGCAGGCGGCGAAGCAGATCAGGTTGAGCAGGAAGAGCCGCCGATCGTCTCGGCTCTGCAGCCGATCGAGGGCTTGCGCGGACTCGATCCATCGCTGGCAGAACGCCGCCTTCCGACGGATGGACTCGATGTTCTCGACGGCCGCGAAGGCGTGGTGGCGCTCGACCGGATCGGGGACATAGGTGTCCAGGAGGGTGAGGTAGAATTGGACGTGCAGCGCCTCTTCGTAGAGCTGCCTCGACAGATACATCCGCGCCTCGGGGGCGTTGATGTGTTTATATAGGTTCAGCACCAGGTTGTTGGCCACGATCGAGTCCCCCGTCGCGAAGAAGGCGACGAGGCGACGGATGAGGTGCTGCTCGGCGCTCGTCATCTTCGTCTGGAGATCGGCGACGTCGGTGGAGAAGTCGACCTCCTCGACCGTCCAGGTGTTCTTGATGGCCGCTCGGTACATCTCGAAGAACTTCGGATACGCCATGGGCCGGAGGGTGAGGCAATGGCCCGGATCGAGGATCCGGGAGGGACGGGTCACGGCGCTCATTCGCAGGCCTGGCAGGTCTCGGGGTTCTCGAGGGAGCACGCGATGGCCGCGGACTCGGTCGGCGAGGGTGGACCTCCCGCGCCGGAGCCGACAGCGGGCTCTTCGACGGTAGCCTTCGCGATCCGGGTCGCGGGACGCGAGCGCAGGTAATAGGTCGTCTTCAGCCCCTTCTTCCACGCGTGGAAATACATCGAAGAGAGCTGGCCGATGTTGGGGTTCTCCATGAAGAGGTTCAGGGACTGGCTCTGATCGACGTAGGCGCCGCGGTCGGCCGCCATGTCGATCAGCGATCGCATCGGGATCTCCCAGACGGTGCGGTAGATCTCTCGGAGCGCCTCGGGGAGCTCCTCGAGCCCCTGCACCGATCCCTCCGAGAGCTTGAGCCGTGAGCGCATCGCCTCGCTCCAGAGGTCGAGCGCCTTCAGATCCGCCACGAGGAATCGGTTGATCTGGAGGAAGTCGCCGGAGAGGGTCTCGCGCTTGAAGATGTTGCTGACCTGGGGCTCGATGCACTCGTAGCAGCCCGCGATCGAGGCGATGGTCGCCGTGGGAGCGATCGCGCAGAGCAGAGAGTTGCGCAGGCCATGCCGGGCGATCCTCGCTCGGAGCAGCTCCCAGCGCTCGGAGCCCTCCGGCTCGACGCCCCATGCGTCGAATTGCAGCTCTCCCCTGGCGGCGCGGGTCTCATCGAACGCCAGGTGACGCCCCCGCTCCTCGGCCAGATCGACCGAAGCGGTGAGCGCGTGAAAGTAGATCTCCTCCGAGATCCGCTTGGAGATCGCCCGGGCCTCGGGGGCGTCGAAGGCGAGGCGCATCTGGAAGAAGACGTCCTGGAGCCCCATCAGCCCCAGCCCCACCGGCCGCCACCGACGGTTCGACTCGCGGGTAGAGGGGATGGGGTAGTAGTTGAGGTCGATCACGCGATCGAGCTGGCGGACCGCGACCTTCACGGTGCGGGCGAGCTTCTCGAAGTCGAAGGAGACCGCCCCGCCGTCGCCTGCCACCGTGTGGCGGGCGAGGTTGATCGAGCCCAGGTTGCAGACGGCGGTCTCGTCCTTGGAGGTGACCTCGAGGATCTCGGTGCAGAGGTTGGAGAGGTGGACGACCCTCCCCGGCACGGCCGTCTGGTTGCAGGCGAGGTTCGACTTATCCTTGAAGGTCATCCACCCGTTGCCGGTCTGCGCCAGGGTCCGGAGCATCCGCGCGTAGAGGTCGCGGGCCCTCATGGTTCGCACCGCCAGGCCGGCTCGCTCGGCCTCCTCGTAGCGTCGCTCGAAGTCCTCACCATAGAGGTCCGGGAGGTCGGGGACCTCGCTCGGATCGAAGAGGCTCCAACTCGCGTCGGCCTCCACCCGCTGCATGAAGAGGTCGGGGATCCAATTGGCTAGGTTGAGGTTGTGGGTGCGGCTGGCGTCGTCGCCCGTGTTGTCCCGGAGCTCGAGGAACTCTTCGACGTCGGCGTGCCACGGCTCCAGATACACGCAGCACGCGCCCTTTCTCTTGCCGCCCTGGTTCACCGCCGCCACGGAGGCGTCGAGGGTCTTCAGCCACGGCACGATGCCGCTGGAGTGGCCGTTGGTGCTCTCGATCAGCGAGCCTCGCGACCGCACCCGATGGTAAGCGAGCCCGATCCCACCCGAGAACTTGGAGAGCATCGCCACGTCTGTGTAGCGCTGG
Organism: Vulgatibacter incomptus; assembly: GCA_040391605.1. GTDB lineage: Bacteria > Myxococcota > Myxococcia > Myxococcales > Vulgatibacteraceae > Vulgatibacter > Vulgatibacter incomptus_A. Next base: position 59,405 of record JBEBXK010000012.1, read on the forward strand.
TAAATCGCCGCGAGATCGTCGGCTGGCGAGTCGAGGAGGAAGCAGCTCGAGAGCTGCTCGTGGCGCGTGCCCGAGTTGAAGAGGGTGGGCGAGCTCGGCAGGTATTCCAATGACGAGAAGAGCGCGTAGAGCTCCAATGCCTCGGCTACGGACTCCGAGAGCGCGCACGCGATCCGCAGGAAGAACTGCTGCGGGGTCTCGATCACCAGCCGCGTCTTCGGATGCTTGAGCAGATAGCGATCATAGAGGGTGCGGAGGCCGAAGTACTCGAACTCCCGATCCCGCTCCGGGAGCAGCGCGTCGTTCAGCTTGCGGGCGTTGTCTGCGACGAAGGCGTGGAGGCGATCGTTGATGAGGCCGAGGTCGTGGCCCGTGGCGATCGATTGGGAGAAGGCGTGGATCTCCTGGTTGCGGACCTCCTTCTCGATGAAGGTCGAGAGGAGGCGGGCCGCCAGCCTGGAGTTCTGAGGCTCCTCGGCGATGAGGCCAGCGGCGGTACGGATCGAGAGCTGATCGAGCTCGCGGGTGGTGGCGCCGTCGTAGAGGCCGCTGATCGTCTTGGTGGCCACCCGGAGGGCGTCGACCTCGCCCAGCCCCACGCAGCATCGGCTCACCGCCCGCACGATCTTGTTCACGTCTACCGGCTCCTGTGAGCCATTGCGCTTCGTCACGCGCATCGTGGTCTGCGGGAGGCTCTCTTCCTCTGCTGCGATCGTCCGCTCGGGGGGATTCGATAGCCTCGACGGCTGCTTCTCTATGTGGGTCTCGGTCCGCATCTCGCTCCTCTTTCCGTTCGGTTCTCGCGGGGCGATATGCCCCTCGAGTCGAGCCCGCGGAAGGTGGAGGCCACCGATGCGCCGCTACGCGGCGGATCGACCTCCGCCCCCGCGGGCGGCTGGAAGACATGAGGGGGGACGGGTGGACACCGAGACAGGCATGGCTGGAGCGCCCGCTCGGACCTTCCCGCCTTCCCACGAGGCATCCAGGTCGAATCGACCCCGGATGTCTCCCGGGATCGAGCGCGGGCAGGTCTTCGGACTCGCGAGCACCTCGGCCTTCCGGCCGACTGCCTACTCTTCGTCGCTTCCCGGGACCCGACGGTCCCAGTGCATCTGACGAATTTCGTTCTCGCTCACCGCTGCGGGGCAGCCCCGGATTCTCACCGGGTTCCCTTTTAAGACCGGGTCGAGACCCGGCCGCCAGCACGATCCACCATATATTGTGGTGTAGGGCATGGCGTCAACCAAGATGTGGGGAGGTCCGTCGAATCCCGCCCCTTTCGCGGCAGCCGACGTTCGACGAGGCGGCGCCTATCAGGGCATCCGCACCTGGAGAAGGAGGTAGCCCCCGTCCAGACAGGCGATCAACGCCCATCGAGCCTCGACGGCGCCGATCGAGCCGAGAGCTCGCGGGCGCCTATCCGAACCCCTCACGCCCCGCGAGGCGGCGGCGCGTAGGTCCCCGCGGGCGTGCGACAGGCGATCGCGATCCGGTTCCAGGCGTTGATGGTCACCGTCGCCATCACCAACGCCGCCAGCTCCTCATCATCGAATTGGGCAGCGGCGGCGGCATAGACATCGTCAGGTACATGCCCCTGCGAGACCTGCGTGATCGCCTCGGCGAGGGCGAGGGCGGCGCGCTCCCGCTCCGTGAAGAACGGCGCCTCACGCCACGCGTTCAGGGCGTAGATCCGCTGCTCCGTCTCGCCAGCCGCCCGCGCGTCCTTCGTATGCATATCGATACAGAACGCGCAGCCGTTGATCTGTGAAGCGCGGATCTTGACCAGCTCGTAGATCTCGTGCTCCAAGCCGAGCCCCGCGACCACCTTCTCGAGCTGAATCATCGCTTCGTACGCCCGGGGAGCGACACCGGGGATGGAGATACGCTCGAGCTTCGCCGTCGACATATGCGGGATGCTACGGCCTTCTCCGTCGACGATCAACGAAAGCCTCGAGGCCGACGTTCCGCCGCCCCGACGCCGCCCGAGATCGGCCGCCGCTCAGGCGCCGATCGGCCTTGGGCGCTACGTACGCCGCGTGAAGCGCGGAACGCCGTCCATCATGTGCTCATCCACGCGACGCCAGGGGCGCGAGGTGCGGGCAACGAGAGATCCCTGCTCGGTTGGGCCCGGCGACGCGACGGTCGTGGCCCCGCGGATGTGCCTCCTCCGCGTCGGATGGTCCACCGGCTCAGCCCGAGGGGGTCGAAGCTCTGGACACCCCGAGGCCACGAGCGCGTATCGTGATCCTGCATCCATGCACGGCCAGGCCGAGCCTGCGTCGACGAAGGGAGCCGCAGATGAAGGAGCGTGTTGGTTTCGTAGGGCTGGGGCAGATGGGCGCCCCGATCGCCGCGAATCTCCTGCAGGCCGGATACGGACTCCGCGTCTACAATCGGACTGCGAGCAAGGCCGAGCCGCTGCTGGCGAAGGGGGCGCAGCTCGCGTCGTCCCCGGCGAACTCGGTGGAGGAAGGCGGCCTCGCCTTCTCGATGGTCTCCGACGACGCTGCCATGCTGGCGATGACCGAAGGCGCGGACGGGATCCTCTCCCGGCTGGGGCGGGGCGGTGTCCATGTGGCGATGAGCACGTTGTCGCCCGCTCTCGCCGCCCGGATGGAGGCGACCCACCAGGAGGTGGGAGCGCATTACGTGGCGGCGCCGGTCTTCGGCAGGCCCGACGCCGCGGCGGCCCGGCGCCTCTGGGTGGTCACGGCCGGTGACGGCGGTGCGCTCGCGCGGGTCCGCCCACTGCTCGAGGCGACGAGCCAGGGTGTCTTCGAGGTGGGCACGAAGCCATCCGCGGCGAACGTGGTGAAGGTGAGCGGGAACTTCCTGATCGCCTCGGCGATGGAGGCGATGGCGGAGGCCTTCACGCTGGGCGAGAAGAACGGCGTACCCAGAACCAGGATGGCGGAGATCATGGGCGAGACGCTCTTCGCCTGCCCCATCTACCAGGGCTACGGCGGAGCGATCGCCGAACACCGCTATTCGCCCGCGAGCTTCCCGCTCCCCCTCGGCCTCAAGGACGTCGATCTCGCGCTGGACGCGGCGGCCCGATCGCGGACGCCATTGCCGCTGGGACAGCTGGTGCAGCGTCGTCTCGTTTCGGCGCTCGCGCACGATCGCGGAGCGCTCGACTGGGCCGCGCTGGCGATCGGCGTCTCCGAAGAGGCGGCCGCGCCGGTCCGCCCTCACACGTCGGAGGACCGAGGAGAATAGGCGGGCCCGATACGCGCCCGAGAAGTTCTTCCCGTGGAGCAGGAGCATCGCCCGCCCGCTCCAGGGCTCCGCGCCCCCTCCGAACCGACTGAATGACCCTCCTTCTTTCCCGAAATGGCCCCACACTCGCTCAGCGAGCAGGAGGTACGCATGATCTTCACCGAGCGTCTATCGATCCGCCCGTTCATCGAAGCCGACGCGCCCTTGATCCTGGAGCTCGTCAACGATCCGGACTGGCTCCGCTTCATCGGAGACCGACAGGTACGCACGCTGGAGGACGCGCGTGGCTACCTGCTGCGCGGGCCCATCGCGGCGACGGCGCGTGATGGCCACAGCTTGATGCACGTCTCCTTGCAATCGAATCGTGGGGCCGATGTGCCCATCGGCATGTGCGGCCTGATCAAGCGAGATTCCCTCGCCCAGGTGGATCTCGGCTTCGCGCTCCTGCCCGCCTATCGGGGCAAGGGCTACGCTCGCGAGGCCGCCGTCGCGACGCTCGCCCATGGGCGTCGTGCGCTCGGCATCGAGCGGGTGGTGGCGATCACCCAGCCCGGCAACTTCGGGTCGATCCAGGTGCTCGAGGCAGTCGGGATGCGCTTCGATTCGTGGATCCGCTTGCCCGACGATCCGACCGAGCTCGCGCTCTATGTGCTCGATCGAGCGGAGCAGGGCGCGTAGCTGCGGTCAGGACACGAAATGCGGTGGCAGGCGGGTTCGTCGCACCGCCTCGGACGCGCGGGGGTTCGGGCGGTGCGTTCGTCACCAGTCGCGGGTCCAGAAGAGGTCGGCGCCGCCGGCGCCGCGGTCGCCGTAGGTGACTTCGAGGGTCCAGCGGCGGAGGAGTTCGTATTCGACGCGGACCTCGTTGGTGTTGCGGCGATCGGTCTCGAGGACGACGCCGAAGTTGCGGGCGTAGCCTACGTAGATGCGGTCGGTGACGTAGCTGCCGGCCTCGAGGCTGCCGGCGTCGAGGCCCTCTTCGCCGGCCTGAAAGGAGATGACGTCGACCGGGAGCTTGGCGGCGATGCCGCGCTTGAGCTGGCTGGTGACGACGGCGCCGAGGGCGGTGGCGGCGCCCGAGACCTCGCTGACGCCGCCGGCGCCTCGCTTGAGCTGGGGTTTTCCGGTGGCGAGGAGGGTCGCGATCTCGGCCTCGCTCATGGCGGGGGTGGAGCGCAGGTCGGCGGTGAACTTTTGGGCGGTGCCGCCGACGGTGACGGTGACCTTGGCGTGCGGGGACTCGTGGATGGCGACGACGTCGAGGCGGGGATCGGCGAGGGCCTCCTTGCCGAGGTAGTAGACGCGTCCGCGTTCGAGCTCGAAGCGCCGGCTCATGACGACGACGTACCCCTTGGTGGCGTCGATGGTACCGGCGAGGCTGGGGCCTTCGCCTCCGTATCCGAGGCGGAGGTCGACGTTGCCGTCGCCGGCGAGGTCGACGCCCGTCACGTGGATGGGCTTGCGGTTGACGATCCGAAGGGAGAGTTCGAAGGGCGAATGCGCGCCCTGGGCCCCTCCCTTGGCAGAGACGAGGACGGTGTCGGAGGGCTCGGGATCGGAGCCGACGTGGAAGTCGGGATGGGCCTCGAGCTCCTGCACGGATTTCTTGGGCGTGTTGGGGAGCTCGATGGTGGCGGCGAGGATGGAGAGGGTGCCGTCGAGCGCCTGCCGGGAGAGCTCGGCCTCCAGCCTGGCGTCTGCGTCGAGGTAGACCCTGGTGAGATCGTTGGAGACCACGCCGAAGCGTCGCGCGACCAGATCGAAGTCGAGGTGGAAGGGCTGACCCGGCCCGGCGCGCGTCGCCTCGCCGCTGGCCCGGAGGGTGCCCGAGGAGCGCAGCTCGAGGCGGCGCAGGGAGGCGCGATCGCCACGCACCTCGAGCTCCAGCTCGATGTCACGCAGATCACCCATGCCGGTGTAGCTGAGGCGGCCCTGCCGCAAGGCGACGAAGCCGTCCAGCTCCGGCGCGGCGGGCTCTCCCCGCAGCTGGAGGGCGGCGTCCAGGCGCCCCTCGACCTGTCGCAGATCCTGCGAGAAGACCTGGACGAAGCCGATGTCGAGGCCGTGGGACTCCAGCGACACATCCAGGGGAGCGCGCGCCAGGCCGGCGAGGCTCTCGGCCCACGCATCGACGCCCAGATCGAGGTCCCATGCTGCCACGAGGGTGGCGCCTCCGCCTGCAGCGCCCGTGAGCGCCGCGGAGGCGGAGAGCCGCTTGTTGCGGTAGGTGGCCTTGAGCTCCACGTCGCCGGTCCTCGGCTCCCGCCGCCCGGCGTCACCCTCTGGGAGCCGGCCACGCCCTGCCGTCGCCCCGCGCCCAAACGCTCCGGCAGCGGAATCAGGGTCCACGCGCCGCACCGCCAGGCCCTCCCCCGCCCCGTCCCGCTCCACCAAGCCCGCCCCCGACGCGCCCCGATCCACCGGGGCGCCTCGCCCCCCACCCCCCGACGCCCTCGACCGATCGGTCGCGTCGACGACTCCACGCTGGGCGCTCGACGAGCCTGCCTCGTCCAGGGCCTGCTCGGAGGCCTGCAGGAGGCCGCGGCCGACGCCCACCGCGTGGAGGTCGAGGCTGACGACGGGCGCGGCGAAGCTGCCGTCGATGCGGAGGTCGACGGCGGCGCGGCCCATGCGCCTCGTTCGGGTGGCGGCGCCGCCGGACCTCCACAGGCCACCGATGGAGGAGAGGCGGATCCGCTCGCCGCGGATGTCCACGAAGAGTGACAGCTCCTTCCACTCAGAAAGCGCCTCGATGGGCCCACCCAGCCTCGCCTCGCCGTCGAGGAAGGGGCGGTCGCCGAGCGTCGAGGTGAGTCGCGCCTGGAGCGCCTCGTCGGTGGCTTCGGCGGCGAAGGTGGCGTCGATGGGCGTGAGGCCGGCGAGCCGCAGGGCGCGCAGCTTCGTCTCCGCCTGGAGCCGGGGCCGCCGGATGCTGCCCGTCAGGCCGAGGCCGAGGGCCGCCTCCCCCTCGAGGTCTGCGGGGAGGCCGAAGCGGCCGGCGAGCCTGCGCAGCTCGAAGGCGTCCAGGTCGAGGCGGCCTATGAGCGGGGCAGAGAGGGCGCGCTCGAGCTCCCGATCGGCATCGCGAAGAAGCGCGCCGAGATCGATGAGCCCGTCGACCTCGGCGTGGAGGGTGGAGGGGCCGCTGATGGCGTCGAGGGTGATCGGGCCGGGGAAGGTGGCGAGGGCGCGGAGGTCGACTGCCTCGAGGCCGGCGCCACCGAGATCGTGGCCGCGGACGAGGAGGGTCCCGGTGGGCGAGGAGAGCTTGCCCTGGAGTCGGAGCTCCGCGTCCACCTTGCCTCGCAACCCCTCGGAGGCGGAGACGGGGGCGAGGCGCCCCAACCCCTCGACGTCGACCTCGGAGACTCTCGCCTCCAACGTCAGGTCGTCTCTCGCCAGGCGCAGGTCGAAGGCGAGGATCCCGCGCAAATCCACCTCCTTCGACACGAGCTCGGGGGGCAGGCGGGCCAGATCGATGCGGGCGGCGCGCGCCTCGAGATCGAACGCGCCACCGGAGCGGCCACGGCCGCTGACGACGAGCTCGCTGCCCTCGTCGCCATCCAGGGTCATGGTCTCGATCACGAGCTGTGGCGACAACGTGGTCCTGGCGGGCTCCCGCAGGCTCCAGCTCGCGCCGGGCCAGCCCAGCTCCAGAGCGTCGAAGCGCAGCCACTCGAAGCCTGCGGCGACGGCGGCGTCGAGTGAGGCGTGGATCCCGCCGAAGGGGCTCTCGCCCACCACCTTCCCCTTGGCCCGTCCCTTGGAGAGATCGAGGTCCGCGCGGATCCCCCGGAGGGTGGTGCCGGGGGTGACGATCTCTTCGATGGTCCCGACGAAGGTGGCGGTCGCCTTGGAGTCGAGGCCGGCGACGCTCCCGGCGGCGTCGATGGAGACGAAGTCGCCATCACCCCATGTGATGCGATCGGATCGCAGCGTCGCCCGGATCGACGGCGAGGCGAGGCGCCCCTCGATCCGACCCTCGGCGTGGAGGGCGCCGGCGAGATCGTCGATGGCGGGAGAGGCGAAGCCCGCCGCAGCGGCGAAGCGGGTGGTCGAGGCGAAGAGGCGCTGCAGGCTGGAGGCGTGGAGATCGAAGCGCAGGGAGGTGCGATCGTCTTCCACCCAGCCGGACGCGCCCAGCCTGCCGCCCGGGAGGACGGCGTCGAGGTGGTCCACGGCGATCCGCCCGTCCTGGAGAGAGCCTCGCATCGCCACAGGGCCCAGCTTCGTGGCGCCCGCCGTCGCGCGCAGGCCGCGCACCTCGGCGTCGATCGAGGCCAGGCCCGATCCGGAGGCCTCCAGGTCGGCGTCGAGGATCAGCCCGGGCAGCTCGAGATCGAGGGTCGCCAGCCCGAGGGATCGAATGGCCGCGCTCAGCTTCCAGCTCCTCGACCAGATCTCGAGCTCCCCGCTCCCCTCGATCTCTCCGTCGCCCTGGCTGAGGCGGAGGTTCGAGCGCAGGCTGCCGTTCTCCAGAGAGGCACGCCCCATGACCTGAACGGACGCTCCCAAGCGCGAGCCGGGGACGAGGGCGGCGAGCTCGTCGGGGTGGAGGGTCAGCGCGATCTCGCCCAGCTCTGCCTGCGCGCTCTCGAGATCGCCCGTCCCCTCCAACGCCAGCGACGAGCCCCCCACCTGCAGCCGAAGCGCCGCGAGCTCGAGAGCTCGGAAGCCGCCGCGAAGCGTCGCGTCCACCTCGAGGCTCGCCTCTTCGCGGAGCGGCTGGAGGAGCTGCGCCCTCAGCGTGCCAGCCAGCGCGCCGCCAGCCGGATCGAGGCTCGAGCGCAGCTCGAAGGCCAGGTCATCGGCGGCGAAGACGGCCTCGCCCCCCTTGGGCCTCGCCACCACCGCGATCTTTTCCCCCGCCAACCGCTCGACGATCAGCGAGAGGGTCGACGGTTCGTCGGAGCCCGGCTGGCGGGGCTGGAAGGCGCGCACCAACGAGAGATCTCCTGCCTCGCCCCACTCCAGCAGGAGCTTCGCACCCCGGAGCTGCACCTCGTCGATCGTCCACGGCTTCCGGCGGAAGGTGGCAGGATCGAGGGCGACCTCGATGGTCTCGGCGGCGAGGACGATCTCACCCTCGGGAGATTCGACCTCCACACCCCCGAGGCGGATCGATCCGACGCCGAGGGAGATCGAGCGCGCCCGGATCGTCCCCTGGATCGATCGGCTCACCCAGCCGGCGGCCTGCGATGCCATCCAGGCCTGGCCCGTCGGGCTCAGCACGATCAGGGCCAAAGCGACGAGCGGAAGCACGAACAAGCCGAAGGCCCAAGCCGCCGGGCCCAGCCAGCGCCCCATCCGGCGCTCGTGCTCGCGAGGAATCACCGTCACGACGCCCCCCCTACCACGGGGGCGAGGACGGCCCGGCCGAATGCCCAAATGACGGGGCCAAGGCGGCGCTCGCTAGAGGTGGCCATCAGGACGCCTCCCCTACCACGAAGGCGAGCACGAACAAGGCAGGTGGCCAGGCCGCGGATCTCAGCCGGTGTTCAGGCGCATGAGAGGCCGGCATCAGAACGCCTCTCCTATGGCGAAGTGCAAGGCGAAGGGGGCCTCGGGGACGTCGATGGCGGTGAGGGTCTCGTCGGCTCCGACCAGCTTGGGCAGGACGGTGATCACGCGGTAGCCGGCGTCGAGGCGGACCGGCCCGAAGGGCGTCTTGTAGCGCAGGCCGAGGCCGACGGCGACGTTGGGCCGGAGGAGCTCGTCGAGATCCCGCCCGTGGGAGACGTTGCCGGCGTCGACGAAGACGCCGAGGCCCAGATCGCCCACCAGCGGGATCCGCAGCTCCGCGGAGGCGTCGAGCATCGAGTCGCCGCCGACGGGGACGGTGTCGGAGGTCCGCAGGTCCCGGACCTGGCCCCCCTCCACCACCTTGCCATCGGCGCCGAGCGTCCGCCCTTCGCGGAGCTTCTGGGGCGCCAGGCGCCTCGTGCCGAAGGCACGCATGCCGCTGCCGCCACCGGCGTAGAAGCGGACCATGATCGGCGAGACCTCGCCCTCCGCCGGGTAGAGCATGCCTCCCTTCAGCTTGAGCGCCAGCACCAGATCCCGCGGCAGCGGGAGAAAGTAGCGCAGCTCGCCGAGCATCCCCTGGTATTGCGCGCGGCCCTGGAGCACGCCGCCTCCCTGCTGCAACGCGATCGAGGCGTACCAGCCCGAGGTGGTGTCCACCGGGCTGTTGCGGCGATCCCAGGCGAGTCGCTCTTCGACGAAGGAGAGGACGCAGTCGCCCCTCTCGTCCACGCAGGAATACGACCCGTCCCCGCCGCTGGACTCGGTGAAGGGCCGCAGGGAGAAATATCGAAGGTTATAGCTCGGCGTGAACACCAGGCTGCGGTGGAGGCGGATGGGGAAGCCGATGCGACCGCCCACCGAGTCGAAGCGGTAGGCCTCGTCCAGGCCGTGCTCGTACTCGAGGCGCAGGGTGCCATCCACCCGGCGGAGCAGCTCCGGCTGGAGGAAGTCCATGGCGGAGGATCCCACCACCCCTCGCTCGGCGGGCTCGAGCTCGAAGACGTTCTCGCCGACGTAGGCGTAGCCCAGCCGATTCTCGAAGTGGAACGTGCGCAGGCCGCCGGCGAAGTTCCGATGGGTGTAGGCGCCGATGACACGACCCTCCACCCGCTGCCTGTCGAGGCCGGCGCCGCCGCCGAGGCGCACGGTCTGAAACGGCGCCTCCCGCACCGCCACCACCAGCGGCAAGGTGTTGGCTTCCGCGTCGGCAGGGCCGCGGCTCACCCGCACCCCGCCGAAGACGCCCAGATCGAAGAGGCTGGACTGCGCCTCGGCGAGGCGCCCATCGTTGAAAGGCGCCCCCTCGGGGATCACCTCCCGCACCTTCCGGAGGATGGTCGCGCGGGGCACCTGATTGGCGCCGGCGATCACCACCCGGCCGAAGCGCAGATGCGGACCCGGCTGCGCGTCGAGCCGCACGTCGGCGGCGCGGGCATCGGGGTCGATGGAGACGCTTCCTTCGACCTTGGCGTCCGCGTAGCCTGCATCGCGCAGCCGCTGCTCCAGCTCCACCTTCGCGGCGTCGTAATCGGCTTCACGGATGCGGGCCCCCACCTGCAGAGGGAGGCTTCTCTCGAGGATCGCCCGGCGCCTCGCCTCGGGGAGCTCGTCCAGACCCTGGATGTCGAGGTCGCGGATCGAGGTAGGCGGCCCCTCCTCCACGATGAAGGTCACCCGGGCCACCTTGCCGCTGCGCGCCACCTTCGAGCGGACCGCGGCCTCGTAGAATCCCTCCGCCTGGTAGAAGCGGACGAGGCGCCTCCGATCGCCGATCAGGGTCCCGGCGTCGAAGTACTGCCGGTCGGCCCAGGGCCAGATCGGATCTTCCACCAAGGCCAGCCGCTCCTCGATCGCGCCGGATGAGAGCGAGGCGTTCCCCTCGAAGGTCAGCGAGCCCATCAGCTCCCGATCCCGATCGACGTGGGCACAGGAGGACGCCGCGAGGAGCAGGAGGACCAGGGCCGCCCAAGCCAGGAGGTCTCGCGGCGAGGGCCAGGATCTCGCTGGGGCCGTGTACGAGAAGGCTGGGCCCGAACGTTCCGTCACCAAAGGAGTCGTACCACGTCGTCGGGATCGGCGTGAGCACACCCCGAGGAGCGACGTTCAGGCGAGGAGGTCGTCGGGATCGAAGGCGCGGCGGCGGGAGCGGCCGCCGAGGAGCAGCGCGAGATGGGCCCGCTCCCAGGCGATGGCGCGCTCGTAGTCGGGGTAGGCCCGCTCACAGGCGCGGAACTCCGCCGAATGCGAGATGCGGCGGCCGCCGACGAGCCTGGGCGGGATCGCCTGATGCAGCATCTCGTGGAAGATCACGAAGCGGACGAAGTAGGCCGGGATCTCCTCGCGATCGAGGGCGGGGTGGATCCGGATCACCCGGGCGTCGTGGAAGTAGGTGCCCATCTTGATCGACCGCCGCCGGCCCTCGGGCGCCTCGCGGCCCCAGCCGATCCGGGCGTCGATGCTGCCCTGGAAGAAGCGGGTGTTGAGGGCGTCGTACATCGCCTGGAGATCGTGGATCCTGCCGAAGGGATCCAGCCCCTGGGCCTGGCGCGCCGCCCGGGCCCGGCGGACGCGGGCCTCGTTCTGCTGCACGTAGGCGTCGATCACCTCCCCCGCCCCGCGGCGGCCCTTGGCGGCGTAGTCGGCCAGGGCGCGGACCACGTCCGGCGGCGCGTCGAGGAACATGCGATGGACGCGGTAGGAGACCACGCTCCGTTGGCGCCGGAAGGAGAGCATCGTCGAGGTGTTGTCGGTGACGGTGAGGCGGACCTGCTCGTCCAGGAGCTTCGCGAGCTTCTCCGCCAGGGCGGAGGCACGTTCGAGGGCGAGGGATCGAGTGGAGCGCCTGGTCGCTTCCACGGGAGCGACATCTGCGATGGAGCGCGCCGCTCCCGTCTCCTTCGGCGCGGCCGTGCGGCGGGACGAGGGGCGGGCGAGCGGCAGCGGAAGCTGTCGAACGTTCCGAGGTGCCATGGGCTGGCGGGAATACTAGCGAAGTTGGGGCTGCGGACTCAAGCGGCCTGGGATGACCGGAGAAAGCCCTGTGAATTCACATAGATAAAAAGCACGCCGCCGACGCGGAGGCGATCGTCGTCGGCGGCGGGGTCCATCCAGGTCCGGGCCGCGGCCCCCTACCGAGAGGATCGCCGCAGGCGGCGGGGGGCCCGGCGCCGCGCCGCCCGCACCGAGGGGATCGGCGCAGGCGGCGGGGCCTGTCTCGGTCCAGGCCGCGGCGATCGGATCAGTAGACGCCGAACTCGAAGAGACGGCCATAGTTTCGGACGACGTCCAGGAAGGAGATCTTGTCGACGAGGCGCCGATAGCTCTCCTCCTCGAGCGCCTTCGCGTCGGCGTAGCCCGGATCCTCCGGCCCGATGGCGTCGAGGGCCGCCCGGGCCGGAGCCCAACGCTGGTCGCGGAAGTCCCTGGCGTCCTTCACCATCCGGTAGCCGAAGCTATGTCCGTCCGGGGTGGCCGCCGCCCGATAGGTGTAGTGGCTCCCCGGATCCGTGACCTCGACGTAGACCTCCGGATCGCTCTCGTCGACGGCGCTCAGATCCCAATCGTCGTTCGATCCCTTCAGCGCGATCTTGAAGTACTTGCCGAAGTCCATGGTGCTGTCGAGGGGCGAGGTCAGCAGGGCCATCCCGAAGAGCACGCCGGCGTCGCGGAGGTAGTAGCTGTTGGGGCTGAAGAGGGGCGCGCCCACCTCCGCGCCGCCGGCGCTGCCGCCCCAGCTCATCGGATCCACCAGGAGCTTCGGCACATAGACCATCTTCCCATCCCGCTCGACCGCCCGCCCGGAGAACTCCTTGTTGTCGTCCATGATGATCCCGCCGATGAGCTCGAGCATCTCGGAGTGGAAGAGGCGGAAGTAGTTGATGCTCGAAGTGGAGGCGTCGATCTCGGTGACCCGGTAGAAGTCACCCTGGGGCTGCATCAACGCCTGGAGCGCGTAGACCTTCTCGTAATACGAGGGCGCGTCGGACCAGCCGTAGTGGTAGCCGTCGGTGAAGTGGCCCCAGAAGCTCCGTCCCGTGCCGATGGGCACCGTCACCGCCCCCGGGGTGGTGGCGTCGCAGCGGCGGAAGAACTCGGCGGGATAGTAGACGCCGCTGCTCGCATCCCTGCAGTGGTTGCCCGGCTCCGGCGTCTGCAGGATCTCCGCGAGCATGTTCAGGCCGAGGACCCCCGCCAGCCCTAGATCCTTCGTCACCGGCTGGGTCGGATAATAGTAGTCGTAGAGGTAGTAGTAGGTGAAGGCGTCGGTGAAGTGGACGAAGGTCCGGTTCATCATCCGGTTGTAATAGCTGGCAGGGCTCCAATTGAAGCGATCCCGCTTGAAGGCGTGGAAGTAATAGTAGGTCCGGAACTGATCGATGGCGCTCTGGACCACCTCGCTCTGGTTCGCCCCCTCGTCCCAGAGCTTGCAGCCGAGGCGGAAGGAGGCGAATTCGTCGGAGCAGAACTTATATGGCACCTCTCGTGAGAGCAGGGGCAGCTCACAGTTCTCCACGCAGACAAGGCTGCCGCCGGCTTGGCTGAATTTGGGCAGGTGGGACTCGTTGTAGAGGAGGTCCTTCGCCCGCTGGGCCGTGAGCTCCGCGTAGGGCACCAGCTTGCGCCGATCGATCCCCTCGGGCCCACCGAAGTTCTCCGGGATCGTCTTGTAGTCGTTCATCGAGAGGAAGTAGCTCAACGGCAGGATCGGCAGGGTCGCCTCGTCGTCGAAGACCTCGACCAGGCCACCGTAGCCGAAGGCGATCGCCGCTTTGTCGTAGCGGCCCAAGCCCATGAAGTCCGAGTTGAACTTCGCGCCGTAGTCCATGATCGACGCCTGCTTGAGCTCCGAGCCGCGCAGACACTCGAGGGTGGTGGGCTCGGGGAGGCCCCAGGCCTCGGCCTTCTCCACGCAGCGATCGAGGCGAGCGATCTCCTCCTCGTCGAGGGTGGCGCTGGAGCGGGCCGCCGCCGGCGACGTGGGGAGGGTCTGGTACTTCCAGAACTCGGGGAAGTAGTTGAGGGCGTCGCCGCTGGCGCTGAAGTTATGCCGCAGGCCCAGGGTGTGGCCGATCTCATGGAGCATCACGCCCACGAAGATCTTGGCGCGGAGATCGCGGTAGATCTCGTCCCGGCTCATCGCCTTCTTGTCGGCGTCGTACTCCAGCGCCAGGCCGATCACCGAGCTGTCCACGAAGCCGGCCATGAGCATGCAGTGGTTGGCAGAGAGGTAGCGGGTGCGCTCCTCCCGCCGCTTGCGCTCCGCGGGCGAGAAGAGGGTGGCGGGCGAGACCTGATCCAGGATCTCCTCGGTGATCGGATCGCCGGGCCTCCATCCCTTCGCGAAGATCGAGAGGGTCATCTCGTCGGCGAAGTGCTCGCGCTCCAGGCTCGTCCCCCGCAGCCGCTGCAGGCGGGAGTCGAAGTGACCTGCGGGGAGCTTGGGGAAGCGACCGCCCGGCATCGAGTCGAAGGCCGAGAGCCGCCGGCTCATCTCGCCGAAGAAGGCGTCGGGGATCTCCTCATGCGACGCGTGCCCCTTTCGCTTCAGGCTGTCGAGGACCGCGCCACGGATGGAGGAGCCGTCGATGAGGTAGTCGAGCTCCAGGCGCCCCGCCATCAGCTCCACGATGTCGGTGGCGAAGGCGGCATAGGTGTCGACGCCCGCGCCGTAGACGTAGGCGGTGCCGCTGATCATCTCGCCGGTCTCGGGGTCGGCGTAGGAGGGTCCGAAGCCCAGCGGCCCCGCCCCCTGGGGCCTGTCGACCCAATAGACGAAGGAGTAGCGCAGATCACCGTTCTTGGCCCAGGTGAAGGTCGAAGGGCCGAGGTTGTATTCGAGGGCGGCACAGAGCCGCTCCTGGTTGGAGAAGTCTACGTTGTCGACGCCGCCGATGAGCCGATCCGCGATGGCGCGGGCCTTGGCGTTGCCGGCGACGAACTCCCGCAGCTTCGAGGGAGAGCAGCGGTTCTGGTGGATCACGAAGACGTCGCCCACCTCCTCCATCGCCTTGCCCTGGAGGGCCGCGACGGTTCGCTGAAAGGCCTCATTCCATTGGCGCTGGATCTCCGCGGCGGCGGGGTAGAGGTCCTCGGGGAAGTCGGCGTTGAGGGTGTAGTCGATGGTCCGGACCTCGCGGTCGCCGTAAGGGATCGCCCGCCCCTCTTCGTCGTAGGAGCTCTTCCAGAGGTTCCAGCGGTTCGCGAAGTTGAGCCGCCCCGTCTCCGTGTGTCCGCGCTCGCGATCGTAGGTGATGTGCTCGGTGCGGAAGTAGCCGAACTTGTCGAAGAACGCCGGCGACGCGCTGCCGCAGTATTCGTAGGCGTAGCCGAACTGCGCGTAGAATGGATCGGCGTTCAGCCGGTTGATCGTGTCGGGCGTACAGGCGATCTCCGCGTATCGGCTGCAGACGAGGACGCCATCCTGGACCTCGGTGCCGGTGCAGATCGTCAGCGATTTGTCGATCCGATCCTGGCTGTCCACCTTCCCGTCTCCGTTCAGATCGATGTCTGCGAGGAGGGGGCGCTGATCCGAGTACTCCAGGGGCTCGTAGCGCTCCCGCTTCGGATCGATCTTCATGAAGGACGAGCGGATCTTGATCGTCGTCGGCCCGCAGTTGTCGCCGACGCCAGTGAACATCATGTCGTTGTAGACCAGGTAGCAGGTGTAGACGTCGGGCTCCACGTGGTAGAGGCCCACCACCCCGATATAATCGTCCAGCACCTCCAGGCGGTCGGGGTTATCCTCCTCGAAGGCCTGCACCGAGTAGTTCGCGCCTGTCATCTTGGTGCGTCTGGCGTTCCCCTGGCCGTCGAAGCCCAGGAAGGTGTCGATCCCGTTCTGGTTGGGGATCAGGTTCACAGACCAATCCACCCGGATGTAGTCGCGCTCATACCAGGGGCGATCGTTGATGTTCTCCGAGATCACGTTGGTCTGCTCACCCGTGCCCGGGTTGTACTCCCGGACGATGTCGAAGTGCCGCTCGATCGCCCACGCCCCCACCGGCGTGAACTCCGGCTTCCCGTTGGCCGGCGGCCCGTTCGCGCCAGGGATCAACTCGAAGACCCGATACGCAACCAGCGAGTCCTCCCGGATCTCCCAGCGGATCTTCTCCAGGTCGCTGCCGATGCCGTTGAAGGTCCAGCCGTTCTCGTACGGTACGTCGATCACCGTCTGTCGGTAGTACCAGGTGCCTTCGAATTGCGTCTTCGAATAGTAGTTGGGCTGCACCCGATCGATGTCGCCCACGCCCTCTGCACAGGCCGCCACAGTCAGCGCGGCAGTCAGCACGATGAGAAACGAGCCAATCTTCTTCGCGATCATTTGAACCTCCGAGTCATTGCGTGTTGCTGAAGGATGAACTCATGGCCCGCCGCCTCCTCCTTGCTTGCGAGGCGCGTGCCGTCAGGGACGTCGCGGCTCCCTCAGAAGCTCGCGACCACGTCGAGGTAGAGGCTGGAGTAGTTGTTGCGAGGGCTGCCGTCGTAGAGCAGGTTCCGCGCCCCGCGATCGTCGCTGCTGCGCAGCGGCTGCCTGGTGGCGCCTCCCAAAGAGAACGCCAGGGTCTCGCTGTAGTCGTAGGAGAGGTCCAGCACGGCCATCGTCTGATCCGGCAGCCGGCTCCGCCCTCGATCCTCGAGGAGCATCGAGGTGTGCTCGTCTCTCGGCGTCTCGTAGGACCAGGCGGCGTCCCATCCAAGCAGGAACGTGGCGGAGAAGTGCTCCAGGAAGTTGTACGCCACCCGCCCCGATGTGCTCATCGACCACGAGACCAGGAAGGGACCGCCGCTGCAATAGCTCTCCCCCGAGCGGCAGCGACCCCCCACCAGCTCGTCGAACGCCAGATCCTCCTCCTCGTAGACCCGGCTGGTGAAGCGGTGGAAGCTCTTGCTCACCCCGGCGCTCGCCCCAAGGTAGAAGTCACCGAAAGTTGCGCTGAGCGTCGGCGCCAGCGAGATCGAGGTGTATTTGCGCTGAATCCGCGATCGATGCGAGATCGGCAGACTCAAGCCCAGCGCCGCCGCCAGCCTCAGCCCCGTATTCTCCTCGACCCACAGCGAGGGGCTCGCCAGCGAGAGCTGCGTATCCCCGTAATCCCACTTGCGCCCGTTGACGTTCTCCGGCTGCGTGTACTCCAGGCTGAACGTCTGCCGGATCGAGAGGATCGTGGGCACCGGCATCCCACCGATCCGATAGCTCGGCCTCAGGTCCAGGCTCTGCAAGACCTCCGGATGATCGGAGTACGGGTCGGAGATGAAGGTCCCCGAGCCGACCGCCGTCCCGAGGATCACCTGGGCGCCAAACGCGCTCCGCTCCGGATCCGCTGCGAGCTCCGCCGCGGTCGGCAGCTGGGCCAGCGCCGCTCCGCTGGAGACGAGGACCAAGACAAGGCCCAGGGTGGCTACGAGCTTCTGCACACACATGACGACTCCCTTCGATGGCTCTCTCGCAGACCCTCTCCCGTTGGAGAAGGCTGCGAAGAGCGGGCCGACGACGAAGACATCAAGAGCCTGCGGCAGACAAGCACCCATGGTCAACGATGGTTCAACTAATCGAACCCGTCGAACCCAAGAGTTCGGCGGAGCGGTCCAAACTCGCAACAGCAACTAATCTCATTCGCCGCAGCAGACGCCGGCTTCGTGCATGCGCGCCGGGCATGCGTCACGAAGCGGTCGACCCAGGGCGAGGAGGTCCTCGCCAGAGGCGGGAAGGGAGGCATGGAGACACCTCATGCGATGGATACATACACAAACCTATCGCGCGCACGGGTCCGTATCCGGCTGGAGCGGAGGGCTCGTCGGATCAGGCGGGCGGTTGGGCGAGGAGGCGCTCGATGCGCTCGGCGTCGTGGCGGAAGGCCATCACCCTCTCCTGGGCGAAGACGACGGCGCCGGGTGCGCTTCCCTTGGGCTTGCGGACGTTGCGGACGTGGGTGTAGGCGATCTCGGCCACGGCCTCGCCTCGGGCGCCGCTGTAGTGGGCGGCGAGGGCGCAGGCGTCGAGGAGGGTCTGCTCGTCCAAGGCGGCGCCCTTGGCGACGGGGACGATGACGTGGGCGCCCGTGACGCCGCGGGCGTGGAGCCAGAGGTCGTTGCCCTTGGCGACGCGGAAGGTGAGGGTGTCATTCTCCCTGGAGCCGCGGCCCACCCAGATCGGGCGGCCCGAGGAGGAGACGAAGCCGCGGTAGGGGGAGCGGACCTCGTCCCTCGCGCGGCGGCCCTGGACGCGGCGGCCGGCGCCGAGGGAGGCGGCCTGGCGGAGGAGCGAGGCGATCACCTCCTCGTCATCGGCGACGGCGAGCTCGGCGGCAAGGGCGTCCAGGGCGACGCGGCGCGACTCGAGCTCGGCGCGGCGGGCGGCGATCCGATCCCTGGCTGCGTGCATGCGTCGGTACTGTTTGTAATAGCGCTCGAGGTTCTCTCGACCGGAGAGCTCGGGGCGCAGGGGGATCTCCACCTCGACCGCGCCCGCCTCGGTGTACTCGATCGCCTGGGCGCTGCTGGCGCCCCGCGGGATCTTGGAGGCGATGGGACGGAGGAGATCACCGTAGCGTCGCAGCTCCTCGGCGCCGACCGCTCGGGCGCTCTCGCCCTCGAGCTTGGCCAGGGCGGTGTCGACCCGCTTGCGGGCGCCCAGCAGGCCACGGGCTGCGTCGCGGCGGCGCTCGGCCAGGCCCCGCTCTCGGGCCAACGGACCATAGAAGGCCTCGATCTCCAGGGAGATCGGGAAGCTTGTCGCGGAAGGGCGAGCGCGCTGCGCCCCGAAGCGGGGTGGACGCGGGGCCTTGGTCCCCGGCGGCGCTGGGGGCGGCGGGACGTAGCGTTGGCCGGGGAGGATCGCGCGGGTGGAGGAGGCGCTGGGGATCGCCACGCCGACGATGCGATCGTCCTCGCCTACAAGGATCAGATTGCCGTGGCGGCCGATGAGCTCGGCGATCAGCGTCCGGGGTCCCGCCGGGGTCTCGAAGCGCAGGGTCGCGATCCGCTCGCCCTCCACCGCCTCCAACGCGACGAGGCGCGAGGGGAGGAGGTGAGCGCGGAGCAGGTTCTGCAGCGGCAGCGGCGGCTGCGGCGAGGGCGGACGGGAGAGCGTGAGGTGGAGGCGGGTCTCATCGACCTCGGCGCCGACCAGCAGCGTATGCGTCGCGCCAGGGACGCGCAGCTCGATGAGCGCGGTGCGCGGGGCGGGCGCCCGGATCTTCTGGATGGTGCCGCCCACCAGGGGCTGCAGCTCGGCGACGACGGCGGCGAGCTCTGCGGCGGAGAGCGACATGGGCCGATCGTATAGCACCGCCGCCCCGGCGGGTGATGCGCCGTCGACGAAGAGGTGATGCAGACCTGAGACAAAGAAAGGCGACCCGGCTCCATGAGGGGGAGCGCGGGTCGCCTTGGCATTGCGGAGCGGACACTGTGGGCGGGAGCTGAGTCGGAGGGCGGCTCCCTGCCAAGGAAGATCCTGGCCCCAGGCACCCGACACCAATCGTGTCTACGATGCCTACTTCAATTGCCTTAGAGGACGACGACGGGGGCGACGGCCACGAGCTTGGGCTTGCGGGCGGCGGGCTTCTTCGCCGTGGTCTTGGCGGCGGCCTTCTTCGGCGCGGCCTTCTTGACCGTCTTCGCAGCGGTCCTGCTGGCGACGGGCTTCTTGGCGGCGGCAGGCTTCGCGACGGGCTTCTTGGCGACCGCCTTCTTGGCAGTGGTCTTCTTCACCGCCGCCTTTGTCGCCGTGGTCTTCTTGGCGACGACCTTCTTGGCTGCGGGCTTCTTCACCGCGGCCTTCTTCGCCACGGTCTTCTTGGCCGGAGCCTTCTTGGCCGCGGTGGTGGCCTTCTTGGCCGCGGGCTTCTTGGCGACGGTGCTCCGGGCCGCGGTCTTGCGGGCCGCGGTGCGGGTGCCGGCCTTGGCGCGAGCGGTCGTCGTCTTCTTGGCAGCGGCGGGCTTCTTCGCCACGGTCTTCTTGGCGGCGGCAGGCTTCTTCGCCACGGCCTTCTTCGCCGCGGTCTTGGCGGCGGTGGTCTTCTTGGCGGCGACAGCGGGCTTCTTCGCTGCGGCCCTCTTCGCGGCGGTCTTCGGTGCCGCCGGCTTCTTCACTGCAGACTTGGTAACCATACTTACCTCCTGATTGATTTCGGACCACAGACGGATGGGAATGTATCGAACGTGGAAAACGTGTGTCAAGGAAAGCGCTAGGGGATCCGAAGGGATCGCCTCGATCCCCTCCGTTTGAGACGCGAATGGGAAGGGGTTGAGAGCATCACGAGACCATCCCCGAGCCTCCGACTCGAGACTTCAGACCATGCAAAAGATGCATGAAACGCTGGATTTCGCAGCCGCCCCCGGGCCCCCGCCGCATCGGGGCCCTCTGCCGGCCAGGCCTCGCCACCGCCCCGCGCCTCGAGTGGGAATCCACGACGATTCGGATCCGCTGCCAGGGGGCGAAGTGGACCGCCTCCCACCATCGGACGAGGCCTCTCGATGGCGAGGGCGGGAGGCCAAGTGGCGAGGCTGTCATTGTGAGATAGTTCTTCACAGAGACTCGATGGTCATGAGAGGTGGCGATCGAGGAGCCGCCCGATCTTCGGCGCGGCCTCCTCCACGTGTCGATGCGCCGAGGGGCGCAGCTTCTCGTAGGCGGCACGGGCGCCCCCTCGCTGACTTCGCTGCGCGCGCTCGTCGGTGATCGAGAGGAGTGCGTTGGCGACATCGCTCGCACGTTGAGTGAAGTAGACCTCGAGGGGTTGTTGGGGCGCGGCAGCCTGGCGCTCGTCGTAGATCGGCTCGAGCCGCGACGCGAACGAGGGCATCAGCTTCTCCAACGAGTTCGCCACGAAGTCGTGGCGCGCGGACGTCACGATCTTGTAGGCCCCCTTCAGCGCGAGCCCCCCGATGCCGCCCTTCGAGCCGACCTCTTCGTCGATCATCCGGGCGGCGTCGCGCACCACCGCCTGCTTCTTCTCTGGCGCCGCGAGCACCTCGACCAACCGTCCCAAATCCACTCTCCGCCACGCGTCCTGATGCGCGTCGAACGAAAGGTAGGGCGAACTCATCCCGACCTGCAAGGTTTCAACCGCTTCCCGCCGATCGACGATCGCGCCACCTCCGTCGACTCTTGCTCGGTGCGCAAGAAGACATCGCCCCTCGCTCTGCGAGCCGGAGGCGAGCGAACGACAAGAAGGAGCCGTAGCGCGCAGCGCGCGGAAAGATCGCCCCGCCTTGTACGGGGCGGTCTTCTCACCGGCTCTGACCCTGGATCGCGTCGGCGCTGGTGTGGCAGAGTCCGGGGCCCTGCCTTGGAGGTTCGAACTCGATGCGACTCACCGACAGCGTCTTCCAGCTCTTCACCACCGTCGGCGCCGAATGGGTGATGTGGCTCCTCGCCATCCTCTCCGTGGTCTCCGGCGCCGTGATCATCGAGCGGCTGATCTTCTTCTCGCGCAACCGGATCCCGGAGTCCGGCGTCCTCCTCTCCCTGCTGGCCAAAGGCGATCTCGACGGCGCCCGCGCGGCCCTCGAGGGACGCAGCGGCATGGAGGCCGAGGTCCTCGGCGCCGCCCTCGACGCGGCCCATAGCGGCCCGGCAGCGGTGGAGGAGGTGATCGCCGGCGCGGTGATGCGCTTTCGCCAGCCCTACGAGCGCTACCTCTCCTTCCTCGGGACGCTGGGCAACAACGCCCCCTTCATCGGTCTCTTCGGCACCGTCATCGGGATCATCGACGCCTTCGCCAGCCTCGCGGTGGGCACCGACGCCATGAAGGCCGGCGCCTCCACGGTGATGTCCGGGATCTCCGAGGCGTTGGTCGCGACCGCGGTGGGGATCTTCGTCGCCATCCCGGCGGTGGTGGCGTTCAACGGCTACAACCGTTGGTTGAAGATGATGACCGCCCGCACCCACTCGCTGGGCCACGCGGTGATCGCCCACCTCAAGCGAGAGGAGATCTAGCCGTGGCGCGCCCTGCCCATGACCAGGACGAGGAGATGATCGCCGGCATCAACGTCACGCCCCTGGTCGACGTCACCCTCGTGCTCCTGATCATCTTCATGGTCACCGCCACCTACATCGTGAAGGAGACCATCGAGGTGGATCTCCCCCGGGCGGCCTCCGGCGGCGAGTCGGTGGGGACCACCCTGAACCTCGTCCTCGATCGGGAGGGGAAGCTCTACCTGGATGGAGCGGAGAGCAGCCTCGAGCAGGCGCGGGTGGCGGTGCGTGCGTTGGCGGCGGAGGATCAGGACGCCCGCGCGATCATCAGCGCGGATCGCAGCATCTCGCATGGGCAGGTGGTGGAGGTGATCGACCTGGTCAAGACCGAGGGCCTCACCAAGTTCGCGATCAACATCGAGAAGGACGCCTCGGCGGCGGCGCCCTAGGGAAACGATGCCCTCGATCCGGAAGCGCCCAGAGCCCGTGAAACGATCGCCCCCGCGCAAGGCGGGCGCGATCCTCTCACTCGTGTTGCGCGCGATCGTCGGCTCGCCTCGGGCTCGCAGGCAGAGCCTGCTGGTCGCCCTCGTCCTCTCCTTGCTGGGCCATGGAGCGATGGTGACGATCCTCCTCCGCCTCCCGACGCCGCCCCCCAAGACGCCCAACGAGGCGGTGGAGTTCGAGGTGGTACGGGTCGAGCCGCCCAAGCCGGAGCCGGAGCCAGAACCCGAGCCGCCGCCGCCACCGGAGCCAGAGCCGGAGCCCCCGCCGAAGCCGCGGCCGGTGGCGAAGGTGGAGCCCAGGCCCCTGCCAGAGAAGCCTCCGCCTCCGCCGCCGCCCAACGCGCCGCCCCCGCCCGAGTCCGACGCCCCGCCAGCGCCGATCCGCATCGGCGTCTCGCTCTCCTCCACCACCGAGGGCGGCGACTTCGCGGTGGGCGCCGGCAACAGCCTCTATGGAAAAACGGAGGAGAAGGCGAGCGATCCCGCCGAAGCCCGGCCCTACGCCGGCGAGGAGACGAAGCAGGCGCCCTTCGTCCCGGCGTCGCAGGTCTCGACCCAGCCGAGGGTGATCGGCCGGCTCGACGTGGACTATCCGGAGGAGGAGCGCAGCGGCGGGGTGGAGGGATCCGTGATCTACCTGGTGCGCATCGACGAGACCGGGCGGGTCGCCTCGCTCCAACTCCTGCAGGGGCTCGGCAAATCCTTCGAGGCGGTGGCGTCCCGCGCCCTGCGCCGCGCGCGCTTCCAGCCAGCGACCCTGCGGGGAGAGCCCGTGGCCACCGAGATCCGCTACTCCGTCACCTTCTACCTGGATTGAAACGTGATGCCTCCCTCCCCAGCGCTTGGAGCCCATGACGAATCCGCCCCCGCGAGAGCGAGAGCGTTCCCTTCGACTCGCGCTTCGCGTGGGAGAGCCCTCTGTCGTTTGCGCGCCACCGGCTCCCGAGCCACGCACCTCGCCACTCCGACTGTGGAGGTGGAGGTCCGCCCCCATCGGGACGCCAGCACCCCATCGATGGTTGCGGTATCTATTCTCTTGGTGATGTCCGCCCTCTGCCCCGCCCCGGCGCTGGCCGCCGGCGTGCTGACCAAGGCGCCGGCCCTGCTGGAGTCGGTGGAGGCCACCTACCCTGCCGAGGCGAAGGCCGAGGGGATCACCGGCGAGGTGGTCCTCGAGATCGACATCGGCGCCACCGGGGAGGTCCTCGCCGCGGAGGTGATCGAAGGTGCGGGCCACGGCTTCGATGAGGCCGCCGTGGAGGCGGTGCTGCAATTTCGCTTCTCGCCTGCCGAGATCGACGACGTGCCCACCGCGGTGCGGATCGAGTACCGCTATCGATTCTTCTTCCGGCCGGAGCCCGAAGTGGTGGAGGCGCCGCCGCCCCCTGCGGTGAACCTGCGCGGCGAGGTCCTGGAGCGCGGCAAGCGGCGCCCCGTTCGAGGCGCCACCGTCGACGTCGGAGACGGCGCCTTTCTCACCTACACCGACGAGGAGGGCCGCTTCGAGGTGGCCGGCGTGCCGCCAGGGGAGGTGCGGGTGGTGGTGGTCGACGGCAGCTTCGAGCGCTTCGAGACAGAGGAGGTGATAGAGGCGGACACACTCACCGAGGTGAAGTACTACCTCTACCGCGCCATCGACTCTCCCTACGAGACGGTGGTGGTGGGCAAGCGGGAGAAGAAGGAGGTCTCCACCGTGGCGATCTCCGCCGGCGAGCTCTCCAAGCTCCCTGGCGTCTCGGGCGATACGGTGAAGGTGGTGCAGAACCTGCCCGGCGTCGCCCGCGCGCCCTATGGCAGCGGCAGGATGGTGGTGCGCGGCGGGAACCCCAACGACACCCGCACCTACATCGACGGCCAGCACGTGCCGATCCTCTTCCATTTCGGAGGGATCACCAGCGTCTACTCCAGCGAGCTGGTACAGGAGGTCCAATTCGAGCCGGGAAACTTCGGCGCCCGGTACGGCCGCGCCATCGGCGGACGGGTGGAGCTGATCACCCGGGAGGCCCGCCGCGAGCGCCTCAACCTGGTGGCGGACGTCGACCTCTTCGACGCCACCGGCCTCGCGGAGGGGCCCGTCACCGACGACGTCTCGGTGGCCTTCGCGGCGCGGCGCTCCTACGTCGACGCGGTGATCCTCGCCGCCACCCAGGCGGCCCCCGACGCCTTCGACGGGATCGGCTTCTCCATCGCGCCCCGCTACTACGACTACCAGACCAAGGTCTCGTACCAGGTCGATCCCCGCAACCGGGTGCAGCTCGATCTCTACGGCTCCTCGGACAAGCTCTCGTTGGTGGGCGTGGACACGGGCGGCGTGGAGGGCCTGACGTCCATGAGCACCACCACCTCCTTCACCCGCGTCGGCCTCACCTGGGATCGCCAGGTGGGTCCTTCGACCCGCACCAAGGTGCAGCTCTTCCCCGGCTGGGAGCAGATCGGCGTCACCGTCGATCCCATCTTCTTCCGGATGGACAACTTCACCCTGAGCTCGAGGCTCGAGGCGATCCACGAGCTGAGCCCCAGCTTCAGCATGGGGGCGGGCCTCGATCTCGTCTTCACCTCCGTGCAGCTCTCGGCGCGGCTGAACGAGCAGCAGCCTGCAGGGCAGATCCCGGCGCCGGACTTTCGCGACCGCCTGATCCCCATGGAGTACGACATCGCCGCGGCCCAGCCCGCCGTGTGGACGGAGGCGGTGTGGGAGCCCGTGAGCGGCCTCAAGCTCGTCCCCGGCCTGCGGCTGGACTACGACTCCTTCATCCAATCCTATTGGTTCGATCCCCGCTTCGCCGTGCGCTGGTCGCTGTCTGCCGACACCACCCTCAAGGGCGGCGCCGGTCTCTACCACCAGCCGCCCGTCGAGCAATACGTCATCGAGGAGCTGGGGAATCCCGCGCTCAAAGAGGAAGGCGCCGCCCAATACTCCGTGGGGATCGAGCAGCGCATCGCCGGGCCGATCAGCCTCGACACCCAGCTCTACTACAAGGACCTCTTCGATCAGGCGATCAGCTCCGATCGGGTGATCGTCCGGAACGGGGAGAAGGTGCCGGAGCGCTACGCCAACGAGGGCAGCGGCAGGGCCTACGGGGCGGAGCTGCTGCTGCGCTACAACCCCGACGGCCGCTTCTTCGGCTGGATCGCCTACTCGATCTCCCGCACCGAGCGGGATCGGAACCTCCTGAGCGGATCGTGGAGCGGCGCCAGCAACGATCAGCCCCACAACCTGGTGGCCCTGGGATCGCTGGAGCTCCCCGAGATCTGGCGGGGGCTCACCTTCGGTTTCCGCATGCGTTACACCACAGGCAATCCGATGCGGGAGTCGTCCGGCGGGATCTACGACGTGGACGCGGACGATTATCGGCGCCTTCCCGTCGTCAGCAGCCTGGATCGGCGGCTCCCCGACTTCTTCCAGCTCGACCTCCGCCTGGACAAGAGCTGGGCCTATGAGGAGTCGAGCTTCACGGCCTACATCGACGTGCAGAACGTGACCAACCGGACCAACGCCGAGGGCATCAGCTACAACTTCGACTCCACCCGCTGGGCCTATAGCCCGGGGCTCCCCATCTTCCCCTCCATCGGGTTCCGCTATGAGTACTGAGCCTCGTCCCGCGAGCCGCGATCCTCGCCTGCCGCTCATGTGTACTTCGGTGATTCACCCCAACACCATCACGTCGGCGTCGCGATCCGCGGAGAGACCGGAGCGCCATCCCCCGGGCCATCGAGGTGAGACCGTGCGTCACCGACACACGCCTCCTTCCCTCCTCGCCGGCGTCGGGATCCTCCTCCTCGCCCTCTCAGGCTGCGGCGAGACCTTCAAGCCTGCGTCCTACGTGAACACCCTGCGTATCCTGGCGATCCGCGCCGATCATCCGGAGGTGGAGTCGCCTGCGCTCGATGAAGACGGCCTCCCGCAGGATCCCCAGCCCGGGGGGAGGATCCCCGATCGAAGCCGGCTTCGGGCCCTCGTCGCCGATCCCGCCGGGGACCAGGGCGAATCCCGGGAGATCACCGTCATCTACCTTGCGTGCACCCCGGATCCACTCTCGCCGATTGGGGGGGCCTGCACCTCCATCGCCGCGCTGCAGGATCCCGAGTCCCTCCCCGGCGCCGCCCCGGGGGGAGGCAGCTGCGGAGACGACGACGGCGGAGGCGCCACCGATCCCGACGCCGGCTTCGACACCCCCCACTTCGTCGGCGCCGAGGTCTGCCGGCACGGCGAGGCCTGCCAGCCCGTCTCGATCCCGTGGGGGCAGGCTCGGCTGGAGCTCCCGCCGCCGACCTACGAGATCCCCGCCGCCCATCGCCTCGACGTCCTGCCCAAAGGACATCCCGCGAGGATCCTGGGCGTGCAGGCGGTGGTCGTCGCCGTCGCCCTCGCAGCAGGGCCCGACGAGCTCATGGCGGACGCGGATCCCGCCGACGCCTGTGCCTTCCAGGCCAGCCTCTTCCAGCGCTTCGCCGCCCTCCTCCGCGAGCGGGAGAGCGTCCTGGCCCTGAAGCGGATCCAGCTCCGGGGCCCGGACGCCATGGATCCGCCCAACGTGAACCCCGCCATCCAGGGGATCACCGCCGGCGAGGTCGAGCTGCCGACCGAGCTGGATCCTCCGCGGGAGGTCGCCCTCTTTCGCAGAGGCGAGGAGACCAGGCTTCGCCCCTCGCTACCGTCGGACTTTGGCAACCTGGTCCAGGCCTTTACCCGGCGCGACATCGACGGCAACCGTGTCGCCGAGGAGGAGGAGCGCTGGCTCTACTCCTGGTTCGCCACCGCGGGCAGCCTCGACGGGTTGCGCACCAGGGACGCGCGCGATCCCCAGCTCTGGATCGCACCCACCGACAAGAAGGACGATCCCGCCCCGGCGGACGGCCGCGTCTTCCTCTACGCCGTGGTCCGCGACGGCCGAGGCGGGATCGATTGGGTCATGCGCGAGGTCCACGTCTTAGATTGACAGTGTCTCCGTGAATGTGCCGACTCAGGAGGAGGGGGCCGCATCGGCCAAGGTGAGGAGGGCGGCGCCGATCACGCCGGCGTCGTCGCCGAGGGCGGGCTCGAGGATCGAGAGCTGATCCACCTGCGCCGTGCCGCCCGCCCGGAGGATCCACTTGCAGACGTCGCGCTTGAGTCCGTTCATCCCCAGCAGGAGTCCGCCGCCGAGGATCAGCTTTCGGGGGTTCAGGACGGTGATGAGATTGGCGATGGAGATCCCGAGGTAGGCGGCGATCTCGTCGCGGAGGGCGATGGCCTCGGGGTCGCCTTCGTTGGCCGCCTCCTCCAACGCCGGCCCGCCGATCCGCTCCGGATCCCCTCCGGCGGCCTTCATGATGGCGCGGACCTTCCCTTCCTTGGCGAGCTCGAGGATCCGGGCCTTGATGTTGTGACCGCCAGCGTAGGCCTCGAGACAGCCCCGCTGGCCACAGCCACAGGGCCTGCCGTCCTTCACCACCTTGACGTGGCCGAGCTCGCCGGCGATGCCGCCGGAGCCCTCGAAGAGCTTGCCGTTCACGATGAGGCCGGCGCCCACGCCGCTGCCCGCGAAGACCAGGAGCACATCCTTGGCACCCTGGGCCGCGCCCCTGGCGCCCTCGCCCCAGGCCGCCGCCGAGAGGTCGTTGACGATGCGCGGATGCCGCCCCAGCTCACGCTCCACCAGGCTGCCGAAGCGCACGTCACGCCACCCCAGGTTGGGGCCCACCAGGACCAGGCCGCTATGGCCCAGGATCTGGCCCGCGACGCCGATCCCCAGGCCGGCCACCTCATCCAAGGTGACGCCCACGAGGTCCAAAGCCTCCCGGGCGGCGAAGGCGAGCTCGGCGGCGACCACCGCTGGGCTCCGGTCGTCGAGGAGCCGTCGAACCGAGGAGAGGACCACGCCGTTCGAGGCCACCACCGCCACCCGGAGGTTGGTAGCGCCGAGATCACAGCCGAGGGTGAGCTCCCTCTTCCCCCCAGCCCCTGGCGTCGCGTCCTGCCCCATCGAGTCGTCTCCCGGCCATCAGAGCCTGTGAAAGAATCGCCCCCGCGCAAGGCGGAGTCGATTTCTTCACTCGCGCTGCGCGCGAAGGGCTCTCTTCGTTTGCTCCGCCTTCGGCTTCGCGAGAGTTCGTGAAAAATTCACGAACTCTCAGTCCAGGTTTTTCTCCAGCTCCGAGAGGGTGCTCTCGAAGAGTGCGCGGATCTCCTCGAGGCGCTCGGCCGTCTTCCCCTCGAAGCGAAGGACCAGGATCGGCTGCGTGTTCGATGCACGCACGAGCCCGAAGCCATCGTCGAAGACCACCCGCACCCCGTCGGTGTCGATGACCCGATAGCCCGCCTCGCGGAAGTGATCGGTCGCCGCCCGAACCAGGGCGAACTTGCGCTCCTCCGTCCCGGCGTCCCGGCGGATCTCCGGCGAGGCGAAGGTCTTGGGCAGGTCGGCCAGGAGCTGGGAGAGCGGCCGCTCCTCATGGCTCAGGATCTCGAGGAGGCGGGCGCCGGCATAGACGCCGTCGTCGAAGCCGAACCAACGGTTCTGGAAGAAGATGTGTCCGCTCATCTCACCCGCCAGGGCGGCGCCGGTCTCCTTCATCTTCGCCTTGATCAGCGAGTGACCGGCCTTCCACATCACCGGCTGGCCGCCCAAACGCTCGATCTCGTCGTACATCGTCTGCGAGCACTTCACCTCGCCGATGATCACCGCGCCGGGCTCCTCCTCGAGGACCGCCCGACTGTAGAGGACCATGAGCTGATCGCCCCAGAGGATGGTCCCCCGATCGTCGACCACGCCGACCCGATCGGCGTCGCCGTCGAAAGCCAGGCCGATGTCCGCGGCGGTCTCCAGCACCCGCTTGCGCAGATCCGAGAGGTTCTCCTCCACCGATGGATCCGGATGGTGGTTGGGAAAGTTGCCGTCGGGCTCCAGGAAGAGGCCCTCCACCTGGGCCCCCATGGCGCGATAGAGCGGCGCGCCCACGAAGCCGCCCACGCCGTTGCCCGCGTCCACCACGACGCGCAGCTTCCGCGGCCCCATGCGCAGGCTCCCCAAGGCCTTCTCCTGGTAGGAGCCGAGGAGGTCCACCTCCTCGTGGACGCCCTCGCCCTTGGGGAAGTCGCCAGCCTGGACCAGCCGCAGGAGCTGCTGGATCTCCTCGCCGTGGAGGGTCGTCTTGCCCAGGCCGATCTTGAAGCCGTTGTACTCCGGCGGGTTGTGGGAGCCGGTGATCATCACCAGTCCGTCGATGGCAGGGAGGGTATGCGCGCCGAAGTAGGTCAGCGGCGTCGGCACCACCCCGATGTCCACCACGTCGACCCCGCAGCCGTTCAGCGCGGCGACGAAGATCGCTCGAAAGCGAGTGGAGGAGCTGCGGCAATCCCTGCCCAGGACCACCCGCTTGCCGCCGGCGTCGCGGACCATGCGGCCGAAGCCGCTGGCGATCAGCGTGACGCTCTCGTCGGTGAGGTCCTCGTCGACGAGGCCTCGGATGTCGTACTCACGGAAGATGTGCGGATTGACGCCAGCCATGCCTGGATGCTCCCCGAGCTCCGGGCGGAGGACTCCGCCGCGGGAGCCCGGAATCTAGTGCCCCCATTCGAGCAAAAGCAATCTCCCGCCTGTGTATAGATGAACACAGCGGCGCCCACGCTCGAAGCCTGGAGGAGGAGCGCCGGCCCGCCAGGCGGCGCTCTCACGCGCGCTACGCGCCAGCGATCGCTCGCCTCCCGCTCGTAGATCAGGGGAACTGCGGGACGCCGAACTTGCCGATGGCGCGGGTGAGCTGGAGCGAGGCCACCTGGACGTTGAGCTCGTTGGTCACCGCGGAGACCCGCGAGGCGAAGCGCGCGTTGTAGGCGTCTACGACGTCGAGGTAGGTGGCCGCGCCGGCGTCGTATTGCGACCGGACCAGATCGGCGTTCTCGTTGGCCAGCCGCACCTGCTCCTCGGCCTTGATCAGATTGGCCTGGGCGCTCTCGAGATCCAGGAGGGTGGTCTGGACCTCCTGGAGGACGGTGCGCTTCAGGCTGAGGTTCTGGGCCTCGGCCACCCGCCGCTGCGAGCGGGCGTCGCGCAGGTTTGCGTAGCGGGTGCCGCCGTCGAAGATGTTCAGCGAGGCGGTGAGGGTGATGAGCCAGCTCGTGTCGGTGCCGGTGAAGCCCGTGACGTTGGCCCATTGGAACTGGCCCTGGGCGGCGATCACCGGGGCGAACTGCCAGTAATTCGATTGGACGCTGCGCCGGGCGATCTCGATGGCGGTGCGGCTGGCGGCGAGATCCTTGCGGTTCTCGAGGCCCACCTCGAGGAGCTGGTCGATGCTCCCCTCCGGCGCGACCACAGGGGGCGGCGGCGAAACGTCGAAGGCCTCGGAGACGCCGGTGAGCTGCTGGAGCGCGAGCTTGGTGGCGACGTAGGCGTTCTGCGCCCGCACCAGATCCTGCTCGGCCTGCATCCGCGACACCCCCGCTCGCAGGAAGTTCACCTTCGGCACCTGGCCGGCCTCGAACTGCGCCTGGGATACCCGCTCCTGTTCCCGCTGGACCTGGACCTGGGCGTAGGAGACCTCGATCAGCCGCCGGCTCGCCACCGCCCCGTAGTAGGCCTGGGAGATCCCCAGGATCAGCTCGTTGCGAGCGAAGGTGGTGTTCTGTTCGGTGAGCGTGACGCCCTCGTTCGCTGCGGCGATCCCGTAGTAGGCCGGCATCAGCAGCAGGGGCATCGACGCGGTGGCGACCGCGCCCCATTGCTCGAGCTTCTGGATCTGCAGGGGCAAGGTCTCCACCGGCACGAAGATCGACGCGCCCTCCGGCGTCACCTGCTCCCGCAGGCCGGCCTCGAAGTTAGGGAAGTTGATCGCGGCTGCGTTGGAATTGCGGGTGTAGGCCACGGCTGCGCTCACCTGGGGCAAGATGGTCGCCCACGCCCGGGTCACGTTGGCGTTGGCCTGCACCACGCGCTCGCGCAGCACCACCAGGTCCTGGTTGCCGCCTGAAGCCTCGGCGCGCTGGAGCAGCTCGTTCAGGGTGAGCACACCGGCCCCCGCGTCGGGGATCACCTCGGCGGGGGTCTCGCCGATGTCGAGGTTGGGCAGCCCGCTCGGCTCCATGGGAGCGGTGCCGGGATCCTGATTCCCAACCTGGGAGGGAGGCGTGCCCGCCGCCTCCTGTGCGAGGAGCGGAGCCGGAGCG
The DNA here is from genome assembly GCA_040391605.1 of Vulgatibacter incomptus. Taxonomy (GTDB): domain Bacteria; phylum Myxococcota; class Myxococcia; order Myxococcales; family Vulgatibacteraceae; genus Vulgatibacter; species Vulgatibacter incomptus_A. Next base: position 90,723 of record JBEBXK010000012.1, read on the forward strand.
AAGAGGAGCGGGAGGACGAGGAGGCGAACGGGGTTCATCGGGAGCTTCTTTCGTTTTTGCGACGCCGCGATGCGGTTGGGGCGATGAGAGGTGCCGGGCCCCCTGTACCGACGCATCGGCGAAGGGGCCCGCGTTCAGGCCGCGAGATCCTGCGAGGCGGCCGCGCGATCGGATCGCTTCATGAGCCTGGAGAGCCTCGTCTTCATGCCGTCGAAGAGCGAGTAGACCACCGGCACCACTCCGAGTGTCAGGAACGTCGAGGTGATCAGGCCGCCAATGATCGCGATGGCCATGCCGTTGCGCGATTCGGCGCCGTCGCCGCTGGCGATGGCCGGCGGGATCATGCCGAAGATCATCGCGAGGGTGGTCATGAGGATCGGCCGCAGCCGGATCGGCCCCGCCTCCATCAGCGCGTCGAAGGTGCTCTTGCCTCTGGCGCGCAGCTGATTGGTGAAGTCCACCAGGAGGATGCCGTTCTTCGTCACCAACCCCATCAGCATGATCATGCCGATCATGGAGAACATGGAGAGGAACTCGCCGAAGATCAGCAGGCCGCCCAGCGCGCCGATGACGGCGAAGGGCAGCGCCATCATGATGGTCAGCGGATCCAGGAGGCTCTCGAACTGCGCCGCGAGGATCATGTAGACGAGGATGATCCCGAGGAGCAGCGCCGTGAGGAAGGCGAGGGCGGTCTTGCCCAGCTCCTTCGCCTGGCCGTCGAAGTCGGTGATCACCGTGCGGGGCAGCTCCTTCTCGGCGAAGTCGGTGAGGAAGCTCATGCCCTCGCTGAGGCCGTAGCCGTCCGCGAGGTTGGCGAGGATCGTGATCTGCCGCTCGCGGGCCTGCCGCTCGATCTGGGTGGGCCCTTCGCCCGGGCGGATCTCTGCGATGTTGCGCAGCTCGACGAGCTGACCGGAGCCGCTGCGGATCGCCAACGCGCCGAGCTTGCCCTCGTCGGCCAGCACATCCGGCGGCAGCGCGATGGTGATCTCGTAGGTCTTTCCGCCATCGCGATACTCCGCCACCTTGTCGCCGCCGAGGAAGCTGCGCAGGGCCTGGCCCACGCTGGCCGCCGGGATCCCGAGCGCCGCCGCGCGATCCCGATCGAGGATCACGTCGAGCTGCGGCTTGCCGATGCGGTGGGTGGTGTCGACGTCCACGAACATCGGATCCTGCAGCAACGCGTTCTGCACCTTCTCTGCGGACGCCACCACCTCGTCCCAGTCGATCCCGCGGAGGTTGAACTGGATGTTCTGGCTCCTGCCGCCGCCGATGGAGCTGTAGTCCTGCACGGTCACCAGGGAGTCCGCGGCGTGTACCAGATTCTCACGGACGTATTGCTTGGCCTGCTCCTGGTTGAAGTCGCGCTGGGAGATGGGGACGAGGTTCACCAGGAGCTCGCCCTTGTTCACCATCTCCTGGGCGTCGCCGCCCACCGAGCCGAAGACGCTCTCCACCCCGGGCATCTTCCAGACCTGGGCCTCCATGTCGCGGATCGTCCGCTGGGTGGCGTCCAGGTTGGAGCCGATGGGCAGCTCGACCTCCACCTTGAACATGCCCATATCCGACGGCGGGATGAAGGTGGCCTTGATGAAGCCGGCCATCCCCAGGGTCGCGACCAGCACCACCACCGCGCCGGCCACCACCAGCGCACGGTGGTTCAGCATGTAGGCCAGCGCGTGCCGATAGAAGGTCTCGATGCCGACCAGCACCCGCTCGACCCCGCGGGAGAGCCGGCCGGGCTCGCGCTGCGGCTTCAGGAGCTGCGCCGAGAGCATCGGCGTGAGGGTCAGCGAGACCGCGAAGGAGATGGCCACCGCCACCGCCACCGTGACGCCGAATTGGTAGAAGAACTGACCCACCATTCCGTCCATGAAGGCCACCGGGATGAAGACCGCGACGATGGAGAGGGTTACCGCGAAGACCGCCAGGGCGATCTCCTTGGTGCCCTCGAGGGCGGCCTTGAAGGGCGACGCGCCCTCCTCCATATGCCGGACGATGTTCTCGATCACCACGATGGCGTCGTCGATCAGCAGGCCGATCGAGAGGGTGAGCGCCAGCATCGTCACGTTGTTGAAGGTGAAGCCCAACGCCTGGATCACGGCGAAGGTGCCGATCACCGAGGTCGGCAGCGCCAGCGCGGTGATGAAGGTCGAGCGTCCATTTCGCAGGAAGACGAGGACGATGAAGATCGCCAGGAAGCCGCCGACCAGCAGATCCTCCTGCACCGAGTGGATCGAGCTGCGGATGAACTTGGCGCCGTCGTTCACCATCCGGAGATGGAGGCCGTCAGGGAGCCTGGACTCCACGTCGGCGAGCGAGTCCTTCACCGCCTCGGCCACCGCCACGGTGTTCGCGCCGGACTGCTTGAGGATCACGAGGGCCACGGCGCTCTCGCCGTTGAAGGTCGAGGCCGAGCGCGCCTCCTTCGGGCCGTCGATCACGTTGGCGACGTCCTGGATCCGCACCGTGCCGGCCACCGGCGCCGGGATGATCAGGTTGCGGACCTCATCGACGCTCTTCACCTGAGAGGTGAGCTTGACGGTGCGCTCCCTGCCGACCTCGTTGGTGCGTCCGCCGGGGACGTCGAGGTTCTGCGCGTTCAGCGCTGTGGCCACGTCGGTGACGGAGAGTCCATGGCCGCGGAGGCGGTCCGGATTCACCTCTACCCGGATCTCGCGCTCCCGACCGCCGACCAGGGTGATCGAGCCCACGCCCTGCTGCTGCTGCAGCATGGGCTTGACCTCGTCGTCGGCGATCCGGGTGAGCTCCTCGATGGGCATGGGCCCGGAGAGGGCCAGGGTCATGATCGGCGCCGCGCCGATGTCGAACTTCTCCACCACCGGCGTCTCGATCTCCGGCGGCAGGATCGAGAGCTGCGATTGGACCTTGTCGCGGACCTCCTGCGCCGCCACGTCCACCGACTTGCCCAGCTCGAATTGGACGATGATCTGGGTGACGCTCTCGACGTTGATCGACTTGAGGGTCTCGAGGCCCGAGAGGGTGTTGATCACCTCCTCGAGCGGATCGGCGACGTCGCGCTCCATGCTCTCGGGGTCCGCGCCGGGCCGAAGCACCGTCACGGTCACCACCGGGAACTCCACGTCGGGCATCTGATCGACGCCGATCTTCGGGTACGCGAAGAGGCCGAAGACCACCACCGCCAGGATCAGCATCGAGGTGAAGACCGGGCGGGTGATCAGAGTCTTGATGGGATCCATTGTCTCGTTCCGTAGGCGTGCGCGCCCGACGACCGCTCCTGATACAAGGGGCCGTCGGAGCAGTCGCCGCTAGCGAAGCACCTGCACCTGCATGCCGTTTGCGAACTTCCCGCTGCCGTCCTGGATCACCTGCTCGCTGCCGTCGAGGCCGCTGGTGACCCGGACCACGCCGGGGGAGAGGGTCTCCGCCTGTACCTGCCGCTGCGCGACGGCGCCGGCGTCGACGACCCATACGAATTTCTTTTCGCCGTCGCGGGCCACGGCCTGGGCAGGGAGGAAGAGCCCCTCCAACGCCTCGCCCTTGCTGAAGTCCACCTCGACGATGGCGTGGGGGCGCATGGCCGCCGTGCGATCGCCGACCAGATCGGCGCGGACCTCCACGGTGCGGCTGGCGGGATCCACCACCGTCCCCACCACGCGGACCTTGGCCTCGAAGGGCGCGCCCGAGGGGCTGAGCTGGCCGCTCACCATCGTCCCCTCGCGGATCCCGCCGATCACCGTCTCCGGTACCGGCAGCACCACCTCCAGATGATCCACGTCCACGATCGAGAAGATCGGGGTGGCCGGCATCATCGCTACGTACTCGCCGACGTTATGGAGCCGCGCGGTGACCGTCCCGTCGAAGGGGGCCCGAAGGGTGTGGTCATAGAGCGCCTTGCGCGCCGCCTTCAATCCGGCGGCGGCCTGCTTCTCCCCGGCCTCGGCCTGCTTGAAGGCCGCCTCCGCCCGATCGAGCCCCGCCTGGGCGAGGCCGCCGGACTGGCGGAGCACCTGCGAGCGCTCGAGCTCCTGCCGCGCCGAGACCAGACCGGCCTCGGCCATCGCGTGGGCGGCCTGGGCCTGGGATACGGCGATGGAGGCGTTGGAGGCGTCGAGCCGCGCCATGGGCTGGTCCTTGCGGACCTTGTCGCCCACGTCCACCAGCAGCTCCGCGATCGATCCGCTGATCTTGGCGCTGGCCATGGCCTCATTCCTGGCGAAGAGGCTGCCGGTCGCCTTCACGAGCTGCCCGTCGAGCTGCGTCTGGGGGGTGACCACCCGGACGCCAAGGGCCGCGTCGCCGCCGGAGGGCGCGGGGAGGGAGGCCTTGGCCTCTCCATTGGCACAGCCGGCCAGGCCCGCGCCGAGGAGAGATGCCACCAGGAGTGATGGGAGGAAGCTGGAGAGCCGCATTGCTATCACCTGCCAAGAACTGCCGAATGAGCGTTCGGCCTAAGCGAACGCGCGTTATATTCTGAACGACCACGTCGTTGTCAAGATCGATTGGTGTGGAAACTGCCCGGTCGCAGACTCACTTCGGATCGCTGGTCCCCGATCCCCTTTTTCCACGGATCCCGTGTTGAATCAGGTCCATCACGACCGGCAGGCCCTCCTCGATGGGCCCGGGGTTGGGCTTGGCCATCCAATCCACGAAGAAGGCGAAGGTGACCCCGGTGATCAGGAGCGCCACGTCGCGATGCCTCCGGCCTCCCAGATCCTCCGAGGTCGCGTGCTCCTCCAGGAATCGCATGAAGGCGCCAACCCGCCACTCGAAGGGATTGTGCCCCTCCGCCATGCAGCGCTCAGGGTGGCTGGCGGTGCCCAGATGCAGCACCGCGAAGAGATCGGAGCGCCGGCTGGCGATGGCCGCGTGGCGTTGGAAGAGCAGGTCGAGCTTTTGGTGGAAGCTGAGTCCCGCTGGGAATGGAGCGTCGAAGACCCCGCCCACCTCCTCGCGGATCAGCTTCTGGAGCTCGTTGACGATCTCCTCCTTGCTCGCGAAATAGCTATAGAGCGAGGCGGCGGTGTAGCCGGCCTCCTTCGCGATGTCCTGCATCGTCGCTGCCTTGAACCCGTTGTGCACGAAGGCGCGGGCCGCTGCCTCCAGGATGTCCTGGCGGGTGCGGGCGATCTCGCGAGCGCGGCGGGGGGTTGGCTTCATCGAATCCTCGTTCAGAAAGTCGAACGAGGATGTAAACCTCTACGGCCCCGTCGTCAAGTCGGCCGATCGGACAGATGCAAACCCGCTCGCCAGGCGTGAGGCGGCGGTTCGGAGCTCGCGCTCCGGCGTCGAGAGAGCGTCCCCGGCAGGGCGATGCGAGGACCTCAGAGCAGCCGACGATCACCGCGGGCCGCCAGCGCATCCACCACCAGACGCACCTCCTGGCTCCGATCCCTGGGGCAGATCAGCAGCGCGTCGCCGGTGTCCACCACCACCAGATCCGAGCAGCCGATCAGGGCCACCGGCTTCTGACGATGCCCTACTACCACGTTGTTGGCCGCGTCGAAGAAGAGCACGTCACCGTCGACGACATTGCCCTCGGCGTCCGCCTCGCGCACCTCGTGGAGAGAGGCGAAGGAGCCGAGATCCGACCAGCCGAAGGACGCGGGGATCACGGCGAGATCGTCGGCCTTCTCCATCACCGCGAAGTCGATGGAGATCGAGGGGATCGTCGGGAACCACTGTGCCAGCGCGCTGGCGAAGGTACGCTTCCCTACCGTGGGCGCGATCTTCTCCAGCGCGTCGGCGCAGGCGGGCAGATGCGTCCGCAGCTCCTCCAACATCCGATCCGCCCGGAAGACGAACATCCCGGCGTTCCAGAGGTAGTCGCCTGCCCGCAGATAGCCCTCCGCCCTCTCGCGGTCCGGCTTCTCCACGAAGGCGAGGACCTCCCGAGCGCGGCCCCCCGCCGGATGAGCGCCGCCTCGGCGGATGTAGCCGAAGCCGGTCTCGGGGCGGCTGGGCTCGAGGCCGATGGTGACCAGCGGCCCCTGGGCGGCGACCTCGGCGGCGGCGAGGAGGGCGGCGTGGAAGGCGGGGCGATCCAGGACCGCATGATCGGAGGGGAGCACCACCACGATCCCCTCGGGATCGCGGGCCGCCACCACCGTCGCCGCCAGACCGATGGCCGCCGCCGTGTTCCGGGCCAGCGGCTCCACCAGCAGCCCATCCGCCGCCTCGACCGGGAGGGCCCGGCGCACGCTGGCGGCGTGGGCCCTGCCGCAGACCGTGATCACGTCGGCCGGATCGCAGATCCCCTCGAGGCGTGCGACGGTCTCCGCGATCAGCGGCCGCTCGGATGCCAAGGGCAGTAGCTGCTTGGGGCGCTTCTGCCGGGAGAGCGGCCAGAAGCGGGTGCCGCTCCCTCCCGCCAGGATCACGGGATGCAATCTGGGATGTGTCGTCTTCATCGCTCTGGGCCTCTTCACGCGGCTATCCGGCGCTCCGGCCTCGGCGCGCGCGGCGCCATCCTACGCGAAGCCCCGTCCCGGCGCGGCGGCGGGACTCCCATGGTCGATGATCATTCTCCGGCGCGCCTCGCCTGGGTGCAGCCTCGCCGCCCGGCGTGCTCGCACGGCCCTGGCGGAGGAGGTCACCAACGCACCTTATCCCACGGGACCTCGCCGCTGGGGATCAGCGGCCTGCCGAGTTGGAGCTCGAGGAGCTGCCGGAGCATGCGGGCGGTGACGCCCCAGATCACCTCCTCGCCCACGTCGAAGAAGTTCACCGGCCGCGACCGCCCCGCCTCGGCGACGCGCAGCGTCCCCGGCGCCACCAGCCTGGCGATGGGCACCCGCAGGATCGCGGCGACCTCACCGGGATCCGGCCGCAGCGCCACGGGCCAGGCGAGCTTCGCGACGAAGGGGGAGATCTGATAGCCGGTGATGGTGGCGTAGCGATCGAGGCGTCCCAGGACCTCGACCTCGGCCGGCTCGATCCCCACCTCCTCCGTCGTCTCACGCAGGGCACAGGCGAGGTCGTCCTCCCCCGGATCGCGGCCGCCGCCGGGGAAGGCGATCTGCCCCGCGTGCTTGCCCAGATGATCGCTGCGGCGGACGAAGAGGATCTCCGCCTCGCCGCGCTCTTCCAGGATCGGCACGAGCACCGAGGCCGGCCGCAGCGGCCCCTCCAGGGCGCCGGGATCGGAGAGCTCTCCCACGTCGCGATTCGCCAGGGCGGCGCGGATGGCCGTGAGCGCTCCGACCTCCCTCACCTCGAGCTCCTCATCCCTCCGCGAGGGAAGTCCGGCGTTTGCTCGCCTCCGGCTTCGCGAGAGCTCGCGAAGGAATCAGCCCTCCCAGAGGCGGAGGCGATCTCTTCGTTCGCGCTGCGTAGGAGGAGGCTCGTCTGGCGCTCGACCGCCGCCGGCTCGTCCTGATGCACGAGGAGGCCGCCGCCGAGCATTCCGAGGAGGAGGACGGCCAGTGCGATCCGATAGCCGACGAAGACCATCACCGAGCGCCGCTTCAGGAAGGCGATCAGCCCCGCGATGGCGGCGTAGCCCACCGCGAAGGAGACCACGGTGGCCACGACGATCAGGAAGAGCCCCTCCCCTTCGAAGCCGCCCTCCTGCCGCAGATCCACCAGCTCCTTGAGGCCGGCGCCGGTGATCGCGGGGATCGAGAGGAGGAAGGAGAAGCGCGCCGCCTCCGCACGAGAGAGGCCGCGCATCAGCCCGGCGGCGATGGTGGAACCCGATCGGGAGACCCCGGGGATCAGCGCGAACATCTGGGCCATCCCCACGAAGAGGGCGTCTTTGAAGCTGATCCCTTCCTCGGACTCCGTCCGCACCTTGGCCAGCACGGCCCGGCGATCGGCCCAGGCCATGGCTAGGCCCACCACCACCAGGGAGGCGGCGATCACATAGAGGCTGCGCAGCTCGGCCTTGATCGCCCTCTGAAAGAGGAGACCGGCCACCACCACCGGCACCGTCCCCGCCGCGATGTAGAGGCCCAGCCTGGCGTGGGGATCGGCCAGCGGCTTGCCCGCCCGCAGCCCACGCCAGAGGCCCGCGGTCATCATCCACAGATCCTTGCGGAAGTAGATCAGCACCGCGAGGACGGTGCCGATCTGGATCACGGCGGAGAAGGAGGCGCCCGGATCCGCCCAGCCCAGCAGGGCGGGCACGATCCGCAGGTGGGCGGTGGACGAGATGGGGAGAAACTCGGTGAGGCCCTGCACGATGCCGAGGACGATCGCCTGGAGGAGTGTCACGCTTGGCTGCCTCTAGGTGGTGCGCCGCGCGAGGGACGTGCGCTCCGCCGCGAAGTGGCGGCGCGCCGATCTCCGCCGCCACGGGATGGAGATGAGCCGGCTATCCTACCTGGACCCGGCCCCGCTGTACCACCTCCAGCAGCTCCTCGGCCTTGTCCTTGCGCTCCCAGCTGAAGCCGTCCTCCTCCCTGCCGAAGTGTCCGTAGGCAGCCGTCCGCCGGTAGATGGGCTGGAGCAGATCGAGGCTGCGGATGATCTCGGCGGGCTTGAGCGGGAAGACCTCGCGGATCGCCGCCTCGATCTTCTCCTCGCTCACCGTGCCCGTGCCGAAGGTGTCCACGTGGATGCTCACGGGATCGGCGACACCGATGGCGTAGGCCACCTGCACCTCGCAGCGATCCGCCAGGCCGGCCGCCACCACGTTCTTGGCCACGTAGCGCATCATATAGGCGGCGGAGCGATCGACCTTGGAGGGATCCTTGCCGGAGAAGGCCCCGCCTCCGTGGCGCCCCATCCCACCATAGGTGTCGACGATGATCTTGCGGCCGGTGAGGCCGGAGTCGCCCATGGGCCCGCCCACCACGAAGCGGCCGGTGGGGTTGATCCAGAACTTGGTGCCCTCGCCCAACATCTCGGCGGGGAGCACGTTGCGGATCACCGCTTCCTCGATGGTCCGCTTGATCTCCTCGTCGGAGATGCCGTCGGCGTGCTGGGTGGAGACCACCACCGAGTCGAAGCGATGGGGTTTGCCGTCGCGGTACGAGACCGCCACCTGCGCCTTGCCGTCCGGACGCAGCCAGGGGATCTCGCCGGATTTGCGGGCCTCGCTCAGGCGCCGCGCCAGCTTGTGTGCCCAGGAGATCGGCGCCGGCATCAACTCGGGCGTCTCGTTGCAGGCGTAGCCAAACATCATCCCCTGGTCGCCGGCGCCCTGCTCCTTGGTGGAGGACGAATCGACTCCCTGTGAGATATCGCTCGACTGCTGCTCCAGCGCGACCAGGATCCCGCAGGTGGCGCCGTCGAAGCCCATCGACGAGTCCGTGTAGCCGATCTCCTGGATCGTCTCGCGGACGACCTTGGGAATGTCGATCCGGGCGTCCGAGGTCACCTCCCCCGCCACCACCACGAAGCCAGTCTTGACCAGGGTCTCCACCGCCACCCGGGACTTGGGATCCTGCGCGATCAGCGCGTCCAGGAGCGCGTCGGAGACGTTGTCGCAGACCTTGTCCGGATGCCCCTCCGTCACGGACTCGGAGGTGAAGACGGTCTCTCTCGCCATCGCTGCTTCTCCTCTTGTGGCGCACGCGGCGCACGGCCCCGAATCGAGGCGAAACGGGAGGTTAGTTCCAGGCTCCGGCAACGGCAACGCAAGCTGCGCGCCTCCGCTTCCATTGGCCTCTCCGGCCGCCGATGCCCAACATCACGAACATTGATCCGATATAGCAGACGAAGCGTCCCAGAGCCTGTGAAAAAGCCGCCCTCCCGCTAGGTGCGGGGCGGTTTTTTCACCCGCGCTGCGCGCGCTACGGCTCGCTCGCGTCCCCAGCAGACGTGGCAGGAGGCGGGTCCACGAGCTGGCAGATGCCCTCTGACGAGTGGCCGACTACGGCTGCCTCGTGAAAGGCGAGGAGCATGGGGTCGGTGTACGGAAACTCCAACGTGGATTCCAGCAGGAGGTCTCCATCACAGTAGACCCGGCTCGTCATCTCGACGGGAGGCTCGTTCCCCGCCGCGAAGAGCCAGACCGAGTAGGTCTGCTGGAGATCCAACGCCGCCAGGTGAACTGCGAAGAACTCCTGCTGCCAAGTGTAGACCTGGGGAACATCAGGCGTTTCGTAGACGAGCCAGGGGCAGCGCGACAGGGCGGAATATCCAACGTCGTCGAACTCGCAGCTTGGCCCATCGAGAGCGCCGGCGTCCGATCGGCGGACGAGGGTCCGCGATCGGGTAGCGGCAGCCGGGCGATCGACCTCGAGCCAGAGCCCGTCGGGTGCCTCCACGACGGCGGAGACGCCGCAGCGATCGGCCCGGCCGTCGAGGTTGAAGTCCATCCGGTCCAAGGCGAATCGCCCGACCTGAACCAACGAGAGGCGGAAGGCCCCTCCCACCCACCACCACCCGACGTAACCCTTTCCTTCGGCGACGGCCCACCGGCTCTCCGCGCCGTCAGCGGGCGCCGGCAGCTCCACCGAGCCCCCGGCCACCAGCCTCCCCCTGACGCTGCAATCCGCCGTAGGCCAGGCGCATTCGCCCATCTCGCAGGCCGGGGCGCCCATGCCCAACAGCCCCACGCGAACAGCCTCCTCCTCCCCCTGCAGCCAGATCGCCAGCTCCGCCGCGTACATCTCCTCTCCGGGCGGCGTGAAGAGCGCGCGGATGGGGACGGGGTAGTAGCTGGCATCCGAGGTGAGAGGCTGGTCCGGATGCAGCTCGAAGGCGCCGGCGGCGTCGCCGACGATCTCCACATCGACCACCTGGATCGAAGGGGCGATCGGCGGACGCGAGAGGTACGTGGTCCCCATGGTCAGCCGATCGCTCGGCGTCGCCTCGAAAGCCATCGTGTGGAAGTCCGAGACCTCGAACTGAAAGGTGGACTTCCAATAGGCGTCGACGGGGATCTCCAGCGGCGGCGTGTCCACCGAGCCGTGGTGGAGGAGCAGGCTGTCCGCCATCCAGCCTTCCTTGACCCAGGGTCTCATGAGGAAGACCGTGGTGTCGACGGCAGCGCCGGGCTCGAGCCATATAGGCTGGCGCCAGGCCTCGCTGACGCCGAAGCCTCCATCCTCTCGGCTCTCGAGATCCCAGATGGCGCACGATGTATCACCGTCGTTTACAAGGCTGAGAAGACGGCCCGGCTGCGTCGAGGGTCCCGCGAGGCCCAGGTGGATCTCGTCGGGGATCGCGCGGAGCTCACATCGCCCATCCGCCGGCAAGGACTCTCCCCGGAGCCGAACGCGGAGGGAGGGCTGGAGCTCAGAGGAGGTCCGGATCACCAGCTCCGCTTCGACGGGGCCGGGAGCCCCTGGGGTATAGGCGATCGCGAAGGATCGGCCGAGATCGCCGAGATCCAGCGGCCAGTCCGCGTCCACCGAGAACGCGGCTGCATCCGGACCCTCGATCGTCGCATCCTCCAGCCAGAGGAAGTCCCACTCGCTCAGATCTCGTACGCTCACCCGGACCTGCTCCCGCACCATCCGCCCCTCCGGCTGCCTTCCGAAGTCCAACTCCTCGACGACCTCCAGGACCGGGCCTCCGCCCATGCCGGTGAACAGGATTCGGATGGATCCCTTCCTGCCGAGAGGGATCACCATCTCAGCCTCGTAGTGCATCCGAACAGTCGGCCTGAAATAGACGGGGATCTCGATGGCCTCATCCACTTCGAGGACGGTCGGGAGTCCCTGCAGCTCTACGTCAAAGATCTCCGTCTCTTCCCACATGAACGGCATCCCGATCTCGACCGGCACTTCGCCCGTATTCTTCAGCTCGAAGGAGGACGATCGCTCGAAGCCCGGGGGGGTCAGCCCAAACTCCACCACCCTGCCAGGGATCGCGTCCACGCTCTGGAAGACTCCCGTTCCCACGAGATCGACCTCCTTCCTCAGACTGGCAGGGCAGCCCCGGCAGATCTCTACGATGAGCTGACCTTGCACCTCCCCCCGGAGATCGGGGCTGAAGCGGAGCTCGAAGATCGCTGTCTCGTTCGGCATCAGCAGCGTCTTGCTCGGCGTGACCTCGAAGCTCGATCCTATCGACATGGCGCTCAGCTCGAACGTGCGCCCGGCGCGGCTCTCGACCTCGAGGCGGATCACCTCCGTGGTCCCGATCACCACCCTGCCGAAGTCTATCGATGGCGGCAGTTCGATCCCCAGGGAGACCGCCGCGCCGCTCACCTCCAGCGTCGCGCCGGCTCCGCTCCTGCCCTCGAAGCGGATGGTCCCGGCGTAGGCCCCTGATGACTCCGGGTGGAAGGCGGCCAAGTAGAGGATGGATTCACCCGGCTTCAGCCGCACCCACTCCCCCGCCCGCAGGATCTCGGCCTTCGGGGTGGCCGAGAACGCGGCAGAGTCCGAGCCCACCTTCACGTCCACCGCCACGGGACCTTCGTTGCGGACCGTCACCTCGCTCTCGACAGGGCCGCCGACGAAGGCCTCGCCGAAGGCGAGGGAGCCGGGCTCCACCACGATGCCCCCGGAGGTGATGGGCGGTGGCTCCTCCGCTTCACCACAGGCCCAGCCGATGGCCAGCGCCAGCATCACCACCATCGACCTTCGCAAACGACCTCCTCGTCTGAGCGCACGCCCGGAAAAAAGAGGCGACTCGACTCGAGAGCTTAGCAGCGCAAGACCTCAGAGGACACGCCCCACCGCCCCAGGCCCGATCGTCCCGAGCACGACCGCCAGAAACAGCAGCGAGCACCACGGCCGAGGCGGGCGGAGCGCCGAAGGGTCGCCAATGAAGAAGGCCGGGTGCGCGGTAGATCGCTGGTGGCCCAAGCGGGCCCGGCAGAATGTTCGCGAAGTGCCGCCGGAGATCACCGACGCGCTGCTGGTCCTCTCGGGCGCAGGAGGAGGGTCGGAAGTGCTGCCGGAGTTCACAGACGCCCTGGTGGCCCTATGGGGCGGGGTAGAAGGTCTTGCCCTGCTCCGCCATCTCCACCAGGAGCTTGGCCGGGCGGAAGCGGTTGCCGTGGCGCTCCTCGAAGGCGCGCAGTCGCCGCACCATCTCGCCGGCGCCGAGCGTGTCCATCCAGCGGAAGGGGCCGCCGCGGAACGGCGGGAAGCCCAGGCCGAAGACCGCACCGATGTCGCCATCCCTGGCGGCGTGGAGCACGCCCTCCTCCAGGCAGAGCGCCGCCTCGTTGCAAAGGCGCAGGGAGAGGCGCTGCTGGATCTCGTCCGCCGAGATCGTGCGCCGATTCTTCCCGCCGGGTAGCAGCTCGTAGATCGAAGGATCGACGTGCTTCTTCTTGCCGTCGTAGGTGTAGAAGCCTCTGCCGTTCTTTCGGCCCAGACGCCCGTCGTCCATGATCGTCTGCAGTGACTCCGGCTGCTGCATGCGATCGCCGAAGGCCTCGAGCAGGGTGGCCGAGACCTTCTGCGCCACGTCGAGACCCACCTCGTCCAGCAGCATGAAGGGCCCCACCGGGAAGCCCCAATCCACCAGCGCGCGATCGATCGCCTCGATGTCGCCGCCCTCCGCCAGGAGCCACGCCGCCTCGCTCCCGTAGGGCGAGAGGATCCGGG
>JBEBXK010000013.1:0-104105 GCA_040391605.1 Vulgatibacter incomptus
GCGCTCTTCTTGGCTGCTGTCTTCGGCGTGGCGCTCTTCTTGGCTGCTGTCTTCGGCGTGGCGCTCTTCTTGGCTGCTGTCTTCGCCGTGCTCCGCTTCGCCGCGGGCATGGAGGCAGGCGCCCGCTTGGTAGCTACAGCCGTCGCGAGGCGGCGCCCGTCCAGGGTCACCTTCGACCCCTTCACCAGCAGCTCTGCCTTTCGATACGCCCAGCACATATAGCTGATCGAGACGAAGAAGCTCGCCGGCACCCGATGACGCGTGCCGATCTTCACACCGAGTACCGTCGTCTCGCCGCCAAAGCCCATGGGGCCGATGTTCAGCCCCTGCAGCGACACCGAGAGTTCGGCCTCCAGCGCGGCCAGGGTGGGATCCGGATTCTCGTCGCCGAGCGCGCGGAAGAGCTGCTCTTTGGACTCGATGTAACTCGTCACCCGATCGCCGCCGACGCCGACGCCCACCGTGCCAGGCGCGCAGCCATATCCCTGCGCCTTCTGCACCGCGTCGATGATGCAGCGCCGCACCCCGTCGAGGTCGCGGCCTGCGCCGATGCTCTCGTCGGGGAGGGAGTACTGGCCGCCGACGTTCTCGCAGCCGCCGCCCTTCATCATCAGCCGCACCCGCACGCCCTTCTCCTTGCGGGCCTGGAAGTGGATATAGGGCGAGCCCTTGCCGACGTTGTCGCCGGAGTTCACCCCGGTGATCGAGTCGACTGCGTTGGGGCGCAGCCACGATCGCCTGGTCGCCTGGCGGACCGCCGCCACGATCTCCTTCTCGAGGACGTGGGGCGAGTGGTCGGGACCGTAGTCCACGTAGAAGATCAAGGTCCCGGTGTCCTGGCAGATCGGGGCGCTCGCCTCCCGCGCCGCCTCCACGTTCTCGATCATCAGCTCGAAGGTGGACCAGGCCCGCGAAGTCGGCTCTTCTCGATCCCGCGCGGCAGCCAGGGCGTCCAGCACGTCTTCGGGGAGCCCGGAGGAGGTGTGTCGAATCAGCTCGAGGAGGTGGGGTCGGAGCGATGCCATCGTGCGCGCGCCTTCGGTTCGAGTTCGAGGGGCTTTCATACCGCCCGCTCCCCGATGCATCAACGCTTTCGCGCGTCGCGCTCGGCCCATCGCTTGCCGCCGGGGAGAGGCGGGCCCCATCTTCCCCGGCGGGCCGGAGCCCCAAGGGCCCGAGGGAGGAGCGATCCTTGTCGCTCGTGAAGGTCGCCGTCCTCACCGGCGGGGGAGATTGCCCCGGCCTGAACGCGGTGATCCGCGCCATCGTCCGGCGAGGCGAGCAGCGGAACCTGGAGATCATGGGGATCCGCGATGGCTGGGAGGGGCTCCTGGAGGAGCGTCACGAGCGCCTCACCCGTCAGCGGGTCTCGGGGATCCTCCACCTGGGCGGCACGATCCTGGGCACCTCGCGCCTCACCCCCTTCGCCGTCCCCGACGGCCCGCAGCGGGTGATCCACAACCTCCGTCGGCAGAGTGTCGGCGCCGTCATCGCCATCGGCGGCGAGGGCACCCTCTCCATCGCCAGGGAGATGCACGCCCTCGGCGTCCCCATCGTGGGCGTCCCCAAGACCATCGACAACGATCTCGGCGGCACCGACTTCACCTTCGGCTTCGACACCGCGGTCTCGATCGCCACCGAGGCCATCGACAGGCTCCACTCCACGGCCGAGTCCCACCAGCGCGCCATCGTGGTGGAGGTGATGGGCCGCCACGTCGGGTGGATCGCGGCCTACGCGGGGATGGCCGGAGGCGCCGACGCCATCCTGGTCCCCGAGCGTCCCACCCGGATCGAGGACGTGATCGAGCACGTCCGCCGCCGCCGCCGCGAGGGGAGGAAGTTCTCGATCATCGTCTGCGCCGAAGGGGCCGTCGTGGACCTCGGCCAGGGCGCGAGGATCATCTCCCGGGGCAAGGACGATTGGGGCCACGAGAGGTTGGGCGGCGTCGCGCAGGCGGTGGCCGAGGCCATCGAGGCGCGCACCGGCATCGAGAGCCGGGTCACGGTCCTGGGCTACGTGCAACGAGGCGGCAGCCCCACCGCCGCCGATCGGATCCTCGGCACCCGCTTCGGCGTGATGGCCGCGGATCTGGTGGCGACCCGGCAGTGGGGGATGATGGTGGCGCTGCGGGGCAACGAGATCGTCGCGGTCCCATTGGCCGACGCCACCCGCAGCCTCAAGCACCTCGATCCGAAGTTCTACGAGGTCGCCAGCGTCTTCTTCGGATAGAAGGGCGGGGTGAGCGACTACGAAGAGCTTCGCCTCGAGGTCCCGCCCGAGGCGGCGGGCGAGCGCCTCGATCGCTTCGCCGCCGCCGCCTCCGGCGAGTCTCGCAGGCGGGTGATGGAGGCCATCGATCGCGGCCTCGTCCGAGTGGACGATCGCCGAGCGAAGAAGGGGCAGCCCGTGGAGGCCGGACAGGTCGTGCGGCTGCGGCTCCCACGTCTGGGTCAGGGTCCGCTGCCCCAGCCCGAGCTGCCGCTGGCGGTGATCTATGAAGACCCCGCCTTCGTCGTGGTCTCGAAGCCCAGCGGCGCCCCCACTCATCCCCTGGCGCCGGGGGAGGAGGGCACCCTCGCCAACGCCCTGATCGCCCGCTACCCCGAATGCGTCGGCGCCAGCCGCGATCCCAGGGAGGGCGGCGTCGCGCATCGGTTGGACACCGCCACCTCCGGCCTCGTCGTCGCGGCGAGGAGCCGCCAGGCGTGGGAGGCGCTCCGCTCGCAATTCTCTTCCCGCACCGTCCGCAAGGAGTACCTGGCGCTGGTGGCGGGCGAGCTCGCCCACCCGGTCGAGGTGGACGCGCCCATCGGCGCCGCGGCCGGCACGCAGCCCAGGCGGATGAAGGTCCTCGAGGATCCTCGCCTGGAAGATAGGCAGGGGGCGCGGGAGGCGCAGACCTTCGTGGAGGTCGAGCGGTGCTTCGAGGGATGGGTGCTGGTGCGTTGCACAATTGCTACCGGTGTGATGCATCAGATCCGGGTCCATCTCGCGCATCTCGGCCTCCCGGTCGCCGGCGACCCCCTCTACGGCGGCGGATCTCCGCCGGGGCTCCAACGCCTCTTCCTCCACGCCACCATGCTGGGCTTCGCTCACCCAATCACCGGAGCGCCGCTGCTCTTCGACGCCGAGCTCCCTCCGGAACTCCGGGCGGTCCTCGATCAGCTCTCGAGTTGATTCGACCGCGGGCCTTCGGTACCAATAGGAGAGTCGCTTCACGCTGGATTCCCGGCCGGCGTGAGGGCGCAGTTCGCCGACGCTCATCAGAGCGCTCGGCATGGGAGCCAGCCCATGCACGTCCGGGATCGCCGCCGCCACCTCCTCCACCAGCTCTTGGGATCGGCCCTGCTCGTCATCGGAGCGGCCTGTGGCGACTCCGGTGGATTCCTGGTCGATCAGCCCCGGATCGGAGAGATCCGGCTGGAGCCGGCCTCCCTCGACCTGGAGCTCCACGAGAGCATCCAGCTCGAGGCGACCCCGATCAGCACCGAGGGCGCCAGGCTACAGGGCTTCCAGCTCCGATTCTCCTCTATGGATCCGGAGGTGGCCTCGGTGAGCGTCGACGGGATGGTGAAAGGCCTGCGCCCAGGCGAGACCTCGGTGGAGGTGGAGTCCGGTGGCAAGAGGGTCCTCGCGCCCGTGCGGGTCTGGGCCCCGCTCCACGAGATCCGGATGGACCCCCCGGAGGCGGCGCCCATCGTCGGCGAGACGCTGCAGCTCCGCGCGATCGCCTACGACGAGTTCGGCTCGGAGATGGAGGGGCGCCGCTTCATCTGGTCTTCGAGCCGATCGGAGATCGCCGAAGTGGACGAGGACGGCCTGCTCCGCGCCGTTCGAGCGGGCCCGGTGGTGATCACCGCCTCCGCCGGTGGCCGCAGCGGGATCAGCGAGGTGAATGTCCGCCCAGGGGTGGCGCAAGTGGTGATCGATCCGCCGGTGGATGAGGTGCGCATCGGCAATCGGACGTTCCTGCGGGCCACCGTCACCGACAGTCGCGGGCGCATCCTCGAGGATCGAGAGGTGATCTGGACCTCGTCCCAGCCGGAGGTCGCGTCGGTGGATCCGAGCGGCGTGGTCTCGGGGCTCGCCGTGGGTCGGGACGTGGAGATCACCGCCGTGGCCGGTGGCGTCAGCGGCAGCGCCATGGTCTCGGTCCTGGACGTCGCCGTGGCGCGGATCGAGATCACACCCTCCGATCCATTGATCTTTACAGGTGACGAGCGCCAGCTGACGGCCACCCTCTACGACAAGGACGACAACGTCCTCCTGGGGCGGGAGGTGAAGTGGGAGATCCGCGACGTCAACAAGATCGCGGCGATCGATCCTGCGGGGCAGGTGACAGCCCTGCGCCCGGGGCAGGTGACCGTCCACGTCAGCGCCGACAAGATGAACGGCACCGCCACCGTCTCCGTCCTCCTCCGCCTGGCGACGATCTCCGCCGGCCGGGGCCATAGCTGCGGGCTGAGCCCTGTCGGCCAGGCGTGGTGTTGGGGCAGCAACGAAGACGGGCAGCTCGGACATCTGGCGCCGGGCGCGAACGAGACCTCGTATGCGGCGCTGCCGGTGGAGACGGAGCTGAACTTCGCCTCGATCAGCGCCGGCGGCTGGCATAGCTGCGCCCTCACCGCAGAGGGGGTGGCGTATTGCTGGGGACGAAACGAGCACGGGCAGCTGGGCAACAACTCGACCATCGAGTCCATGCGTCCGGTCGCCGTGGAGCTCGGCCTCCGCTTCGACTCGATCTACACCGGCTTGGAGAGCTCCTGTGCCCTGGACCCAGGCGGCGAGGCCTGGTGCTGGGGCAGGGGCGGGGAGTGGCAGCAGGGCTCGGATGGCATGGAGGATCAGCGGGTGCCCGAGAGGGCCGCGCTGGGGCTGCGCTTTACCTCGATGAGCCTGGGGCACCACTTCGCCTGTGGCATCGATCGCGACGGCGCCGCCTGGTGTTGGGGCTACAACCTCTATGGCCTCGGCTCGGACAGGTGGGTCCAGTCGCCGATCCCGATCGCCGTCGAGGGAGGCCTCGTCTTCGAGACCATCGAAGCGGGTGAGGATCAGATCTGCGGCCTCACCAGAGCCGGAGAGGCGTGGTGCTGGGGGGACAACTCCAGCGGGCAGCTCGGCAACGATCGCATCGCGGGCTCCGCCAACCTGCCGGAGTATCTCTTCGAGCGCCTGGGCTATCACTCCCGGATCCCAGTCCCGGTGCTGGGGGGCCACGCCTTCCACTCCCTGGCTGCCGGTGGCGGAGAGGCGTGCGCGGTGGATCTCGACGACGCCCTCTGGTGCTGGGGCCGCAACATCGCTGGAGGTCCGCCGGTGGCGCGGCAGCCCTCGCCTCGCGAGCTGGGGATCGCGGGCGTCCGCTCGATCTCGATGGGGCTGACCCATAGCTGCGCCATCACCGACGGAGGGATCACGTATTGCTGGGGATTCAACACATCGGGTGAGGTCGGTCAGCCAGTCGGCAGCGATGGAAACTACGTCGAGAGCCCCTTGCGACTCTTCCCGGAGGAGGTGGTGACGCGATGAGATCGTCTCCATCCGGACGAACGCCTTCTCCTTGCCCGTCGCCCCCGGCTCTGTGCGGGACGAAGGGGCGCATGGGAGCGCGTCGGCGGTGGCTCCCAGCGCTGGTCGGCCTCCTCGCGCTCGCGGCGGGGTGCAAGGACGAGGAGCCTCCTCCCCCTGTCGAAGTGGAGCTGGTTCAGATCGATCCCGAGACGATCGAGCTCGAGGTAGGCGAGGAGGGGGAGCTCCAGGTCTCCGCCTTCGATGGCGCCGGCAGGCTCCTCGTCGTTGGGCCGGCGCAGTGGGAGTCCAGCGATCGATCGGTTGCGGAGGTGGGGGAGATGGGAGCGCTCCTCGGATTGGCGCCGGGGGCCGCCACCATCACCGTTGCCGTGGGAGGCAAGAGCGGCCACGCCGAGGTGCGGGTCATCCCTGCGAAGGTGCGCTCCATCGCCGTGGTGCCGGGGGAGACCACCCTCCTCATCGACGAGACCGTTCAGCTCGAGCTCCAGGCCTTCGATGCCCGCGGCGCCGGCTTGGCGGTCGAAGAGATCGAGTGGGGATCCACCAACCACCTCGTCGCCTCGGTGGACGCCGCCGGCCTGGTCACGGGTCATCGCGTCGGCCCGATCCGCGTGATCGCGTCGGCCGCCGGGCATACGGCGGAGGCGACCGTGCGAGTCCTCGCGCCGATCTCCGCCCTGGTGATTGCGCCCGCCTCGCTCACCCTGGTGGAGGGCGGGAGCGGTCACCTCGTCGCCAGCTGCTACGCGGGGAGCGAGCGCCTCGGCCCCGAGCGCTGCCCCCTGCCGGAGTGGTCGTCGGATGCACCGGAGGTGGTGCGGGTCGGCGATGGCGGTGAGCTCCATGCAGCGAGCCCTGGCCAGGCCCTGGTCTCGGCCCTGCTGGACGGCCTCGTCGGCACGGCGATCGTGCGGGTGACGCCGAAGCCGGTCTCGGTCTACATCGAGCCGAGTCCCCTGATATTCCAGGTGGAGGCGACCCTGGGCCTGCAGGCGATGGTCGTGGACTCTCGAGGGGGCGTGGAGCGGGGGGTGGGCTGCGCATGGAGCTCGTCGAGCCCCGCCATCGCGGCGGTGACCGAGGGAGGCGGCTTGCGGGCCATCGCCGTGGGGACCACCGGGATCGAGGTGGATTGCGGCGGCCTCCTGGGGCAGGAGAGCCTGGAGGTCCTTCCCCGCGCCGACCTCTCTATCGTCGGCGGCGATCGGGTGGTGGTCGACGAGGAGCCGATCTTCCTCGAGGCCTCGGTGGAGGGCCGCGCTCCTTCAGGCCCCGTGAGCTGGGAGCTGGTGGATCCCGGCCTGGTGAGCCTGGCCCCTTCCGGCGAGGTGCGCGGCCTGCTGCCGGGGATCGCCCGGATCTTCGTGACGGCCGAGGGGAGGCGCAAGAGCATCGGCCTCCTCTCGATCCTCCGCTTCGACGAGATCCAATCCGGCACCCATCACCTCTGCGGCATCACCAGCAGGGAGCGCCGGTTCTGCTGGGGTGATTCACGTTACCAACGACCCGACAATTGGGCGGCGGGGTCGACGCCGATCCCCCATCTCGTTGTCCCCGGCCCGGGCGACACCCTCTGGCTGGGCGAGGGGCGCACCTACGTCCTCTCGGAGGAGGGCAAGATCTCGGGCTGGGGTGACGCGTCGAGCGGCTGTTTCAGCCTCCCCCACGATCCGGACGCCATCTACGTCCAGCCGGGCACCGGCTTGAGCGAGCTGCGCCTGGTGGGCATCGCGCCGGGCTATCGCCTCGTCCGCGAGGTCGACACCTGCTCCGGGGGGGCCCCACTGCCCTCGCCGATCGTTCGCCGTTGGTCTCATGGCTGCGGGATCGAGGCAGGGGGCAAGGCCTGGTGCTGGGGCGACGGGACCAACGGACAGCTCGGCGTCGGCGTCGTCTCCTCCATGGGGCCCGGAGGGCCGGTGGAGGTGGAGACCGACGCGCGTTTCGTCGAGATCGCCGCGGCGCTGACCTCCTCCTGTGGGCGCACCGCCGAGGGGGAGGTGATCTGCTGGGGCCTGGGTGGGCTGGACGGCCCGGCGGGCATCGTCCCCGGTACGAGGCCGGCGCTGCCCACGACCCTCCCGGGAGGCCGGACCTTCACCTCGTTGGTCGCGGGCAAATTCCACTTCTGCGGCCTCGATCCCTTGGGCGCCGCCTTCTGCTGGGGCGACAGCCGGGAGGGCGCGCTGGGCGATGGCTCGATGGGCTCCTCCGATTGGCCGGTGCCGGTCGCCGGGGCCCTGAACTTTCGGCAGATCGCTGCCAGCGATGAGCGGAGCTGCGGCCTCTCCACCGCAGGCGAGGTCTGGTGCTGGGGCAAGGGGACGGCGATCCCGACGAAGGTGGAGTTGGAAGGCAGCTTCACCCGCGTGGTGGCAGGCGCCGGCCACGCCTGTGCGCTGCGCAGCGATCGAGTCACCCTCTGTTGGGGCGACAACGATCGCTACCAGCTGGGAGCCACCCACCCCGACCTCGGCCTCCCGCCCCAGCCGATCTACCCCGAGTCCCGGTAGGGCGCGAGGGCGCTGACGTCCGCGCCTCGCCCGCGCTCGCTCCGGTGGTGCAAACGAGCGCGTCCGATGGGACGATCGCTCCAGCGCCTCACCATGGGGCCCTGGGGCAGGATCGTCGCAAAAGGATGAGAGCCGGAGCGCCTCGGAAGGGGATCTTAGAAGGGGAGGAGATCCGCCGGACCCGGCGGGGGCCCGCGCTCCGCCTCAGGTGGCAGACGCTCTTTTTCATGACGTCTGGCTGGTGCCGGCGCCGGGTTGGACACGGCCTCCGCGAGGATGGGGGTCGGCTCGCCGGCGTCTTCGCTGGCCTCCACGACCTCGTTCGATCGGCCGCGGCCCTTGCCACGCCGGCGGCCTCTGCGCCTACGCTCGGAGCCCTCCGATCCGGCTTCGCCGCCCGCACCTTCCGTAGACGCGGCGCCCTCGTCGGCGGCCACCGTGGCGAGCGGCACGCCCCCGCTCTCCGCCACCGTCTCTGCGTAGCGCTCCCTCCATCGGGCGAGGCTCTCGGCCCCATGGCCTGTCGCCTCCACGTAGAGTCCATAGACCAGCATCGCGTCCGGGAAGATGTTCTGCCGCACGAACTTCAGCGGCGAGCCCCGGCGCTTGCGCGCTCCGGAGAGCACCCGCTGCGCGTGGAGGAGCAGCCGCGCCCGCTCCGCGATCCGTCGGGGCAGCCGCGCCGTGCGGACCAGCTCCGCCAGCAGCTCGTCCACCGTCCGGGCCGAGGCCGAGATGCTCCAGGGGACCACCGGCGCCTCGCCGTCGGTGGGCTCGGGAGGCAGCGGCGAAGTCTCGTCGCTCTCCTCCTCCATCTCCTCGAGCCGATCGAGATCGTCTTCCCCGGCGTCGACTTCCGATGCGCCGCTCGTGTCCTCAGCAGAGCCGACGGATGCACTGTACGTGTCGACGTTGCCGATAGGTCCGTTGGACTCGATCGCCGCCGCGCCGGTCGCCGTCTCTTGCCGCCCCTTGATCAGCTCGTGCTGCGAGAGATGGACCAACAAGGTCGAGAGCAGCACCGAATCGTCCGGCAGGGGCCCCCGGCGGACCACCTCGTCCAGGAGGCCCAGGGAGGTGAAGAGCGCGCTGGCCCTCTCAGGGCGGGCCTGCTTCAGGAAGGCGGCGAGGGGAGGGAGAAGCACCTCGAGGCCACGGAGCTCATGAAGGAGCTCGATACAGCGGCGGGCGTGCCCCGAGCGCAGCAGCTTGAAGATCTCCTCCAGCACCCTGGGTGGGGCGCAGCGGGCGATCTCCTCCTTGTGGCGCATCATCGCAGCCCAGGTTCCGGCCTCGATCTCGAGGCCAGCTTTGGCGGCGAAGCGCACCGCCCGAAGGATCCGCACGGGATCCTCCTGGAAGCGCACGTCGGGATCCCCGATGGTGCGGATCTGCCGCTTCTCGAGATCCTCGCGGCCGCCGACGTAATCCAGCACCCTGCCCAGGATCACGTCGTAGAAGAGGCCGTTCACCGTGAAGTCGCGACGTCTCGCGTCCTGCTCGGCCGTGCCAAAGACGTTGTCCGCCGTGATCAGCAGATCGGCGGTGGGCGCCTCGGCGCTCTCCCCTGCCGGTGCCTCGTTGGGGTTGGCCCGAAACGTCGCCGTCTCGATCACCTTGCCGCCGCGGAAGTAGACGTGGGCCAGCCGGAAGCGTCTGCCGATCAGCCGGCAGTTGCGGAAGATCGCGCGGATCTCCCCGGGGTGCGCGCTGGTGGCGACGTCGAAGTCCTTCGGCTTCAGCCCCAGGAGCAGGTCGCGGACACAGCCCCCCACCAGGTAGGCCTGATGGCCGTAGGCGCGGAGTCGATGCACCACCTTGAGCGCGTCGAGGTCCAACTGCTCGAGAAGGATCTCCGGAGGAGGGCCGCCGACTTCGAAGGCGGTGAGGGCCTGGAGTGGGTCGTCGACGTAGCGGCGGCGTGGCTCGAAGTCACCGCGGGAGGAGGGGGCTTCGGCTTGCATGGGGTCGCGCTTGGGGTCTTTGGTCATCGTTGGGGGGGGCTTTCCGGCCGCAGGGTAAAAAGAACGGCCGGCGGGGTCAATGAGTTCCGGATGATGCCCCTACGGAAACGAAACGAGGGGCGGGGCCCCGAAAGGCCCGCGCCCCGCTGCACTCGACGCGACGGCCCGCTAGTAGGACGAGCCGCTGCCGCCCTGGCGCTGCTGGCCAGGCTGCGTCGCCGCGCCGGACTTCTTCTGCCCCTTGGACTCCTTGGCGTCCACCGAGACGGCGATCGGCTGCCTCTCCGCCAGGTTGAACTCGGCGCGGACCTCGGAGCCCGGCTGCAGATCCTGGATCGAGGCGGTCTTGCCGTTCACCTGGATCTTGGTGTCGGGAGCGATCTTCAGCTCGGCGGGAGGCATGTCCTTCCGCTGAAGCGTCATCTCGCCGCTGCTGGTGTCCACGGAGGCGATGGTGCCCTCCAACTTGAAGTTGCTCTTGTCCTTGAAGACCTGCGCGTGCTCCATGCCCATGGCTTTGGGGCTGGTGGCCGAGCGATCGCTGGGCTGCTGCATCCCCGGCTGGCTGCCCTCCTGCCCCTGCTGCCCCTGGGACCCCTGTGCCGCAGCGAGACCCGGCACCGCCATCAGACCCGCCGCCACCATCAGCATCGTCATCCGCATTTTCATTCGCTCCCTCCTGAACGCGGCAGCATCTGCCGCCGCCGTCGAGAGGATCTGCACCTGCATGGCCGGGAGGAAAGCCACGGCCGGCTACACGGGGGCATGCTCGCCCGCTCGCTGCCCGGATCGTCATCGTGTTTTTAAACGAGAGACGGCCCCCCGGATCGCCGAGGGGCCGTCCAAAAAAGGAGCCCGTGGGCCGCGCCTTACTTCGGCGAGATGTGGGTGAAGCGCTCGTTGATCGTCTTCCAATTCAGCGCGTTCATCACGTTGTTCACGTACTCGGCCTTGCGGGTGCTGTAGTCCACCATGTAGGCGTGCTCCCAGGCGTCGATCGCACAGAGCACGCTCACGTTCGGCCACAGGCCCACGTGGTGCTCGCTCTGCACCAGCATGTTCGAGACCCGGTTCAGGTTCCAGTCGTAGACCGTCAGCGCCCAGCCGTGGGCCGAGGTCAGGCAGGCCTTCGCGTCCATCATCCAGTTGTCGAAGGAACCAAAGCTGGAGTCGATCGCCTTCTTCAACTCGGGGGAGACGGTGCCGTCCTGGCCGAGGTTCCCAAAGTAGAGCTCGTGGAGGAAGGTGCCGTTGTAGGCCACGGGCTCCCGGCGCTTGAGCTCCGAGTATTCGCTGAACGAGTAGTTCGCCTTGCTCCGATCGGCCGTCTTCAGCTTGTCCCAGATCTCGTTCAACTTGTTGACGTAGCCCTGGTAGAGGCCGAAGTGTGCCTTGAGCTGGGCCTCCGAGAGCCCGTTCACCTTCCCGATCAGGTGGTTGAAGTCTTTCGCCTCATACTTGGACATGGTCGATCTCCAAAGAATGGCCGCGAGCGAGTGCTCGCTCACGGTGATGAAGTTAAGCCGAAGGGCCGTAGGTAATCGCGAGCGGTTCGGATCGTCAAGCCGAGTCGCTCGGCGATCTCCGCCCCCTACGGGGCCGGCTGCCTCTTCCGGGAGGTGGCCATCACGCCCGCTCCTCGGTGTCATCCCACCTGCGCGCGAACGGGCACTGTGCTATGAGCGGGCGAAACTGCGCGCTCGGGATTAGGTCGGTGTCGAAGGCTCGTTTCGGGCCTGCCTAGCATCACCGGCGCTACCCCCCTACGCAAAGAGAGGATTCATCCATGGCACATAAGGTGACGTACATCCCAGGTGACGGAATCGGACCGGAGGTCATGGCGGCTGCGATCGAGGTCGTCAATGCCACCGGCGTCTCGATCCAATGGGAAAAGGGCGAGGCCGGGGCCGAGGTCGAGGTCCGCACCGGCTCCAACCTGCCGACCACCACCCTCGAGCAGATCATCCTCAGCGACGCGACGCTCAAGGGCCCCACCGAGACCGGCATCGCCAGCGGCTCGAAGAGCGCCAACGTCACCCTGCGCAAATCCCTCGATCTCTACGCCAACCTGCGTCCGGTGAAGAGCCTCCCCGGCGTGAAGACCCGCTACGAGGACGTCGACATCGTGGTGGTGCGAGAGAACACCGAGGATCTCTACTCGGGCCTCGAGCACATCGTGGTGCCCGGCGTGGTGGAGTCGATCAAGATCATCACGGAGAAGGCCTCCACGCGGATCGCGAAATTCGCCTTCGAGTACGCCCGCAAGCATGGGCGCAAGACGGTGACGGCGGTCCACAAGGCCAACATCATGAAGCTCTCCGACGGTCTCTTCCTCGACTGCTGCCGGAACGTGGCGCGGTCCTACCCCGAGATCGAATATACCGAGATGATCGTCGACAACTGCGCGCTGCAGCTCGTCCGCGATCCCACCCGCTTCGACGTCCTTGTCCTAGAGAACCTCTACGGCGACATCATGAGTGATCTTTGCGCGGGGCTGGTTGGAGGGTTGGGGGTGGTCCCCGGCGCCAACCTGGGCGAGAAGAACGCCGTCTTCGAGGCGGTCCACGGAACGGCGCCCGACATCGCCGGCAAGGGAATCGCGAACCCGGCCGCGCTCCTCCTCTCCTCCGAGCTGATGCTGCGACACCTCGGCGAAGACGCCGCCGCCGACAAGCTGCGCGCAGCCATCGAGAAGGTCCTGGGCGATCCCAAGGCCCGGACCGCGGATCTGGGCGGCGAGGCCACCACCCAGGGATTCGTCGACGCCATGTTGGCGGCGCTGCGCTCGAACTGAGAGTTCGCTCCCCCTTCACAGATTCTGCGGGCCGGAGGCGAGCGATCGGCGAAGGAGCGCCGTAGCGCGAGGCGCGCGTGAAAAACTCACCCGCCACCTGGCTCTGCGTTGCGGTTGCGGGCGTGGGTCGCCGGCCCTATACCGACGCCATGATCCGAGCTCTCAGTCTCCATCCCTCCCATGTGGAGGCCGGCGCCCGCCTCGGCAGCAGGGGTGGGGCCGAGGTCGTCCTCGGCTTCACCGCCGCCACCGCCGAGTATCGGATGCTCCAAGCTGCAGTGGGCGTGGCGGATCGATCGTATCGCGCCGTCCTCTGGATCCACGGACCGGAGGCCAAGAGCTATCTCCACGGCCTCGTCACCAACGACGTGAAGGGCGTTCCGCCGGGGCAGGGGAATTACACATCGGTGATCAACGCCCGAGGCAAGATGCTCGGCGACGGCCGGCTCCTGGTCCTCACCGAAGACGAGGTGCTGCTGGACCTCGAGCCCGAGGCCCGGGAGCAGACGGTGGCGCATCTGCAGCAGCTCCTGATCTCGGAGGATTGCGAGCTGGACGACGTCACGGGCGCGTGGGTGATCCTCGGCGCCTATGGTCCCCGCGCCGGCGAGGCGATCGCTCGCCTGCTCGGCGCCCCGCCTCCCCCCCTCGCGCTTCACGCACACCTCCGGGTGGAGGTCGACGGCCTGGGCGTCTTCCTGGTGGGCGCCTCGCCCGCCGGCATCGACGGCTATGAGATCGTGGTCGCTGCCGATGCGGCGGCGGGGATCTGGGAGCAGCTGTCTGCTGCCGGCGTGGAGCTCGGCGGCGGCAGGGTGGGGGAGGAGGCCCTGGACGCCGCCCGCATCCACCACGCGATCCCCCGCTATGGCAGCGAGATGAACGACGCGACGATTCCGTTGGAGGCCAACCTCGAGAAGGCCATCAGCTATACGAAGGGTTGCTACGTCGGGCAGGAGGTGATCGCGAAGGCGACCTACCGCGGGCAGGTGCGTCGCAAGCTCGCCAGGCTCGAGGTCCCCATCGGCGCCGTGGCGGGCGCCTCGCTCCTCGACGGCGAGCGAGTGGTGGGCTCCCTCGCCAGCGTCCTCGATCCCGATCCGGCTGGAGGCCAGCCCATCGCCCTCGCGTACGTGCGACCCGATCGCCTCAGCCTGGGAAACCGCCTGGCCATCGAGGGTGGAGGAGAGGCGATCGTCACCTGGGCGCCGCCGCCGAAAGAGTAGGGGAACGAGTTGGCAAAGAGAGTCTGGTTGAGCTGCTCCGATTTCATCTTCACCTCGAAGATCATCGAGACCGCCCGTCATACGAAGGCGGAGGTGATCTCGCTCCGAGGTCTCGACGGCCTGGGAAGCCACCCGCCGGCCGATCTCTATCTCGTGGATCTCGACGCAAAGGGATTCGATCCGATCGCCGCCATCCAAGCGGCGAGAGCCGCCTCCCCTGCACTCGCGATCGTCGCCTTCGTACAGCATGAGCGAGTCGATCAGGTGCGAGCCGCGCGAGACGCAGGCGCCAGCCGGATTCTCTCCCGTGGTGCCTTCAGCGAGAGGCTGCCGGCGCTGTTGCAGAGCGGCGCGTAGCGCGTCGGCTGCCGGCACGGAGAGGAGCGGCAGGGAGCGGATCCGGAGCGAATCCATCCGAGCCGCGCCGTAGCCATGGGTGTGCGTCTTCGCTTCGCCGGCTGCGTGCATCTCTTCACGCGGGCTGCGGCTCCTGCCTCCAAGACGAGACCCGATGACGTTGGCTCCCCGACATCATCCAGGGCCCAGCTCGCCCAGCCTCGGGTTCCGTAGTAGCGTCCACATCATGAACGCTCTCATTCGCCCGATTCTCTTTGCTGCACTATTTCTCATGGCCCCGGCCATGGCGGCCGCCAGCCCCTCCATCGTGGAGCGATCGACCGGCGTGAAGTTCGCGCAGGAGATCACGATCGAGGGCACTACCTACGAATGCCTCGGCGCAGGCGTGCGAAAGGTGCTCTTCTTCAAAGCCTACGCGCTCACCTTCTGTCTCGAAGCTGCGAAGTCACGACAGCTCGTCTCGAGCTATGTGACCAAGGCGCATCCCAAGCTCCGGGGGGAGGATCTCGTCGAAGCGCTCGAGGACGATGCTTCCTTCTTCACCGCGCTGGAGAACGCGCCGGCGAACAAGCTCGTGATCATGCGCCTCGTACGCAACATCTCGAAGGACAAGAT
The DNA here is from genome assembly GCA_040391605.1 of Vulgatibacter incomptus. Taxonomy (GTDB): domain Bacteria; phylum Myxococcota; class Myxococcia; order Myxococcales; family Vulgatibacteraceae; genus Vulgatibacter; species Vulgatibacter incomptus_A. The sequence continues at coordinate 15,006 of JBEBXK010000013.1, forward strand.
CTCGAGCGCGTTCCGAGACTCGCTCAGCGGCGTGCTCCCCAAGGAGAAGGTCGACAAGTTGATCGCCACCATCCCCGGCGATGCGAAAGATGGGCAGAAGATCCTGATCTACTCGAAGGGCGACGAGCTGGTGATCGACATCGGCGGCGAAGCCAAGCGGCTCGAAGACGCCATGATCGCACAGAAGCTCTGGCGCGTATGGCTCGGAAGCGACGCCGTCTCGTCCTCGCTCAAGGAATCGATCGCGGCCCGCGCGGCGATCGCGCAGTCGTTGAGAAGCATCGAGGAATGAGAAAAGCCGCGGGGAGACCCGCGGCTTTTCGTACCTTCAGGGCCCGCTGGATGCTGGTTCCAGCGGGCCCTTGATGTGCCTCTCAGCCTCTCGGCTTTAGGCTGACTTCTTCTTCGGCGGGCGACCGCGAGGTGCAGAGGGCGGCGCGACGAAGTTATCGGGCGCCGGCATCGGCCAACCATGCTTGCGCGCCGACTGGTAGTGGGCCGCGCAATATCCCTGCGAGCGGTACGGACGCTTGCAACCAACGACATTGCAGGGCCTGGCCCCGGCGCTCGTCCCTGCTGCCTTCGACTTGGTGGATCGCGCCGCCTTGGTGGCGGTCTTTCCGGGGGGGCGGCCGCGTCGCTTGGTTGCAGGCGCCGAGGCCGGGGCCGGAGCCGCCGCGCTGGTGGAGCCCAAGAGCTGTGAGAGCTCTTCGCGAATGACGTTGCGAACCGTCTCCTCGACCGTCTCTTCGACGATCGAACGGATCCGCTGATCCAATGCCTGTGCAAACGGGTTGTTGGTACTCTTTGCCATGAAAGGGGTACTCCTTGACTTCGAGTGATGCGACAACCTAACCAATTCAGCCGAAAGAAACAAGTAATCTCGTACGTATGCATCTGCGTTTCTTTGACGCGGGCTACCCTTGCCTCCCCGCGGTCTTCGTGCTGCCCGCTGGACCTCCCGCCCTCCGACACTCGATCCGCCGGGAGCTCCCCGATGGATGTGGGGCCGGAAGGTCGAGTGGTCGCAGCGCGGTCGCGCGGCCGCGCCCGCGAAAGGGCTCCTTGGTGTCTGCTTGCCCCATGCGCTCCGGGGCGTCCAATGGATGGGACAACGAACCCTGGGGCGCTCGCTCGTCCGCGGAATCGTGATTTCTTCACGAGATCCCCGTGTTCCAGTCGTAGCCTGGTCTTCTGTTGGTGAACGGCGGATCGCGCGTCTTGCGCATCGTCTACCAGCCGCCGCCAACATTCGAACGCCTTCGACCTCCAGCCATCTCCTCTGCGTCCCGCACCATGGCGAAGAACCCATGCGGCGAAGAGCCTGGGCGCGCGCGGAGCAGGGAAGGAGGCGGCTTTCCTCGTCGTGCCCGCGACGCCCGCGAAGCGCCCGGGCGCGTGCAGAGGTGGAGCTCCCCACGCCTGAGGGATCCCCTCCAAGCTTAGCCACGGGGGCGCGCCCCCTGTTGAGTTTCGGATCTAAGAGGATCATGGTGCTGCTCCATGAGCAAGCGCCCGACTGAAGTTCAGAAGATCCATGAATTTGTTGAAGAAATCGCGGGGACGGCATGCACGCTAAGCGGGGCCTCTCGGTCGCCAATGCGGTTACCGGCCTCGTACACAATGAGGTGCTGGCGGTTCACGCGATCGGCCTTGGCCTCGCACAGGCGCGGAGCCTCTACCGAAAGCACACGACCAAGCAGGTCGACAGACTGCTCAGCAACACCCGGCTTTCGGTGTGGGACTTCTTCGGGCGGTGGGTACCCTACATCATTGGCCTCCAGCCGGAACTGGTCGTTGCCCTCGACTGGTGAGCACGCGCACGGTTCGCGATGGAGCAGCCGCCCGATCCTGAGCACGATCAGCGACGGAAAGTAAGAAACCCCCTCCAAGAACTTGCTCGAAGCCCCGGAGGAGGTTCCACTCTTTTCTGCCAAGACAAGAAGAGAGGTGTGACGAATGTGTCATGAGCTCCTGCGAGACGCGAGGTTCTTCGCGCTCCTCATGCAGTTTGATCGGGACCTGGCCGAGGAAGTCCGAAAATCCGGATGCCCCGCCTGCGGAGGGCCGCTTCACCGCGCCGCCTACCCCAGGAAGCCGCGGGGCGGCCCAGAGGACCTCGGCGACGACTACGACCTGCGGTTGAGCTTCTGCTGTGCGAACAGAGATTGCCGGAAGCGGGCGACGCCTCCCTCGGCTCGCTTCCAGGGGCGGAGGGTCTACCTCGGCGCCGCGGTGGTCCTGATCTCGGCCATGCTCCACGGTGCGACCCTGCCGCGGCTGGCCAGGCTCAAGGAGCTTTTCGGCGTGAGCCCTAAGACCGTCGCCCGGTGGCGATCCTGGTGGCTCGACGTCTTCGCCGAGGGATCGTTCTGGAAGGCGAAGCGCGGAAGTTTCATCCCGCCGGCGGGGGGCGAGCGGCTCCCACAGTCGATGCTCGAGCGGTTTCTCGGCAGCGATCGCGAGCGACTCTCGGCGCTTCTTCGTTTCATCGCGCCGATCACCACCGCAACCGCTGGAGGCGTCATGGCTTTTTGATGGTCGAGGTTCACCCGCAGAAGATGGCCAGGGCACATAGGCACCTCCTCCCCGTAGCGTTGCCGGGCCTCCGGAACCCGCCGCGCGGAGGCGAGGCTCGACGAGCGCGAGGTGCGCAGCTACGAGAACCCCTAAGTCAACGGCCTCTGGCACCTCGACTTCCACCACGGCAGCCGGAAGGTCCTCACCGCCGCGGGCGAGTGGGTCCAGCCATACCTCCTCGGGATCCTCGACGACCACTCCCGGATCGCATGTCACCTCCAGTGGTATCTCGCAGAGACCGCCGAGAACCTCATCCACGGCCTGCCGCAGGCGATCCAGAAGCGCCAGTGCCCCCGGATGCTGCTCACCGACAACGGTGGCGCGATGATCGCCGCCGAGACCCAACAGGGATGCCGTCGGCTCGGGATTTTCCCGGAAACGACCCTGGCGTACAGCCCGTACCAGAACGGGAATCAAGAAGTGTTTTGGGGACAGGTCGAAGGTCGGCTCATCGCCATGCTGGAGGGGTGCAAGGAGCTCACCCTGGCCAAGCTCAACGAAGCGACGCAGGCCTGGGTCGAGCTCGAGTACAACCGCAAGGTCCACTCAGAGATCCGCGTTGAGCCCCTTCGCAGGTACCTCGACGGCAAGGATGTCGGACGCCCGAGCCCGAGCAGCGAGGAGCTCCGACTCGCCTTTCGTGGCGACGAGACGAGGAGGCAGCGCCGCAGCGACGGGACGGTGAGCATCGAGGGGCGGCGCTTCGAGATCCCCTCCCGCTACCGCCACCTGGAGCAGGTCACGGTGCGATACGCGCGGCGGGACCTGGGGAGCGTCCACCTGATCGACGGGCGCACCGACACCGTGCTCTGCGGCTCTTTCCGCTCGACAAGGAACGCAACGCAGAGGGCATTCGCGCGCCCCTCGAGCCCGGTCCAGCCGGCGAACCGGTGGCCCCGGCGGAGCCGGGGATCGCCCCCCTCCTCCAGCAGCTCATGACCGACTACGCCGCCACGGGGCTGCCGCCTGCTTACATCGCCAAGCACGAGAAGGAGAAGCCGTGAACAAGAAGCTCTTGTCGCTCTATGGTCTTAAGTGGAACCCATTCTCACCTGATGTCCCGACCGAGTCACTGGTCGTCACCGGGCCGATCGAGAACTTCTGCTGGCGGGTGGAGAACCTCGCCCGGGAGGGCGGCTTCGCCCTCGTCTCCGGCGAGCCCGGCGCCGGGAAGTCCGTCGCCCTGCGGATCCTCAACGACCGCCTCTCCGGGATCCGCGACCTCAAGGTCGGGATCCTCTCCCGGCCGCAGACCGGCCTCGCCGACATGTACCGGGAGCTGGGCGATCTGTTCGGCGTGCAACTCGCGGCCCACAACCGGTGGGCAGGCTCGAAGGTGCTGCGCGAACGGTGGCAGGCTCATGTCGACGCGGCGCTCTTCCGCCCGGTGCTGATCGTCGACGAGGCGCAGGAGATGATCCCGATCGTTCTCAACGAGCTGCGCCTCCTCTGCAGCACCCGGCTCGACTCGAACCAGCTCCTGACCACGATCCTCGGAGGCGACGCGCGTCTCGGTGGGAAGCTCCGCACCGAGGATCTGCTGCCTCTCGCCAGCCGGGTGCGGGTCCGGCTGACGCTCGAGCGGGCGACGCCTGCGGAGCTGTTCGAGCGCCTCGTCCACGCCCTCACCAAGGCCGGCAACGCCAACCTGATGACCGACGAGTTGATGCAAACGATCTGCGAGCACGCGACGGGCAACCACCGGGCGCTGATGGTGATGGCCGGCGAGTTGCTCGCGGCCGGAGCTCAGCGGGAGCTGACGCGCCTCGACGAAAAGCTCTTCCTCGAGCTCTTCGCCGCACCGCAAACGCCGCTCGCGAAGGCAGCGGCGAGCCGCCGTAGGTGAGCCTCCTGCCCGTGCAGCCCGCCCACGCGATCGCCGCCGCCGCTGGAGCAACGGTGGCTGATCGAGGGTCTCTGGGCCGATCAGGCCGTCGGGATCGTCGGCGGCGAGCCCAAGTGCTGCAAGTCCTTCCTCGCCCTCGACATGGCGGTTGCCGTCGCCGGCGGCGTGCCTTGCCTGCGCGGCTTTCCAGTCGTGAGTCCGGGGAGGGTGCTCGTCTTCCCCGCCGAAGACGCGCTCCACATCGTACGGCGCAGGCTCGATGGGATCTGCGCCGCGGCCGGCGTCGATCTCGAGAGCCTCGACCTACACGTGATCACCGCTCCGACCATTCGACTCGATCTCGAGGAGGACCGATCCCGACTGCGGGAGACGGTGGCAGCGCTCCAACCCAGACTGCTGATCCTCGATCCGTTCGTGCGCCTCCACCGTATCGACGAGAACATCTCAGGAGCGGTCGCGCTCCTGCTCGCATTCCTCCGCGATCTCCAGCGCCAGCATCAAGTCTCGGTCGTGGTCGTCCACCATGCTCGGAAGGGCGCGGGGAAGGCGCGAGCGGGGCAGGCACTACGAGGCTCGTCGGAGTTCCACGCCTGGGGCGACTCCAACCTCTACATGCGCCGCATCGGCGAGCAGCTCACAGCACCGAGCGGGGGAGTCGGTTCCTGCGATCCCGCTGCAGCTCAAGTCCGAGGGCGCCTCCTTGGCTCTGGGCCTCGCGGAGCTCGACGCCGCATCCGTCGCCGCTGCCAACGTCGAGCCGTCGCTCCAGGACCGCATCGAGAGCGCTCTCACGGCTGCGGGCAACCCGATGACCGTGGCTGCGCTCCAGAAGGTCTGCCGGGTCAGAACCGCCACGCTCTGCGCCGTCCTCGCCGACCTGGTGGAGCAGCAGCGCGTCGTGAAAACGACGACCGGCTATCGGGCAGCTCCGAAGTAGGGCCGTAACCGTTCACGTCTTTCGAGCTAAGCTGCCGCCTCTGCCGAAGGCGCCGAGGGCAGCAGGATGCGCTCGGCGTAGCGGCTGCCAGTCTCGCTGTCTGTTCCGAAACAACTCTTTCTCCAGAGCACCACCCGTCGCAGGTCCCGCTCGGCCAAGTTGTTCGTGGGTTCGATCCCTTCGACGTCAACGAACGTCCAGAGAGCCGACTCGACCGAAAGAATCTTCTGGCACATTCCAACACCTTGCCGTCCGAGCACACCTCTCCCTCGACGAGAAGCTTGCCCACTCGGCGCTTCACCGCTTTCATCCTGTGCTGGAATCGTACCCGGGGGAGGGTTCCGTCTCTGACCTGGGACCACCACTTGAATATCCGTTTGGTCTCGGTCAGCAGTTGGGTGCCGATCCTGCCCCCTGGCCCATCGAGCTCCGACAACCCCTTGAAGTCACGCTTCAGGTGCGCCCAGCAGACCTGCCGCTGCTCCAACGGTATCCACGTGTAGGCCGACCGGCGGTCGCTGGACACGATGCCATGGAAATGTTCGCCGACGAGATCCTTGGCGGCCTCCTGCTACGGCTGCGCGAAATGGTGAAGACTGCAACGAGGGCGTCGTGGCGATCCAGAGCCAAGCCCGTTGCGTTCCCTCTCGCCACCCGGTTTCGTCCAGGTTGGCGGAGGGTTGGGCGCGGACATATTCGCGCGCCTCCTCGACCGCAGGCGCGAGGGCCTCGGAGAGGATCGCTTCCGACTTGCTGATCGAGCCGACCGCCATATCGACGCCTAGGACGTCGGACGTGAACTCTCTTGCGCCTCGTTTCGAGACACCAAACTGCCGGTCAGGAGGGTGACGATGGAGCGCAGCCTCGGCCCAAAGGCCCCTTGCGGAAGACCAGGAGGCTCCGGCGCCTTCGTCACCGTGCCGCAATCCGGGCAGAAGAGAGAATGGTACTGGATCTCGGTGACGTGCGGCGACACCGGGGGAAGCTCGATGATCTGCCGTCGACGCGGGTTGGGATCGTCACCGCACAGCTTCTTGTCGCAGCAGCCGCACCTCTCGGGGCGAGCGTCGATGAGCTTTTCGACCTTATCGAGGGGGAGGAGGCTTCGACGGTTTCCCTTGGCCGGGTTGGCCACCGCGGCGGCGACCCGTCGGCTTCTTCGGCTCTCGCGCAACACCCGGTCCATCCGAGGATGGAGGCTTCGAGGAATTCGACGAGTCCATGCCCAGCCGTGCCCTCAACTCGCGGTTCTCCGCGAGGAGCTGCGCCACGAGGCGCTCCAGCTCTGCGATGCGCTGGTCTCTGGGATCGGCGGGCTGCACACCCAGGTTAGATCAGGATCCGATCCACTTGCCGATCCCCTCCCGGGCGAGCGCCCTGTGGAACCCCGTGAACGCTTACGAGCCAAATTTCGTCGCGGGGGTCGGAGCTCGCGAAGACCCGCCTCATCACGAACTTCGCGGACAGCGTCTCTCGCGTGCCCTCTCGCCAGGTGCAGCGGCGGAAGGCGCCCTCGCCCTGGAGTCGCATAGCGAGGTCTTTCACGCTGATCTGCACGCTGTCGACGTCGACCCTCTCCGGCACGGTCAACACGGCGGTCTGGGGCTGGGCGCCGACGGCGTAGTGCAAGCCCAGCTTGCGGATCTCGCGCCGAAAATCGGTCGAGCTGCCGTAGCCCGCGTCGGCGAGGACCACCCCGGGGGGACTCCGTGGTCCAGCGCACGGCGGACCATGTCGAGCGCCAACTCAGGCTTGGTCTTGAACCGGACGGAATCAGGGATTCGTGCCTCCGACCGACGGTTGGGGTCGTCCAGCCAGCTTTCGGGCAGATAGAGCTCGAAGTCGATCGGCAGGTGCTCGGTCTCCGTGGCGACGGCGAGACTCACGCCGATCTGGCAGTTGGTGATCTTGCCTGCGGAACCTGTGTACTGCCTCTGCACCCCTACCGAATGCTTACCCTGCTTCAGGAATCCGGTGTCGTCCAGGATCCAGGCGACCACCGGCTCGCGCTCGGTCATCGCCGCGAGGGCGTGATCGGCGGCAACCCGGCGCACCTCGGCGTCGCTCCAGTTCGCGTTCGTGAAGTGCAGGAGCCGCTGATGGACTGCGTCTATGCGCGCCGGGTCGGGGCAGGCACGAGCGGCGATGGGCTCGACGCTCTTGCGTTCACCATCGCCGAGCAGCCCCATCGCGTACATGGCGAACGAGCCGCGTCAGGAGTCGTTGCCGAGCGCGCTCCCGATGGAGTCGAAGTAGCTCTCGAGCCGCTGCTGGCCAGCAGAATCAAGAAAGACCATGGTCAGCGTAGATCACGGACGGGCGATCTCGGCAAGCGACTTTATGTGGAAACTCCGCAAGCGATCGATCTTTCTGGCCTTTCAGGCGCCGAGATCCGGAGGGTTCATTCCTTACGCAGTAGTGTTAATTGGGTTCTCGCTCGTTCTTCAATTCCTCGAGGGCCGGTTGGCGGGGGCGAGCGAAACTCGTCACCGGCCCGTGCTAGAACGGATCAGGTTTGAGACAACATTGACAGAGAGTAAATACTATGGTCGGCTTTCGCCCGTCCATATCCCCGTCGAACCGCGTCGATCGGAGGCGGAGGTGCGTGGTGGGACAGGAGGAACCATGAGACCTACGTGCCTGATGTGGCTGCTTCGATGCGCGGTCGTCGCCTCGCTCCTACTCACCGGTTGCTCGGAGCGGGGATCGTCCTCCACCGAAATCGGAACCCTGTCGTCGGCCGTTACTCTCCCAGAGTGCTCCGAGGACTGCGGCTGGGCTTGCGAGCCCGTCTGCGGCGACGACGGCGTCACCTACCAGAACGAGTGCATCCCGGATTGCCTGGGGATCGGTGTCGCCCGTGAAGGGATCTGTTCTGAAGAGCCGGAATGCTCCAATTGTCCGTGCCCGGCGGTCTGTGAGCCCGTTTGCGGGAGCGACGGCATGACCTACGACAACGCGTGCAAGGCAGAGAAATGTGTGGGCGTCTCGATCGAGCACGCCGGCGCCTGCTACGGCGACCAGGACACCTGCGTGGAGGCGAACGAGCGTTGCGGATGTAACAGCATCGAGTGCAGTCCCGTCTGCGGCGAGGACGGGCAGACCTACGAAAGCGAGTGCAAGGCTGCGTGCGAGGGAGTTGGGATCCTTCACGAAGGCGGTTGCCTCGACCCGTTCGAGTGCTCCTGCCCCGAAAGCTGTGAGCCCGTCTGCGGCGTGGACGGGCTCACCTACCACAACGAGTGCCTCGCCAGTCTGGTCCCAGTAGACGTCCTCCACGAGGGCCCCTGCGAAGTGGAGACGGCCCCCTGCAAGACCTGCGATTGCTCGCCCGAGTGCCTTCCCGTCTGCGGTGTAGACGGAAGGACCTACGACAACGAGTGCAGGGCCACGCAGTGCGCCGGCGTGGACATCGCCGACTATGCACCCTGCCCATCGGATCCCTCGTCCTGCGAGGTAGCGATGGAAATGTGTGGCTGTGATACTCTGGAGTGCAAACCCGTTTGTGGAATGGATGGGAGGACCTACGACAACGAATGCATCCCCTCCTGCGAGGGTATCGGCATCAGTCACGCCGGCGAATGCACCCATGAAGACTACGTCTGCGACTGCGGCTGCCCGGACGAGTGCGCGCCGGTCTGCGGGGCCGACGGTCGGACCTATGTCAACGGCTGCACGGCCGATTGTGCGAACGTAAGATTCACGGAAGGCGCCTGCTCTTGGGATCCGATGAAGTGCCCAACGTACACGGCGTCTCCGCCCCGGATCGCGGTGGGCTTGGGACATTCGCTCGAGGTGGACGCGACCGGACAGGCCTGGAAATGGGGAGTAAACTTCTACGACACGCTACGAGGCGTAGCCACAGAGCGATTGCTTCCGGTACGGATTCAAGGGATGACCAACGCGGTTAGTGTAGCCGCCTGCCATTCATATTCGATGGTGCTGCGTGCTGACGGGACGGTCTGGGCATGGGGTTTTTACCCGTTCGGCCTTGGGAACGGCAGCGCGACTCCGATTCAGATTCCAAATCTCGAGGACGTGATCGAGGTGAAGTGCAGCCTTTCCCATGCGCTGGCCCTGCGGGCCGACGGGACCGTCTGGGCGTGGGGGTATAACGCCATAGGCGCTTTGGGAGACGGTACCACCATCGATCGGGACGTCCCGGTGCGGGTGCTTGGGCTGAGCGGCGTGGTGTCCGTTGCGGCTGGCGCTGGGCCCACAGGAGGCCCGCCCTACCACGATGGATTCGGCCACTCGCTGGCGTTGCGGGCCGACGGCACCGTCTGGGCCTGGGGGAACAATTTCTCTGGCCAACTCGGTGACGCCACGCGGATGGATCAGCTCCTCCCGGTTCAGGTATCCCAGCTGACGAACGTGGTCCGGATTGCAGCAGGCTGGGGCCATTCGCTTGCGGTTGACGAGAACGGAGTGGCCTTCAGCTGGGGGTTGAACCAGTGGGGAGAACTGGGTGACGGAACCGCCATCGACAGGGACAATCCGGTGCAGGTCCAAGGCCTCCGCGACGTCCGGGACGTCGCGGCCGGGTGTGGGAATTCCTTCGCCGTTCGCAGGGACGGGACCGTTTGGTCTTGGGGAACGAGCGTGCATGGAGCGCTTGGCCTCGGGTGGTCGGTCTTATCGAGCAGGACCCCGGTCCAGGTGCCGGGGCTGACCGACATTGAGGAGATCGTTGCCATGACTGAATGTGAAGACCCCACGACGTTGGCAAGGCGATCCGACGGCACGATCTGGGCATGGGGCGCCAACAAAGGCCGCCTCGGGAACGGGTCGCGCGAAGACCGCAGTCTTCCCGGCGGTGTGGTCCGCGTGGCAGTCACGGCCGGCGCCAACAGTTCGCACGCCTGGCGGTCGGACGGCCCCGCTTGGGGATGGGGTTACAACAGCGATGGGTCCGTGGGTGACGGAACCCTCGTCGCGCGCGTCCGCCCCACGCCGGTCCCCGGGATGGGCGACACCTATAAGTTGGCTTCCGGCGCCGGCTCGTTCGACTTGCTGGGGCTTCGGACGGACCGGACACCCTGGTCCTGGGGGGCGAACGGTGGCAACTGGCCAGCACCGGTATCTGGGCTGCTCGACGTCGATGACATCGATGCCGGAGGGACCCACTCGTTGGCCGCGGATAGAGGGGGGTGGCCCGGTTTCAACTCCAGTCGTCGTCTGTGGTCCTGGGGTGACAATCAATTCGGCCAGCTCGGCATCGGCACCACGAGCGGTCGCACCTCCCCAGGGCTAGTTCCGGGCATCCTTGGGGTCCATGCATTCGCGGCCGGCGAGCGCCACTCATTGGCAATCCATGGGAATGGGTTCGTGAGCGCCTGGGGCGACAACTCGTTCGGCCAACTCGGGGACGGCACCACGACCAGCCGTCTCTCGCCGGTCCAGATTCCTGGGTTCCGGTTGGGAGGCCCAATCCAATTCGGCCGCGTGGGCAGCGTGGCCGCAGGTTCGCGGCATTCACTCGGCCTCTACGATGGAGAGGTTTGGGCCTGGGGCGACAACACCTCCGGGCAGATCGGGGACGGGACCCTCCTCCTTCGCAAATCGCCGGTACCGGTGATGGGACTGGGCCACGTACAGGCGGTCGCCGCAGGCTCCAGCCATTCGATGGCGCTCGCGGAGGACGGGACGGTCTGGACCTGGGGCTCCAATGGCTACGGACAGCTCGGTGACGGAACCACTGTCGACCGCGTGGTGCCGGTACAGGTGCCGGGCCTCAGCCAGGTGGTCATGGTGGCGGCCGGAGACGAACACACGCTCGCCGTGCGCTTCGATGGAACGATCTGGGCCTGGGGCCGGAACGACCTCGGGCAGCTCGGCGACGGGACGATTCCCGGGACGATTGCCGCTCGTCTCGTCCCGGTTCAGATCTACTACTGACGGTCGTCGCACGCAGCATGCACGGAAATCCTGCGGCGAGCTTCCCGCTCGCCGCAGGGGGGCGGCAGGCCACCGCCGCCCGATCCACCCGATGGAGCCCGGCGATGCCGAAGCTACGACCAAGCGTGCCGTCGGTGGGAGCAACCAGTGTCGATAGGCTTTTTACGGTTTGCATCGTCAAACGGCAGCAGCGATCGAATCGACTCGAGGACCTGCGCGTCGCCGTGAGCGGGCGTCACGGGGAAGGTCCTCCTGTATGAACCCGGGCGCGCTTCCTCCTCGACCTTCGACCCACCTCCTTCTCGCCTCACGGCCCGTGGCGACGGCTCATGACGTGGAAAGTGCGTCCGGAGAACGGGGATCCTCATGGCTCGGGCGCGAGATGGGAGAAGTTGCTCCGCCCCTTGCGGCGCGATCTCGCTGAGGCCCTCGGGGGCAAAAGTCCGGCCCCTCGCAACGGGCCAGGAGATCGGGTAAGACGATGTAAGCGCCCATGGGGACGAAGGATTTTGGCGACTCAGGGTGGCGACGTCGGGACCCCATCAACAACGGGGCTTGACAGCAATCGCCCCTGCTGGTCCGATTCGGCTTTCCCAGGTGCGTGGACCGTCGTCCCCGAGAGCATCGGACCGGAGAAGAGCATGGCATTGAAAAGAAACGATCGTGTGGCGTTGGGCGCACTCTTGGCCCTGGGACTGGTCGCCAGTTCGTGCTCGTGCGGCGGTCCGTCGACGAAGTCCCAGAACCCGGTGATGACGCCGGAGTTCAAGCCCGACCCCAGTGGGCAGGCCGAGTACCTCGTGGACTTCGGCAAGGTCGCGATCAACACGGTGGCCCGCGACGAGGTCGGAATTCGCAACGACGGCAACACGGCCCTCCAGCTTCGAAGCGATGGCGCCGAGGCGCCGTTCCGGATGACCCTCCCGCCGGCGAGCATCGTGGTCAGCGGCACGTCGCCCATCGTCTTCGAGTACGCCCCCACCGAGCCCAAGGACGTCCCGGATCAGTACGTCGCCGAGTTCACGACCAACGAGGGGAAGGGCAGCACCCTTCACACCGTCCGTATCGTCGGCCACGCAGTGAGGCCCGGTCTGATCTGCGATCCGGAGGTCCTCGACTTCGGCTCGGTGGTGAGGGGTGACATCAAGACCCTGCCCCTGGTCTGCACCAACTCGCAGGAAGTCTCGGTGAATATGGAGCGCGCCATCCGCGGCAACTCCCCGGAGAGCTTCACCGCCGTCGTCGAGGGTGGGGTGGACGAGGTGACCAACGTCCCCGCCAACGGCACCGTCACCCTCCTCGTCTCGTTCCAGGCGCCTGTCGAAGGACAGCACGACGCCACGCTGGCCATGGTGGATCCCAGCGGGAACCCCCTGGCCAACGTGGACCTCCTCGCCTTCGCCTCGCGCTCGGCGCTGCTGCTCGAGCCCCAGACCTGCCTCGACTTCGGCTACCGCGCCAAGAACGAGACCGACGAGAAGTTCCTGAACATCAGGAACATCGGCACGGAGAACGTGCGGATCCTCGGCTTCCGGATCCCCACCGACTACAGGGACCAGTACTCCGTGACCACCGCCGCGCCGATCACCCTCGAGCCCGGCGACACCAAGGAGATCGGGGTGGCCTTCCATCCGACCAGGGGCGGACCGATCAACACCACCATCGAGATCGAGACCGACGACCTGCGGGATGGCATCGGCACCTTGGACGCCTGCGTCAGCGGCTTCGGCGGCGGTCCGCAACTCGCGTGTAGCCCGGAGGCCATCGACTTCGGCCTGGTGGCGGTGGACATGCCCGTGACCCGGACCTTCCGCTGCACCAACGTCGGCGAGGAGCCGACGGGGACCCCCATCGATCCGCTCTTCGTCGAAGCGCCATACTCCGACCTCCCGCAGTTCGAGCCGACCATCCGCAACTGGAGGGATGGCTCGCTGAGCCCGAGGCCCGAGGGCTACGAGGTCGACGACTACTTCTTCGTGGACGTGGTCTACAACCCGATCGACGACAACTTCGACAGCGCCTCCATCATGATCGACACCCAGTCGGCTGTCGGCGGCACCTACGAGATGGGCGTCTCGGGCGAGGGCCGCAACCTGCCGCCGTGCAACTTCACGCTCACGCCCGCTACCCTCAACTTCGGCACGGTGGATCGCGGCGGCACCCTCACGCAGGGCTTCGGCATCACGAACAACCTGGAGACCTCCTGCCTGATCAACGACCTCCACCTCTCGGAGGATTCGGATCCGGCCTACTCGCTCGAGCCCATCGAGAGCTACGAGTTGGGTCCCTTCGCGACCCTGAAGGTCGAGGTGACCTTCGCCCCCACCCAGTACCAGCCGCTGATCCTCGGCAAGGCCGTCTTCCAGATCTCCAACAAGGACAATCCGAACCAGGAGGTGGTGCTGCGCGGCACCTCGGCCAAGCCCTGCCTGGTCATCGATCCGCCCGTCCTCGACTTCGGAAAGGTGGAGCCGGATTGCAACACCCGCGATCGCTTCGTGGGTGTGTCCAACGTCTGCACCGAGCCGGTGACCGTCGTCTCCGTCGAGGTCAACGACACCGCCGACGCCGGCGCGTTCAAGATGAGCCAGCGGCCGATCCTCCCCCGCACGTTGAACCCCAACGAGCGCGACGAGTTCACGATGAAGTTCAACCCCGACGACTACGGCCAGTTCAGCGGCGCGGTCCGGGTGGATACGGCGTCCGGCGAGACCTATATGGCGGCGCTGCTGGGGGAGGGCGCGATGGACGCCAACCAGACCGACGTCTTCAACCAGAAGGATCGGCCGAAGGTCGACATCCTCTGGGTGATGGACAACTCGGGTTCATTCACGCCCTATCAGAACCTGATCAGCGCGAACCTTCCGGCCTTCCTCACCTTCGCGGAGAGCCAGACCATCGACTACCACATCGCCATCACCACCACGGGGCTCAACAACGGCGGCAGCTGCCCGGGCGGGGCCAACGGTGGCGAAGACGGGCGCTTCTACCCGATCGACGGGAGCCGCCCGCGGATCCTCACACCATCCACCCCCGATCTGAGGGCTCATTGGGCGGCCAACATCATGGTCGGCGACTGCCATTGGGATGAGCAGCCCTTCGAGGCCGCCAGGCGGGCGCTCTCGCCGCCGCTGATCAACGAGGTCAAGAGCTCCCAGCACAACTCGCAATGGGATGACGGCAACGCAGGCTTCCTGCGCAAGGACGCGTCGCTCTCGATCATTCTGGTGACCGACGAGGAGGACCACGCCTACGAGCTCGGCCTCCCAGACCGCCAGCCCCTCGACTACGTGGACTTCTACAAATCGATCAAGGGCGTGCGGAACTCGAATATGTTCAAGCTCCACGCGATCACCGGCCCGAACACCGGCCAGAATAAGACCTGCGGCGCTCAATACGGCGACAGGATCAACGTAGCAGTGGAAGCCACCGAGGGGACCTGGATCGACATCTGCACCCCGCAAAGCAACGACGCGTGGGGGGCCGGCCTGGAGGCCATGTCCAAGGGCGCCTTCGGCTTCTCCGCCCGCTTCAACCTCCGGGGCATGCCCGGCGACGTGAACGGCGACGGCAGGGTGACCGAGGACGACATCGAGGTCTTCGTCGATGGCTTCAAGACCCCGCCCAGGAGCAAGACCGGCGCGCGGGTATGGACCTATGATCCCATCACGATCTCCGTAGACTTCACGCCGCTCTTCATTCCGAAGCCGGGTTCCCAGCTCTCGGCAACCTACAAGGTTGCGTGCCTGAGCAATTGACGGCAGTGACGATTCAATACTCCGGTAGTAGGGGGAGGCCGGCAGCCATGCGGCCTCTCCCTCGCCAAAGCTGCGCAGGCGACCCACCTGCCACCCTGTTCCAGGGGAGCCCCCGATGAAGCGAATTCTCGTCTCGATGCTGCTAGGTTCCGCGGTGCTCGCCGCACCGCTGATCGCCTCTGCCCAGGCCTATCCGACAACGACCTGGTCCAGCCGGTTCCAGCAACTTCCGCTGCAGATGAGCGGCGGCCAGACCCCGGAGCCGGTGCCACTCGTAAAGAGCGACGGGATCACGCCGGATGGCGCGGGCGGCGCCGCGACGGTGGCGCTCCCTTTCGATTTCCGCTTCTTCGGGACCTCGTACAACGAGATCAAGGTCGGCGCGAAGGGGTACATCACCTTCGGAGCCGCCGCTCCCACCAGCACCGCCGTCAGCAACTTCACCAACCTCACCGCGCCGGCCAACCTGATCGCGGCTTGGTGGGGCAACCACACCTGTGATCTCGATGACGGCGGCGTCCAGACCCAGCTGGTGGGCACGGCGCCCCAGCGGATCTTCGTGATCCAATGGAAGGATTGTCGCGGGCTATCGGGGACCACTGCGACGGACACCCGATTCGCGGCGCAGATCTGGCTCTACGAGGGCAGCGAGCCGAACAACGTCTTCCGAATCTCGTACCGCGAAGCCTACGTCGAGCCCGGCAAGGATTGGGGCCAGGTGGCTTGGGGCTACAAGGGGCCTACCGGCGCAGGCGTCATGGGCCCCGACAAGTACGGGGTGGACGACGTCTGCCGGCCTATCGCCGTCAATCCTAAGCCCGCATGCCGCGCAGCCCTCCACTTCCCGGAGCATACGACCACCCAATACGGCCACTTCGATCTCGCCGATCTGAGCGCCTCGATCGCGGTGGACGCGGATGACCTCACCGTCCGTCCGGGAGAGATCTCCCTCGAGACCACCGTCACCCTGCGCAACGGCGGCAACACCGACGTCAGCAACGCCACGTACGACATCTACCTCTCCGAGGTGCAGCAGATCTCCCTGGGCACAGGGGTGAGCCATAAGGTCTTCTCCCACGCGGCGCCGGTCTTCGTGGACGGGCCTGGCTCGATCACCGTCGAGGACTCCTTCACCTCCACGAACCGGCCCAAGAACGGGATGTACTACGTCTGTGTGCTGATCGACCCCCTGGGCGTGATCAACGAGGCCGACCGGGGGAACAACACCGTGTGTACGTCGAACCAGGTCGGGATCGGTCCGGATCTGACAGGCAAGGTCATCCCTCCCACGAGCGCGATGCAGGAAGAGGCGCTCACCTTCTCGGTCATCTTCTACAACATTGGGAACGAAGACGTAGACACCCCCTTCGATTTCGAGGTCTGGGTGGTCCCGGATCCCCAGGACATCGTTGAGCTGACCGAGATCTCGCTCAGTGAGGAGCTGCTCTTTGCCGGGACGGTAAATGAAAGGATCCCGCGGAGAGTCGGTGATGTCGATGGTATTCACCCCGTTCCGGTGGGGGCGGACCCTGACCTGCCTCCCGTCTACCTGCCAGACAATCTGCGGGGAAGGCGCTACAGCTTCCGTCTCAAGATCGATGTAACGAACGTTATCGAGGAGTCGAACGAGCACAACAACAACGTGGTCTCGGATACGATGCTCATCCACCGGATGCCGAATCTGAAGGTCTCCCCGAACATCACCGTGACGATGCCCTACGGCTGCTACTACGGTCAGCCGGTACACGCGACCGTCGAGATCTGCAACAGCGGGCCGGCGCCGGCGAAGAACTTCCGTCCCGGCTTCGTATTGGGCGACGGCGACAATCCCAGCCTCAGCTACGACGCGGCGGCAGCGTCCTATCCGGCCAAGTGCTACGAGACGGTCAATGAGTACACACAAGAGCTCGACCGCAATCAGGTCGGCTGCGAGCCCTTCCTGGGGATGGAGGCGTTCTGCATGTTGAACTACTGCCAGATCGAATGCCAGGTGGACGCTGATTGCGGCGATCCTCGGATGGTCTGCGGCGTGGATGTGGAGCTCAATAAGAGGATGCCGGGGGTCAAGACCTGCATGAACTACATCGCAGGCGCACCGACCTCGACGCAACCGGTCTGCCAGACTTACGAAGTGACGGGACGCTTCCCCCTCGCCCAGGAGACGGACGGCAAGTATTACCAGTTTGGCTCGCAGTACTTTCACTTCATCCATGACCTGGACGACTCGGTGAACCAGCCTGCACCTTCGGTCCAGCGCAGCGAGGAGCTGGAATGCAACGTCTCGCTCCCCGATCTCGTGACGACCTCGATGAGCGCGCCGAACCGGATCAAGGCCGGCGAGCCGACGAGCGTGCAGCGGGTGATCAAGAACCTCGGCTTCACCGCGTTCCCCAGGCCGGCGGACGACCATCCTGCCGAGGTTCCCCTCGACCCGGCTCCCGAGTTCATCGACGTCACCTACGGCTACTACCTCGCCAGCAGCCAGGACATCTCGATCCACCAGATCCCGGTGGAGGTGCAGTCGACGGGCGGCCCCGGTGTGTCTCGTCTGGGCACCATCAAGAACCTGCAGAACGAGAGCAGCCTCACCGATCGGATCGTGGTGCCGGCCCTCCTGGAGGAGGGCACCTACTACCTTGGTCTCATCGTGGATCCCTTTGGCGAGTTCGAGGAGTGGGATAAGGAGAACAACGTCTACGTCTACCCCACCCCGATCGTCGTGCAGCCCTCTTCCCTTCAGATCGTGACCGATCCTCTCCCGACGGCGGTCCTCGGCGCGAAGCTCGTCTACGACTTCGACGCGACCGGCGGCACGGGCAAGTATCGATGGTCCGCGAGGAATCTGCCGCCAGGCCTCAGCTTCAGCGAGCAAGGGAGACTCTCCGGTGCCCCCCTCGAGGTCGGGGAGTTCTACTTCGATGTGCGCGTGTCGTCTGGCGAGCTCTCCATGGAGAAGCCGTTCATCCTTCGGGTGGTCGCTCCCCAGGCCTCCCTCGAGATCACCACGACCTCGCTGCCCTTCGCCATCGCCCAGACGCCCTACGGCGGATGGGTGGACGAGGACGGACAGCCCCACCTTGGCGTCCAGCTCACCGCCAGCGGCGGAACGCCTCCCTACACCTGGGACGAGGACGGCCGGCTCGCCAGCCGCAACGGCTGGAACCTCTCTCCGGAGGGCATCCTCACCGGGACGGTGACCATCAACCTCGAGTCCCGGGCCTTCACCGCCATCGTCAGGGACGTCAACGGCAACACGGCCAGCGCCGAGCTCTGGATCAACGTCCTCAAGGGCAAGGGCAATCTGATGATCACGTCCACCCGCTTCAGCGGTGGCACCGCCGCGGTCCGGTATTCGAGCTTCATCGAGGCGTCCGGCCTCGAGTCGGACGATTACTACGTCTGGGAGGTCGATGCGTCTACGATTCCTCCCGGCCTCAGCGCCACGTATGAGGGTCGAAGGATGAGGCTCGAGGGTATCCCCACCCAATGCGCGAACTACACGGTGAAGGTGACGGTGCGAGACGACGAAGGACAGCAGAACGACTCGGCGTCGCTGCCCCTCAGCATCGAATGTGACTCGACCACCCACGTGAACAACGGCAGCCTTCCGAACGTGAGTCGGGAGGAGGTGGTGGAGATCCAGCTCGGCTCGAACGCCGGCGCCAACGCCAGCTTCCGCCTCTACCAGGGCACTCTCCCCGACGGCCTCAGCCTCGCCCGCGACGGATTGATCACCGGGACGGTGTCCAAGGACGCCGCCTTCGGCACCTACAACTTCATCGTCGAGGTCAGCACGCCCGGCGGGAACAACGGACGTTCTCCGCTGGCCCTCACCGTTCGAACGGATGTCAGGAAGCCGATCGTGGAGGTGGTCAAGGAGCCTCGCTGCAGCAGCGTCGGCGGCGGGGCCGCCGACACCGCGGCCTTCGGCCTCGTCATGCTCGGACTCGCCCTCTTTGGCCGGCGCCCCAAGAGGGGCTAGTGCTTCTACCTTCCCTCTCCTCCTCATCGCGGACCCGCCCCGGGGGCTGGTCCGCGGCTCCCTCTCCCGGAGATTGCACCCCAAGGATGATCGCCCATGATCGCTAAGCTTCGCTGGCTCGCATTCGCCGGCTTCGTCGCCCTGCTCGCGGCAGGAACTGCCTCCTGCGGCGATAAGGAGGTCACCATCACGAGGGCCCTCTGTCACGACGTGGTCTGTGACGAAGCCAACGGATTCGAGTGTGATGGCAGCACCGGCCAATGCCTCTGCGGCGGGCTGGGCGGGGTCTCCTGCCTCCCTGGCGCCGTCTGCATCAAGGAGCCCACGCCCCAATGCGGCACCAACCAATGTGAGTTCCGGAACTGCGAACGCGGCATGTCCTGCGACGGCCTCACGGGCGACTGCCAATGCGGCGGTGACGTCTGCGCGGACGACCAGGTCTGCGTGGACAATGCGTGCAAGACCATCGATCGCTGCACCGAGACCGCCTGTGGCGGCAGCTTGACCTGCGATCCAGAGGACGGCCGCTGCAAGTGCCTTGGCCAGATCTGCGGAGACGGCGAGCGGTGCATCGATGGCCAATGTACCGAAAGCCTCTGCTTCGGGATGAACTGCGGGCTGAACAACACCTGCAACCCCGCCGACGGCCAATGCCATTGCATGGGCTTCTCCGGCCCGGTCTGCCAGACCGGCGACGCCTGCCTGGCGGAGACCTTGGGCTGCGCGGTGAGCAATAAATGCGACGATGTGGTCTGCGGAGGTGGGACGGTCTGCGATCCGGTCGATGGCCTCTGCCACTGCGGCGGAACCAACAACACCGGCGCTCCGGTCTGCGATGTGGGGCAGAGCTGTGTCGACGGAAAGTGCCTGGGCGGGATGCTCTGCGCCCCCGGCGGGATCCCCAACGACTGCGGCGGCTCGTCGAATTACCTGAGCTGTGATCCCCAAGACGGCGTCTGCAAGTGCGGCGGCGTCGGCGGCCCAGTCTGCGGCGATGGCGAAACTTGCGCCTTCCTCAACGAAAAGTTCGTCTGCGCGAAGGCTTGTGACATCCTCAAGATCCCGACCGGCTGTGGCGCGGATGAGGGCTGTTACTTCGACAGGGAGATGGGCACCTTCTGCGCAGAGAAGGGAGAGGTGAAGGTGGGCGATGACTGCGAGGGTCCATCGGAGTGCGAGGAGGGCCTTTACTGCTCGAATTCGAAATGTGCGGTCCTTTGCGACACCACCCTGGCGGACGGTGGTGATGCCGACTGCATCACCGCGGGTGCCGAGGTCCAATGCGTAGACGCTTTCCGCAGCATCAATGTGGCGCCGCCGCACCTGGGCCTCTGTATTTTGTTCTGACCGAGGACTTCCACGCCAAGGATTAGGGTGCGACGCCGCATCCGCGACCAACGAACGCCCGGAGATCCTCCGGGCGTTCGATCGTTGAAGACGAAGAAGGATCCCAATGGGAATGAACGAAGCGCTGGCAGAGCGGGCCAAGAAGGTCCTGGTCGGCAACTACAAGCAGCAGCCCATCGCCATCGTGCGAGGGGAGGGCTGTCATGTATGGGACGCCGACGGCGGTCGCTACCTCGACATGATCGCGGGGATCGCCACCGTGGGCCTGGGGCATTGCCATCCCAAGGTGGTGGCGGCGCTCGAGGCCCAGGCCAAGAAGCTCTGGCATGCGTCGAACGTGGTCTATACCGAGCCGCAGATCGAGCTGGCGGAGCGGCTCTGCAAGGCCTCCTTCGCCGAGCGGATCTTCTTCTGCAACTCGGGAGCGGAGGCCAACGAGGCGGCGCTGAAGCTCGCCCGCCGATGGCAACGCGATCGCGGCGAGGACCGCCACGAGATCATCGCCTTCGAGAAGAGCTTCCACGGCAGGACCCTCTTCACCGTGACCGCCACCGGGCAGCCCAAGTATTGGGAGGGCTTCGAGCCGATGGTGCCTGGGGTGCGGCACGCGGTCTTTGGAGACCTCGCCTCGGTGGAGGCGCTGATCGGCAGCAAGACCGCGGCGATCCTGGTGGAGCCGGTGCAGGGGGAGGGCGGGGTGCGCCCAGCCCCCAAGGGCTTCCTCGCTGGCCTGCGCGAGCTCGCGGATCGCCACGGCCTGGTCCTGATCTTCGACGAGGTGCAGACCGGCATGGGACGCACCGGGACCCTCTTCGCGTACGAGCAGCACGACGTCAGGCCGGACGTGATGACCCTCGCCAAGGCCCTGGGCAACGGCGTGCCCATCGGCGCCATGTGCACCACCGCGGACTTCGCCAAGGCGCTGATCCCTGGCACCCACGCCTCCACCTTCGGTGGCAACCCCCTCGCGGCAGCTGCCGCCTGCGCCGTGCTGGACGAGCTCATCGACGGTGGCGTGCTGCAGCGCGGGCAGGTGGCCGGCGAGTACCTGGCGGCGCAGCTAGGCAACATGGCCCGTCGGCTGGGGCCGGAGAAGGTGGTCGAGACCCGTGGAGCCGGTCTGTTGCGTGGGGTCGAGCTGCCGGGACCGGCAGCAGCCGTCATCGGCCGCTGCCGCGAGCTGGGGCTCATCGTCAACGCCGCCGGCGAGCGCGTGGTGCGGCTGGCCCCGCCCCTTGTCGTGGAACACGTCCAGATCGACGAGGCTGTCGATCGCCTCGAGCAGGCCATCCGCGACACCTGAGATGCGGGCCGTAGCGCGCAGCGCGGGTGATAAACCGCCCCTTGCGCGATGGCGATCGTTTCACAGGCTCTGAGTATGTGGGCGGGACCATGAGATCGGGAGAGCGGGAGAAACGGGAGAAGCGGGACTTCCTCTCCTTCGCCGATTGGAGTCGGGCGGAGCTGCTTGCGTTGCTCGATCGCGCGGCGGAGCTGAAGCGGCTGCGCGCCGCCGGGACGCCCCATGCCGCCCTTGCCGGCAAGAGCGTGGGGCTGGTCTTCGAGAAGGCCTCCACCCGTACCCGGGTCTCGTTCGCGGTGGGCGCCTTCGAGTTGGGGGCCCAGGCCCTGGACCTCCCGGTGGCCCAGACCCAGCTCGGCAGGGGCGAGCCGATCCCCGACTTCGCCAAGGTGCTCTCCCGCTATCTCCACGGCGTGGTGCTCCGGACCTTTGCCCAGAGCCGCCTGGAGGAGTTCGCTCGAGCCGCCACCGTCCCGGTGATCAACGGTCTCACGGATCTCTACCATCCGTGTCAGATCCTGGCCGACCTCCTCACCGCTCGAGAGAGGCTGGGGAGCCTGGACGAGCTGCGGGTGGCGTGGATCGGTGACGGCAACAACGTCGCTCACTCCTGGATCGAGGCCGCGTCGATCCTCGGCTTCGAGCTGAGGCTGGCCTGCCCGCCCGGCTACAACCCCAAGGCTGCTATCGTGGAGGCCGCCATCGCGAGGGGGGCGGGCAGCCTCCACTTCGAGGCGTCGCCCGCAGAGGCTGCGTCCGGCGCCAACGTCCTCACCACCGACGTCTGGGCCTCCATGGGGCAGGAGGACGAGGTAGGCCATCGGGCGAGCGCTTTCGCCGGCTATCAGATCGACCGCGACCTCCTCGCCGCCGCCGATCCCGGCGCGATCGTGCTCCACTGCCTGCCGGCCCATCGCGGCGAGGAGATCGAGGCCGAGGTCCTCGAGGGCCCTCAATCCGCGGTCTTCGACGAGGCGGAGAACCGCCTCCACGTCCAGAAGGCTCTCCTCGAAGCCCTGCTCTGATCGCCGCGCACCGCGGCCCTGTAAGCATCCAGCGCACGGACGACTTCATGTGATCCGAACGATGACCATCGGTCGTTCGACCGAGGGTGAAGACTTTGCCCAACCATTTTTCCCATGGTAGCTGATGTGAATACACGAGCTCGTCTCCGGCTGGAGGCGGGCCGCATATTCCTGGGAAAGGGAGGGAGATCGGAATGCGCTCGGCAGTCTGGCTCGTGGTGGCCATCGCGTGCCTCCTCCCCTCCGCCTCCTCCGCGGCGCCTCGCTCCCTGGCCCTCTCCCTTGGAGTCGAAGGAATCGAGGCGGAGCGCGCCGAGCCGATCGCGCGAGTCATCGACGAGGCCGTTGCCGAGCTGCCGGGCTGGATCCTCGGGGAGCGGGATCACGGCTGCAGCGCCGCCACCGAGGCCTGCCTGCTGGCAGCGGCCCGCGCCGCCGACGTCGACCGCGTCCTCCATACGACCCTGCGGCCCATCGGTGAAGGCCTCTCCCTGGTGCTCGTTCTGGTGGGGAGGGAGCCGCCGACCCGGGATCGATACGTGGAGTCGATCCCCTCGGGACACCCGGAGGCGGCCCGCGCGATCCTCTTTCGCCTGCTGGCTCCCGAGCGACACGTGGGGAGTCTGGCCGTCGAGGCCGCCCGCGGATCGGAGATCTGGCTCGACGGAAATTCCCATGGGGTAGCGCCCCTTGCCGGGCCGATCCCGGATCTTCGACCAGGCTCGTATGTGCTGCGGGTCGTCCGCCCGGGCGGAGCGGAGGCTCGAAGCTACGTGGAGATAAAGTTCGGAGCGCTGACCCGGGTGCGGGTCGAGCCACGCTCCGACGAGGTCTCGCTGATCGGCTACGCCGCCTCCTCTCCAGCCGACGGCGTAGCCTCCGCCGGAAATCCTGCTGCAATGGCGTCGCCTGCTCCAGCCGACGGCGCAGCCTCCGGCGGATCGCATGACGCGTTGGATTTGCTTGGGTCGGAGGAGACGGCCGAGGGGCCGGCTTCGGCTCATACGGCGGCTGACTCCGGCGGTGGCCTCGCCGGCTGGTCGGTAGCAAAGTGGTCGCTAGCGGGGGGAGGTGCCTTGGCGCTGACGGCAGGCGCGATCACGGCGACCTACGCCTCCAGCAGCCGGGATGCTCGAGAGGCGCTGCGCGGCAGAGGCTCGTCGTTTCGGGCGGAGGACCTCGGCAGGCAGGCCGCACTCGCCGACGAGTACCGCTCGCGACGCACGGCCTCGACGGTCCTGGTCGTCGGAGGCGGCGCGATGCTGGTCGGCGCGGGCCTCCTCTTCTTCTGGGACGATCTCTTCGGATCGGCGGAGGGCGCTTCGTCTTCGAGCACGGCCGTGACGGCGGGCTTCGGCGTCGACGGCATCGTGCTGAGCAGAAGTTTCTAGGTGGCTGGGCTGAGACGATCACCTCGTTGATGGGAGGAGGAGAGATGCGAAGCGACACCCCTTGGATGTTCATCCTCTGCGGACTCACGGGCCTCCTGGCAGCGTGCTCGTCGGCGGAGGTCTCCCGATGCGCCAGCGACGCAGCCTGCCCCAGGGACGCCGCCTGCGCTGAGGGATTTTGCGTGGACGATCCGCTGCCCCGCCTCGTCCTCGTAGCGGATCGAGACTCGGCCCGGCTGGGCGACGAGATCCGGATCGACGGGGAGGCCTCGGCGACCAAGGGCGGCAAGGCCGTGGAGCTGGAGTTCAAGGCCGAGCCCGCAGACGCCGTGGAGATCGAGGTCGATGGCGACTCGCCCAGGCGCGCTGTCGTGCGGATGGTCCGCCCCCACGTGGATGTGGTGGTGAAGGGCTGGGGCACATCTCCCATGGGCCGCAAGGTAAGCGCGGAGGTGACGATCGCCGCCATCAACTCCGCGCCCCGCCTCTCGATGCGGGCGATCCCCGAGCAGCCCCAGCCTGGCTCCAGGGTCGAGCTCATCGTGGAGGCGGAGGATCCCGATGGCGATCCCCTGACGTATGAGTGGACGTTGGAGTCGGAGCGAGGGAGTCTCGAGGCCCATGGCGCCAGCGCCTTCCTCCAGACCGCGCCCGAGCTCGCCGAGGCGCGCTATAAGATCAGCGTCACGGTGTCGGATGGAAGGGTGGATGGGATCTCCAGGGCGTCCATCACCCTCGACCCCCGGAATCAGGCCCCATCCATCGAGGTCGGCCCCCCTGTCGTCACCGGCCATCATTGTGAGGGCGAACCGCTGGCCTGCTCCGCCAAAGCGAAGCTCACCCCCGTCATTCACGACGTCGGGCCGATCGCCTACGCTTGGCGGCTCCTCGATCCGGGGGGGCTGGAGGCGACCTTCGAGCCCGAGGACGATCCCGCACCCACCGTCACCCTCCGCTGCGAGCCAGCCTGCGCCATCGCCGGCACCCACCGCTTCGAGGTGGTCGCCACCGACTCGTGGGGGGAGAGGGCTTCGGCCACGGTCGAGGTCGAGGTCGGCAACCGCCCCCCGATCCTCCAGGCACATGATGGATCGGCGCTGGAGCACACCTTCGTCACCGAGCTGAGCGGGGCGATCTTCCGGGTCGCACGTGCGGGCACCACCCACGTCCGCTTCGTCGATCCCGACGGCGATCCCGTCGATCCGGCCTCGGTTCGCTGGTCCTCCAACCTGGAGCGCACCCAATTCGACGAGCGCGGAGGGATCCATGCATCGTTCACCGTCACCGGGACGCCCGACGAGCTCCGCAGGCTGCAGATCACCCTGGTGGCGGCAGACATCAACGGCGCCGCTGCCGCCGATACGGCCTCCATCCCCATCCTCAACGAGACGCCGATCATCGAGATCGCGGACGATCTGGCGGAGGGGCATCGATACGCCGAGGGGGAGCGGATGACCTACCGGAAGATGCTGGACGTCTCCGGGGTCCACGATCCCGAGGGCGGCCCGCTGACCATGGAGTACATCCTGGATCTGCCGGAGGAAGAGATCGCGTCACGAGGCCTCGAGATGGTGCCGGAGAGTCGGATGCTGATCGTCGGGGGGAACGCCTCCTCCGTTGGCTTCGATTATTCGATCGTCGTGCGGGCGAAGGACGCCTGGGGTGATCAGAGCGAGTCGACGGTGAAGCTCCGGCTGACCAACCGGGCGCCGTCCTTCTCGGCGACTGGCTTCTCGGTCCAGCCCGCGAGGTCCACCGTCATCGGCCAGACGTCCATGGTCGGGTGTTGCTCGCCGAGAATCGGGGGTAGTGGCGTCTGCGACGAAGTCGACATCCTCGTCTGGACGGAGTGGCCCGGGCAGGTGGAGCCTGGCCCGTTCCAGTTCTCGACCCGCCTGGAACCAACGGATCCCGACGGAGATCCGCTGGTGGTTCGTCTCTCCGTGGCAAGCGCGAGCGCGCATCTCTGGCCGAAGATCCGGGTGGGCGAGTCGTCGACGCTCGAGCTCCCCTTGGAGGTGCCTTGTCCCACTGGAGGTTGCCCGATCTCCCTGATCGCGATGGGGAAGCTAACGGTACGAGGTGTGAGCTGCGCCGTCACGTCGGGCACGCCAGCGGTGACCGGGGCATTCGGCTCCCAGACCCAGATGGCGATCGACGCATATGCGGAGGACTCTCTCGGGGGCAGCAGCTCGGCGAAGAGCGCCAGATTCCAATTCGAAAGCAGGTGAGCGATCGATGATCCCGCGCTCGATTCCGATACTCGCGGCGACCGTCGCGCTCCTCTTCCCTCCCTCGGCGGCGACGGCCGACCCGGAGGAGCGCTGGGCCGTGGTCGGTCTTCGCACACCGGAGTCCCCTGCTCTGAAGCAGGAGCTGGAGATCCTGCGGGGCTTCCTCGGCTACGACGCGGCGGCGAAGGAGTCGGGCCGGCTGATCCTGCGCGAGAGCGCGACCCGCTCCCGGCTGGGCCTGATGAGCGGCGGCCTGGAGGAGATCGAGCAGAAGATCGACGGGGCCGAGCTCTATTACTTCCAACTCGAGCTTCCGCTCGCCAGAGAGAGCCTGGAGGAGGCGCTCCAGGCCTTGCGCCTCCAGATCGGTCCGCGGGCTACCAAGCGGAGCCGGGTGGCGCGGCTGCTCCTGGCGACGATCCTCCTGGCGGAGAATGGGCAGGGCGCGATGGAGAGGGCGGCGGCGACGATCGAGCCGATCGCGCGGCTGCACCCAAACGATGGCCCGGATCCCAGAGCCTATCCCGCGGAGATGGTGGCCCTCTTCGGCGAGGTCAGCCGGACGGCAGCGGCGACACGGAAAGGCTGGCTGCGGATCGACTGTGAGGCATCCTGCCCCGAGGGTCACGTCTGGGTGGACTCCTATCCCCTCGGCGCTCCGGGGGAGAGGATCGAGCTCCCGGCTGGGCGCTATCAGGTCCTGGTGGGCGATCGCTTCGAGAGGCCGGCGCTGCGTTCCCTCCTCCGCGAGGTGGAGGTGGTGGCTGGCGAGGAGGCGACGATCCTCGTGGACCTCGCACGGGAGGGCGCGGTGGATCCCGAGGGCGGCCCGAGCTTCCTGATCCCCGACGACGGCGCTTGGGAATCGGCGGCGATGATGGTCGCCGGGCGTCTCATACCCGATCCCCTGGTCGTGCTCCGACGGACCCAGGCCGATGGGCCAAGACTCCACGCCGCCCTCCTGGAGGGAGGGCGGATCGTACGCGAGGCCTCGGCCAGCGTGGAAGGAGGTGCCGACCCGACGATGACGCTGGAGCAGCTGGCCAACCTCCTGACGAGCGGATCGACCGAGGGCGAGGCGGCCACTTCAGGGCAGTCTGCCGCGGATCCCGTCGCTGCTCCCTACCGCTCCGATCGCCCATCGCTCGACCCCAGGATCCTGGCGACCTCTTCCGATCCGATCCCGGCCTGGGTGGAGCCCACCCGCTGGACGACGGCCGGTGTGGCCGTCGCGGCGACGGTGGCCGGGATCTGGTTGCACGCCGACGCCTCCAGCACACAGCGCGCCCTATCGGATCGCTTTGGCGCAGCCGGCGCGTACGGCACGATCGAGGAGGCCAGGGCCGCCTCGCGAGAGATGGACGCGGCCCGCTCCCAGGCGAAGTGGGGGACTGGCGTCCTGGTGGGCGCAGGAGCTGCTGCCGTCACCACCCTCGTCCTCTTTCTCCTGGACTGGTCCGAACCTGCCGAGAGCCCGCCGCCGGCTCCGGCCAGGTAGAGGATCCTGAAGCGCAAGGGCAGGGCACGTGGTCCTCAGGCTGCTCGGTGGTGGGATGTCGAGCCGTGTGGGCAGAGGTGCGTTGACGCCCCATATGCCTCCGTCTAGAGTGAAACGCTGCGCTTCGCTCCAGAGGAGAAGGGACGTTCCGAGTGATGGGGGAGTTTGAGATCCCTGGGCTGGGAGGCCGAAACAGCCGCGTTCAAGTGACGGCTGGGGGAGAGTCGCTGACGGCGGTCGAGAGACTGGGCCTCGCCCGCCTCATCGGCCAGCCGACGCTGTCGGAGGCGGTCCGGCTGGTGGGCCTCGAGGAGCCTCGGGCGATCGAGCTGCTACGTGGCCTCTGCGCCAAGGGGTGGCTGGCGCCGGTCGCGGCCACGGCCTCGACCCCGGGACCGATCGGGCGGGCGACGAGATCGGAGCTTCGACTCGAGTTGGACGCAGCGGAGCGGGCGGAGATCCTGGACCTTCACGGACGGCTCCCGACGTTGAAGCATTGGGAGCTGCTGGGGATCCCGCGGATGGCGAGTCCGGAGCAGGTGAAGGCCGCGTACTTCGATCTCTCCCGGCGATTTCATCCGGATCGCTACTTCGGCAAGGAGCTGGGCAGCCACAAGCAGCCGATCGAGGCGATCTTCCGGCGGCTGAAGGAGGCGGAGTCGACCTTGAGCGACCCCGAGCGGCGGGCGGCCTACCTCGCGGCGAATCCCGAGGCGCGCACCGCGGAAGAGGCGGCTGCAGACGCGATCACGGCGCGACGTCGCGCGGAGCGAAGTGAGAGACTTCGGCGCTTGCATCCCCTGATGCAACGGGCCCACGGGGCTGCGGAGCTGGCGGCGAAGGGTGGGCGGCAGCCCAGCCAAGGCAGGCCCGTGCAGGTGGCGGGCAGCCCTCCTCGCTCGGCGCCGCTCCACGGCCAAAGCGCCATCGATGGTGTGAGGGGCACCTCTCCTCGCTCGACGCCGCTCCCCGGCAACAACGCCGTCGGTGGTGCATCGGGCGGCCCTCCTCGCTCGGCGCCGTTCCAGGGCGACAACGCCGCTGGCGATGCGGCGGCCCATGCCACGAGGCAGGTGGAGGCCGAGCGGGCGAAGCGCCGGCTCGCCACGGCGTACCGGATCCTCCAGGAGGGCGGCGATCCCGAGGAGGCGCGCCCTCTCTTCCTGGAGGCGGCGCAGCTGCGTCCGGATGAGCCGGCTCATGTGATCGAGGCTGTCGGCGGGTACCTGGATTCTGGGGGCGATCCCGTCGCGGCGCGGAGCCTGATCGCGAGGTTGCTCGAGGCAGCGCCCAAGAATGCGGATCTTCACGCGATCTATGCGAGGATCCTCTTGGAGGCGGGATACGAGAAGACCGGGCGTGCCGCCTTGGAACGAGCGCTGCAGTTGAACCCCAACCATCCCTATGCCCGGAGTGTGCGGCAGAAGTCGCGCAAGCTATTCTGATATGTCGTCTGAACCCACGATCGGGATCGATCTAGGGACCACCAACTCGGTCGTCGCGTCCGTGGTGGATGGCGTTCCCACGGTGATCCCGTCCCGCAACGGCCAGCGGATCACGCCCTCGGTCGTCGCCATCGCAAACAACGGCAAACAGCTCGTGGGCGCGATCGCCAAGCGCCAGGGGATCATCAACCCCGAAGAGACGATCTACGCGATCAAACGGCTGATCGGCAGGAAGTTCAGCTCGGCGGTGGTGCAGCAGGCGAAGGAGGACTTCCCCTACAAGGTGGAGTGCGGGCTTCATGACGACGTCCGGGTGAGCCTGGGTGGGGTGGCCCTCTCGATCCCCGAGATCTCCGCGATGGTCCTGGCCGAACTCAAGGCCGACGCCGAGGCTTACTTCGGGCGGCCGGTGAGCAAGGCGGTGATCACGGTCCCCGCCTATTTCAACGACGGCCAGCGGCAGGCAACGCGCGACGCCGGCGTGATCGCCGGACTCGAGGTGATGCGGATCATCAACGAGCCGACGGCGGCGGCGCTGGCCTACGGCCACGGCAGGACGATCACGGGGAAGCTCGCCGTCTTCGATCTGGGTGGCGGCACCTTCGACATCTCGGTGCTCCAGCTCAAGAAGGGGGTCTACGAGGTGTTGGCCACTTCGGGAGATACCTTCCTGGGCGGAGAGGACTTCGACGCTCGGGTGATCGAGTGGCTGGTCTTCGGCTTCGCCAGGGAGTTCTCGACGGATCTGCGCAAGGAGAAGATGGCGCTGCAACGCCTGCGCGACGCCGCCGAGAAGGCGAAGTGCGAGCTCTCGTCCACGACGAAGACCCGGATCGATCTGCCCTTCCTCTACACGCTGCCCACCGGCGGCGCTGCGCTCCACCTCCAGCGTGAGCTGGGGCGGGAGAAGCTGGAGGAGCTCACCGGCGATCTGGTGGAGCGGACGATCCGCACCACCGCCTCGGTGCTGGCGGACGCGAAGCTCTCCCCCCGGGAGATCGCGGAGGTCGTCCTGGTGGGAGGGCAGACCCGGATGCTCGCGGTCCAGGACGCGGTGCGAAATTACTTCGGCAGGGAGCCCTCCAAGGGCGTCCACGTCGACGAGGTGGTGGCGTTGGGCGCGGCGATCCAGGCGGACTCGCTCTCGTCCGGCCAGTCGGATGTCCTGCTGCTGGACGTCACGCCCCAGTCGTTGGGGATCATGGTGGCCGGTGGATACGCCAACGTGATCATCCCCAGGAATACGACCATCCCCACAGCGGCATCCCATCGCTTCACCACGGGGCGCGACAATCAGGAGAGGGCGCGCATCCTGGTGCTGCAGGGGGACGAGGGCGAGGCCGCGAAGAACGAGGTGCTGGGGGAGTTCGTCCTCACGGGCCTGCGCGCGGCGCCGCGAGGGCAGGTCGAGATCGACGTGCACTTCGAGATCTCGGCGGACGGGATCGTCTGGGTCTCGGCGGAGGACATCGAGACGGGTCTGCAGCAATCGCTGCAGGTGGAGCCCTCCGGCGGCCTCACCCGGGAAGAGCTCGAGGAGATCGCCGCTCGGAGCGCCGGGGAGCTCTTGACCCCAGGCGTGGATCACCAGCTCCCCGCGAAGACCGAGAAGCTCGCGGAGCTCTTGTGCGAGGCAGACTCACTCTTCCCCGCGGTGCGTCCCCTCATCCTGGGGACGACCTTCGGGCAGGATGCCCTGGCGAAGGTGGAGCGGACGCTCCAGCGCGCCCGTGACGCGATGGATGGCCGGGACGGCGCGGCGATCGAGGCGAGCGGCAACGAACTCGAGCGGACGGTGGCCCTCTTCAAGGGGATCCAGCAGCGGTCCGATGAAGCATCGGGGCTCGGATGATGCTTGACCCACGGTTGAATCGGCTCATACAGACTGGGCTGCGTCATTACGCGGAAGGTGATGTCTCCCACGCCGCGAGCTGTTGGCGCCAGGTTCTAGGTGTAGAACCCGAACACCCACAGGCGCAGGCGTACCTCCGGCTCCTGGCGGGAGGCGTGAGGCTGCCAGCTCCCCAGGGAGACTTCGAGGAGCCCGACGCTACCGAGGTGACGATCTCGATCGAGGCGGGGGTCAGCGATGGACTCGACCTCCTCGAGTCTTCGAACGTACCCTCGACGATCATGGTCCCCACCATCGAGCCCCAGATCTCGAAGGGACCGCCGCGCTCGGAGCCGGATACCTTGATGGAGGGGGCGCGGGAGCTCTTCGGGCTGGGCGATTTCTCGGGCTCTCTGCGCCTGGTGCAGCAGGCCTTGACGCTGGATCCCTTCCACGCAGAGGCCAGCAACTATCTCGAGCGCAACCGCGAGACCCTCATCCAGATGTACGAGTCGAAGATCGGATCGCTGAAGACCCGCCCCCGGGTCATCCTGCGCCCCGACGAGATCGTCTGGCTCAACCTCGATCATCGCGCCGGCTTCGTGATGGCGCAGCTCGACGGAACGATCTCGGTGGAGGATGTCTACGCCCTGACCGGCCTCAGCCGCCTCGACACCGCGCGGATTCTCGCAGAGCTCGTCGAGCAGGGCGTGATCGCGACCTGAGGAGCGGCTCCCTGCTCGAGGCTCGCGCGAGGGGCTCCGATGGGCGTTCGCTCGACTCCAGCTCTCAGTGTCGTGATCGTTCACAAACATTCGACGCCTGTGAAGAAATCGCCCTCGCTCACCTGGGGCAGTTCTCTCACGCGCGCTTTCCGCTACGGCTCTCTCTGAGCTCGCGAACTTTCACTCTGTCGGAGCGAGGGGATCCTCGGGGGATGGCTCACTGGGCCGAAGGCTGTCGCGCTCGACGGCGGCCTGCCGCTGGACGAAGTCGACGAGGCGGGCCAGATAGCTGTGGAGCGGGGGGCATTGGATGCCGCTGCCGTCGAGGAGGTCTAGCGTGTTACGGCAGTTGTAGATCACGAGGCGATCGAGGTGATCGAAGGTCGCGCGCTCTTTGCCGATCAGGCGCTCGAGCATGGGGAGGCGTAGCAGCGCAGCGGAGGCCTTGGCGGGGAGGCTGAGGCGCAGCGGCTTGCGTCCGGCCATCTCGGCGATCTGCTCGTAGACCTTGCGGGCGGACATCGGGTTGGGATCGACGAGGTGAAAGGTCTTGCCCACCGCGGCGGGATTCCGGGAGAGCTCGAGGATCGCCTCGGCGACGAAGTTGCTGGGCACCACGTTCAGCGGGAAGGAGCCGTCGCCGGGAAGGGGCAGGGGTACGCGCAGCGGCGAGGTCACGAGCTGGAAGGCGAGGTAGTAGGGGCCGCCTCGACGGTCGACCTCGCCGGTGCGTGAGTCGCCGATCATGGTGGATGGCCGAAAGACGGTGATAGGCAGATCGGCCATCGCCTTGCGAACCAGGACCTCCGCGCGGAACTTGGTCTCCTCGTAGGCGTTGCTGAAGCGCTGCCCCTCCTCGAGCTCGTCCTCGTCGATGACCCCCTGGCGATCGCCGGCGACCTGCACGGTGGAGACGTGGCAGAGGCGCACGAGGTTGGGCGCGTCTCGGGCCAGATCGAGGACGTTGACTGTGCCTTCGACGTTGACCCGATCCATGGCGCGTCGATCGCTGCGGGGATGGCTGAGCGCGGCCAGGTGGTGGATGCGGCTGACGTCGGCCGCCAGGCGCCTGTACTCCTCGCCCGAGAGGCCCAGGTGCATGTCGACGAGATCTCCCTCGAGGAGACGCACCCGATTGGCTCGGGCGGGGGCGAGGGAGAAGAGGTCCTTCTTCGCGTCCTGGAGGTGGCGCCGCTGGACCAGCACCGCGACCCGGGCCTTCCGATCGACGTCGAGCAGCCGCGACAGCAGCCGCTTGCCGAGGAAGCCTGGATAGCCTGTGAGAAAGTGCAGATTCGCCATCGTCGTTCTCAGCCCCTTATCGTTCCCAAACCATCGAAGCGAGGCGGCTTCTTCCGCGGGAGCCGACCTACCTCGTGACGGCGGCGGCGCTGACCGCCGCATTTTTCGACCTCTCCTCAGTAGCGCATCGATCGGTCGGCGGAGCCGGACGTCGCCGCTGCACCCGGCATGCTTCCGCCGATGGCTGGGCGCCGATAGGAAGCGGCGCTCGACCTATCCCCGTAGCGTAGCGCGCCAGACGAACGGTCTGCGCTTTCATCCTCCCGTGTATCGCCTGCGGCCGGGCGCGGATCAAAAGCGGCGCTCGACCTCCTTCCATACCTCGTCGACCTGGCGCTCGAGCGCCTCGAGGTCGCTGGAGTTATCGATGACGAACGTGGCCCTGGCGATCTTCTTCTCCAGGGGGAGTTGGGCCTCCAGCCTCGCCCTGGCCTCGGACTCCGTCAGGCCGTCGCGGGCCATCAGCCGCTCGAGCTGCAGGTGGAGCGGGGCGGAGACGACGATCAGCGCGTCGAGATCGGCGTCCAGGCCCTTCTCGACGATCAGGGGAGCCTCGTAGACGGCCCTGGGCACCTCCTGCGCCTCCAGGGCGGCGAAGCGCCGGCTCACCTCGGCCCGAATGCGCGGATGGACGATCGACTCCAGGGCGAGGCGCTCCTCTCGGTCGGCGAAGACCACGGCGCCGAGGGCCTTGCGATCGAGGCGCCCGTCGCGGACCACCGCCGGCCAGCGGATCGCGATGGCGGCGAGGGCGGGCGCTCCGGGCTCGACCACGTCCCGGGCGACCTGGTCTGCGTCGATGATGGCGACACCCCGGGCCGTGAGCAGCCTCGCGACGAGGCTCTTGCCGGATGCGATGCCGCCAGTGAGGCCGATCTTCTTCAAGGCACTCCCCGGAATTGCGGGCTTGTCGGACCGCGCAAGCGGCAGCCAGCGCCGCGAGGCTCGGAGAGGCCAAGATACATGGCGAGGAGCCGATGTGGGAACCTGCTGCGAAGTCCCATGGACTCGGCGGCCCGTCCCTCGAGGGCGGCGTGGGAATCATCGAGATCTCCCGGGCCGGGGCCGCGGACGCGAGCTTGCCCGGCCCGTTCGCTTCGTGATAGCCGCAGCGCACCTATGAAGATCATCGGAGCGGATTTCCTGAAGAGCGCGGTGGAGCCGCCGGATTGGCCGGCCGACGACCGCCCCGAGATCGCGTTCGTGGGCCGGTCGAACGTCGGCAAGTCGTCGATGTTGAACCGTCTGTCTGGGCGCAAGGCCCTGGCCCGGGTCTCGAACACGCCGGGCCGCACCAGGCTGCTGAACTTCTTCGACGTGACGGTGGAGCTCGGGGCCTCCCGCTCGATCGTGCGGATCTGCGATCTGCCGGGCTACGGCTTCGCCAAGGTCTCCAAGACCGAGCGCGCGCAATGGGTCGGGATGATCGAGACCTACCTGATCCAGCGCGACTCGCTGCGAGCCGTCGTGGTGATCATCGACGTGCGGGTGGGGCCGACCGACGACGACCTGGAGATGATCCACTGGCTGGAGGAGAAGGGCCGGCGGCCGATCGTGGTGGCGACGAAGCTCGACAAGCTCCCCAAGGCGAAGCGCGCCGGACGCCTGCGGCAGATCGAGGTCCAGCTCCAGCTCCCGCCCCGATCGCTCCTGGGCTTCTCCTCGGAAGAAGGGATCGGCCGCGAGGCCCTCTGGGCCGAGATTCTCACCATCGCCTACGGCGACTCGTAGCTGGCTGGTGTCGAACCTCCCGCCGCAGCAGGGACTGCGTTTGGAAGCAGTCGTCTAATCGAAGTAATCGGGAGGGGGGGCCTCGGCGCCGCTGGCGACCTGGGAGAGGATGGTCTGGACCGCGGGGATCGCCATGGCGCGGAGGCCGAGGCGGAATATCCCGGCGGTGAGTGGGGTGAAGATGCCGCCGCCCATCACGTAGCCGACGCCTGCCGCTATGGCGAGGGTGCGGTAGGGGTGCTCGCGCATCTCCCGGCCGATGTCGAGCTTGCCGTAGATCTCCGAGGCGACCTGCCCGACGTCGGACGCGATCTCCTGCACGCTGCGCTGTCGCTGCTCGCCCATGGGAGGTTCCTCTCGCTTGCCGCCGAAGCCGTCGTAGGTCGTCTCCATCGCTAGCGGCTGGCCTTGCTGGCGATCTTGCCGACCACGTATCCCAAGGCCACCGCGCCGACGAGGGCCGCGCCGGGCCTCTCACGGATGAAGGTGGTGAGCCGATCGTTCAAGTCCTCGAAGAGCATGCGCGCCTGCTCCACCTGGGCGCCGGCCTCCTGCGCGAACTGCTGGACCCGCTGCCGCGGATCGGCGCCGTCACCGCCGTAGGCTGGTCCGCCGTCTGCCCTGGAGGTCCCACCGGGTCCGCCCGATCCCTGACTCATCTCTCGTCCTTTCGTGGCGAACTCAGCCGCCCAACCAAGAAGCCCACTGCCAAGCCGCCCAGCACCGCGGGGAGTGGCCGCCGGCGCACCCAGGTTCTCCAGTCGACCTTGTCAGCCACTCTGTCGCTGATCGCGACGATCGAGTTCGCCAGATCGAGGCGGGCCGTCTCGATGTCCGAGCGGAGCCGCTGTTCCTCGAGGAGGACGCTGCTGAAATCCGGATCACCCATGTCTGTCCTTGCCGCTCTGACGCTTGGAGACCGAGAAGGTAACGCACTCTCCCTCTGGTGCAAACCAGCCCGAAGGGGGCGTCGCTCGTCGAGCGCCTGCGCAGGACGCACGCCGGGGACGGTCTCGCTCGCAAGCCCTGCGGGAGGGCTCCTGCCGCTTGGGCTACCGGCTCGGCGCGTCAGCGCCTGGGACGTTTCGCCTCGCGGGGAAAAGGCGGTGTCGTGCCGCCTCTTGAGACGCGAAGCTCCCCGGCGCGCAACGGCGGCCACGCACGCCCTTCGAAGCCCTTGTGCTCCTCGCGACGAGCTCCGGTTTCAGGGCACGGCGAGGACGCCGTGCTCGGCGCGCCGGGGCAGGCTGATCACCTCGGAGCGTAGCCGCAGCCTGGCCACCAGCGGGAGGTGATCGCTGGTCCGGCGGGCGAGGTGGGTGCGGTGGATCCGCGAGGAGAGCACCTCCCACGCCCCGTCGACGTAGATCCGATCGAGGCGGAAGTAGGGGAAGCGGGCAGGGTAGCTCCGCTCGCGGGCGCCTGCCGCCACGGCGGCATCGGTGAGGCTCTTTTTTACCATGCGTGCGATGGGACCCGGGAACCAGAAGTTGAAGTCGCCCATGATCACGAGG
Source organism: Vulgatibacter incomptus (assembly GCA_040391605.1). Classification (GTDB taxonomy): domain Bacteria; phylum Myxococcota; class Myxococcia; order Myxococcales; family Vulgatibacteraceae; genus Vulgatibacter; species Vulgatibacter incomptus_A. The sequence goes on from JBEBXK010000013.1 coordinate 51,353, forward strand.
GGCCAGGAGACGGCGACGTCGCGGACGATGTCGGCGCCCAGGAGCATGCCGGCCTGGGCCTTCTGTTCGGAGCGGGAGAGGCCGAGGTGAACGGCGAAGATGTGGACGGGATGGGTGCCCAGGCGCAGATCTGCCCGGACACAGCCGCGGGGCTCGCGGCGCCTCACGGAGAGATCGTAGCTGCGGCTGCCCTCCACCGGGAGGCGGGTGACGATGGCGTTGCCGTAGGCCCGATCGCCGCGGAGGATGGTGGGCTGGTAGATCACGGTGCAGCCCAGCAGCTCGCCGAGCTCGGCGGCGTAGTCGCCTGCGGGCCTGCGGCCGGAGACGTCACCCACCTCCTGGAGGGCGACGGCGTCGGCGTCGAGCTCCCGGATCACGTCGGCGGTGCGGCTCAGATCGAAGCGGCCGTCGTTGCCGACGCCGCCGTGGATGTTGTAGGTCGCCACCGTCAGCTCGCGCGGTGGGGATCTCGGGCTATGAATGATCTCCATGATCGGGCACGAATCGCCTGGTGAAGAAGCGGTGGAGGTCGAGGGGCCCCATGACGCTTGGTCCGTCCATATCGACGAACCAGGGGTGGATGAAGAAGGTCTCGACGTCGCCGTAGCCGACGCCGCCGTGGGAGCCGAACTCCCAGGAGAAGGCGACGTCGCCCCCGGGAGCCCCGGCGCCGAAGACAATGAGATCGCCGGCGGAGGGGGTGGCGACCATCTGCTGCAGGTAGCCGCGGAGCCTCTCGCCGTCGTAGCCCAGCACGCCCTCCAGGGCGCCGGCCTCGGCGAGATCGAAGCGGCGCCCTCGATGGAAGGCGAAGCCGGAGCTGCCGCCCCGGACGGCGACGATGCCGCTGCCGGGGCAGTCGAGGGTGGCGCGGAGCTGGGCGGGCCAACGGGTCTGCAGCTCCTGGAGCGTCATGGGAGCGGAGGTTTCGGTGACGTAGACATGGGCGAGATCGCCGGCGTCCGCCACGACGATGGGCGGCCGGCCCTCCTCGCCGCCACCGTCTCGGATGGCGCCGCCGCCGCACATATAGTGGGCGAAGGGCACGGACTCGAGGCGCTCTCGATGGAGGCGCGCCGCGGAGCGCAGCTTGGCTTCTTGGGTGGGGACCAGGCCGTTGCGATCGGCGGAGAGGATCCAATCGCTGAGGTTGGGGCCGTCGAGGATCTCCTCGATCGGTCGGGTGGGCTCCTGCCCATGGTCGGCCAGGACGTAGAGCTCGTAGCGGAGGTCGGGGCGGGCCCGGATGGCGCCGCGGATCTGGGAGAGCCGCTCGTCGGCGACGGTGAGCTCGCTGAGCGCCTCGTGGGAGTACGGGCCGCGGCGGTGGGCGACCTCGTCGTAGCCGGCGTAGACCGAGTAGATGGCGGGGACACCGCGGGCGATGTCGAGGAGGGTGAAGTAGCTGGTGAGCTCCACCGCGAACTCGCCGAGGAGCATCCGATTGAGCACCAGGCGGGGCTCGTGCTTCAGCCGCCCTTTCTGCAGCGCCCAGATCATCGAGCTCCAACTGCCGGTCAAGGCGGTGCCCGCCATCTTATGGGCGCTCAAGCTGAAGCTGGCGACGTGGGCGACGACGGAGGCCAGATGATCCCAGCCGTTCTTCTCGTCGTCGGAGCCCCAGGGGAAGCCGCGGTGCAGGCGGCTGAAGGAGAAGGCGGGATCGCTGGCGCCGCCGGAGATGATCGAGCAGTAGGTGCTGCCGCCGGTGAGGAGGCCCGGCTCGCCTCCCTCGAGGCTGGCTTCGAGGCGGGCGGCCTCGGCGGGATCGCTCATCCGCACGTCCTTCTTGCGGATCTTGTCGTGCCAGAGATAGCCCGGGACGTCGCCGCGCTTGCCGTAGAAGAGGCTGGCCTGGAAGGCAGGCGTGGAGGCAGGGGTGCCGGCGTGGGCCTTGGTGAGGACCTGCTCGCCCCGCTCCAGGGCGCCTGCGAGCCGGGGCATGTAGCCCTGCTCGAGGGCGTGCTGGAGGATGGGACGCGACAGCCCGTCCAGGTGGACGATCACGAAGCGGCGCCCGTCGGTGAAGGGCCGCCGATGGTGTACGCCCCGTCGGCTCAGCGCCGTCAGCGGGCCGCTCGCCCAGGAGGATCGCAGCTCCTCATACAGTCGTCCGCTTCCCATCGCGCCGCCTTTCGAGCCAACTCCGCCCCCTGAAGGATCGCCCTCGGCGGCGGTGCTACGAGTGACGCGCGATCTCGCCCAGCGATTGGAGGCGATCGAGGGTGCGTCGGATGGGGCGGTCGAGGGCGTGGGCGGTGCGGCCCAGCAGCCGGAAGGGCCGGGGAAAGGAGCGAGCCATCCGCTCGCCGAAGGGGGCTCGGCGAAGGCCCATCTCCTCGTGGGCCTGGGCCTGATGCGCCCGGGTCTCCCTCTCGTAGAAGCGCGTCTCGTGACCGATGGCCGCCTCTTCGCTGGCAGGGATCCCGAAGCCGTAGGGCGCCTCCTCCTCCCGGGGATCCATCTCATGCCAGAATGTCTCGATCTCCCGGGTCATGTGCGCGTCGCCAGCGGCTGCCACCTCGGGATCGCGATCGTGGCCGTCACCCGATTCAGGCGCCGTGGCCGCCGCATCGAAGGCGCGATCGTGGCCGTTGCCAGAATCCGACGCCCTGGCTGCCGCATCGCGCTCGCGATCGTGGCCGTCGGCCGCGGAGGCATGACCATTCCCCTTGGCTCGGTCTCCGCGCGGACGGGCTCCCTCCGGCTCGCTCGCCTCTGGTGCGCGCGGGATCACGCGACGGGCTCTCGGCAGATGCTCGCCGGGGATCCGATGCTCCACCTCCCGCCGCAACACGGCGCGCTCCTGTCCCACTGTCGACCGGAAGTTCGCGGGAGATCCGGCTGGACCGATGCTGCGGCCGGCTCGCTTGAAGTAGTCCTGGTTGTCGTTGCCCATTGGCGCTCACCGTATCCTTCGCTCCATTGAAAGGTAGGAAGAGCCGGAGACATTGGCCATGGGCCACCAGCCAGGCAGGCGGCGGATCGCTCTGTCTGTGATGGTGTTTAACTTGCAGGACAGGGCCTCGAGACATCGTAGCGAGCGCCCTGAATGCGAAGCGTGGAGCCGGAGGCGAGCAGGAGCAAGAGGAGCCCCCTCGCGCGGAGCGCTTCATCGCCTCAGAGCACCGAAGCGGAGCGCAAATCGGTGCGTGAGCATCGGTGCGCAGGTCCAACGAAGCAGGCGGGGTGTGCAGTAGATTTCTGGAGGCCCGTCAGCGGGCGTAGCGGCGGTGGTCCACCATGAGGCAGCGATCCTGCACCACGTAGATCCCCGCGTCAGCGAGGCGCTCGGCCACGGCGTCGTTGCGGATCCCGAGCTGCATCCAGACCGCCTGCGGCTTGGCGGCGAGGAGGTCGTCCAGATGCTGCGGGATGTCCTGCGGCCTGCGGAAGACGTCGACGATGTCGACGGGCCCGCCGGGGATCGCGCCGACCGTCCGGTAGACGGGCTTGCCGAGGATGGTCTGGACCTCCGGGTAGTAGACCGGGACCGGGATCACCTCGACGCCGGCCTGGGCGAGGTACTGCGGCACGGAGAAGGCGGGCTGTCCCGCCTGGGCCTCGGTCTTGATGCCGAGGACCGCCACCCGCTTCGCGCCGCGGACCAGCTCCGCGATCCGCTCTTCGTCGCCTTCGATCAGGAACTGCTCTCGTCCGTTTGCCATGGCTCGAAGATACCCGCAGTGCAGGGGGAGGGGAAGACGGAGGGCCGACCCATCCGGGAGGTCTGCCCTCCGGCATGGGGGTGTGGATAGTCACGCGGCGCCATGGCCGGGCCGCTCGGCCTGCGCCGAACGCTGGGTGGCCTCGCGGCGAGGGCATTGGCGGGCGCCTCACCGCGCTGCCACGGCCGCCCGGCGATCGGCTACGCCGAACGCTGGGTGGTTTCGGCGGCGAGGGCCTTGGCGGCAGCTTCGCTGCGGCGCCTCTCGGCCCGGGCCTCGGTAGTCTCGCCGCCCGCGCCGCCGATGGCCTGGTGCATCGCGATCATCTCGTCGCGCACCCTTCGCATCAGCGCCTCGCGATCGCTGCGCGTGAGGCCGTCGGTGGAGATGGGCGCCCCGATCCTCACGTGGATCGTTCCGGGGCGGGGGCTGGCCCTGCCTCGGGGGAGGACTTGCGCCGCCCCGTGGATCACCAGCGGCACGATGGAGACCTGGGAGGCGATGGCCAGCTCGAAGGGGCCTCGCTTGAAGGGGAGGAAGCGGCCGTCCAGGGAGCGGGTCCCCTCGGGGTAGATGAGGAGGTTGGTGCCGGTGCGCAGGCGATCCGCCGCGATCTGGATGGCAGCCACGGCCTCTGCCCCGTTCTCCCGATTCACCAGGATCATCCTGGTGGCCCGCATATACCAGCCGAGGACAGGGACGTGGCCGAGGATCCGCTTGGCCATGAAGCGGATGGGGCTGCGGATGGCGCCGAAGGCGGCGGGGATGTCGAGCATCGACTGGTGGTTCATCAGGAAGACGTGGGGGCGCTTCCAATCCACCTCGTCTCCGCCATCGACGACGTAGCGCGCGCCACAGATCCAGAGGAGGGGCGGCGCCCAGAGGCGGCCCGCCACCCGGAGCGGCGCGTCGGGGCCGAAGACGCGCGCGAAGAGCGCGACGAACATCAGGATCGTCGAGAGGACCGCGATCAGCAGGATCTGGACGACAGTGATCAGGTACCAGCCGAGCTTTTTCACGGGCGCTCTCGATCGATTCGATTCACGTAGGATGACCGCTGCTATGCCGCAACAGGCGGCGGCTGTCGAGCCCCTGCCGGCGAGGGCTCGGGCTGCCGTCTGCTTGGGGGCGACGCCGCGCGAGCCACCGTCCGGCGTCGGCGAGCTTCTCCCACCTCGTATGGAAAGCGGGATCAGCCGTCGATGAGGCTGTTCCAATCGAGGACAGCCAGGCCTCTGGCGTCGCTGCCGTCGAGCTGCCGCCAGGAGGGATCGGTGGCGGCCTGGCTGGGGTGGAAGGCGCGCATACCCTTGGGAGCCTCGTCGCCGCGCTCGCTGGGGGCGAGGAGCTGGCGCAGGGCGTCGGCGTCGACGAGGCGCGCCTCCTCCTTGTTCCCGAACCATCCCTTTCGCTGCAGGCGAAGGACCACGTGGCTGACCTGATCGGGGAGCCAGATCGCCTCGCCGGCGTCGTAGCCACAGACGATGGCGGGTTCGATCCGCAGGGGCAGCGAGGCCAGGACCAGGCGGGGGATCTCCACCGCGCCGTCGGCTCTTTCGAGGAGCTCGCGGCGGTGGAGGTTGTGGCTGAAGATCGCGTCGAGGAGGGCGCCGTCCACGGGGCGGGGCGGGTTTGCGGGAGGTGGCTCGCCGGCGGTCGCAGCTTCGGCGGCGGCTTCGGCAGCGGCGGCGAGGATCGCGCGGTTCTGCAGATCCCAGCTCGCCACGATCTCCTCCTCGCGGCGAGGCCTGGCCGCGGGATCCTTGGGATCCGAAGGGTCGGCGAGGCTGCCTCCCAGCTCCTGGACCAGGGCCATCGCGAAGAGGGCGCCCTCGATGGCGAAGAAGCGGGGGCGCGCGTAGGGGATCTGCAGATGGAGCACCCGCGGATCCACCTCATGCGCCTCGTCGATCCAGGGCCCCCCCGGGGTGAGCACGGCCCAGGCGCCGGTGTCGCGATCCGTGAGGACGAGCTGCTCGGGGGTGGACGCCTCTTCATTCACATAGGGTGATAGGGTCTGGGCGTCGCGCAGCAGCGCCTGGACCTCGTCGAAGGTGCGGGGCGGGGCGCCCGGCTCGGGGTGCAGGAAGAGATCATGGGTCATGGTGGCCATCCTACCCGAGGCCACCGCTGACCGAGGTGAAGGATGCCCACCCGCCTGCGCGAGGTGCCGATCCATCGCACCACCGATCTCTCGCTCTACCGCGATCTGGACGGCTTCGACGCCCTGACCGCCGAGCTCCGCAGCCTCGGCGCCGAGGTCTCCCGGGCAATGGGCAGGCGCAAGGTGTGGATGATCAGCTCCACCGCGTCAGGAGGAGGCGTGGCGGAGATGATGCCTCGGCTGTGCAGCTTCCTGGCGGACGTAGGGGTGGAAGCTCGCTGGCTCGTCCTCGAACCCGGCGAGCCCGAGTTCTTCCGCATGACCAAGGCCCTCCACAACATGCTCCACGGGCAGCCGGGCTTCGACGATCCCGCCGGCGCCCGCGCGATCTACGAGCGCGTCAGCGAGGAGGCGGCCCAAGAGCTGCGGCAGATCGATCGCGGGGACATCGTGGTGATCCACGACCCCCAGCCTGCGGGGATCGCGTCGCGGCTTCGGGAGCGGTGCCGGCCACCCCTGCTCTGGCGCTGCCACGTGGGGATCGCGCGGCGCAACCGATGGACGGACGAGGCGTGGCGTTTTTTGCGCCCTTACCTCGCGCACTACCGCCGTCTCTTCTTCTCGCTCCTCTCGTACGCGCCGGACGAGTGGTTGGATCGCAGCCGCGAGCTCTGCCCCGGCATCGATCCCTTCAGCCATAAGAACCGCAGCCTGCGCCCCTACAAGCTGGTGGGGATCCTCCGATCGGCGGGGCTGGTGGACGGCCCGCCGGTGCCACATTGGGCCGCGTTCCGCGAGAGGGTCTGCCGCTGGTCGGACGCTGCCTGGGTGGAGGCGCCGATCGCCGATCTGCTCCACGTCCCGACCATCGTGCAGGTCTCGCGCTTCGATCGGCTCAAGGGCTTCGCCCCGCTGATCCCGGCCTTCCGTCGGATGGTCGAGTTCTGCGCGAAGGAGGCGCCGCGGCTGCGGGCCGACAGCGAGCGGGTGCTGAGCGAGGTGGGTCGCGCCCACCTGATCCTGGCAGGGCCGGATCCCGCGGGCATCGCCGACGATCCCGAGGCGCGGGACGTGCTGGAGGAGCTCTGCGGGAGACACGCAGGGTTGGATCCTACGCTACGCGAGAGGGTGCACATCCTGCGGCTGCCGATGGCAGACGTGAAGGAGAACGCGCTGATGGTGAACGCGCTCCAGCGGATCGCGACGGTGGCGGTGCAGAACTCCATCGAGGAGGGCTTCGGGCTCACGGTGTCGGAGGCGCTGTGGAAGAGGACGCCGGTGGTCGCCGCCAACGTCGGGGGCATCGCGGCGCAGGTCCGCCAGGGCAGCGACGGCCTCCTGGTGGACGACCCCGGAGACCCCGAGGCGGTAGGGCGGGCGCTGCTGCAGCAGATCTCGTCTCCCCTCGCCGCCGAAGCGATGGCCCGGTCGGGGAGGCTGAGGGTTCGGGAGCACTTCACGATCCTGAGCCAGGTCAGGAGCTGGCTTCACGCCTTTGGAGCCGCCCTCGAGGGAGGAGATCGCGGACCTTCACCCGCCGGATGAGGAGGGAGACGAGGCCCACCGTCAGGTGGGAGACGACGGTTGTGAGATGCGTGAGCACTGCCAGCGTGGCCGCCTGCTCCGGTGTGGCGCCCAGCAGGCCCGCCGCCCAGGTGCATGCCAGGTAATACATGCCCAAACCTGCCGGGACCCCCGGGGGGCTCTGTCCGAGGGTCACCGCGCCGAGCAGGATCACGCCGGAGAAGAGGCCCGTCTGTACGCCGGCGCCGTGGAGGGCGATGGTGTAGCCGGTGGCCACGGCGGAGATGGCGAGGAGGGTGGCGCCGAAGCCGAGGGCCAGCCGCAGGGGCGATCCGCTGGCGGCGACGCCGACGCCGAACTCCCGCAGGGTGGTCTGGAGCTTGGGCCACTTCCGCTTGCGCTCGAGCCAGTCGGCGATCCGGGGCGCGAAGCGGGTGGCGAGGAAGAGGGCGGTGATCAGGACGGGGACGGCGATCATCACGCCGGTGAGCCCGCCCGAGAAGCCCGAGGCGCCTCCGAAGAAGGGACCGCTGGGCGAGAGGCAGACCAGCACCAGCAGCGCCACCAGGTCGAGGACCTTGCAGACGATGATGGTGCCCAGGCTCATGGCGAAGGTGGTGGGCTCGCCGCGCTTCTCGGTGAAGCGCACCAGCGCCATGGCTCGGATGGCCTCGCCGAACTTGCCCGGGATCACGTTGTTGCCCAGGAGGCCGATGGCCACCGAATGATAACGATCGCTGTAGGCGGGCTTGGGCTTGGGGAGGGTGAAGCCCCAGCGGAAGGCGCGGAGCGGTGCCATCGAGGCCGAGAAGAGGCCGAAGAGCGCGACCCACCAGAGCTGCGAGGGGAGGGTGCTGAACCACGCGCCGAGGGGGAAGCGAGCCACCAGGTGGAAGCCGCCCTCGAAGGCGGGGCGGAAGAAAGCCGAGCCGATCAGCGCGGTGGAGATGCAGACCGCGACGATGGCGCCTGCCACCCGCTTCGCGATCTTTCCAAAGGTCATCGCCTGCTTGGCGGTGGGGAGCGGGACCAGGGGATCCGTGTCTGGGAAGGGGGTGTTCATCTGGTTGGAGTCGGGTCCTCCGCGCCGTAGCGCGCTTGCAGTGCTGCGTGGAGGTCGGCGCCGTGCTCGACCCCGGAGAGATCGAGGTCCGCCGGATGCAATACGAATGTCTCGGTTTCCTCGGAAGAGGGTCCGCCGTGTGAGGAGAACTCCCATGTGAAGGCAACGCATGCGTCGTCCAACCAACTCCCGTAGAGGACGAGATCGCCGGCGGCGGGAGATCGTCCCAGCTCCTCGAGCAGGGCGGCGATCGCTCGCGGCGAGGTGCCGCGGGGGTGGGTGGAGGGATCGTCCGGATCGACGCGGCGGCCGCCGGCGAAGGCGATGGGGCCGTGCTCTCGCGAGCGCATGGCCACCAGACCTACGCCCGGACAGTCGAGGGCGCGGGCCAGGATGGCCCCGCGGCGGGCGACGATCTCATTCGCGTCCCAGGGGGTGTCGCCGCCGAAGTAGACGTGGGCGTAGTTTCCGCAGTCGAGGATCCTCGGCGGCGCGCAGCCTCGATCGATGGACGGGGGGCCGAGGAGGCGCTCGATGGCCTTGGGTAGGGGCTGAGTCTCGATCGCCTTTCCGAGGAGCCAGGCCTCGAGGGTGCAGCCGAAGATCTTCTCGAAGGGGATCGACGGGATGTGCCCGTGATCGGTGATCACATAGATGTCCGGAGGGTCGGGGACCTCGGAGGCGAGGGCGAAGAGGGCCTCGATCTCGCGGTCGATCCGGCGCAGGACCCGCAGCGCCTCGGCGGGGCCGCGTCGGTGTGAGAACTCGTCATACTCATGGAGGTTCAGGAAGACGCGAGGGACCCCGCGGACCAGATCGAGGATCGCCGAGCCCTTGGCGATCTCGCCGAGGAGGGTGCCGATGCCCAGGTGGTTGAGGAGGAAGTTGAACTCGTGGCGGCTCGAGCCGCTCCAATTCGCGAAGGCTGCCATGTTCGCGAGGAAGGAAGGCGTCTCGGCGCCCACCCGCGAGAGGAGGTTCATGAAGGTCTGGGTGTGGATCACGGCCTGGGCCCTGCGGCCGACGGGGTCTGTGCCGTCCGATCGTAGGGCCGACGCGAAGGCAGCGGCGAGAGGGAGCGGCGGATCGTCGTATGGGCCTTCGAGGATCGGGGCGCCGACGATGCGCTCGTCCTCGGGCCGTCCATCCAAGGATCGCAGGCCGGTGGCGCCCGGGATTGGCAGGTGGGCGGAAGTCGCTGGCGCCGGCTGTGCCGCCGGCTCGGAGGCGAGGAGGCTCCCGCGACCCTCGCCGGCCTGATGGCCCTGGAGATCCTCGCCACTTTGGTGGCCCTCGCCGAGTTGGCGGCCCTCGTCGGCCGGATGGGCCCCGCGGCCCTCGCCGGCTCGGTGGCCCTGATGGCCCTGGCGGAGGGAGGCGAACCGCTCGGCGAAGCGCCCCAGGCCTGCGGTGGAGAGCGGGCCCTCGCTGCCGCCGGCGAGGATGGAGACGTAGCTGGTGCCGCCGGCGAAGAGGCCGGGGCCCGCCCGGCGGCGGAGGCTGGCCTCGATGTCGGCGGCGTCACCCGGAGCGTTCATTATTACCTTCGCGCCGGCGGCTCGATCGAACCAGCTGAAGGCTGGCACGTCGGGATGGCGAAGGCCGAAGAAGAGCCCGGCCTGGAACGAGGTCGTCGTCGAGGGCATCCCCGAGAACGCGCGTGACTCGCGGTGGCTTCGGCCGTCCCGCAAGGTGGGCAGGAAGCGCAGCAGCTTGGAAGCGGACGCCCTGCGCAGGGCGCCCCCTCCTACCCCGTCGAGGAAGATCACCAGCAGGCGACGGCGGCGGGATGGGATCGGGGGAGCCAGTGGCAGGAGCGCCCGGACCAGGGAGCGCGCCCACCGCCGTACGGCGGGACGGACCGCCAGCTGGTCGGGGCGGAGCCGCCCCGGATAGGGGCGCTCGATCCTCGCAGATTTGGAGACCATCTCTGGGAATTTGGGGCGCCCCGTCGTCGGGGGCACGAAGGAGGCCCCTCTTGGGCTACGCGCCGCTCTCGCCGGGATTGGGAGACGGGCGCCTCGCGCGAGCCCATGGCGCGAGGGCTCCCGCGACGGAGACGGCTCCACGAAAAGGATCTCCCCGAGGGGACGCTCCCGAGCGGGCTCCGGGCTCCGGGCGCCTGGTCGACTCCCGCTCACCCGAGATCAGGAGCTCTCGGACAGCTCGTAGCGGATCGCGAGGATGGTCAGCTCAGCTTCGCCCTTGGGGCGGACGACCACCACCTCATCCCCCACCCGCTTGCCGAGGAGCGCGCGGGCCAGGGGCGACTCCACGCTGATCTTGCGGGCCCGGACGTCGAACTCGTCGGGGCCCACGATCCGGTAGCTGGCGGGCTCGCCCTCCTGGTCCTCCACCTCGACCCAGGCACCGAAGAAGACCTTGCCCTCCTGCTCCGGCGAGGGCTCGACCACGGTGAGAGAGTCGAGGCGCTTGGAGAGGTAGCGGATGCGACGATCGATCTCGCGGAGCTTCTTCTTGCCGTAGATGTATTCGGCGTTCTCGGAGCGATCCCCCTGGGCCGCCGCCCACATCACCTCGTTGGTGACCTTGGGTCGGTCGACCTTCCACAGGCGATCGAGCTCGCTCTGCAGCGCCTTGAAGCCCTCCGGCGTGATGTAGCGGGCGCCGAACGGACGGGCCTCCTCCTCCTCGACGGAGTCGATCCCCTCGAGCGAGAGCTCGTGGAGATCTTCGGCCTCGCCCTCGTCCTTCGTGAATGCCTTCGACATCCCCATAGGCTTACCGCGGCGCGGTCGGGGGTCAAGGCGAAGCGGCGCCCGACGCTGGATGCCGGATTGATGGAGGAGCCTGGGACCAGGCAAGAAGAAGGCCGGACGCTGGCTGCGCGTCCGGCCTTCCAGATGGCGTCCCCACGGGGATTCGAACCCCGGTTACCGCCTTGAAAGGGCAGCGTCCTGGGCCTCTAGACGATGGGGACATTCCGATATGCTTGGTGAGCCGCGTGGGACTCGAACCCACAGCCATCGGCTTAAAAGGCCGTTGCTCTACCATTGAGCTAGCGGCTCCTTGGTAAATCGCGCGCACTCTAGTGCCGGGAGGCGGGTCCGTCAACGCCGCAGAGCCCGTCCCTCGACGATTTCTTCCGAGGCGCTCCGTCCGCTTCCCCTTCCTGGACGGAGGGAGCCCGGACGGTCGTGTGCAACCGGCGCCCTCGAGCGTACGCGCCAAGCGCCGGTTCGGCTCCGGATATGAAGACCTGAGGGTGACGAATCCTCAGCGCCGGGGGCGTCGCCCCGCAGCCACCTGGACCTTCACCTGCTGCTGGTGGCCTTCGCAGCTGACCTCGACCAGGGTCTCCCCCGGGCCGTGGGGCCAGACCTGCCACGAGCGATCGACGGTGCAGACCTTCTCGTCCAGGCAGCGCACCTTCACCGTGCGCCCGTCCATCGACTTGCCCCGCAGATCCAGCGCGCGGATCGCCAGGCGGATCGGATCGGCGTCCTCTACGAAGCTCAGCTCCAGCGGCGTGACCTCGAGGCCCTCCACCGAGTTCACCGAGACCAGCACCTCGCCGATCAGCTTGCCGCGGGTGGCGCTCACCCGGGTCTGTCCCGGCCCCACCGCGGTGATCTTCCCGTCGGCGTCCACCGTGACGACCTTCTCGTCTTCGGACGACCACTTGCTGGGCCGCTCCCTGGGGAAGAGCTGTCCCCTTCGGTTCTTCGCCACGGCGCGGACGGGCCTGGATTCGTCCCGGCTCTCGAAGGTGATCGAGGCAGGCTCCATCTCGTAAAACTCGGGCTGCGAGCAGCCGGTGACGAAGGCGGCCAGACCCAGGGCGAGCAGGACGGTGCGCATCTCTTCTCCTTTGTGAAGGGCCATAGGACTATCACCCGTCCCGGGGCACGGGCAATGGCGCGACGCCTGCCGCGGATCGCGAGAGGCAGCGCGACGGGCGAAGCCGAATGGTCTCGGCTGGATCCTCGAGCGGGCGCGCAGCAGCCGATCCACCGCCTGAAGTCGCGCTCGTGGTGGTGCGGCCGCCAGGCCGCCCCGCGCTCTACCGACGTCGGGAGCCCGTGGGGATGGTCATCGCGCGCGAATGCCTGGAGGCGGTCGCCATGGAAGATTGCCTTCGCTCCCGGGAATCGGCGGTCGTAGCCGGGTCTTCCTCGCCGACGGGAGGGGCCTTGATGCCGCGGGGGCCCGGGTTGGGGAGGGCCGCGCCGGAGCGGATGGCCTCGAAGGCCCCGGTGATCCGTTGCATCTGCTGGGGGTCGCCGCCGCGGTCGGGGTGGTGGAGGAGGGCGAGCTCCCGGTAGCGGGCGCGCACGGTCTCGAGAGGGGCGCCGGGGGCGACGCCCAGGACGAACCAGGCGTCCTCCTCGTCGAGGCGTCGGAGGAAGGCTTCGAGGCGGGACTTCACCCGCTGGAAGTAGGGATCCTTCGTGGGCTCCAGCCGCCGCGTCGCGGAGGCGGGGCGCACGCCGGCGTGCTTGCGCAGCACCTCGTCGTAGGTGGAGGCGTAGGTGCGATCGCAGCGGGGGCACGAGTAGTATGCGCCGACCTTGGCGGGATGACGGGAGAGGCCGGAACCGCAGTGCGAACACTCGAGGTCGCAGGCGTCCCAACCCGTGGAGGTGTGTGGGCTGCGGGCGTGGGGAGACACGGGGAGGATAGAACCCTGAACGGTGTGGGATTTGTAGGCAAAAGGCTCACGCGCGCTGTGGGAAACTGTCGGGAGCTCGCAGTGGGCCGCTCGTCACGAGCGCCCGATGGCCTCCTGGATTTCATCCATCACTTTCCAATGTCGGGCGCATCTGTGCATCATCGGTCTCATTGCATGCGCGTCTCTTCGTCTCTCGTTCCTGCACTCTTCCTCCTTGGATTCGCCTGGCCCTCCGTCGCCCCGGCGGCGCCGCAGGATCCCCTCGAGATCCTCTGGGGGGATCGCCTCGACTTCGCCGACGACGGCAGCCCGCGGGTGACCGTCCGGATCGACGAGGGTGAGGAGGAGATCGCCCTGGTGCCCAAGGGGGCGATGACCATCTCTACTCTGGGTAAGAAGCCCCGGAGGCTGCGAGGGGCCGCGGGCGAGACGTGGCGGTTCCGGGTCCGCGACGGGGGCCCGGCGAGGCTGCTCCACGCGCCGCAGGTCGCCGACTTCGATCTCTCCGCGAAGGATGAGGCGCTGGCCGCCCTCGAGCGATGGAGGGCCAGAGGCTACGCCGCCCAGTCGGGCATCGTGGGCGGGGTCTATGGGATCGCGGGACGGATCCTGGACAACCGCCGCTACGCGATCCTCCTCATGGCGCCCGGCGAGCGGGCCGAGGCGGAGGCGCTGGCGGAGGATGCTCGCGGGAAGTACGACGAGGGCGTCTCGCTCTACACCGAGTTGGCTGCCCGCCCTAGGGGGACCATCGAGATCGTCGATCCCGCCGGCAAGGTGGTGGCGTCGTCTCCTGGCGCCGCGGTGGTGGAGGTGGCGGGGGACGTCGGCATTCAGGTGCTGAAGGTCGAGCACGACATGGGCTACGCCAACCACGGCAGGCAGGATCGCGTCTACCGCGGCCAGGTCTTCATCGCGGTTGACGCTGGCGGGAAGACGGCCGCCGTGAGCGTGCTCCCCATGGAGGAGCTGCTGCGCGGCATCGTCCCCAGCGAGATCTTCGCCACCGCCCACTCCGAGGCGCTGCAGGCCCAGGCGGTGGCGGCCCGTGGCGAGGTGCTCGCGAAGATCGGCGCCAGGCATCGGGGCGACCCCTATCTGCTCTGCGCCGAGCAGCATTGTCAGGTCTACAAGGGGCGGTCGGGCGAGCATCCCCGCACCGATCAGGCCATCGCCGCGTCGCGGGGCGAGGTGCTCTTCGGTCATGGTGGCAGGCTGGTTGACTCTGTGTATTCTTCAACCTGTGGTGGACACACCGAAAACAACGAGTTCGCCTGGGGCACGCCGCCGAATCCCAACCTCCGCGGGGTCCCCGATTGGATCGGCCATCCGGAGCTGGGGGCCTTCGAGGCGGCGGTCGAAGACGTGGAGGGCTTCCTCGCGGCGGAGGTCCCCGGCATGTGCCAGGCGGCCAGCTTCTCCCGGGCCGATAAGTTCCGCTGGCTGCGGCGCTTCCCCGCCGCCGAGCTCGACGCGATCGTGCAGCCATTGGGGATCGGGGAGGTGGTCTCCCTCCAGGTGGGGGGGCGAGGCGTCTCCGGCCGCGCCACCAGCCTCGCCATCACCGGCACCTCCGGGGCGAAGGTGATCGAGGGGGAGCTGACGATCCGCCGGCTGCTCAAGAACCTCAACTCCTCCCTCTTCGTCATCGAGAGGGAGGGAGCTGCCGGGGGCCCGGCCACCGCCTGGACCTTCCGCGGGGGTGGCTGGGGGCATGGCGTGGGCATGTGCCAGATGGGCGCCATCGGCAGGGCCGAGCTCGGCCACGATCACGGCACCATCCTCCGGCATTATTACAGCGGCGCAGAGCTGCTCCGGCTCTACTGAGGCCGCCGCGCATCACGCACGGCCCGAACAGGGGGCGACTCGCGGGAGGCGCCGCCCTTCGGATGATACGCTCCGGGACTCCGGATTCGGGGGAGCCCGCCGGGCAGGTGAGCGTGCCGGGGCGTGATTTCCCTGCCGCCAGGCGTTAGCTTTGGACTTCGAAATGGAGACGACGATCCGCGAGCGACGGCGGCGGAAGGCCGCGAAGATTGGGCGCAAGCGGCTGCTCGTGGCCGTCGTCCTCACCGCGATCTTCCACGTGGTGGCGATCCCGGCGGTGCTCCTCTCCTTTCACTACACGCCCGGTCCCGAGCCCGAGGTCTCCCTGGTCCGGATCCCGGCGAAGCAATGGGACGCCGCCATGGGTGGCGCCAGGCAGGCTCAATCGAACGACGCCCAAGGGGAGCGCAGGCTCCGGGACCCGCAGGAGAGCCAGCCGCCGGAGGAGAAGGTCGAGGAGGCGAAGCCTGAGAAGGCGCCGGGGCAGGTGGTGGAGACCGCCCCGGGAAATCGGGAGATCCCCGACGGGCCGAGCTTTGCCGCCGAGTCCGACAATAAGGTCGATCGCGAGAGCGTCTCCCGCGATCGCAGGGCCGGCGCCAAGGTGACCACTCCGAAGGCCACCGCCCCCGCCATCGAGGAGGCGCCTCCGGGGGAGCCGAGCCCGGAGGGCGCCCTGGTCATCGGCAGCGGCGGCGACGACAAGGCGCCGGGGGAGGCCGAGAGCTTCGGCAGCAAGCTGGAGATCCCGTCGGTCGCCCAACGCGACGAGCTGCAGCTCGAGGTCTCACCTGACGGTGTAGGTTCCACACACAACCGCAGCGGATCGGAGGCTCTGGAGGGCAACTCCGATCGCTTCCGCATCCAGGCCGGAGACGGAGAAGGCGAGGCCGATCGCCCGGGCGGCGGCGGCCCCGCAGGCGGCAGGACCCTGCAGCTCTTTCCCAGCGCCGCCGTGGTCGACAGCATCATCGGCGCCCCCGCCCCCGACCACGTCGAGGGCGTGGAGGAGGGCGACGGCACCTTCCTCAACACCCGGGAGTGGCGCTTCGCCTCCTTCATGAACCGGCTGAAGCAGGGCGTCTCGCGGACCTGGGATCCCAACGGCGTCGCCCGCACCCGGGATCCCACCGGCAACGTCTACCTATGGAAGGACCGCCACACGGTGCTCTCCGTCACCCTGCAGTCCGACGGAAGGATCGCCGACGTCTTCGTGGAGAAGTCCAGCGGCGTCGACTTCCTCGATCAGGAGGCCATCGCCGCCTTTCAACGAGCGCAGCCCTTCCCCAACCCGCCGCGCGGCATGATGGACGAGCAGGGCAAGATCCACTTCCAATTCGGCTTCTTCATCGACACCGGCCACGTAGGGATGCGGATCTTCCGCCGGTAGCCCGCCATCGGGGAGACCGCGAGGACCTCTCATCCGTCGGGCAGGCGCTGGCGATCGGCGCCTTGGTCCATCGGGCTCCGATGCGCACGCGGCCGAGCTCGCGCGAGAGTTCATTCATTCTTCGCGGTTCTCAGGTGTCGGATGAACCGTCACGCCTTGACGCGCTGGTCGTGTCCATGAGCGAATCGGAGCTCGACCCGCCTTCGATCGGTCGGCTGATTCGAAGCAGGCGGGATTCGGCGGGGAGGCGTGAATGAAGAGTCCAAAGGGATCGATGCGGCGAGGGATCGTCCTCCCGCCGGGTGAAGGACGGCGCTATCCGATGGGGAGGATCGAGGCGATCTTCAAGGCCGACGGCGAGGAGACCGAAGGGCGCTATTCGATCTCCGAGTGGTGGCTGGAGCCGCATACCCGTGTCCCGGCGTGAGGCGCTCGCGGCGGGTGGCCGAGACAACGGGGCAGCGGGTCCCGCCCGGAATACCATCCCGGCTACTACGGCGCCTTCGTCCTCGATCCCGACGGTCACAACATCGAAGCGGTCTGGCACCGGCACGCGCCGGGCTGAGAGTTCGTCAAGAACCTCACGAACGCTGCGAGCCCCCCATTCGAGCCTCGAGAGGCCACTCGATCTCTACGCGCCGACGTCGAGGTCGGGGGTCCAGCGGAGGATGGGGCGGCGGGCGGCGCGGGTCTCGTCGAGGCGCTCGACGATGGGCTTCTTGGGGGCGGCCTTGAGGGCCTCGGGCTCGGCGCGGGCCTGGGCGGCGATGGCCTTCATGGCGTCGGCGAAGTTCTCGAGGGTCTCCTTGGTCTCGGTCTCGGTGGGCTCGACCATGAGGGCGCCGGGGACGATGAGGGGGAAGTAGACGGTGGGCGGGTGGTAGCCGTGATCGATGAGGGTCTTGGCAACGTCCATGGTGGTGACGCCGGTCTCCTTTAGGTTCTTGTCGGTGTAGACGACCTCGTGGAGGGAGCGGTTCTCGTAGGCCACGTCCCACTCGTCTTCGATCAGGGCGCGGATGTACTGGGCGTTGAGGACGGCGAGGCGGCTGACGTCCCGCAGGCCCTCGGGGCCGTACTCGCGGATGTAGGCGTAGGCCCGCACGTGCATGCCAAAGTTGCCCCAGAAGGTGCGCAGCTTACCCACGGACTTGGGGCGATCGAAGTCGAGGCGGAAGGTATCTCCCTCCTTCACGACGAAGGGCCTGGGCAGGTAGGGCACGAGCTTCTCGGCCACGGCCACCGGGCCGGCCCCGGGACCGCCGCCGCCGTGGGGCGTCGAGAAGGTCTTGTGGAGGTTGTAGTGCATCACGTCGATGCCCATGTCACCGGGGCGGGCGACGCCGAGGAGCGCGTTCATGTTGGCGCCGTCGCCGTAGACCAGGCCTCCCTTGGCGTGGACGATCCGGCAGATCTCTTCGATGTGCTCTTCGAAGATGCCCAAAGTGTTGGGGTTGGTCATCATCAGGCAGGCGACGTCTTCGTCCATCGCCGCGGCGACCGTGGCAGGCTCGATCACGCCGTGCTCGTTGCTCGCGAGCTGGACCGTCTCGTAGCCGAGGAGCGCGGCCGAGGCAGGGTTGGTGCCGTGGGCGGAGTCGGGGATCAGCACCTTCTTGCGTGGGGTCCCGTGGTTGTCGATATGCCAGGCCCGGATCATCATCAGGCCGCTGAGCTCGCCCTGGGCGCCGGCGGCGGGCTCGAGGGTGGTGGCGCTCATCCCCGCGATCTCGGAGAGGGCGCGCTCCAGCCGGTACATCAGCTCGAGGGCGCCCTGGCTCTGTTCCTCGGGGAGGTAGGGATGGGCGCCAGCGAAGCCGGGGAGCCGGGCGGCCCACTCGTTCACCTTGGGGTTGTATTTCATGGTGCACGAGCCCAGGGGGAAGAAGCCGGAGTCGACGCCGTAGTTCATCTGAGACAGCCGCACGAAGTGCCGCACGGCCTGCACCTCGGTGACCGACGGGAAGTCGGCGATCTCGCCGCGCAGCAGCTCAGCGGGGATCTCGGTGGCGGGATCCGCCTCGGGGACGCCGGCCTCCGGGAGGGAGACGCCCATGCGCCCTGCTTCGGAGCGCTCGAAGATCAGCGGCTCTTGGAGTTGGAGGCCGCGGACGCCGGGGGAGGTCTTGGGGAAGAAGCGATCGGACACGGTTTCGACCTTTGGCTGGATGCGCGAAGAGCGGCGCGCGTTACGCGAGGGCTGCGACGAGCGCGTCGATGCGGGATTTGTCGTGAAGCTCGGTGACACAGAGGAGGAGGCCGTCCCCCAACTCGGGGTAGTAGCGCTTCAGGGGCAGGCCGCCGGAGAGGCCGGCCTTCACGATGCGCTCCATGGAGTCCTCAGGCGCGTGGACCGCGAACTCGTTGAAGACCGGCCCGCTGAAGACGGGCTTGCAGCCCGCCGCGGCGAGCGCCTCCCGGGCGTAGCGGGCCCGGCGCCAGTTGAGGACCGCCAGGGCGCGCAGGCCGTGGCGGCCCAGCATCGAGAGATGGATGGTGGTGGCGGTGGCGTTGAGGCCGTGGTTCGTGCAGATATTCGACGTCGCCTTCTCTCGGCGGATGTGCTGCTCGCGGGTGGAGAGGGTGAGGACGAAGCCGCGCTGGCCGTTGCGATCCACGGTGGCGCCAGCGACGCGGCCCGGGAACTGCCGCAGGAACTTCTCGCGGGTGGCGAAGAAGCCCAGGCCGGGACCGCCGAAGTTCAGGCCGTTGCCGAAGGATTGCATCTCGCCCACCGCGATGTCCGCGCCCAGGAGCCCGGGGGCCTGCAGCAGGCCGAAGGCGAGCGATTCGGTGGTGCATGAGATGGCCAGGGCGCCCTTCGCGTGGGCGATCTTGGCGGCGCCAGCCAGATCGTCCACCACGCCGAAGAAGTTGGGGTAGCCGACGAGGACACCTGCGGTGTTCTCATCCACCGCCGCTTCCAGGGCGTCCAACTCCGTTCGGCCGTCGGCGCCGAAGGGCACCTCCACCACCTCGAAGCCCTCGGTGTGGTAGGTGCGCACCACGTCGCGGTACTCCGGATGCAGCGCCTTCGACACCACGATCCTGTTGCGCTTGCCGCCGCTCACCCGAACGGACATCAGCGCCGCCTCGGCCGCGGCCGACGCCCCGTCGTACATCGAGGCGTTCGCCACCTCGAGGCCGGTGAGGAGGGTGACGAAGGTCTGGAACTCGAAGGTGATCTGCAGGGTGCCCTGGGCGATCTCCGGCTGGTACGGCGTGTAGGCCGTGTAGAGCTCGCCCCGCAGCAGGAGCTGATCCACCGAGGGCGGCACGTGGTGCGGATACGCGCCGGCGCCGAGGAAGGGCGCGCCTGTCGGCTGCCGGCTCGCCAGAGATTCGAGGTGGTCCATCAGGGCCCGCTCGTCCAGCGCCGGCTCGAGGGCCAGCGGCCTGTCGAGTTGGAGGTGCGTGGGGATCGTCGTGAAGAGCTCGTCGAGGCTCTTCACGCCAATCGTGGTCAGCATCTGCTGAATGTCGGTTTCGGTGTGCGGGAGATAGCGCATGGACCTGCTCTGGAAGGGGGCTCTGCCTTGCCGCCGAGGCGCCGGCGGCACATGCTCGTTGCCAACGGAAGGCGCCATTGTTAACAGGGCCTTCTATAACTGCGCGCTGGTGAGTTCGCGACGTCCGGCCGCGGATAAGGCGATGCCGGGGGGGCCAGGCGTTCAGCCCTGCTCGGCGACGAACGCTGCGTAGGCGGCGGCGTCCATCAGCGCGTCGAAGGCGCCAGGATCGGAGGGCTTGACCTTGATCATCCAGCCCTTGCCGTAGGGATCCTCGTTCACCGCCTCGGGGGTGTCCACGAGGGGATCGTTGCGGCCGGTCACCTCGCCGCTCACCGGCGAGAGGAGCTCGCTCACGGCCTTGGTGGACTCGACCACGCCGAAGTCATCGCCGGCGCGGAGCGCCTTGCCGACATCGGGGAGATCCACATAGACCACGTCGCCGAGCTGGCTCTGCGCGAACGCGGTGATCCCGATCACGAGATCGTCGCCGTCCTTGCGGGCCCACTCGTGATCCTTGGTGTATCGCAGGTTGTCCGGGTAGCTGAGGTCTGCCATCTCATTTCCTCTTGTAAAAGGGGGTCTTCACCACTTGGGCGGCCACGGGCTTGCCGCGGATCTCCACGGCGAAGGTCGATCCGACGGAGGCGAGATCCGTGGGGACGTAGGCAAGGCCGATGGGCTGCCCGAGGGTCGGGCTCATCGTGCCGCTGGTCACCACGCCGACCGGTTCGCCGTCTGCGAGCACCGGATAGCCGTGGCGGGGGATGCCGCGCTCGACGAGCGTGAAGCCGACCAGCTTGCGCTTCACGCCCTCGGCCTTCTGCTTCTCCAGCGCCGCCTTGCCGATGAATGAGGGCTTGTCCAGCTTCACGATCCAGCCGAGGCCCGCCTCCAGCGGCGTGGTCTCGTCGTCGATGTCGTTGCCGTAGAGCGCGAGCTTCGCCTCCAGGCGCAGCGAGTCCCTGGCGCCGAGGCCGCAAGGCACCAGCCCATCGGGCTTGCCCGCGGCGACGATCGCCTCCCAGAGCGGCGCCGCGTCGTCGGGGCGGCAGAAGATCTCGAAGCCGTCCTCGCCGGTGTATCCGGTGCGCGCCAGGATCACCGGCTTGCCGTCCAGCTCACCTTCCGCGAAGTGGAAGAAGGCGATGGCAGAGAGCTCCGTCTTCGCGAGCTTCTGCAGGATCCCCACCGCCTTCGGCCCCTGGATCGCGAGCTGCGCCCAGCTCTCGCTCTCGTCGCGGAGATCGGGTCCCTTCTTCGCGTGGGCCTTCATCCAGGCGAAGTCCTTCTCCGCGTTCGACGCGTTCGCGCAGATCAGGATCTTCGTGGGCGAGAAGCGGTAGCAGATCACGTCGTCGACGAAGCCGCCGCGCTCGTTCAGCAGGCCGGCGTAGATCGCCTGGCCGTCGGCGATGTGGTTCAGATCGTTCGTGATCAGCTCGTTGCAGGCCCCGAGCGCGCCCTCGCCCTCGAAGACGATCTCGCCCATATGCGAGACGTCGAAGAGGCCCGCTGCCTCCCGCACCGCCTTATGCTCCGCGATCACGCCCTCGTATTGGACGGGAAGCTCCCAGCCGGCGAAGTCGACCAGCTTGCCGCCGTATCGCACGTGGGTGTCGTAGAGAGGGGTGCGGCGGGGGGCCATGCTTGCCTCCTTGGGGGCTCGATCCGCGCGCATACTAGCCGCCGGCCCGACCGGGTCAAGCCGCTCGGCACCTTCCACAAGTGGGGTTCCCGGCGCGGAAAGCCCGCCTCATTCGTTGCAGAAGTTCGTGCATGGTCGATCGCGACGAGTCCTTCCCCCAAAACCCGTGGCGGGCGGCAATTCTTTCGTTTTCTCAGAAGCAACCTTTCAAATACCCGGGCCTGGACTTTCAATTGCCCTGGTCTAACCTTTCAAATACCCGGGACAAACCTTTCATTCACCCCCGAGGCGGTGTAACCTCGCCGAGAGCGAGGTTGAATCTAGATGGACGCTGAAGGGCTGTTTCCGCGCTTCGTTGGGCCACGCCTGATCGAGGCGCTCGAAGAATCTCCGGTAGTCTTGGTCCACGGTCCACGCCAGTGCGGGAAGACGACTCTGGCGAAGACGATCGGCTCGTCGCGAGGGTACGGTTACATCTCCTTCGATGACGACCACCGGCGAGCGAGTGCCAAGGAGGACCCGATCGCGTTCGTGGGCGAGCTGCCGAATCGCGTCATCCTCGACGAGGTCCAACGTGTGCCTGGACTCTTCACCAGCCTGAAGGCCGTGGTCGACGAGAAGCGCGCACCCGGTCGCTTTCTGATCACTGGCTCGGCCAACGTCCTCCTCGTTCCGCGGCTCGCCGATTCACTGGCCGGACGGATGGAGATCAAGCGGCTTCATCCGCTTTCTCAAAGCGAGATCGAAGGTACGACCTCGGATTTCTTGGACCAGCTCTTCACGGGCTCCTTCGCCAGGAACCGAACATTCGGGAGGCTCGGCGTCGGCCTGGCTGAGCGCGTCGTAGGCGGGGGCTACCCCGCCGCCTTGGGTCGGAGATCGGCGCCACGCAGGATGGTCTGGTACCGCGATTACCTGCAGGCGGTGGTCGAGCGAGACGTGCGGGATCTCGCGCGAATCAGCTCACTGGACGCTCTTCCGCGCCTTCTGGAGGTCGTCGCATCCCAGACGGCGTGCTTGCTCAACATTACCGAGTTCGCAGGACGATTCGAGCTGAGCCGCCCCACGATCCGTGACTACGTCACGCTGCTCGAGCGAGTTTTTCTCCTGGAGCATCTACCCGCCTGGCACGGCAATCGACTTGCCCGGCTCGTCAAAGCTCCCAAACTCCATGTAGGGGACACCGGTCTAGCCAGCGCCCTCCTAGGTCTCGACGCTCAGGCTCTCTTCGATGACCGCGCTGCCTATGGGCGACTCGTAGAAACGTTCGTGTACCAAGAGCTTCGACGAGAGGCGAGTTTCCGCGATGATGGTATCCGGTTCTTTCACTACCGGGACCACCACCAGGTCGAGGTTGACATCGTACTCGAGCGTGCAGGAAAGGTGGCGGGCGTCGAGGTGAAAGCAGGGGCCACTATTTCGGCCGCCGATTTCCGGGGGCTCAAGCGCCTCTCGGAGGCGGCAGGGAATAGGTTTGTCGCCGGTGTGCTGCTGTACGACGGCGATCAGGTTCTCCCCTTCGGCGAGCGTCTTCTTGCAGTCCCGATTCCAGCCCTTTGGCGCTCTACGTGAGCCCTCGAGCCCTCCTCCTGCGAAGGCGGGATCAGGCGGCGTGGAGATCTCCGTCGCTGCACTCTTGGTATCGGGTTTGCGCCGTGGCCGATCGGAATCGAACTGGGTGGCGGTCCCACGTAGCGCTGCACCAGGACATCGATGCAGAGACCGAGATCCCAATCCTCGGGCCAGCAGCCATGGGGCTCGGGAACGACGAAGTCCGCGGCGTCCACCTGCGACTCCATCCAGGAGAGGAAGCCGGCGTAGCGATCGAGGATCGACGCGGCGAGCTACCGCCTCCTCTGCATGATCCGAGAGTTCGATGCCGGGGGCGGCAGGGGGCACCAAGGCGCCGACCTCGGGCCAGCAGAATTTCGATCGGGCGGATGCGTTGGACGGGGCGTCGGTCGATCGGCGTGGACTTAAGGTGTCGTAGTTACTCACGCTTAGTTCGTCCGAGGCCGGAGCGCCGGCCCGGCTGATGAAGCCCCTGCGGCACGGCGGTCGTACCGTTCTGGACCGGTGAGCCGCTGCACCCTCACGAATCATCGATCGGGCGGGCGTTCTGCGGCAGAAAGGCGAGGATGTGTTCCCATCGAGCCCGTTCGCCGCCCTGCACAGCGATGATCCGGCAGGGCGGTCGCCGACATGGGACAGTAATAGGGAATCGATCGGATCCTTCGTTGCTCGGGAGAGCGTATGCGCAGCAATCGTTTCGGCGGGGCCATCATCTCATGGAGCTTGGTGCTCCTCGGAGTAGTCGTCGCCTCTTGCGGGCAGCAGGAAGCGCCTGTTCCGTCCGTGGACGGCGGACCGGCCGGCGTAGTCATCTTGGTTGATCTCCCAAGGGATCCCGGGGAGGCCGCCGCGTACCGGGCTGACTTCGGTTTCGTCCTGGTCGGAGCGCGAGCCGGAATCAGGGCCGTGATTAAAAACGCTGGGCGCGACGAGGTGTACGTCGAAGGAGGGATGTTGGACGCGCCGTTTGGGACCGACCTCCCGGAATCGGGCCGTTTGATCGCCGCAGGAGACTCCGCGGCGGTGGATCTGACCTTCCATCCTCAGGCGGAGGGCGCCGCCTCTGCGGTGCTGCTGCTGACCGCCCAGTCGGGAGGCGAGTCGAAGGAGATCCGGATCGTGATGGCCGGGCACGGGCGCGCACCTATCGTGGACTGCGATCCGGGCGTACTCGATTTCGGTGCGGTGCTCGTCGGTGAGGAGAAGGAGCTCTCCTTCCGCTGCACGAACCGGATGGATATGGCCATTTCATTGGAATTTCAATGGGCGGAGGAGGGCGGCAGCTTCGGCATGGAGCTGATGCCCTCCGCGGTGGGCCACCCGTTCGTTCTCCCAGCAAATGGGGCGATGGAGGCGCGGCTGATCTTCCGCCCGACGGAGGCAGGGAGACACGTCAGGTCGCTCGAGGTTCGCGAACCCGATGGCCCGCCTCTCGCTACGATCGGGATCCTCGGCTCCGGCGACGAACCGCCGACGCCGGTTTGTCTCGAATTCACCCCGCCCCGGGTGGCCTTGGGTACATGCGGGGGGACCTTGGAGCAGGTCGTGGCGGTTCGCTCGAGCTGCGGGGTCATGACGATAGACACCATCGGGATCGTGCCTGGACCCCACGATCACGCGTTCCAGGTCACCGAGATACCACCGCTTCCGCTCACCCTCACGACCGGCGACAAGGTGAGTTTCGGATTGCGCATCACCCCGGCGGAAGGAGACCCGCGTGATCTGGAGGCAGAGCTCGGGTTTTGGTCGGGGTCGGACGCCTTCACCCTTCCGATCACCGTCCGTACGACCAGGGAACAATGGGAGAATTTCGTCATCGAGGATCCGAACGACCCTCGTCTGCGGCTGGTCGCATCCCCGTCCGACACGAACGGTGACGGCGTCGTTGACGAACTGGACTTCGTCCTCTTCGCCGACGGCCGCCTGATCGAACCCGGCATAGGGAACGACGAGTGGAAGTGGTCCTACGATCCGGACGACAATGCGATCGTCCTCCAGTTCGCCGTGCCGCCGGAGCCAGGGGACGAGGTGACTGTCATCTTCGACGTCCCCTGTTTTCCCTTGACCGAACGGGCTCCCGTGATGGGCGATAGTCCCTGATTGCGTCGAGACGAAAGCGGGTTCATGCGGCGTGGGAGATCTCCGTCGCTGCACCCTCCGTATTGGCTTTGCGCCGTGGCCGATCGGAATCGAACCTGGGCGGTGGTCCCACGTAACGCTGCACCAGGACATCGATGCAGAGACCGAGATCCCAATCCTCGGGCCAGCAGCCATGGGGCTCGGGAACGACGAAGTCCGCGGCGTCCACCTGCGACTCCATCCAGGAGAGGAAGCCGGCGTAGCGATCGAGGCCGACGGGGTCGAGGTATGTGGGCACGTAGGGGCGGTTGTCGATCAACCTGCCTCGAGGATCGAAGAAGACCAGTCTCTTCCCCTGCATCTCGAGCCGATAGCCGTCCTCGTGGACCATGCGATGGTGATGCCGGCAGAGCAGTACCAGGTTGTCGAGCTTGGTCTCCCCACCCTTCGCCCAATGCTTCACGTGATGCCCGTCTACGAAGTGGGTGTGCGTACAGCCCGGGAAGCGACAGCCCCCGTCCCGCACCTGCAGGGCACGCCGAATCGCCGTCGGAATCGATCGAGTCCGTCGCCCGACGTCGAGAGGATTGCCCTCCGAGTCGGTCACGATCGGGATGATCGGCCCATCGCGGCTCAGCCGCCGCGCCGTCTCGATCGGCAATCCCGCGCCGTTCTCGAGCTTCGCCAGCTTCTCCGTTCTCCCTGCGAGCGCCTCCGCGTCCACGTGGACGACCACCTCGTACCGCGGCGCCCCAGGCGGTCGAATCGCCGCCGGCGATTGCAACACGCTCTCGGCCAACGCCACCAACGCATCCGCCCGATCGAAATTCTGCTGGCCCGAGGTCCGATGGGACGCCCTCTTCCTGGCCAGATCGCCTGCCTCCGCGGAAACGCCGGCCTTCGCCGATTCGTTCAAATACCCGTAGCATTGCCGACACGGTTCAGAATATCTCCCCTGCCCGTTTTATGGCGGCTCGACGAAAGTGGGGCTCAAGAAAACGCCTCACCCACGCGCAGGTGTTATCGTTTGTATGGGGGACGAGCCTCGCCCGGCCACCGCCACAGGCATCTATGTCTCTGCATGAGCAGCGAGTTGCAGGCGGACATTCCTTGTCGGAGCTGCATGTCCGGATGCATATGGTCCCGCTACTAAACCGCTTGGAGCGACATGTATTCGGCCTGCTGCAGTTGCGCCAGCATGCCTCATCTGTATCGAATGTGCCTACCACCATGTAGGCCAGCGAGCCGTAGTCTTCGAGCGTGTGGGCGAACATATCGGGCCAGACTATGCCAGGCCGTTGGCGCAGTTTGTGTGAAGCAGACCAGTCAATCGCGAGCGCGCAACGGTGGAAGTCGTCACAGCAGACGTTGCCGACCACTCTCATAGGAATTTTGTCGGAATACATCGGGGCGGGAGTCTCCGGGTCGATGGCGTAAAAGCCGTGGCGCCACCTGCCTCTGCAGGCCGGCGCGTCGGTCTCCAGCGGAAAGCCAACCAGCTCGATTTCCTGGAGCCCGCGCTCTTGGATGAGCGGGAGGATGTCGGCAGCGCGCGTGGGTCCCGTGTACGCGAGCAAGCTGAACTGCGCGGCGAAGTAGACGAAGGCCACCAGCATGAACATGCGCACCGCGGCCTCCTCTGCAGCCGTTCGAACGCAGTGTACCTCATGGCCGGGGCTCGTCAGCCTGGCAGAGGGGGGTGGCAGACCGTTTGTCGCCGGGGTCCGGTTTAATGACGGCGATCCTGTCCGCCCTTCGACGACTGCCTTCTAGCGGTCCCGATTGCAGCTCGCTGGCGCTCTTGAACGCTCCAGCCGTCGAATCTTTCGCCCACGAGGAGCTCCGGTGCGCTACGCCTTCGCGGCGCGGGCGGCGGCGTCTACGGTGTTGGAGAGGAGCATGGCGATGGTCATGGGGCCGACGCCGCCGGGGACGGGGGTGATGGCGGCGGCGCGGTGGGAGGCTGTGGCGAATTCGACGTCGCCGACGAGCTTGCCGGTGTCGAGGCGGTTCATGCCGACGTCGATGACGTAGGCGCCCTCCCGGATCCAGTCGCCGCGGACGAGCTCGGGTCTGCCGATGGCGGCGACGACGATGTCGGCGCGGGAGACCTCGGCGGCGAGGTCGCGGGTGCGGGAGTGGCAGATGGTGACGGTGGCGTCGGCGGCGAGGAGCATCAGGGCCATCGGCTTGCCCACGATGTTGGAGCGGCCAAGGACCACGGCGCGCTTACCCGAAGGATCGCAGCCGGCCTCCTGGAGCAGGCGCATGATCCCGAAGGGGGTGCAGGCGCGGACGCCATCGTTGCGCCCAGAGAGGAGCTTGCCGGCGTTGATGAGGTGGAAGCCGTCGACGTCCTTCTCGGGGGCGATGGAGTCGAGGATTTGCTGCTCGTCTAGCTGGCTCGGGAGGGGGAGCTGCACGAGGATCCCGTCGATTCGGGGATCGTCGTTGAGGGCTTGGACGGCGGCGAGGACCTCGGCGGTGGTGGAGGTCTCGGGGAGGTGGCGCTCGTCGGAGTGGATGCCGACCTCGCCGGAGGCCTTGATCTTGCCGCGGACGTAGACCTGCGAGGCGGGATCCTGGCCGACCCGCACCACGGCGAGGCCGGGGGCCCGCCCATGGCTGGCCTGGAACGCCCGCACCCGCTCCGCCACCTCGCCGCGGACCTTCGCCGCGATTGCCTTTCCGTCGATGAGACGCGCCGTCATCTCGAGTGCCTCCGGGTTGAGAGTCGGGTCTCGCTCTAACACGAATGGGCCCGCCGTCGCTCTGACACCGCCGAGGGGCTGGCAGTTCAAGAGGCCGACCGATGGTTGCCGTCGAGCATAGGCCGAGGAGCGGCGTCTCGCACCGGACGTCCCTCGGCCGGATGGGGCGAGAGGCAGGCGAAGACCTCAGCCGGCCCCGTCTGCTTCGAGCACGGACCGGGGAGCCGCGTCTCGCGCAGGACGCCCGTCGGTTGGGCGCGGCGAGAGGGAGGCGAAGGGCTCAGCCGGCCCCGCCTTCGTAGGCCGTCCGAGGCAGACGAGGCGATCGTCGGCTTCCGGTCGGATGCAACCATATGGGGGTGGAGGGCAAGGCTTGGCGGACATGGCAATATGGGGGCAGAAAATTGGCAGCTGGGGATTCGTCGGCTGAAGCGCTGGGCGCTTCGCGGGCGTGGCCTGAGCGGATGGATGATCGCCACGGGCGGGAGGGTGGATGGGCGCGGCGCAGCGGGAGATCCTCGGCGAGACCTTCGGATTCCTCTCGACGCATCTGCCGTTGCTCCTGGGGCTGGCCGTGCTGATGGCGGTGGCGATCGCGGCGGAGTCGTTGTTGCGCAGGGGTGTCGGGGAGCGGGGGCGGCGGCGGCTCTTCTTGGGGTTGGTCGGCGCGGCGGTGGCCCTCGGGCTGACGCTGGCGTGGCAGGTGCTCTGGCTGGCGGACGACGCCTTCATCTCCTTCCGGTACGCGCGGAACCTGGCGCGGGGCTGGGGGCTGGTCTTCAACCAGGGCGAGTGGGTGGAGGGCTATACGAACTTCCTCTGGACCGCGCTGCTGGGGGGCTTGGGCTGGCTGGGGGCGGACATCCCCTATGCCGGCCTCTTCGGCTGCCTCCTCTGCTTCGCCGCCGCGCTGGTGGCGGTGGCGGTCACGGTGCGGAAGGTGGCGGTGGGGCCGCAGGTGATCCCGTTCGCGGCGCTGGCGCTGGCCGGCTCGGCGCCCTTCTACACCTTCGCCAGCTCGGGGCTGGAGACGATGCCGCTGGCGCTGCTCGGCGTTGTGGCGATGTGGGTGAGCACCCTGCGGCGCGGGGCCCTCCTGGCCGGCCTGGTGCTGGTGCTGGCGGCGATGACCCGGCCGGACTTCCTGCTGATCTATGGCTGCATGGGGCTGGCCCTCGTGGTGGAGGACCTCTGCTTTGGCGAGGGTCGCTTCCTGCGGCGGATCGATTGGGGGCGCCTCACCGCCTTCGCCGTGCCCTTCGTCTTCGTCTACCTGCCATATTTCATGATCCGCTGGCGGGTCTATGGAGACATCTTCCCGAACACCTACTACGCGAAGTCAGGAGGTCTCTCTTATTTCAGGCAGGGGTCGGTGTATCTATTTCACTTCATGGCGACGACGGGCGGGTGGATCTGGCTCCCGCTCTTCGGTCTCTCGTTGGCGGGGCGCCCCCGCGATCGGAACGAGACGAGGCTGCGGGCCTTCGCGCTGCTCTCGGCGTTGATCTATGGCGGCTACGTGGTGAAGGTGGGCGGGGACTTCATGGAGCATCGCTTCCTGGTGCCCCTGCTGCCGTTGATCGCCGTCGCCGCGGAGATCTCGCTGCGCCATCATCTGCGCCGTCTCCGCTCGCCCGGGCTCGCCCTCGCCGGCGTCGCCGTCGTGTCTTTGGCCGTGGCGGTCGCGCTCCTGCCGATCCGGCTGATCGGGCCGTACCAGCTGCGGTGGATGCTGGCGGCTGAGCACACCTTCTATCCTGTGAAGAAGCTGATTCCTCTGCGTGTAGGATCCGGCTACGTGGAGGAGGGCGAGGCCCTGCATCGAGCGCTGGTGGAGCGGGGGCTGCGGCCCCATCTCGTGGGCGCGGCCATCGGGATGTTGGGCTACTACTCGGATCTGCCGCTGGTGGACGCGCTGGGGCTGACCAACCGAAGGATCGCGCATAAGAGGATCCATTTTCGAGGGCGCCCTGGTCACGAGAAAGGCGGCACCGTCGAGGAGATCGTGGAGGAGGGCGGGATCCTGGCGGGGTGGCCGATGTGGGGTGAGCGATGGGCGTCGGCCACCCGGGTGGAGATCGACGGGCGCGACCTCTACTTCGTGCGCCTGGACTCTGAGGTGTCCGCGGCGATCGAGAAGATCCCGGGGGCGAAGGTGCCGGATCCGGGGGCGCAGGTGCGGCGGTTGGTCCGCGAGCGCCCGCGGGAAGAGGTGCTGGAGGCGCTGCCCTTCTACCGGATCTTTCTCCAGGGCCGGCCGGATCGGGAGGCGCTGCTCTCCGCGCTCGAGGGGCGGCTGCGGTCGGTGTTGGACTTCGAGGAGGAGGAGCTCCCGCCGCAGACGACGAGCTTCGGGCGGGGCTTGAAGCGGGTCTCCGGGGTGGCGCCTCCGGGGGCATCGGGGACGGGCTGGCTCTCGTCTCTGCCGGATCGCGGGGATGGCACGGGGCGGCTGGAGGTCACGATCCCCTCGTTGGACGCCGATGAGCTGCGGTTCGTCCTGGGGGGCGCAGCCTCAGAGAAGTTGACGGTGCGGCTGCTGGTGGAAGGCGCGGTCGCGCGGGAGGCGAGGCCGCAGGGTGGCCAGGGCCTCTCGCCGGTGGCCTGGTCGCTCGCGGAGCTGCGCGGACGGCAGGCCACCCTGGTGATCGAAGACGCCGACCCCGCACCCGGGATTGGGCTGCTCTTGGATGGCGTCCACTTCGGCGCGGGCATGGGAGACGTCCGGGAGCGCCTCGCCCGATGGCGGGGGGGAGAGGTCGATGATCCCGCCGCGCTGATTCGGGAGGCGGAGCGCCTCCTGCCGGGAGACGATCCGGATCGGCTGGCGATCGGGGAGCAGGTCGAGGCGCGTTGGACGCTGGCGGCGCTCCCCGAGGGGACGGCGCTGCTGGGCGAGGCCTTCGGCAGAGGCCCCATCCGGCACGCGATCCCGGGGCAACGAGACATCTCCGGCGGGAACGGAGGTGCCCTGCTCAACAGCTACCAGCCAGGCGATCGTGCCTTGGGCAGGGTGGAGTTCCCTGAGCGGGAGCTCTCGGGTGGGCCGATCGTGGTGCTGGTCGGCGGCGGCGCGAGCTGCTCCAAGACCTACGTCGGCCTCGAGGTGGATGGAGTGGTGGTGAAGCGGGTCTGCGGCAAGAACGACGAGACGCTGCGGCCGATGACCCTGGACACCGCGAAGTGGAAGGGGCGCCGGGGCAGGCTCGTCGCGGTGGACGAGTCGAAGGATGGCTGGGGGCACATCCTGCTGGGCGACGTGATCTTCCTGCGCCCCGGCAGGTAGGCGGGCCGCGGGGCCTTGTCAGGGAGCGCGAAGCTCGAGGAGGATCGGCTCGCCGCCGGCTCGGGCGCCGTCGATGCGGGCGACGGGATCGTCGGCGTCGCGGGTCATGGCGTTGCCGTCGCGATCGACCCGCACCTCGATGAAGGCGCTCTCGGGGAAGGGCTGCCCCATCATGGTGTCGCCGTCGCCGATGGTGAGCTCCAGGGGAAAGGCGCCGACGGGGATCCGCCTGGCGGCGACGGGAGGACCGGCGGTCACGCCGGCGGGGCGCACGCTGACGAAGAGCACGGAGCCTGGGGTGATGGAGCCCGCGACGGAGGGACCGAGCTCGATCTGGAGGCGGATCTCCCTGGCCGAGGCAGCGGCAGCGGTGGGGGCGGCGGCATCGGCTGGAGGGTGCGTCGGGGGCAGGTCGGTCGCTCCGGAGGTCGTGACGGTAGCGCCGCTGGCTGGAGGGTGCCCCTGGGGCAGGGCGCCCGCTCCGGGCGTCGCGGCGGCGGCGGGGGAGGCGTCGGGGGAGGCGTCGGAGGGGCGGCCCTCTTCGGAGCCGCCGCCGGCGAGTCGGGCCCTGGCCTCGGCGATCACAGGGTTGAGCGCGGCGCTGCCGTCGGGGCGCTGCTCCAGGGCGCGCTCCCAAGAGTCGATGGCGTCCTGGTAGCGGCCCATCTCGAAGGCTGCGAGGCCTCGTCGGACCCACGCCTCGGTGAGCTGCGGATCGAGGCGCACCGCCTGGTCGAGGAGCTCGATCGCGCGATCCTGCTGGCCCATGGCGAGGCGGACGACGCCTTCGTAGGTGATGGCGCGCGGGTTCTGCGGCTGGACCTTGGTCACCTCCTGAACGACGTTGAAGGCCTCCAGCAGGCGCTCGCGAAAGAGGAGGGCCTGGGCGAGATCGAGCTTGGTCTCGAGATCTTCCGGGTGGGCGGCGACGTAGGCGCGGACCTGATCGAGCTCGGGATCGGGCGCGTCGTCGCCGCCGATCGGCATCCCGCCGGCGGTGCCGGTTCCCATCGGCGTGTTGCCGGTGGGCGATCCGCCGGGGGCGCGATCCGCGGCGATGTCGAGGAGGAAGAAGAGCAGGACGAAGAGGAAGCTGGCGCTGCCGGCACCCCAGAGGAAGCCGCGGACCGCGGGGCGCGTGGCGAAGAAGCCCCCGCCCGCCGGCGAGGCCGCGACGGCCGGGGCAGGCCTGCTCGCCTCCTGCTCGGCGTGGCGCAGGGATCGGAGGACCGTGGCCGCCTCGAGCTCCAGCGCGGTGCGCTCCTCTGCCACCGCCACTGCGTCGTCACCCTCCAGCTCCCGCAGCCGGGTCATGAGGGTATCTCTTCGCGCTCGGAGGTCGGCCAGCTCGGTGGCCTGTGCCGTCGTGGCGGGAACCGTCGCACGATCGCTGGAAGCCTTGCGAAAGCGGAGCCAGAAGATCAGGCCGGCGACCAGGCCGAGGGCGAGGGCGATGAGGCCAGAGGTCCAATCGGTGCCTTGCATCTAGGAGCCTTCCTTCGTGCCGTCGGCGGTGGGTGGCCCATGGGGCTTCGAGTCGCCGGAGCCTTCGCCGTAGGCGAGGGCGCGCACCTCGCGCAGATACTCTTCCAGATCAGGATCGTGGGGCAGGGCGTCGGCGGCGGTCGTATGGATATGTTGATCGCCTTTGCTCGAAGTGTCGGGGTGTCGAGCGGCGCCGTTGTGGGAGGTGAGAGCCGGAGAGCCACGCGCCGGGTCGTCATCGGCCAGATCGGCGATCGTGTCGTCGCCCTTGCCGAGCTTGCGGAGCTGGCGCAGGACGAGGAAGAGGCCAAGGACGAGGAGCGCCCAGGGTCCCAGCCAGACGAGGAGGTTGAGGCCTTCGGCCTTGGGCTGCATCAGGACGAACTGGCCGTAGGAGGCCTCGAACCAGGCGAGGATCTGTCCTTGGTCGTAGCCTTGGGCCAGGAGGTCCCGCACCTCGTTCTTCATGTTGATCGCGGTGCTGGAGGGGGAGTCCGCCACCGAGCTCCCCTGGCAGACGGGGCAGCGCAGGAGCAGGCCGACGTCGTGGGTGCGGCGCTCTAGCTCCTGCCCTGCGAGGGGGGCGGCGTTGGGCGCACCGACCACGCTGGCGACGAAGCTCCGCTCAAGAATCCGGGGGAGCTCTTCATCGGCGGCGGCGCCCTGGGCGTCGAGTGCGGCTCCGCTCTTGGTTGTGTCGAGCGTTGCGACCGACGGTGCCTGCCCGGTGGCGCCGGGGTTGGCCAGCGCGGAGATCGAAGATCCCGCGATGACCAGCGCGCCTAGAAGCGGGAGGAAGAGCCGGGTGGCGAGTCGGATCATCTTCCCCCCAGGAGCTGGTTCACGTGGGTGCGCAGGAGATCGGGCGAGAGCGGCCCGTTGTATTTGGAGACCACACGCCCCTCGGCGTCGACGAAGAAGGTCTCGGGGACGCCGGTGACGCCGTAGGCGATGGCCGCCTTGCCGCCGTCGTCGATGAGGGCGGGGTAGCCGCTGCCGTAGCGCCGGAGGAAGGCCTCGATCTTCGGCTTCTCGTCGTCGTAGACCACGCCGACGAATTGCACGCGATCGCCCCAGAGCCTCGAGGCCTGGTGGAGGACACCATGCTCCTGCTTGCAGGGCTCGCACCAGGTGGCCCAGAAGTTGATGACCACCGGCCGGCCCCGCAGGCTCTCGAGGGAGATCCTGGAGCCGTCGAGGGCGACGAGGTCGAAGGGCGGCGCCTCTCGCCCCACCAGCGGCGAGCGCACCGCGTGGGGATCGCTGCCGAAGCTGGCGGCGAAGAGGAGGAGGAGCGGCAGGACCAACACGAGGCCGACGACGAGGACAGCCTTGTTCACGCCGCCCTTCTTGGCCGCCTGCGTCAAGGTGGGCCTCGGGGTCGAAGCATCAGGCGTCATGCGGGCTCCGGATCACCGGCGAGGGGACCGTCGTCTCCGACGGCGGGATCCTCTCGTGGGTCTTGGGCCGAGCGCCTGTCGGCAGCCTGCGCCTCGTCCTGCGTCAGGCGGCGCTGGGCTGCGGCGACGTCGGCGGACTGGGCCTGCCGCAGGGCGGCGGCGGGGCGGGGCATCGGATCGGCGGCCGCTCTTGCGCCTCCGCCAAAGAGGGCGCGCGCGCCGGCGAAGAGGCCGTTCGGCCACATGGAGAGCAGGGCGCCGAGGGAGAGGATGGCGGTGCCGATCCAGATCCAGATCACCATCGGGTTGATGAAGGCGCGAAGGCCGAGGACCTCTCCACCAGCGTCGAGGCTCATCACCGAGAGGTAGAGATCCTGCTGCAGGGTGCTGTGGACGGCTGGCGTGCCCACCGGCTCCCGCATGCTGAAGTAGTGGTTCATCCGCGGCTCGAGGAGCCCGAGGGAGCGCCCGTCGCGGCTCACCTCGACCATGGCGATGGTGGACTCGCGGTGGGGATCGCTCACGGTCCGGGCGCCCTGGTAGGTGAGGGTGTAGGGGCCGAGGGCGGCGGACTGGCCCTGGCGCAAGGTGGCCTCGGTGGTCACCTTGCCGGTGGAGGAGACGGCCACCGCGATCAGGATGAGGGCCACGCCCAAGTGGATCACGTAGCCGCCGAAGCGCCTGCGACCCTGAGTAAAGAGGGAGCCTACCGCGTTACCCAAAGTGCTCCGCCCGCTCTTGAGCCGCTGGCGCACCGGGAGGATCATCGCGTCGATGGTGACCCAGAGGGTGTAGCCACCGCAGAAGAGGGTGAGCAGGAGCCAGGTAGAGCGGGCGCCCAGGACGAAGCCGATCACCAGGACGAGCAGGCCGCCGGCGAGGGGCGGCAGCACGGCGGCCCAGGTCTTCTTCCAGGACGCGCGGCCCCAGGGCAGCGCTGGGCCGATGCCCATGAGGAAGAGCAGGGCCACGCCCAGGGGGACGGCCATGCGGTTGAAGTAGGGCTCGCCGACGCTGATCTGCCTGCCCTGCACCGCCTCCACCAGCAGAGGGAAGACGGTGCCCAGCAGCACGGTGAAGGTGAGCATCACGAAGAGGAGGTTGTTGAGGAGGAAGGTGCTCTCCCGGCTCTTCGGATCGTCGAGCCGGCCCTCGGCCTCGAGGTGGCCGATGCGCAGGGCGAGGAGGAAGACGGAGAAGAGCAGGCCCATCCCCAGGAAGGCGAGGAAGGTCGGGCCGATGTCACTCTGTGTAAACGAGTGCACCGAGTTGAAGACGCCCGAGCGGGTCATGAAGGTGCCGAGGATCGTGAGGAGGAAGGTGGCGAGCACCAGGGTGATCGTCCACCCCTTGAGGATCTTCCTCCGCTCCACCACCATGGCCGAGTGGACGGCGGCGGTGCCGGTGAGCCAGGGGAGGAGCGAGGCGTTCTCCACGGGATCCCACGCCCAATAGCCACCCCAGCCCAGGACCTCGTAGGCCCACCAGCCGCCGAGGACGATGCCGACGGAGAGGAACGTCCAGGGGATCAGCAGGGACGTCCGGAGGGAGCGCAGCAGCGCCGGGCCGAGGCGCCCGAGGAAGAGCGCCGCCGCGGCGAAGGCGAAGGGCACCGTCATCCCCACGTAGCCCAGGTAGAGCATGGGCGGGTGGATCACCATGAGGATGTGGTTCTGCAGCAGGGCGTTGGGGCCGGGTCCGTCCATCGGCGGGTTGGCGATGGTGTGGAAGGGGTTGGCCGGGCCGGCGATGAGGAAGGCGAAGAAGACGCCGCAGGCCAGGAGGATCCCCAGGACGTAGGGCATCGCCTCGGCGTGGCGCCGCTTGGTGAACCAGGTGGTGCCGGCGACGTAGATCCCGAGGACCAGGCCCCAGAAGAGGATCGAGCCTTCCAGGGAGGACCAGAGGCTGACCATCGTCACCCAGGTCGGGCTCGCGCGGGAGCCGACCTGCGCCACGTAGCTCACGGAGAAGTCGTGGGTGAGGAGCGCGTACTCCATCAGCAGGTTCGCGCCGAGCATCAGGGCGGCGAAGAGGTAGGCCAGGCGGCGGGTCCACTCCAGGGCCCGCTCGGATTTGCGCGCGGCGGTGAAGGCGAGGACGGAGCCGGAGGTGGCGGCGAGGAGCGCGGCGAGGATCAGCAGCCTGCCGAGGAGCGCGGTCATCGGATCCTCCCTCCGGTGCGGGTGGGCAGCAGCGGATCGGGGTTCGTCAACCAGGCGCGCGGCGCTTGGCTCGGGTCTGTCGCCTCGACGAGCTGCACCAGCCTAGAGCTGGAGGCCGGCGAGGCGTAGGTGGCGGTCGAGCGGCCGGCGTCCGCGATCGAAGCGCGCCGCTGAGAGCACGCGCCGATCACGGCGTGGCCCCTTCGGCGGGAATCCCCTCTGCGGTCTTCATCAGCTCGTGGGTGTCCACCGGCTCGCCCTCCGTCGGCGCCTGGTACTCGTTGCCGTGGGAGACCATCAGCCGATGGGATTCGAAGTGGCCCGCCGAGGTCATGGTGCCTTCGACGATGACGCCGATGTTCTCCCGGAACATCTGGGGCGGGACGCCGGTGGAGCGCACGGCGACCTGCTCCTTGCCGTCGGTGACCGCGAAGGCGAGGTGGCTGGTCCCCTCGTTGAACTCGATGGAGCCCGGTACCACCTGGCCGCCCAGGCGGATGGTGGCGCCCACGGCCTTGTTGCCCGCGGCCCGGAGCTCGGAGGTGTCCCAGTAGTAGACGAGGTTCTCACCCAGACCGCCCAGGGCGATGAAGGCGAAGGCGCCGCCGGCGACGGCGAGGGCTGCGACGGCGAACCATCGGATGCGCTTGCTGGAAGATCGAGTGCTCATCGCTTCTGCTCCTGGTCGTTGCGCGCCTCGCCCCTGATCTTGAGGGCGAGCGAGCCCCCGTAGATCGCGAGGGCCGCGAAGGTGAGGCCGTAGGCGGCCCAGACGAATTCCCATCCGCCAGTGATGATTCCGCCGGTCACGAGGCACCTCCGAGGGTCGGTTGAACGTGGGCCTCCGCCCGCTCGGGCAGAGGGGGGGCGAGCTCCCCGGCGAGGCGCCGCTGGGCGAGGTGGCTGCGGAGCACCAGGAATCCCGCCGCGAGGAAGAGGATCCCGAAGGCGTTGATCCGCAGGGGCGTCACCATCGACGAGGCCACGGTCTGCGGCGTCGACTGGGTCTGATGCAGCGAGTTCCACCACTTCACGGACATGTAGACGATCGGCACGTCGGCGGCCGCGATGATGGTGGCCACCGCCGACCAGGTGGCGCGTTTGAGCGGATCCTCGACGAAGCGGCGCAGGGCGAGGACGCCGAGGAAGGCGAAGCATAGGACGGCGGTGGAGGTGAGGCGCGGATCCCAATCCCACCACACGCCCCAGGTCGGCTTGGCCCAGATCGAGCCCTGCACACAGAGCAGGAGGGCCAGAAGCACACCGACCTCGATCGAGGCCTCGAGCCAGGCGTCCCACTTCCAGCGCTGGCTGAAGAGGAAGGCGATCGCGCAGACGAAGGCGACGACGAGGACGAGCATCGCGGTCCACGCGGTGGGGACATGGACGTACATGATCCGCTGGACGTCCCCCATGAAGTGCTCGGGGGGCGCGTGGAAGAGGCCGATATACGAGCCGATGGCAAGCAGGACCACCGAGACGGCGATGAGGCCGCTGGCGATCAAGGGGGCCCTCGGGTTCGGGCGCGGGAGCAGGTCGACTGACATCAGGTCATTCCTCGATCACGGTGCCGAAGAGGAGGCCACAGAGCGGCCAGTAGATTCCGTTGAACGCCAGGAGCAGCAGCGCCCATGAGCCCGCCTGGCCCATGGGATCTCCCAATAGCAGGAGTGAGCTGGCTTTAACCGCCGCAAGGAGAACTGGCACCACCAGCGGAAAGAGGAGCAG
Organism: Vulgatibacter incomptus; assembly: GCA_040391605.1. Lineage (GTDB taxonomy): Bacteria > Myxococcota > Myxococcia > Myxococcales > Vulgatibacteraceae > Vulgatibacter > Vulgatibacter incomptus_A. The sequence goes on from JBEBXK010000013.1 coordinate 89,148, forward strand.
GGGGAGGAGCACCTGCTGGGCTCGGACCTGGGCGGCCATGCCGGCGTAGAGGGTGCCGGGGGCGGAGAGGCCGGCGGTGCCCAGGAGCAGGATGCCGCAAAGCTCCCACAGCCTGCCGAGGTCGGGATCGTAGAGGACGATCAGCACGGGGAGCAGGCCCATGCCCATCAGCATGAGCTGGAGCCAATTGGCCAGCGCCTTGCCGTAGAAGAGGGAGACGGGGTTGGCCGGGAGGAGGAGGAGCCCCTCCATGCCCTTCTGCTCTGTCTCGGCGCGGAAGCTCTCGGCGAGGGCGAGGGTGGACGAGAAGAGGAGGGCCACCCAGAGGAAGCCGCCGGCGAGCTGGCGCAGGGCGGCGGCGTTGGGGCCTACGGCGAAGCTGAGGAGGAGGAGCGCGGTGGCGCCGAAGACCACCACCGCGGCGGCCTGGGCGCGGCTGCGCCAGGAGAGGAGGAGATCCTTGCGGAGGGCGGCGACGAGCTGGCTCATGCGCGCCTCGCGGCTTCGGCCGTGGAGGCGGGCGCCAGGAGGAGAGCCTCGCGGAGGGCAGCGACGAGCCGGCTCATGCACGCCTCGCTACCGTGGAAGAGGGCACTTCCGACAGCCGGGATGCCGCGGGATCTGGGGAGGTGCCCTGGCGTGGCGATGGCTCCTGGACGGTCAAAGGGGACGCAGGGTCCAGGCTCCGGAAGCCCGCTGGCAGATCCCGCCCCGACCCGCGCCAGACCACCTGTCCGCGATCGAGGGCGATCCCCAGATCGCAGAGGGGCGCGCCCTCGTCCAGGTGGTGGGAGGCCACGATCACCGTGCGCCCCTCGGCCTTGAGCCGCAGGATCAGGGAGTCGACGTATCGAAATCCGGCGGGATCGAGTTGGGCATAGGGCTCGTCGAGGAGGACGACAGCGGGATCCTGGAGGAGGAGCCTGGCGATGGCCAGCCGGCGGCGCATGCCCGCGGAGAAGGTGTGGATCGCGTCGCCCTCCCTGCCGCCGAGGTCGAGCTCGGCGAGGAAGGGGAGGAGGCTGCCGCGGTCCGCCGGCCTGCCGAGCATCCTGGCGACGATCTGCAGGTTCTGCAGGGCGGAGAGGGCGTCGTAGGTATAGGAGGCGTGGCCGAGGAGACCGACCTGGCGTCGCAACGCCTCGCGATCGCGGATCCCGTCGTGGCCACCGACAAGGAGGGAGCCGCGATCGGGGCGGAGGGCGCCGGCGAGGATCCGGAGGAGGGTGGACTTGCCGGAGCCGTTGCGGCCCGCGATGAGGAGCGCTTGCCCAGCGGGCACCCGGACATCGACGTGGGCCAGGGCCCAGGAGCGGCCGTACCGCCGGCAGAGGCCCTGCGCCTCGACTGCGAAGTTCGACTCGATCATGATCCGCTGCCGGGGCCGGAGGGCGTACGAGCCGAAGCGCTCGGGCGGGCTCGGGCCGGGGATCTGGGAACCGCCCGGCATACCGTAGCATTCGAAGACCCGGGACGATCTATCGAAAAAGCGCGGGCGCCGCTCAAAGAACTGCTTTGGAGAGAATCGCCGACGCTGAGAGGCGGCCCGCCCTGGTCAGCTCAGCTGATCGTGCGATCGCAGCTTGGCGAGGTAGCGCTGGTGAAATTCCTCCGCCGGATAGAAGGGCGTCGCCGGCGTGACCTCGGTGACGATCGGCGAGGTGAAGAGGTGGGCGTGGGCCTGCTTCGACGCGAGGGCGGCCTCCTCCTCCTCCCTGGTCTGCCAGAAGATCGCCGAGCGATATTGGGTGCCGACGTCGACCCCCTGCCGGTTCAAGGTGGTGGGATCATGGCAGCGCCAGAAGACCTCGAGGAGACCGTCGAAGCCGATCTGGCTCGGGTCGTAGACGACCTGGACGGACTCGGCGTGTCCCGTCCGATCGGTGCAGACCTGCTTGTACGAGGGACTCTCCAGGAAGCCCCCTGTGAACCCAACCGTTACCGATACGACCCCCGGGATTCCCCGAAACGTCTCTTCGATATCCCAGAAGCAACCCGCCGCGAACAGGGCGATCTTCGTCTTTGACATGTGGTGGTATCCCTCCGAATCTCTCGACCCTAGCCGGGGTCGCGCCTCAAATCCAGATCTGTAATGAGTCATTCCGTATCGGGAGCGATTTCGCGTACTTAGCCCCCGAGATCACCCTCGAGAGGTGAGACTGTCGATTACCACTGACCACCCATCGGAGCTGACGACGGAACGGTCGATCCATCCCCGCGGGCGAAAGGGGGAGCGGATCGGCTATCCTCCCCGGCCCAATGGAACAGGTGGCGCGCGAGAGAGAGGGAGAATCTGCGAGGCTGGTGGCCGACGCGGTCGGTCGCCTGATCGAGCTCTGGGGATTTCGCGGCGTGATGGGCAGGGCATGGGCCACGCTCTATCTCTCCGAGGATCCGCTCCCGGCGTCGGCGCTGCGTGAACGCCTGGAGATCTCCACCGGCGCCGCGTCGATGGCGCTCACCGAGCTCGAGCGTTGGGGCGTGGTGAGCCGCCGCAAGATCGCGGGCGAGCGCAGGGACTACTTCGAGGCGGAGATCGACGTCTGGAAGATGGTCTCGCGGGTGTACCGGGAGCGGGAGCTCGCGGAGATTCAGCGGGCCATCGAGGCCTTCTCGACGGCGATCGCACGCTTCGATCGCGAGGCGCGGCTGGGAGACGCACAGACGAGGCGCGCAGCCCGGCTGGCGGGGGAGCGGACGGCGAAGCTGCTGGAGCTGACCCGGGTGGGGCAATCGCTGCTGGCGGCCCTGGTGGAGCGGGGACGGATCGATGTGCGGCCCCTGCTGGCATGGACCCGGCGGGCCAGGTGATTCCTGCAAGGGGTACCCTGCTGGGACGAACGGCCCACTGCTCAGCCCCACCTTCCTGCGCGCTCGTCTCGCGGCGGGAGGTTCGCCATCGGCCAGGTGCGCCGCCTGGCGAAACGCTGGATGGCCGGCAGCGCCGCCGGGGATCGGCAGCGCCGCCGGGGATCGCCGGCGGCGGCGCTTGACGGTGTTCAGGGCCGCGGATATGGGAGCTTTCAAGAATTCCTGAAACCTTTGGGGGAGGATTGGATCGAGAGGCAGCTATGGACAGCCAGGCGGTGATCAGCGGCACCGACGCCAACCTCGCGGCGGTGGCTTCGGCGCGGGGCGTCACCCGAACGACGGCCCATCTGGACGCGGCCCGCATGGCGGACGAGGAGCTCGCCAGGCTGGAGGCGGCGCTGCCGCGGCTCTGTGCCGGGGCGCCGCCGGAGCTGGGCGCCGCGGCGGAGCACCTCCTGGTGGCGGGGGGTAAGCGGGTCCGCGCCCTGCTGACGTTGCTCTCTGCACGGGCGGCGGGGGGCTCCGGTGGCGTGGCCCTGGCGGCGGCGGCGGAGCTGGCCCACGCCGCGACCCTGCTCCACGACGACGTGATCGACGACGGCGACGTCCGCCGGGGCCGCCCGACCTCGCGGCTGCTCTGGAGCAACGCGGTGAGCGTGCTGGCGGGAGACTTCCTCCTCACCCGCTCGCTGGATCTCGCCTGTGGCGCCGGGGTCCCCGGGGCTCTCGAGGAGCTGATCGCGGTGCTGCGGGAGCTGGTGGCCGGCGAGGCGCTGCAGCTCTCCATGCGCGGCTCGGTGGAGGCCACCGAGGCGGAGTACCGCCGGGTGGTGGAGGGGAAGACCGCCTCCCTCTTCCGCTGGGCGGCCCGCTCGGGTTGTAGGGCCGGCGGCGGCAGCGCCCGCATGGCCGAATCCATGGGGCAATATGGTTGGCACGTGGGCATCGCCTTCCAACTCTCCGACGACGCCCTGGACTTCGACGCCGATCCTGGGGCGTTCGGCAAGTCGCTCCTGCAGGATCTGCGGGAGGGGACCCTCACCCTGCCGGTGCTCCGCACCCTCGATCGCAACCCGTCGCTGCGGGAAGATCTGCGCCGCGCCCTGGCCACCGACGCCCCCCTGGACGACGCCGTGGCGGCGAGCTTCGCGAAGATCGTGCGGGAGAGCGGCGCGGTGGAGGCCGTCCGCGAGGAGGCGGCCGTGGAGGCCGAGACCGGCGCCGCCGCGCTCTCGATCCTGCCAGACAACCCCTATCGCCGGGCCCTCGAGGACGTCGCCCGCGGCCTCGCGCTCAGGGTTCGATAGATGGGGATCGGTGGAAAGCCGGAGCTCCTCGTCCGCGGGCCGCAGCTCCAGGGACACGACGGCGGCAGCGTTCGATCGATGTTCGATCGGATCGCGCCGACCTACGACAAGCTGAACCACCTCCTCTCCGCCGGCGTCGACCACGCCTGGCGGGCCTCCCTGGCGAGGGGCCTGCCCGATCCCGCCGGCCGGGTGCTGGATCTCTGCGCCGGCACCATGGACCTGGGGCGCGCGGTGTGGATGGAGCATCCCCAGGCCAAGATCGTCGCGGCGGACTTCGCGGTGGAGATGCTCCGCCGCGGCAGGGAGAAGGTCCCCGACGCGGCCCTCTGCGGCGCCGACGCCCTGGCGCTCCCCTTTCGCGACGGGTCCTTCGACGTCGCGGTCTGCGGCTTCGGCGTTCGCAACGTCTCGGATCTGGCGGCGTGCTTCCGCGAGGTGCGGCGGGTGCTGCGCCCCGGCGGGACCTTCGCGATCCTGGAGTTCTTCCGGGCGGAGAAGGCGATCACCCGGATCTTTCACTCAGTGTACAACCGCCACGTGCTCCCCTCCGTGGGCTCGGCCTTGAGCGGTCACGGCGAGGCCTACCGCTACCTGGCGGAGTCCATGGAGCGCTTCCACTCGCTGGACGAGGCGACGGCGCTGATGGCGGATTGCGGCTATGGCCAGGTGCAGGGCAGGGATCTCCTCTTCGGCGTCGCGTCGATCCTCCAGGGAGTACGGATATGAAGAAGCGAAAGCTCGTGGTGGGGATCGGCGGCGCCTCCGGAGCGCCCTACGCCCACCGCCTCCTCTCGCATCTCACGACGCGAGACGACGTGGATCCGGCGGTGGTCTTCTCGGTGAACGGCCGGCAGGTCTGGTCCCATGAGCTGGACGTCGATCCCAGGAGCTACGGCTTCCCGGTCTACGGTCATAGGGACTTCCAGGCGCCGTTTGCCTCAGGGAGCGCAGGCTACGAGACCATGGTCATCGTCCCCTGCTCGGCCTCTGGGATGGCGCGGATCGCCCACGGGGTCTCCGACGATCTCCTGGGCCGCGCCGCCGAGGTGGTGCTGAAGGAGCAGGGGAAGCTGATCCTCTGTGTCCGCGAGACGCCGCTCTCGCAGATGCACCTGCGGGCGGCGCTCCTCGCCTCGGAGGCTGGGGCGATGGTGATGCCCGCCTCGCCGTCCTTCTACTCGAGCCCCGCCACCATCGACGACGTCCTGGACACCGTGGTGGGGCGGATCCTCGATCGCCTCGGCCTGGAGAACGAGCTGATGGAGCGATGGGGTTCCGAACCTGCGCCGCTGCGGCGCGTGAAGGGGGGAGGCGCGTGACGCTCCCATTCTCCGTTCGATTGCGCGCCCACGCCGCCGGCCTCGAAGAGGTGGTCTCCCGGATCGCCGGCGGCGGACGGGACGAGGCGGATCTCCTCGCCCTCGCCGGGGGGCCGCTGCCCCTCCTCGCCGCGATGGCCTCGAAGGTGGCGCCAAAGGACGCGGCCATCGTGGGGACGCTGCCGGTGGAGTTGCAGGCCGACGCTGCTTCATCCGTAGAGCGAGCGCTGATCCATCGCGCCGCAGCCGAGGCGGAGGTCGTGGAGATCCAGGCGGGCCCCGGCTCGGACGCGACGGTGGCGATCGCCGCAGAGGCGGTGCAGGCGCTGCTCTCCAGGCTGCGTGGAGCGACGGCCTCCATCGACGAGGGCTCGCTGGCCGCCCTCGCCGCCGCCTCCGATCTTCCGTTGGAAGAAGCCGCGTCCCGCCTACGCGACGCCGGAGTCTCGAGGCTCACGGCTTTCCACCCTGCCTCGAGCGTCGGCGGCCTCGCCGTGCGCCAGACGATGGTGGTGCCTGCCGCCATCGACCTCGCCTTCGTTCAGAGCTTGCGCGCCGGAGCCGCCGGGCCGCTCCACGTGGTCGGGGCCGAGGGCGCTACCGGCGTGCAGCTGCTCCGCGGCGTGGCGCTGGCCCGGCTGGCGGGCTACGGCCCAATCACCGTGGGTGGAGGCGATGAGCTCAAGGGCCCCGACGCCTGCCTGGCCTTCGGCGCCGATCGCATCGAGGCCCAGCTCGATCCCCCTGGAACCATGGGCTCGCGCACCCGCGCTTATGGGGAGTCCGCGGTCCATGGGGCCCAGCTCGGGCTGATCCCACCGGCGCGCCGCGCAGCCCCCGGCGGCAGGGTCGCCCACATCCTGGACGACGTGGTCGATCCATCCCTGCTCCCCGGCGGCGATCCGGCGGCCGTCGAGCCGAAGCCGCTCTCCTCTCTGCCCCTGCATCCGGAGGTCCGTTCGTGATGGAAGCGTCCATCGAGATCCTCAAGCCCACCACCGCCGCGCCCCTCGCGCGGATCGCCGAGAAGGTGCGCGAGGGCGTGCGCCTGGACGAGTCGGAGGCCGCCGAGGTCTTCCGCTCCCGCGACCTCCTCGCCCTCGGGCAGCTGGCCAACGTGGTCCGCGAGCGGCTCCATGGTGACCGCACCTATTACAATCGGAACTTCCACCTGAACCTCACCAACGTCTGTGAGGCCTCCTGCCGCTTCTGTGCCTTCGCGCGGCTGGAGGAGGGGATGCCGATGGCCAAGACCTTCTCCGTGGACGACGCCGTGAAGTTCGTGAAGGACCAGCTCCCCAACGGCCCCACCGAGGTCCACATCGTCAACGGCCTGCATCCGGGCCTCTCCTTCGAATACTACGAGGAGGTGCTGCGGGCCGTGCGCGCCACCGCCCCCGAGCTCCACATCAAGGGCTTCACGGCGGTGGAGATCCACTACTACGCCGGCAAATACGGCATGAGCTACGAGGAGGTGATCCGCCGTCTGGTAGACGCGGGCCTCGGCTCCATGCCCGGCGGCGGCGCGGAGATCTTCGCGCCCCGGGTCCGCAAGAAGATCTGCAAGGACAAGGCGAACGCCGAGGAGTGGCTCGAGGTCCATCGGATCGCCCATCGGATGGGCGTGAAGACCAACTGCACCATGCTCTACGGCACGGTGGAGACCGCCGACGAGCGGGCCGATCACGTGCTCCAGCTCCGGCGGCTGCAGGACGAGACCGGCGGCTTCCAGGCCTTCATCCCGCTGGCCTTCCACAGCGAGAACTCGCCGCTGCGCAACCTCCCCGAGCCCACCGGCTTCGACAACCTGCTGATCTACGCCCAGAGCCGGATCGTCTTGGACAACATCCCCCACCTCAAGGGCTATTGGGTGATGGTCGGCGAGAAGATCGCCCAGGTCGCGCAGTCCTTCGGCGTCAACGACCTCGACGGCACCGTCGTCTCCGAGAAGATCTACAAGATGGCGGGTGCGGTGACACCCAACGTGCTCTCGGTGAAGGATCTCTGCCGGCTGATCCGGGACGGCGGCCGCACCCCTGTGGAGCGCGACACCGTCTACAACGTGGTGGGGATGCCGCTATGACGGCGCCGGTGCGCATCGCCGCCTCGAGCTTCCTGAACTCGCGGCCCCTGCTCTACGGCCTGGGCCGCGGCCCGGCGCGGGATCGGATCCACCTCGAGCACGCGCCCCCTTCGGAGTGCGCCAGGCGGCTGTCGGAGGGGGAGGTCGAGGTGGGGCTGCTGCCGGTGGCGGCCATCGCCCAGCTCGGCCTCTACGCGCTGCCGGTGGGCTGCGTCTCCTCCAAGGGCCGGGTGGAGAGCGTGCTGCTGGTGGGGCAGACCCCCATCGACTCCTGGACCACGGTGGCGCTGGATCGATCGAGCCGCACCTCCGCCATCCTGGCGCGGCTGCTCCTCGCCGCCCGAGGCAAGACGGAGATCCGCTACGAGGTCCGCGATCCCCGGGAGGCGGCCACGGTGGTGGACGAGCATCGCGGCGCGCTGCTGATCGGCGACGCGGCGCTCGAGCTCCAGGGGCAGTTCGCCCACACCTACGACCTCGGCGAGATGTGGGCGAGCTGGACGGGCTTTCCCATGGTCTTCGCCCTCTGGGCCACCCGGGAGCCGGTGATCGATCCCGCGATCCTCGCCGAGCTGCAGGAGGCGGTGGAGGCGGGGAAGGGCGCCTTCTCTCAGCTCGCGCTGGCCCACGCCGTGGAGCGGGGCGAGGCGGACCCCGAGCCCTACCGCCGCTACCTGGCGGAGTCCCTGGCCTTCGATCTGGGCCGCAAGGAGCGGGCCGGGCTGGCGGAGTATCTGCGCCGGGCCAACGCCGCAGGGCTGCTGCCGCCCGAGCTGCACTTCGCGGCGCCGATCCCCAATCGCGCCCATCAGCGGGCGGGCCTCGACGCGATCCTGAGCCGGGCCGCCGTGGGCCGGCGGATCTCCGCCGCCGAATCCGCCAGGCTGCTGGACGAGGCGCCGCTGGCGGAGCTCGGCGCCGCCGCCGACGAGAGGCGTAGGCAGCTCCACCCCGACGGGCGCGTCACCTACATCGTCGAGCGCAACGTCAACTACACCAACGTCTGCACCACCGCCTGTCGCTTCTGCGCCTTCTTCCGCGCGCCCGGCCGCGAGGGCGGCTACACCCTCTCGTGGGAGCAGATCGGCGAGAAGCTGCGGGTGCTCAAGGAAGCCGGCGGCGTGCAGGTGCTCCTCCAGGGCGGGATCAACCCCGAGCTGCGGCTGCCCTACTACGAGGAGCTGGTCCGCTTCATCAAGGGCCACGGCCTGCGGCTCAACGGCTTCTCGCCGGAGGAGATCCACTGCCTGGCCGAGCTCGAGGGGGTCGGGGTGGAGACGATCCTGCGCAAGCTGAAGGAGGCGGGCCTCGACTCGGTGCCCGGCGGCGGCGCCGAGGTGCTGGTGGATCGGGTGCGCTCCAAGATCGCCCGCAAGAAGGCGACCAGCGCCGAGTGGCTCGAGGTGATGCGGATCGCCCATCGCCTGGGGATGCGCGCCTCCGCCACCCTGATGTATGGCGTCGGCGAGACCAGCTACGAGCGGGCGCTCCACCTCTCCAAGCTGCGCGATCTGCAGGACGAGACCGGCGGCTTCACCGCCTTCATCTGCTGGCCCTATCAGGACGGGGGCTTGAAGCTCCGCGGCGATCAGGAGGGGGCCGGCGAGTATCTGCGCACCCTGGCGGTCTCGCGCCTCACCCTGGACAACTTCGAGAACCTGCAGGCCTCCTGGCCGACCATGGGCCCCACCGTGGGCCAGGCCGCCCTCCACTTCGGCGCCAACGACTTCGGGCAGGTGATGTTCGAGGAGAACGTGGTCTCCGCCGCGGGCTCGGTCTTCTCCATGGATCCCGCCGGCATCGAGCGCCACGTCCGCGACGCGGGCTTCGTGCCCAGGCGCCGCGACGGCCTCTACGGGCTGCTGGAGGCTGCGGCGTGAGGAGCGACTCCGTGGCAAGGGCCGAGGGCCGCGGTTCCCGTGGCGCCCCGTGGGAGGACGTGACGTGAGCCTCGATCGGGCGCGGCTGCTGGTCGGCGAGGCCCTCTGGTCGCCGGGAACGGGGCTGTTGCGGCCGGCGGGTGGCGCCGCCGTCGCCCTGGACTCCGACGGGAACGCCGTCGAGCACGGACCGGCCTCCGAGGTGCGCGACAAGCACGAGGGCCTGGAGGTGGACGAAGGCCCCGGCTTGCTCATGCCCGGCCTCGTCGACGCCCATGTTCACCTGGAGTGTGCAGTCCTCGCAGACCAGGTGCCCGGGGGCGTGGGGATGGCCGGCTGGGTGGCGAGGCTGCTTCAGGTGAGAGCCAGCTACACCATGGAGCAGACCGAGGCCGCGGGCCTCGCCGCCGCGAGGCAGATGCGCGCCCTCGGCACCGTCGCCATCGGCGACATCTGCACCATCCTCACCACCGCGCCCCTCCTCGCCGAGGCGGGACTCCTGGGGGTGTCCCTCCTCGAGATCTTCGCCGCCAGCGACGAGGGCGGCGTGGTCGCCCTGGAGGGTGCCCGGGCCAGGATGAAGGCCGCGCCAGCCAGCGAGCTGATCGATGTGCGGATCGTCCCTCACTCTCCGTATGGCACCCCCGCCAGCGTGATCCGCGCCCTGCGAGGCGGCGGCGCCGAGGGGCGCCTGCTCGCAGATGCAGACGCAGCTTCGGATGCGAGAGCGGAGGCGGCGGCGGCTGGAGCCGCGCTCACGTCGGACGCGGACCCTTCGCATGGCGCCGACGAGCTGCCGGGCCTTTATGCGGCGGGGCTGGCGCTGGAGGGCGGCCTCCCCGATCTCCCCTCCGGCGAGTGGAGGGCCCCCGCTGTCGGTGTCCGAAGCATTCACGCAGCCGAGCATGTCGACGAGTTGGATTGGGTCGTCTCGGGAGAGGGCGCCTTCGCCAAGGTCCTCCGCTCCATGGGAGGCGTCTCTCCCGGCCAGACCCCCATCCGCTATCTCGACTCCCTCGGCGCCATAGGCTCCGAGACCCTGCTGGTCCACATGGTGGTCGCCTCCGCCGAGGAGCTCTCCATCGCCGCGGCCCGCGGGGCCACCGCGGTGCTCTGCCCCCGCAGCAACCTCCACATCGGCGGGGAGCTCCCGGATCTTCCAGCCATCCGCGCGGCGGGCCTCCCCTATGTGCTGGGTACCGACTCCCTGGCCTCCACCCCCGACCATGATCTCCTCGGCGAGGTGCGGACCCTGGCCCGGGCCTTTCCGCAGGTGCCCATCGGCGAGCTCCTCGCCGCCGCCACCGTCGGAGGCGCGGCGGCGCTGGGGCTGCGCGACCACCCCTGGGTGCGGATCGACGCGGAGCGGATCCCAGAGCTCTTCGAGGCAGGCGCGCGATGAGGTCGTCTTTTCAGGTCCCAGCCGTCGCGACAAGGAGCTGGGTGATATGAACGCCATCGCGCTCGACCTGGGCCGGCTGGTCCGCTTCTCCCACACCGTCTTCTCGGTGCCCTTCGCCCTGGCCGCGGCGGCGGTGGCCTCCGCCGAGCATCCGATCACGTGGCGGCTCGGCCTCCTCGTCCTCGCCTGTGTGAGCTTCGCGCGCACGGCGGCCATGGGCTACAACCGCATCGCCGATCGGGAGATCGACGCCAGGAACCCCAGGACCCAAGGGAGGGAGCTGCCCAGCGGCAAGGTCTCGCTGCGGGCCGCGTGGATCCTCACCGCGGGATCAGGGGCCGCCTTCCTGATCTGCGCCTTCTTGATCTCCCCGCTCACCGGCGCCCTCGCCGTGGTCGCGTTGCCGCTGGCCCTGGGCTACAGCCTGGCCAAGCGCTTCACCTGGCTCTGCCACTTCTGGCTCGGCGTGGTCCTGGCGCTGGCGCCGATCGGCGCGTGGGTGGCGGTGGCCGGGAGCTTCTCGCCGTTTCCGCTGCTGCTGGGCGCCGGCGTCCTCTGCTGGATCGGCGGCTTCGACATCACCTATGCCCTGGCGGATCTCGAGGTCGACAGGCGCGAAGGGCTCCACTCTTTCCCCGTGCGCTTCGGGCCTCGGATCACCCTCATCACCTCCCGCGTCCTCCACGTGCTGGCCCCGCTCTTCTTCCTCGCCGCCGGCCTCTCGGCTGGACGCGGCGCCGCCTACCTCGTAGGGGTGGGCCTCGCCGCCGCCGCGCTCCTCGCAGGACAGATCGCCACCGCGCGAGGGGCGAGGGGCGACGCGGTATTGGTAGCCAACGGCTGGGTCGCGCTGTTATTTGGCGCGGCTGCGGTCGTCGACGTCTTGGGAAAGGGAGTGGCCGTTTGATCCTGCTGCTCGAGAAGAACGCCCCGGTCGGTGCCGACCGGGAGATCCTGCAGCTCGCCGCCAGGCTCGGCCTGCCCGGGCGGAGCCTGGGCGGGAGCTGGGGCCGGCAGGCCGTGGAGGTCGACGATCCCATCCCCAGCCGCGCCCTGCGGGCGCTGCGCGCGGCGCCCCACGTGGAGGAGTTCCTTTCGAGGCCCACCGCCCATCCGTTGGTGGAGCACGGCGGCGAGGAGGGCGTCCGCCCGGTGCGGATCGGCGAGCTCGTCGTCGGCGGTCCCGAGCTGGTGCTGGCTGCGGGCCCCTGTGCCGTCGAGAGCGAAGACCAGGTGGAGGCCGCCGCCGCCGCCGCCGCCAAGGCCGGCGCTCGGCTGCTGCGGGGCGGCGCGTTCAAGCCCCGCACCCGCCCCAGCGACTTCCAGGGCCTAGGGATCACCGCCCTGCGCTGGCTCCGGGAGGCCGCCGATCGACACGGCCTCTACGTGGTCACCGAGGCCCTCGATCCCGCCTCCTGCGAGGAGGTCGCCGCCTACGCCGACGTGATCCAGATCGGCGCTCGCACCATGCAGGCCACGGCGCTCCTGAAGGCCGCGGCCGCCGCTGGGCGCCCCATCCTCTTGAAGCGCGGCCTCTCCTCCACCCTGGAGGAGTGGCTGGGCGCAGCGGAGTACCTCCTCGACGGCGGCGCCCCTGGCGTGATCCTCTGTGAGCGCGGCTCGCGTTCCTTCGAGACCGCCACCCGCTTCAGCCTGGACGTCGGCGTCCTCGCGGCGGCGCGGCTGCGCACCCACCTGCCCATCCTCGCCGATCCCTCGCATCCCGCAGGGCGCCGCGCCCTGGTGCGCCCCCTGGCCCGCGCCGCCCTCGCCGCCGGCGCCGACGGCCTCCTGGTCGAGGCCCACCCCGATCCCTCCTGCGCGCGCTGCGACGGCCCCCAGGCCCTGCTCCTCGAGGAGCTCGCGCCGCTGGCCGAGGAGATGTCGGCGATCGGCGCCGCCGTCGGCAGGACCTTCGCCGGCAAGCGATCCGCCAGGGCCGCGTCGGGGATCTGAGGGCTGGTGGCGCGCCGCGGACTTCGGCGATCGCCATGTATGGGCAAGCTGAACGCCGCGGCGTTGACGCCGGCCGCCAGCACGCAGGCGGATGGCGCGGCCGGCAGGATGAACGCAGCGCAGTGGGTGCTGCCGAGACGCAGCGTGATTCTTCGCTGCACAGACCAGGGTGGACCGAGAGCGCCGCCCGAGGAAGGGAGATCATTCGATGCAGACCATCAAGCTCGCCTACTCCGATGACGCCGACGACGCCGCCATGTTCCACGCTATCGAGCGCGGCTACATCCAGGTCCCGGGCCTGCGCTTCGAGCACTTCCGCTCCGACATCCACACCCTCAACGGCCTCGCCTCCCGCGGGGAGGCCGACGTCTGCGCCGTCAGCGTCGCCCACGTGCCCAACGTCGCCGATCGCTACGATCTCCTCCCCCACGGCGGCAGCGTTGGCCGCGGCTACGGACCCGTAGTCGTCGCACTCCGCGAGGACGCCCCCATGAGGCGGGTCGGCGTCCCCGGCCTCACCACCACCGCCGCCGCCGTCCTGCGCATGGCCGCCCCCGAGGCCGAGCTCGTCGAGATGGTCGGCGCCAGCATGGCAGACACCGTCGCCTCCCTGCAGGCTGACCGCATCGACGCCGCGGTCCTTGTCCACGAGGGACGCCTCGTCTATCAGCAGGCCGGCCTCGCCCTCCTCCTCGACCTTGGCGCCTTCTGGGAGAGGGAGACCGCGCTGCCCCTGCCCCTGGGCGCCAACGTCATCCGTCGCGACCTCGGCCCCGAGCTCATCGCCAAGCTCGTCGAGTCCATCGGCGCGTCCATCCGCTGGTCCGTCGACCACAAGGACGAGGTCCTCGACGCCCTCGGCCCCCACGGCACCTCCCGAGGCCTCGACCGCGCCGGCCTCTCCCACTACCTCGACCTCTACGCCAACGACGACACCGTCGGCTACGACGCCGCCTGCCAGCAGGCCATCGAGGCGCTCCTCCGCCGCATCGGCTGAAGGATGGCGAAGAAATGAAAGTTGAATTGAGCGGGGCCGTAGCGCCGCATGCTCCATAGCTTTGCCGCGCATTCGAGGGGGCGACATCCCGCCTTGCTCTCCAGGTTGATCAAGCAGAAATCCAGAAGCGTCTGCGACAAAACGGATCGCGGACGTGACCCCGCAGAGGTGCCAGCTCGCGTGCGAGGGACTGATTTCAAAGAATTGCCGCATCGTGGGTAAGAAGCCCCAGGGCCGGTATCGCCCGTGCCGTCCTGAAGTAGCGAAATGGCAAGATTCTTTCCGAATCTTGTCAACAAAGCATTCGTCGGCAATCCACTGGAGTGAGGCGGGCCGGCAGTAGGGGAGGCAAAGGACTAGGTGACGCAGCCTGGATTGCCCCAAGGCGCGGCCGCGGCGGAGCGGGCGAGGTCGTCCTTACGCATCAGTCCGGATCGGGCGATCGGGCCGATCCCTCCACCAGGATCAGTGCCCCCAAAAGGGTGATTGCTGCCTGCTTGGGTCCCCAGTAGGCTCTCTCCACCTTCGCTAGTAGCAGCCGCACCATAGCCACCCAGGGAGGATGGTATGCACACATTCAAGTGGCCTGCGGCAGTTGCCCTTGTCGTCGCCTTCCAAGCATGCGGTTCTTATGAATCGACCGCGAACGAGCATCCCTCGGTGCGCACCGTCGAGAACCTCGGTCCACTCTACGGCGCCGGAGTTGCCGAGGAAGAGGACTCCACTGCATCAAACACGGGGAGCCGTTGGGGAATTGCAGGTACCGTCGCTCGAATCCAGACCCCGGTCAGCAGCTACGAAGTCATGCCTTGTTCGGCAACTCTAGTTAGGCGAAAAATTCTACTCACAGCCGCCCATTGCATCAATCAGACCAAGGCGCCCGGTGTAAGCAGCGACTGGACAGTTCAGTTTGCACAGGATCGAACGACCACGTTTCATATCGACACGGCGGAACTATACCCAGGCAACCCAGGCGATTGGTGGGACCACGACCTTGCCGTGCTGTCGCTTGTCGAATCGGTCCCAACCTGGCTTGTTGAGAATACGGCACGGGTCTTCCTCGGAGACATTGACCAAGCTCTGAATGACGTTGGCGCTGGTTTATCTAGTGATGATGTGGTGATCGTAGGTTATGGCGCTACTGAAGGTGACCTGCCCCCCATCACTGGCCCACTCGTAGCGTGAGCTCGGTGAACTTCT